>JALHMY010000109.1:0-31419 GCA_022843805.1 Fuerstiella sp.
GAACGAACATCACGAACCTGGGGTGCGCCGCTTCGCGTCGACCCCAGGCTTTGTTGTGAAACCCGTTCCGGGTTAAATCGCAATGTTTTCACTCAAAAAAATCCTTCACGGCGTTGCCTCCCGTCCCGTGTGCTTTTTCGGCTCAGCAGGAGCTTCGCCCTCCCGTCTGCTTTTCACGGCTCAGCGGGAGCTTCGCCCTCCCGTCTGCCGTGGTGATTGGTATGTTTTCATTTGCCGGTTACCTTACAGACCGGAGCATTCACCCCGGAACATGTTAGGGAACGGCATCGTATGAAAATCGCCCGAATATTTGCCTACCGCGTGGAACTTCCCCTGATTGAAGGGTCTTACAAATGGTCGGGCGGAAAATCGGTGTCGGTTTTTGACAGCACGATCGTTGGTGTCGAAACGCAGTGTGGCCGAATCGGATATGGAGAAGTCTGTCCGCTCGGCCCATTTTATCTTCCTGCCTATGCGGAGGGAGTTCGAGCTGGTCTGCGGGAACTGGCACCTCATCTGCTGGGGTATGATCCGCGAGAGCTCTCACGACTGAATCATCGGATGGATGCAGCTCTGAAGGGGCATCCGTATGTCAAGTCGGGTATCGACATTGCCTGCTGGGATCTTTTGGGGCAGGCAACAGGATTGCCGGTATGTACGCTCATGGGCGGGCGTTTTGGGGAAAGTGTTCAGCTTTATCGGGCGATCTCCCAGCTGCCACCGGACGAGATGGCACGAAACGTCGACAGTTATCGGAAACAGGGCTACACTCGTTTTCAGTTAAAGGTGGGTGGCGATCCGGACGCAGATATTGAAAGGATCCGGGCCGTACGTGCCGTGCTGCCTGCGACCGACCGACTCGTCGCGGATGCCAACACCGGTTGGACTCAGCATGAGGCGATGCGAGTAGTGCGAGCTGTTCGTGACGTGGATGTGTATATTGAACAGCCCTGCCTGACGTATGAGGAGTGTCTTGCGGTTCGTCGCAATACTGATCACCCATTTGTTCTGGACGAAAATATCGATGGGCTTGACATGCTGCTGCGGGGTAAAGCCGATCTGGCGATGGATGTCGTGAACCTGAAAATCAGCAAGCTGGGCGGACTGACGAAAACAGCCCAGGCACGCGATCTCTGTGTATCAATGGGGATTGCCATGACGCTGGAGGACAGCTGGGGTGGTGATATCACAACGGCCGCGATTGCTCATCTGGCTCACAGTACACCCGAAAACTTTCGCTTTACCAGCACGGATTTTAACAGCTATGTCACGGTGAGCACTGCTGACGGTGCACCGCGCCGTGACAATGGATTTATGAAAGCGAGTACCGCTCCGGGGCTCGGCATCACGCCGAAACTGGATGTTCTGGGGGCTCGAGTTGTAGAGGTTTCCTGATCAGAGAAGTCATCGGATCTCCTTGTGCCAGCGGTGTTCTGGTTGTAAGTGGTTGTCCACAGCAGGCTGTGGACTCGAAAGCGGCAGCAGGCTGCCGCAGTCCAGGAGAACACTGCTGGAAATCATCAGCGACTTGAGCTCAGGGAGCAGGCTTTGGTGCAGGGCCAACCTGACGATATGCAGCCTGCAGCAGTTTTGGGTTTCTGACTTCCAGGCCGTTCAGAAAGCTGTCCGCGGCGGCCAGCAATTCGGCATTCGCCTTTTCGGGGCCGGTATCTCGGCGCATTGCAATCATGAAGCCGATGATTGCTTCCTGTGATCGGGGGTCTGAGGATTCCAGAGCATCAAAACGCTCGATCAGCCCTGGAGCGGTGTCCCAGTCCTTCCAGCGGGACAGGTTGGTAATCGCAACTTCTCGCAGCTGTTCGTTGTCCAGCAGCAGGTGCATCGATTTTCGCAGCAGATCGCGGGAGATGAGATCCGATTCGTAGCTCCAGATAAACTGAACCGCCTGCATCACGCTGAAGATTTCATCATTGTTCACATGCTTCTGTCGAAGCCTTGTATCTTCGAGGAACTTCAGACCCCGTTCGCCGGTCAGAAGAAGATATCCGCCCATCAGACCATCGCTTCCGAATCGATAGTCACTTGCTTTTTTGGCCGTTCCGATTTGCTGTTCGAGGAAGTCAGCATCGTCGGCATTTCCGCAGAGACCCAGCATCATGCCATAGAGCCCCAAACGTTCAGGGCTGGTGTCGGGGCTCGCAATCCAATTTCTCAGCTGGTCTTTCGGAAAAAGATGTTTTATGGAACACACGTCTGCGTAGGATGATCGAGCAAACTCGCCCCACGCATCGGCGGCGATTTCAGAATTTGAATTTTCCAGAAACCTGACGTAATAAGGAAGACGAATGGCGCTTGGCAGCGATTCCGGTGGTGCACTGGCAACGTAGTCAAGTAATTCGGAATTGAGTTCCGCCGGAGAATTCCATTCGATCAGCTCAGGAAGCAAAAAGCATAGTCGGACAGATCGAACTGGCTTTTCAGATGTTATTGCGGGCGGTGTCACGGATACATCCAGCTCACTGGTGACGACTGCTCGCACAACGTCAGAACCGGATCGAACTTCGGCATCAACGTCTGATCCTGCGATGATCGCGTCCTGTCGTTCAGGACTTTGTGGAAGCGCGGCAACATTGCCTGCTGTTACGTCAGTCTGATCTGACGAATACGTTTCACGGCCAGACATTCTCGGTTCGGCCTGCAGGCCTGAAAGAAGAAACAGATCGCCGGGCTTTCCAGTCAGATTTTCCTGGATCGTGATCAGACTGCCTGTCTGTATGCGACTGCTGCCGACGATGTGTTTCACTTCGGCGTCTGGAGAAGCGACCTTTCGGAGTTCCAGGGACAAGCCGCGAACAGCGGTTGCCGGGTGTTTGTCATGACAGACGTTCTTCAGCAGAGTTTTGACCCGGAAGACCGTTTCGCAGCTGACATCCGCTTTGATTTGCTGCCGAAAGTAACGCTGCTCCACAATTTCGCCAACCAGCACAATGTCCGCATCACCAAGAATCTCGGACCACGTTTCTGGCGGTGCCAGACAGAATGGACATGCCAGAACCGTTGCCGGCATTTGCACTGAGGCCCACAACAGGGCGGCGGCAAGCAGATTGACGGAAATCCCTGAGGGCCGTTTTAATCGAAAGAGGCCGGAAACTCTGACCAGCATGTGTTAATCGTCCTTGAATCAACAAACAGGAGCGGGCCTTGCCACAAACCATCCATCTTCTGCGGCCTGACCAGTGATCAGACTACCAGATTCACCTTGTCAGCGGAAAGAGCGGCTGCGGCATCAGGCTTTCGGAATGCTGAATTGCTGCCAGGATTTGAACAGAAGGCGAATTATCAGGGGAAAAGCTGAGGCGATGGCCAGAGAGAACATTAAACGTGTGTTCAGCAGCTGGCTGATTCCACCGCGGGCAAAGTCAGAAAGGTGGGGAATTGTTGTGCCGGCAAAAACGAAGACGGCGATTCCGGGCAGCATTCCCAACTGAGTTGTCCACCAGAACGTACGAAGGGGGACAATATTGGTCGCCCCTGCTGTGTAATTGACAAAACTGAACGGAGCGTGAACCAGGCGAACCATCAGCAAATACAGGTCGGCATTGGACTGCAGCCGATTTCGCACATAGGACAGATGGATTCCAAAGCGGGATTCAATCGCTTCCCGCAGCAACATCCGACTCGCCAGAAATGTGACAACCGCAGCGATGGTCAGGGCGATGTCGACCATCAGCAGGGCGCCCCAGAAACCATAAAGCCATCCAAACACCACTGATTTGCCCGGTGTTCCCGGAATCAGCGAGAGCCCGAAGTAGACCAGGAATCCGATGAACCACGCGCTGAGCCACTGACCATTCACCCAATTCCGTAACTGTGTTTCCCGGGCGATCAGCCAGTCCATTGAGGTGTATTGGTGCGCGACAATTCCGAGTGTTGCTATAATAAACACGATGGCGAATGAGGCTGCAATTCGCAGTCGAAGGGACATTGCATGGGAATCCTTATGCTCAGCGATGCAATCACGACGTCAGGCGACAGTGTTCAGTATTCATGGTTCAGTATTCATGGTTTTCAGGCATTGTCGCATGTTATCGCGATTTCGTTAATCTGACATATGGGACATTGATCGCTTGTCTGGCGTACGGGGAAGATGTCTTTTGATCAGCTCAGAAAAACCACTGTTTTCATTACTGCAAATTTCAGACCTGCACTTCGGCCCTCCGTATCTGGACAAGACCGGAGAAGCCTTGCTGCATATTGCGCCGCAACTGAAGCCTGACGCCATCATTGTGAGCGGCGATCTGACACAGCGAGCAAAACGAGAACAATTCGTTGCTGCTGCCGAGTTCCTCAAACGGCTTCCCAATGTTCCCCGGCTTGTGATTCCGGGAAACCATGACGTGCCGCTCTACCGTGTTTTCGAAAGAATTCTGCGGCCTCACTCGCTGTATCGTGAGCTGATCTCAGAGGACCTGAATCCTGTCTTGAGGATTCCAGGGGCGGTCATTGCCGGGCTCGATACGACTGCCCCGCTAATGGCCATCAGCAACGGGCGGATTTCCCGGTGGCAGCTGGACGCCTGTGAGAAAGTCTTTCACGATGTGCCTCAGGGCACGGCCCGGATTATCGTGGCTCACCATCACTTCGCTCCTGCCCCGGATTATCTGCGAGACAGCTCGATGCCCAGATCACGACGAGCCATGACGAGGTTTTCCGAATGGAAAATCGACATGATCCTGGGGGGCCATCTTCATCGTGCTTTCATCGGGAATTCGCTTGACTTTTACCCGGGATTGCGTCGAGACCGGGGGATCATTATCGCTCAGTGCGGTACCACCACATCACAGCGCGGTCGAGGTCGGGAACGCGAAAAAAATTCATTCAATTTTATTCAGTTTTCTGAAAGCACCATTTCGATCACCCATTATATGTTCTTTCATGCAAGCAATGATTTTCAGGCCGTCAGCCAGCACACGTTCGTCCGCGGAACAATCACTCCTGAATCCTGAAACAACCTGAATCCTGAAACAGCCTGAATCCATCACAACCCGAACCGATAACATCCCGAACCCGGAAAATATCCGAATATGGCAGACTGGTTTTCCGGCTGGAATGAGAGCATCAGCGAAGAACAGTCATTGCACGTGCGCTGGCTGCTGAATCCGCTCGATGAGCCGATAAAGAATGTGAAACTGATTGTCAGCGGCGGAGTCCTGACGCAGATCGTTCGAATGCCCGATTCCACGTCGGCCAATGCACTGCCCGTTGCCATCATTCCGCCACTTGTGAATGCTCATACTCATCTGGAATTTTCTCTGCTGACAGAACCATTGCAGCCTGCATTTCCATTCACGGACTGGGTTCGGTCGGTGATCGCCTGTCGTCGGCATCCAGTGGAACAGGGGCACACCGGTGTTGCCATCCGTGCCGGTTTGCAGGAATGCAAAACGGGAGGTACCAGCGCTGTTGGCGAAATCAGGACTTCCGAAAGTCCGCTGCTGCTGGCAGATCCTGAGATCACCGTTGTGGCATTCCGTGAAGTCATCGGTCTGGATCCCGGCCGGATTGCTCAGCAGATGACTCTGACTGACCAGCACAGAACATCCTGTGAAGGTTCGACTGTGATTCCTGGTATCAGTCCCCATGCGTCATACAGCGTGCATCCGGAGCTGTTGAAGGCATTGGTGGAGTATGCCGCAGATTACCAGATGCCCGTCGCCATGCACCTGGCGGAAACATTGGACGAAGTGGAGTTGTTGCAGGAAGGCACGGGCCGGTTTCGCACGTTTCTTCAGGATCTGGGAATCTGGAAGCCTGGCGATTTTCCAGGGCACCGCAGCACTATTGATTATCTGCAGCAGCTCGCAGGTGTGCCCCGATCGCTCGTGATTCATGGAAATTATCTGAATGACCGGGAACTTGATTTTCTGAGTCAGCATGAAGGAATGACTTTGGTTTATTGTCCTCGAACTCATCGTTTCTTCGGACATCAAAAACATCCGTGGCGTCGTCTGATGGATGCGGGCGGCAGAGTGGTTCTGGGAACCGACAGTCGTGCGTCCAATCCGGATCTCAATGTCTGGGACGAACTTCAGTTCGTCGCCAGACAGGCGATCGATCTTCCAGTCGCGACTTTACTGTCGCTGGCCACAACGGCCTCGGCCAATGCTCTGGGGCTGCTGGCGTCTCACTTCAGGATTACAGAAAGTTCTCCATTATCCGGCTTGCTGATTCCCTGTGAGTCCGGAACACACCGGGAACTGGAAGTCTGGGCGCGTGCCGACAGCACCCGACCCCGTTTTCGAATGAGAAACGGGGTTGTTCATCCGATCGGCATCCCCGGTTTGTGATCGGCACGCTCCGCCGGGATGTTCTGAATCGCAATGCGCTTACGCAAGCCGTTTCTGAGCGACCGTACCCTGCGGCGAAGTTTTCACATCGTAGCCAGCGGCCGTGATTTCTGAACGAATCCGGTCCGCGGTCGCATAGTCCCTGCCCGCCCGCGCTTTGTCGAGCTGCTGGCACAACTGGAGAATTCCATCCGAGTCATCCGAATCGTCAGCGGCTGAAGATTCTGCTGTTGCCAGAGGTGCAACGGCCAGAACGTCATTGATGCGATTAAGCACTCCGAGCGCCATCGCCGGATCCGTCGGAACCGATGCGGCCCACGGAAGGACGGCTCCCAGTGCGCCGGCAATGTTCAGGTCGTCGGCCAGAGCTTCCGCAAATTCCTTCAGCACAGGATGCGACAGGTCGGCTGGCTCCGATTTTCCACCAGAAGCCGCTTCGAGCTTCGATCGGAAGTCGGTCAGTCGTTTCACAACACCTGCGGAATCCTGCAGACCTTTCCGGGTGAAGTTCATGTTGGCCCGATAATGAGATTTGATCAGTTCCAGACGCAGCACTGCCGGATGAACCTTTACACCCGTCGCCCGACCCTCAAGAACGTCCCGGACAGTCCAAAAATTCCCCTTGCTCTTGGACATCTTTTCGCCCTCGACCATCAGAAAGCGGGCATGCATCCAGAATCGGGCGAATGCATCCGCGCCGGTCGCTCCCCGCGACTGAGCAATCTCACACTCGTGGTGCGGAAAGATCAGGTCTTCGCCACCGGTGTGAATATCAATCACATCCTTTTCGAGTCGTTTACGGGCCATGCAGGAACATTCAATGTGCCAGCCGGGGTAACCGGTTCCCCACGGGGAATCCCACTTCATAATGTGATGCCTGTCAGCCTTCCACAGCATAAAGTCGGCCGGATGGCGTTTCGCTGACTGGTTTTCCTGACTGATGCGTCCGCCAGCTCCCGTCAAAAGCCGATCCAGAGTGTTTCCGCTCAGCTTGCCGTAATCCGGGAAACTCTCCACGCTGTAATAGACAACTCCGTCCGGACCAACATAAGCGTGACCCCGCTGAATCAGAGTGGCAATCATTTCCTGCATCGTGTCAATATTCTGAGTTGCCTTCAGAATGTTGTCAGGTTCAAACGCAACCCTCAGACCCAGCGTCTGAGCATCCTCAAGAAATGCTTTTGTGTAGTATTCGGCGATCTGGTAAGGATCATCCGGATTCTCCACAGCGCCGGCGGTGACCTTGCCGGATTTCTTGTCAGCCTTCATGCGTTTGGCTGCGGCTTCCATTTTGTCTTCGCCGCCACCATCCGCACTCGCATCGTCGGTCATATGCCCGACGTCGGTGATATTCATCACATGGTGAACCCGATACCCAAAAAACTCCAGAGTCCGGCGAATCACGTCAGCAAACAGGAATGAACGAAAGTTTCCAATGTGCGCGAAGTCGTAAACGGTCGGCCCACAGCTGTACATGCGGACGCAGCCAGCGTCCACAGGCTGGAAGGTTTGTACCGAATTGGTCAGCGTATTATAAAATCGAATATCCATATCTTCGGGTCTCAGATTTTCAGGTCTTTCCAGGGCGAACAATTCTGAGTGCGAAGATAGTGGAATTGTGATCGGAATTGCAGACTGAACGGGCACTCTGGAGAAGGTATGCGGACAAATCCGCGGATCCGGATCGCTCCGACGGTTCCTGCAGCCGCATTTTCTGCCGAATCCGCTTTCTGCCAAATCATGACAGGCCTCATTTCCCGGGAGTCGATAGCATTGCGTACAAAAGATATTTGCCTGTGGATTGCATTTGGATTGATGCCCGTGATCCTCACTACGTCCTCCTCCGTCGCTCAACAGGATCGTCTGTACATAGGTACATACACCTCGGATGGGAGTATCAGCAAGGGGATTTATACGTGTTTGTTTGATCGAACCACGGGCGCTTTGTCGGAACCGAAGCTGGCTGCTGAAAATGCTGACCCGTCCTTTCTGACAATTCATCCGTCCGGGAAGTTTCTTTATGCAGTCAATGAAGTGAGTCCAGGACCTGGCCGTGGCGACGGCAGCGTCACGGCATTCCGAATTTTGCCGGATGGTCAGTTGAGTTTGATTAATAGCCGGGCGTCGCAGGGTGGCCTGCCCTGTCATTTGAACGTGGATGCGACCGGAAAATTTCTGCTGGTGGCCAATTACATGGGTGGCAATATCGTGGTCTTCCCACTTACAGAAGACGGGGGACTCGGAAAGATTACTTCCAGTGTTCAGCATGAAGGAAGTGGGATCGATAAAAGCCGTCAGGAGATGTCGCATGCACATTCCATTAATCTGAGTTCAGATAACCGGTTTGCCTATGCGGCTGATTTGGGTATTGATCAGGTGAAGATCTATCGATTTGATGCTGCTGGCGGTACTTTGACGGCTGCCATGCCTGCGGAGGTGTCAGTGACAGCCGGAGGAGGTCCCCGGCATTTCAGCCTGCACCCGAAGGAGTTGTTTGCTTATACGAACAACGAACTGACCGCGATGGTGACAGCGTTTCAGCGAGACCCGGAAACGGGTGGGCTCACAGCGATCCAGGAAATCTCAACTCTGCCCGCAGGCTACAACGGGTTGCGCAGTACTGCTGAGTGTCTGGTCCATCCGTCCGGCCGATTCCTTTATGTAAGTAACCGTGGGCATGAAAGCATCGCTGTTTATTCGATTGATCAGCAATCCGGAAAACTGCGTCTGGTGGCCATCACTCAGACAGGCGGAAAGGAACCGCGGAACTTCTTCATCCATCCCAATGGTCTGTGGCTGATTGCTGAGAATCAGAACACTGACAACATCAATGTGTTTTCGATCAATCAGAACACCGGCGCGATCAGTCCGACGACTCACACCATTCGAGTAGGCCGTCCCGTCTGCATCCGAATGCTCGCCAGCTCTCAGCCCTGAACGTCTGGCAGTTCTCCCACGTAGCAGCGTCTCTCCGAGACGCTGAACTTGCCCGCTGGATTGGAAGATTTCCGATCAAAATTCTTTGCGGGTTGAGAGACGCTGGATGTGCGAGTCTCGGAGAGACTCGCCTGCGTGGGTGTTACACTATGGGACGGACGTTTTGGCTGCAACGGTGCTTACCACGGCTGGTGTTTTCGTAAGCGACTGCGACTGCGAAGCGGCTGCTGGCTGTCGGTCGACAGGGGCAATTCGGAAGAAGGTCTCGCCGATGGCATCGCCGATCCCATTGAGCCGCATCTGCAGGTTGTCGACAAATTCGTGGAGGCCACCGTCGATGATATCGGACACCTGAGCGTAACTGAGCTGAGAACTCAGTTGTCCCAAAAGTTGTTCAGCGCGATTGGAAAATCCCTGAGCCGGTGACCCTGTAATTGCTCGCAGGCTGATATCCGCCTGCGAGACGCAAAATCGCACAGACCGGGGAAATTTGGCGTTCAGCACAAGAAACTCGACGACCCGCCCTGGTTCAATGCGTCCGGAAGCCCGTCGATACATTTGCAGAGCGCTGGTGGATTCCAGAAGTGCGGCCCATTGAACGACATCCACAGCGGTTCCAATATGAGATGCGTCCGGCAGCAGAATAAAATACTTCACGTCAAGAATACGGGAAGTCTTATCGGCACGCTCCAGAAGTGAGCCCATCGAATAGAACTGCCATGCTTCTCCACGTGACCAGGTCGCCAGAGTTACACCCTGCACCTGGTGGGCCGATCGTTTGATTCGTTCAAGAAAGGGGTGCGGCTGGCCAAGCACCTGGTCAGCTTCCGCTGCCGCACTGCGAACTCGAAGATAGAATCGATTGACGGCCTCCCACATTGGTGTGGTGAGATTTTCGCGAATGGATCTCGCGTTTTCTCTCGCACTGCCGAGACATGAAAGGACGGAATTGGGATTCGCACGATCGAAGAGCAGGAATCGAGTGACGTTTTCGCGCGAAGCCACAGGATAGCTTTTGTGAAACGTCTCCACATCACCACCGGCGTGCAGCAGTGACGACCACAAAGTTTCTTCCAGCCCCCGATATCCCAGTGCGATGGCGGATGTCACATCGATAAACCGGGCTGCGTTTTCAGCACGTTCCAGGTAGCGACTCATCCAGAAAACGGAATTGGCAACTCGGCATAGCATAGGTATCAGACTTCCCGGTTCAGGCTCAAAGTGAATTCAGGGCAGGCACCGAAAATCATTGAAGCAGGACCCATGTGTCCTTGCTTCCGCCGCCCTGTGACGAGTTGACAATCATTGACCCTTCCTTCAAAGCCACACGAGTCAGTCCGCCTGGCAGTACGAACAGTTCTTCACCGTAGAGAATGAAGGGGCGCAGGTCGACGTGACGTGGTTCCAGCGATGTGCCGACGATGGTGGGCACTGTCGAGAGTGTCAGCATTGGCTGAGCGATATAATTCCGAGGGTCCTGTGCGATCGCCTCGGCACATTTTTTTCGGTCAGCTTCCGAGGCTGTCGGCCCCATCAGAATTCCATACCCGCCCGATTCATTTGTTGGTTTGACAACCAGCTCATGCAGATGTTCAAGAACATATTTGCAGTCCGAGGGATTCGAACACAAATAAGTCGGAACGTTTGGCAGAATGGCTTCTTCATCCAGATAAAACCGAATGATTTTGGGAACGTATGCATAGACGGCCTTATCATCAGCAACTCCGGTTCCCGGTGCGTTTGCCAGAGTGACATTGCCCTTGCGGTAAGCTCGCATCAGCCCCGGCACGCCCAGCATCGAATCCTTTCGAAAGCATTCCGGATCGATGAAGTCATCGTCAATTCGTCGATAAATCACGTCCACTCGCCGCGGGCCGCGGGTGGTCTTCATCCAAACCACATCATTGTCGACGAACAGGTCCGGCCCGGTCACCAGCTCAATGCCCATCTGCTGAGCCAGAAAGGAGTGCTCAAAGTAGGCGGAGTTATAAATCCCAGGTGTCAGTACGACAGCGGTCGGACTGGTGACATGGGGTGGCGCGGTTTTCAGAAGCGTTTCCAGCAGGCGTTCCGGATAATCTTCGATTGAAGCGATTGCTGACCCATAGAAAACCTCCGGCAAAACGCGTTTCATGATTTCGCGGTTTTCCAGCACATACGAAACGCCGGACGGACATCGAAGATTGTCTTCCAGCACATAAATCGTACCGTCGCTGTGCCGCACGAGATCGGTTCCGGTGACATGCGTCCAGACTCCGCCCGGCGGCTTGATCCCCATGCATTCCGGACGAAATGTTTTGGCAGTGCGGATCAGTTCGGCGGGAATCAGTCCTTCCTTCAGGATTCGACCTTCGGAATAAATATCATCCAGAAACAGATTCAGGGCTTTGATTCGCTGCTTTAAACCTGCTTCGACATGCTGCCATTCGATCCACGGAACAGGTCGTGGAACGACGTCAAAAGGCCAGATTTTCTCTGTGCCATCGTCGTGTCCATAAACCGCGAACGTGATCCCCATTTCCAGGAGTTCCTGTTCGGCATAACGCTGGCGTTCGGCGAGCAGTTTAGGGTCCATTGTAGACAGGCACTCCGAGAGCGCCGGATGTCTCGGGTACCCGTAATAGTCTCGCAGTTCATCAAACGTGGCGGCAATCTTTTGCACGACCTTCCCCTGACTGTTGCTCATTCGGGCATAAATGGCTGGAGCTGCTGAGAGTCTAGGCAGTTCCAGGGCTTTTCCACAATACATGTGGACATGAAGCAACGAGTGTGCCGCCAGTTTTCAGAGAAAGGAATTCGCATTCCGTTTTGCGTAATTATCTGTTGTGACGTCATCCGCCAGGAACTCCTCATCAATTTCGGGAAGAAATCATGTGCAAATTGCGTCGCCTGTGAACTTGGAATTCCCGTCGCTGTGACTTAAATACGAAATTCCGGATGATAATACGAAATTCCGGATGATTGGTGCGTGATCACAGACGGGAGGGCGAAGCTCCTGCTGAGCCAGGAAAAGCTCGGATGGGAGGGCGAAGCTCCTGCTGAGCCAAGAAAAGCTCGGATGGGAGGGCGAAACTCCCGCTGAGCCGAGAAAAGCTCGGATGGGAGGGCGAAGCTCCCGCTGAGCCGAGGAAAGTTCGAATGGGAGGGCGAAGCTCCCGCTGAGCCGAGAAAAGTTCGAATGGGAGGGCGAAGCTCCCGCTGAGCCGAGGAAAGTTCGAATGGGAGGGCGAAGCTCCCGCTGAGCCGAGGAAAGCTCGAATGGGAGGGCGAAGCTCCCGCTGAGCCGAGAAAAGTTCGGCTCGGCAGGAGCCTCGCCCTCCCGGTAAGTAAATTCGGCTCGGCAGGAGCCTCGCCCTCCCGGTAAACACAGTTTTGCAGCTCGCCTGAACTCTCAGGCTATAAACCAGTGACAATTTAATGTGATACTTTTCCAGTTTTTACTTATACAGGATTTTTTGACTTATGGCAGACTGGATCGAAGAGGGCAAAAAAGCGCCTGCTTTTTCGCTGAAAGCCACTGACGGCTCCACTGTTAAGCTGTCGGCTCTCAAGGGCTCGCCCGTGGTTCTCTATTTTTATCCGAAGGACGACACTCCGGGTTGCACAAAGGAGGCCTGCAATTTTCGTGATCGCAGTGACGAACTTAACGCCCTGGGTGCTCAGGTGCTGGGCGTGAGTCCGGATGATGTGGAGAGTCATCAAAAATTTACAAAGAAATTTGACCTGAATTTTCCGCTGCTTGCAGATACTGACCATGCGGTCGCCGAGAAGTACGGGGCATGGCGTGAAAAGAACATGTATGGAAAGATTTCGATGGGAGTGCAGCGATCCACGTTTCTGATCAATTCAGACGGGGTTGTGGTCAAAGTCTGGAAGAAGGTTTCCGTGGACGGTCATGATCAACAGGTGATTGATGCACTGAAAGCATTGTCGGCGGAGTAGGTTGCCACTACTCCCGGGTGCGTTCGGCCATAAGGCGACCGGCATCTGAAAACATGTCAATCACCGTGTCAGATGGGAGGGCGAGGCTCCTGCCGAGCCGAGGTAAGTTCAGATGGGAGGGCGAAGCTCCTGCTGAGCCGAGAAAAGTTCGTACGGGAGGGCGAAGCTCCTGCTGAGCCGAGAAAAGCTCGGATGGGAGGGCGAAGCTCCCGCTGAGCCGAGAAAAGTTCGGATGGGAGGGCGAAGCTCCCGCTGAGCCGAGAAAAGCTCGGATGGGAGGGCGAAGCTCCCGCTGAGCCGAGATAAGTTCGGATGGGAGGGCGAAGCTCCCGCTGAGCCGAGAAAAGTTCGGATGGGAGGGCGAAGCTCCCGCTGAGCTGAGATAAGTTCGGATGGGAGGGCGAAGCTCCCGCTGAGCCGAGATAAGTTCGGATGGGAGGGCGAAGCTCCCGCTGAGCCGAGAAAAGCTCGGATGGGAGGGCGAAGCTGCCGCTGAGCCGAGATAAGCTCGGCTCGGCAGGAGCCTCGCCCTCCCGGGTGCGTTCGGCTCGGCAGGAGCCTCGCCCTCCCGGGTGCGTTCGGCTCGGCAGGAGCCTCGCCCTCCCGGGTGCGTTCGGCTCGGCAGGAGCCTCGCCCTCCCGGGTGCGTTCGGCTCGGCGGGAGCCTCGCCCTCCCGGTAAGTTCGGCTCGGCAGGAGCCTCGCCCTCCCGGTAAAAAATCAGGGCCGCTGAACAAATGAAGTTCGGCGGCCCTGTATTTTATTGTCTCATGCGGTCCGAAGCTGTCACTTCGGAGTGCCTATTTTGCAACCTTTGCCTTCTTAGGAGGCGAGATATCTCGCAGTTTGGCGCCACTGCGTTTTGCGATCAGTGTCTTGCTTCCGTCTGCCGCAACCTGAACACCAACCCGAGTTGGCTTATTTGTCTGAGGGCAAATCAGCATGACGTTTGATGCGTCGATGTTCAATTCAGTCTGAAGGCGACCGCCCTGTGGACTTTTGGGGTGACCGCGGCGTACGTGTTTGAACACGCGATTGACACCTTCAACAACAACTTTGCCATTCTTTCGGTCCACCGAAAGTACGGTACCACGTGTTCCGGAATCATCGCCGGCAACGACTTCTACAGTATCACCCTTACGGATGTGCATTTCCCTGAACTCCCAAATCCCTGCACGCGCCCAATAATCACAAAAAATCGACCGGACTTCCAAAACAACTTTTTTGCTGTCTTTGCCTTTGGACTGGTCAGGATCAAAAATCCCGCCTTAATGTCAGAGCGCAGACGATCCGCAAAAAAGCGGTTGAATTGCAAACAAGCGGGGGAGAATGACAACAATGCCCTCAAAAATCAAGGGTTGTCGTGTCAGATCTTTGATTTCGGCAGTCCGTGACACGAACAATTCAATATTCCGGGAATTCTCGGCCTCGAAGAATGGATTTGAGCCGCCGGCGATAGACTTCTTCGCTGCGTGGGGGGTGATCCTGGTCGTCGGTTAACCTGCCGGTTGGCCGGAAAATTACGGCTGCCACTCTTATCCTCTGCTTCCCTGCCTCTAGTTCTACTTCTATTTCCCTACCAGAAACCCGTGACGGTTTGTTTTTATCAGGACAGGATTCGTTATGAAGGAAGGTCTCATTCAAGTGCCATCACATCATACCGGATTTTCAGCTCAGAGATGCCTGAAACGACGCCGGAGCCAGCCCGATGTGCTGATTCGCCAGATGGCTCTCTGCGTGCTTCTCTGCTGGTCGGTATTCGCGGCGTCATCTTCCGGGATTGCTCAGGACCCCATCAAAAAACTGACAAAGTCGCCGCCACAGGCCGTTCAGAGTGTGACCAAAGCAGAAAGTTCCGGAACAGCCAGCCCGGGTGGCTCCGATGTGGCTGATGTCGTTCGAACAATTCAAATGAATGCGGTGGCGGATTCAAAATCAGAACTCGCTTTCTGGGGGGCGGATTCGGAAAACTATTTCGGCTGGAAAAGCCACTCGAACCGTTTAATCCCCGTTTACACATTTGGCACCCGGGGAGCCGGACCAGGCATTGATCTGAGTTCGTATACCGGCGATTCCAGCCCGTATCGTTCTGAGCAGTCATTGCAGCGGATCTACGGTTATCTGCCGGAGCATACGGCAGATAGTTCTGCGAACTGGATGGATCAGACTAACATTTCTGACATCCAGAATGAGGCGATTGCTGCGGGTCGCAAGTATGTGTTTCTGGTCGTTTTTGACGGCATGGACTGGCAAACAACTCAGGCAGCCGGAATCTACAATTCCGGTCGTGTTTATACGGAAGGCAAAGGACACGGAACGCATTTTCAGGAATATGATGCTGGCGGGACGGCTCAGTTCTCTTATATGGTCACCAGTCCGCACAACGAAGGAACAGACGTTGATCCAACAACGCAGACGGTTCAAAATCCCGGAGGCAAAACGCGGGGCGGTTATCATGCCGGAGTGGCGGGCCGGTTTCCATGGAGCAATCCGGCGGATCCGAATTATTTGATTGGCAAGCCTCAGGAGGGAAATCCGACCCATGCCTATACGGATTCGTCGTCTTCGGCAAGCAGCATGACGACGGGCACCAAGCTGTTTAACGGGGCGATCAATGTGGACCCGGCGGGGCAGCCAATTTCTACGATTGCTCATCATTTGCAGGAACAGGGATTTGCTGTCGGCGCGGTCTCGTCTGTACCGGTCAGCCATGCAACACCTGCGGCAGCCTATGCCCACAACGTCAGCCGTGATGACTATCAGGATCTGACCCGGGATATGCTGGGACTTCCGTCCGTTCAGCATCCGGCAAATCCTCTTTCAGGTCTGGATGTGGTGATTGGCGGCGGATATGGCGTTATTCGCGATACGGGCGAAGATCAGGGAGCGAACTTTGTCCCAGGCAATGTTTTTCTGACTGACGCAGATTTGAAGACAATTGATGTGGTGAACGGCGGTCGTTATGTCACTGCCGTGCGGACTGCAGGAAAATCCGGATCAGAGACGCTCGTCGAAGCCGCTCAGAAAGCTGCGAACGGTGGACATCGTCTGTTCGGCTTCTATGGAATGGGGGCTTACAACGGGCACCTGCCGTTTGCGACCGCCGATGGTCGCTTTGATCCGGTACCAGGCGTTGGGAAAAAAGCCGAAGCCTATTCACCTGATGATCTCAATGAAAATCCCACGCTCTCTCAGATGACAACGGCTGCAATTTCTGTCCTGCAAAAGAACAAACAGGGCTTTTGGCTGATGGTTGAGGCGGGGGACGTTGACTGGGCCAACCACGACAACAACATTGATGCGTCCATCGGTGCGGTGAATTCGGGCGACGCGGCAGTAAAGACCATTACCGACTGGGTGGAGAAAAACAGTAACTGGCAGGAGTCACTTGTTATTGTGACAGCAGACCATGGTCATATGCTGAATTTAAAGCGTCCGGAAATTCTTGCCGGAGCAAAGACGGCCGGACCTGCGAATTGAACACGGAGTGGACATAGAGTGCGTGGAAGGTTCCAGCTGACGTTGTCTACAATCCGGATCTGTATTCAAAAACGATGCGATCGAAATAAAGTGTTTTAACCCGTTGAGGAAAGTGTGAGTTATGAAATGGACTGTGTTGCTGTTTGTTGCCATCGCCGCGTTGTCGTGGGGCATTTACGTTCCTGTGGTGCATGAAGCGACGACAAAGCTGGGAAGCAATCTGCGGGCTTTTCTGATGGTCGGAGTTGCCTACTTTCTCGTCGCTGTCCTCGTGCCATCAGTGTTTATCTTTCTGCTTGGACAGGACCCGACGGCAAAGGATCCATCCAAACTGAACTGGATGCCGGTCAATATGATGTGGGGCATCGCAGCGGGAACAGCCGGCGCGATTGGCGCGTTGTGCGTGATCTTTGCAGTTCGGGATGCCGGACCTGTGGGGCCCCTGATTGTCGCTCCGCTGGTCTTCGCGGGTGCTCCAATCATCAACACGATCGCATCAATGACGATTTTTGCACACGGCAAAAAAATGGCAGCTCCGGGTGGACTCTTCTATCTGGGACTGATTCTTGCAGCCAGTGGAATGGCTATGGTCTGGGTCAATAAGCCAAAGCCTGTTGCCTCTGCATCAGCACCGGCCGCGGCTCCTGCACCCGCATCTTCTGAACCACCAGCTCAGGCCTGAATTCCGCTGAGAGGTGCGTCATGAAGAACGATCAGATTGCGGAATGCTTTGAACTGCTGGCCGATTTGCTGGAGATTCAGGGGGCCAATGCGTTTCGAGTACGAGCTTACCGCAATGCCGCTCGAACGATTTCCTCAACCGCAGAATCGATCTCAGATTTCAGTACTCAGGGAGGAGACCTCACGGAGTTCGCCGGAATCGGCCGGGATCTGGCAAAGCAAATTCAGGAGATCGTTTCGACCGGCCAGCATGCTCAGCTGGAAGAACTGAAGAAGCAGGTTCCGTCCGGTGTTCTGGATATGCTGCGGATCCCCGGTGTTGGTCCGAAAAAGGTGGCCGTGTTCTTCAACGAGCTGCATCTGACGTCTCTTGACGAACTGCGGGCCGCGGCGGAAGCCGGGGTAATCGCCCGACAAAAGGGATTTGGAAAGAAGACCGAAGAGGCCATTCTGAAGAATATTCAGATGGCCACTGAGGCTTCCGCAAGAATTTCCATTGCCGAAGCCCGTGCGGCTGCCGATGGAATTGTCGAAGATCTGCTAAAACTGGATGGTGTGAAGCAGGCGTCTGCGGCTGGAAGCTGTCGACGAAGAAAAGAAACATGCGGAGATCTGGATATCCTCGTCAGCTGCGACGATTCCGATGTGCCCATGAACGCCCTTGCAGCCCATCCGTTTGTTTCGGAAGTACTACAGCAAGGAGACACAAAGCAGCGAGTGCGTCTGAAGTCCGGAGTCGAACTGGATTTGCGGGTGGTTCCTGAAGAATCATTCGGAGCTGCTCTGCAGTATTTTACGGGCTCGAAAGAACATAATGTTGTCGTCCGTGGCCTTGCAAAAGATCTGGGTCTGAAAGTCAACGAGTACGGTGTTTTCCGAGGTGACCAGCAGATCGCCGGACGAACTGAACAGGATGTCTATGCGGCTTTGGGATTGCCCTGTTTTCCTCCTGAATTGCGTGAGAATCGACATGAATTTGCGCTCGCCGCTGCGGGGCCGCTGCCAAAGCTGGTGACGCTCGAAGACATTCAGGGCGACTTGCATATGCACACAACCGCCTCAGACGGCATGGGCACAATCGCAGAAATGGCAGAAGCGGCGAAGGCTCGCGGTTTGAAGTACATCGCCATCACGGATCACAGCAAACGCGTTTCCATGGCGAATGGGCTGGATGCCAGTCGGCTTCGCCAGCACTGGAAGGAAATTGAAAAGGTTCGTGAATCCATTTCCGGTATCGAAATCTTGTGCGGCATCGAGTGCGATATTCTTGAAGATGCGACCATGGACCTCCCTGACGATGTCCTGGCCGAGGCGGACTGGGTGATCGCCGTCCTGCATTATGGTCTGAAGCAGCCGCGTGAACAGATTATGAAACGGCTGATGTGTGCAGTCACCAATCCGCATGTTGATATTATAGGCCATCCCACGGGTCGGCTGGTGGGCCGTCGTGAAGGCGCCGATCTGAATATTGTGGAGCTGCTGAAAGCGGCCGCCGATCATCGTGTCATGATGGAAATCAACGCTCATCCAAAACGACTCGATCTGGACGACATTCATGCGGCTCTTGCCAAAGAAATGGGTATCCCCATTGTCATCAGTACCGATTCTCATACCGTCAATGGTTTTGACGTTCTGACATTTGGAGTCGATCAGGCTCGACGTGCCGGGCTGACGTGCAGCGATGTGGCAAATACTCGATCGTTGAAGGATTTTCGCAGCCTGCTGAAATAGAATTGCCCCTGTAAAAACAGAATGACTTTGCGACAAAGACTGGACCGAGCCCAAAGATTTCACAGGGTAACGGCACCGGAGGAAATCGGAGATGAAAGTACAGCTAAAGCCAGGTGTCAGTCGGCGCGTGTTTGCAATTCTTCTGAGTGGTGTGATCGCAGTCAGCGGTTCGTGGGTTCCCATCATCAGCTTCGTGTTCCCGGGACTTTGTCTTCCGTCCGGTCAGCTGAGAGCCGAGTCGCCGGAAGAGTTCTTCGAGACAAAGATTCGGCCGCTGCTCGTTCGTCGCTGCCTTGGCTGCCACTCAGCGGAAAAGGGGCATACAAAAGGCGGACTGGCGCTGGACTCTGCCGGAGGATGGCAGGTCGGCGGAGAATCCGGGCCTGCGATTGTACCCGGTAATCCCGACGAAAGCATTCTGATTCGGGCGATTCGCTATAGTAATGACGGCGCACAGATGCCGCCCGAGGAGGCAGATGGAAAATTGCCTGATGCGGAAATTGCTTTGCTGGAACAATGGGTTCGCATGGGCGCTCCGGATCCTCGAACAACGAAAGTTTTAACCGGCGCGATGACAGTGCAGCAGGCGGCGGACTGGTGGGCGTTTCGACCTTTGCTGCCCGTTTCCGTTCCCGTTGTTCAGGCGGAAAGTGTTCCCGCTGAATCAGAATCGGGTCAGGATTCGGTTCGCAACGATGTTGACCGCTTCCTGCAGGCTCAGCTGCAGAACGCGGGATTAAAATCGTCGGCGGAGGCAGATCGACGAACGCTGATTCGTCGAGCCACCTATGATCTGACCGGATTGCCGCCTACTGCAGAAGAAGTGGCGAAGTTTGTCCGCGACGATAGTCCTTCCGCCTACGAAGATCTGGTGACACGCCTGCTCAGTTCACGACACTATGGAGAACGCTGGGGCAGGCACTGGCTGGACCTGGTACGCTATGCGGATACTGCGGGAGAAAACACTGACCATCCGATTCAGGACGCCTGGCGATACCGCAACTGGGTGATCGACAGCTTTAACAGAGACCTGCCTTACGATCAGTTTGTGCGCGAACAGATCGCCGGCGATCTGCTGCACCGAAATGATTCTGCGGAACAGTATGCGGCCGGAGTTGTTGCCACGGGATTTTTGGCGATTGCCCGTCGTTTCGATCATGACAGTGATAAGCACATGCATCTGACGTTCGAGGACACCATCGATACGATGGGGAAAGCCTTTCTTGGGCTTTCGATTGCCTGCGCACGCTGCCACGATCACAAGTATGATCCAGTTTCCGCGAAGGACTATTATGCGCTGTATGGCATTCTGAACAGTACTCGGTTTGCCTTTCCGGGATGTGAAGCCAAACAGCAGCCTCGCGATCTTGTGCCCCTGCTTTCACCTGCCGAATGGGCACGCACGGTGGAACCCTATGAAAGCAAAATGGCGGGCATTGATAATGCACTGAAATCTGTGCAGGATCAGCAGGCTGCATTGTCCGGCGAACTAAAATTGCTGGCCATGCCGGCATCCACAACTCTGGCTGCCGGGACCATTGCTGATGGAGGGCAACAGTCGTTTGCGGAAGGTTCGGGGGGGAGCATCAGTCCGGTTTTAATCCGCCAGGGTCAGATGATCCAGTTGATTATCGATCCGCAGGAAAACTACGGTGCTGACACAACGATTGTCGAATGGCAACTCACAGAGCAAGGCGGTCAGGAACGCCAGTGGAATCTCAGTCGCGATGTTGTTACCAGTTTTCTGTCCGGGAATCCGCATTCTGATCGTCTGGGTAACGATGGCGTATGGTGGTTTCTGGATCGTCGCGGAGGCACTGGCGTTCTGCTCGAACCCGTCGCAAGTCTCTCCAGCCAGGCGACTCTTTCGGCATGGCGAAATGGCGACAATCCGTCCGTATTTGTGAATTCATCAGAGTCGCCGGTCTCTGTCTGGACCACTTTGCCTGCTCAAACGGTCTTTGTACATCCTGCGGCGGATGGCCCTGTCGCCATTGGCTGGGTCAGTCCAATTGACGGCGAAGTGCGGATCGAGGGTCGGATTGCTGATGGCCATCCGGGAGGTCCCAATGGTGTTGGCTTCCGGCTGGAACTTCAACCTGGTGATCAGACGAAGATCTTTAAAGAACTAATGCGTCTCGGTCAGATCCGCAGCCGGATGATGGCCGACCGTAACGAGCTGCTCAGTCAGACGCCGCTTCGTGAATTTGCATATGCCGTGACAGAAGGCGAGGTGGGAAATACTCGAATGCACATGCGGGGAGATCCGGAGAAACCGGGTGACGAAGTTCCCCGGCGCTGGCTGGAAGTGTTCGGCGGACATCCCGTCTCTGCGGATCAGGGAAGTGGCAGACTTCAGCTTGCCGAGTGGCTCACCGATTCACAAAACCCCCTGCCCGCCCGAGTGATGGTGAATCGTCTGTGGCAGCATCATTTTGGTCGTGGACTTGTGCCGACGCCCAATGATTTCGGAACTCGCGGGGAGCGGCCTTCTCATCCGGAGCTTCTGGACTGGCTGGCGGCGGAATTTGTCCGGTCCGGCTGGAGCATCAAAGCCATGCACCGGCTGATGATGCATTCAGCGGCGTACCGGCAGTCTTCCGATCCTGCTGATCTGGCCCTTCGAAGTCGTGCCGAAGAAACG
The DNA here is from genome assembly GCA_022843805.1 of Fuerstiella sp. Taxonomy (GTDB): domain Bacteria; phylum Planctomycetota; class Planctomycetia; order Planctomycetales; family Planctomycetaceae; genus F1-80-MAGs062. Next base: position 21,722 of record JALHMY010000109.1, read on the forward strand.
GACCCCAACAACACGCTGCTCTGGCGATTTGATCGCAGGCGACTCAGTGCCGAAGAGTTGCGTGACAGCCTGTTGATTGCAGGCGGGCAGATCGATTTGAGCACTGGCGGCCCACATCCGATTCCTTCTCCCGCGACATGGCAGTTTTCTCAGCACGTACCGTTCGCCGGACTTCCGGAAAGCAGCCTTCGAAGCGTCTATCTTCTGACACTTCGCAATCGCCGTCACGCATTTCTGGGATTGTTCGACGGGGCCGATCCCAATACCACAACTCCGCAGCGTCAGCTGACGATTGTTCCGGCGCAGTCGCTGTATTTTATGAACGATCCCTTCTTTCACGAACAGGCGGCCATGCTTGCATCCCGTCTGCAGACCGCTGCAGACAACGAAGCACGTGTGAGACTGCTGTTCCGGATTGTGTTGCAGCGGGATCCCGTTGAACGCGAGCAAACTGCCGCAGTGTCATTCCTTAATCACTATACGGCCCAGCTGTCTGGTGAGCGTTCATCTGTTAACAGCCGGGAAGCCGAAGACGCCGGTGAGTCTGTTGAGAGTGCCGCCTGGCAGGCGTATGCTCGCATACTGTTGTCGAGCAATGAGTTCCTGTTCGTTGACTAGGGGTTCTAAGAACAACCTGACATTCATTTCGTGACGTGGGTGTTTAGGACACACTGAGAAATCAGAGACGGAAACAGCGGAACGGCGCAAGCCGTCCGGTGCCACGACACCGGAGGGCTTGCGCCCTGCCGCTAATTTAGAATCCTTCATTGATTTTTGAGCGAGTTACTTCACTGGCGAGTGCTGCCATTCTTCTTTCGCTGAGTCCGCCACAAACAGACTGCAAGTATTGAACTCAGCAGAAAAACACTGCCGGGTTCGGGAACTGCAGCTGAAGTGATGTTGATCGTGCCAGTGTTCGTAAAGGATGCTGTGCCGATGGAAAGTGGATCGAAATTCTCATTCAGGAAAAAGGTGTTGCCAAGGTCGACCAGTGAGATCGTGTACTGATGTCCGGCCTGGGCAGTCGTGGTTGTCAGGTCGAGCCTGAACAGGAGACGATTCAGCGGATCTTCAGGTACCAGGGTTCCGAGAAAGTTTGCAGTTGAGTCGCCACCGATGTAGGTTTCGTTATTACCTCCACTCACGTTTCCGACAGGAGAACCCGCCGAGTTTCCATTGTGAATATAGTTCGCCTGAGACAACTGGGCTTCCAGCTGAGTTCCGAACTGCAACCCGCCAACTGGAGACGTACCGACCGGCTTCAGCAGAAACTCGCCACTGAAAACGTCGAGAATGTGCGTTCCGGGTCTGCTCGACACAAACACGTCAATAAAGCTGGTCCCTCCGCCAGCGACTGCATTCACGGGACCGCCGAAACTGACGATAATGTCGCCCTCCACGCTTGAACAGAAGGCAAGTATCACAATCAACATCAGGTTGCTGAGATAAAAACGTCCCCGCATCGGGTTGAACTCCGCCATATAACCTCATACTCCATCAGAATCGACACCGACAGCAACAGTTGCTGTCGGTGTCCGCTTCGTGGGCGATGCAATAACGACCTGGAAAAGAATAAGTTACCGCCATAGTCGCCTTTCGCTCCGCGAAAGAGCATCCTTTTGCGGAGCAAAAGGCGACACTTATTGTCTGACAGCGCCTAACACCGCCCGTAACTGCGTCTAATCACTCAAAGACCCGAAAAGGTCGTCCCTGAGTTTTCGTTTCGTCAGTGGCTGCATCAGCTGACGCTGAATGAGCGTCTTGTCGAGCGCGTTGATCGCACCGTCGCCGTTGACGTCGTTCTCAGGATTGAATCGGGGATCAGTCCTCTTCACCATGCCACTGGATGTCTGAGTCAGGTCAGTATTGTTTACCTGACCGTCACCGTTGACATCGCCGAGAATTCGATAGAAGTAGTGGGACGTTTCGAATTCGCCGTCACCGTCCGCATCAATGCCGATTCGGTAGTAGCCGTCCCCAGCATTGGTGTTGCGATTTCCGCCGAGTCCCTGAATGCCAAAGTCCAGTTTGAGGCGACTTCCGGAGGAGTTTAGCCCAAACGCTGAGGCGGGAAGCACTGATCCGTTCTCCCCATTGAGGTCATACTTCGTGACCTGCACTCGATCCGGATTGGTGAGAATATCATCGAGTCCGTCGTCGCTGCCGAACAGAACATCGACGTCTCTGATGTAGGATCGCTGAGTCATGCCGTTCTGAACGTCGATGGCTTCGGCCGTGTTACCGACTTTGAAGAAGTAGGTGACATCCTCGCTGGCGATCACATCCCCGTCGGCCAGAGTGCCAACTGCCTGGAAGGTGATTTCATAGAATCCCATCTCGGTAAAGCCGAGGTTAAAGTGAGCATGGCCGCCTTCGATCAGCGTCAGGAGATCAGACTCGGTGATGCCATCAAACGTGGCCATGGCAACATCCGGACCTCCGGGCGTGGAGGCCCAGACTGAGAAATGCCCCGGACCACTGACGGATTTCAGCCGCAGCGTGAGTGAACCACCGAGCAGAGTTCCTTCTTCGATTTCTTCTGTACCGAATCCGAGAAACAGAAGGTCAGGCGTGTTGACCGGTGGCAGCACAAAGAGTGATTCTTCAGGTGCTGCACCGGTGAAGTCGAATTCAGCATCTGCCGGGCGGTTTGTAATCGCATCCATTCCGACGTACAGCAGCACTTCGTCAGGATGGTATTCAATGTCGTTTTCGCCATCATGCACATGCAGATCCCACTCCGGATCATCATGGGCACCACCGCCATCGCCATCGTGATCATGAGCCCCCAGAGCCACGCCAATATCCGCATGGCCTTCCGTCAGCACCGCTTCAAAGTCCGGCAGAGCTGCACCTGTGATCGTGACTGTGGCCGTCGTGGAGTTGCCACGAGAGTCGGTCAGCAGATACGTAAAGCTGTCACTTCCATCAAAAGCGGGGAGAGGGACGTATGTGTAAGCACCGTTCGATGCCAGATTGAGTATACCTTTCGATGCGTTGCTCTGAAGGCTTACTGTGTAGGCTCCGAGTGCGTTATTCCACGTGTCATTCAGAAAAACGTTTCCCCTCAGGGTTTCTGTGCCATATGTTGTTACGGTATCAGCGACAGCGCCGAAGTATTCAACGGCAAAATGCAGCGTGATAATCTGGCTTTCTGACAGCGGATCAATACCCGGTTCGTAAGTTCCCGATTGATTCGCATCAATGAAGCCAGATGCGATGAGATCGACTTGGTAAAGTCCCGGTTTGCTGAAGGCCCAGTTGTAGTGGATGTGATCGAGGTTCGGGATCCAGGCGGTATCGTCGATTCCGATACCGTTTGCCGAAGACATGAACACTACTGGATCTGTGATTCCGCTCTGATAGAGCGAAAACTTGCCGCCTTCGGGGCCGCGAACATCCAACAACTGCATCTTCAGCCACGCGGCCGACGCATTGACTCGAGGATCGCTCTCGAAGTAACTGGCGAAGGTGCCGACCTGATTGTCATAGGCGCCAACTCCCGGCCACGGGGTAGTGGTTGACGGAGTTTCCGGGAAGATCCAGACGGTCTCACCCGCAGCCGCCCCCAGGAAATCCCACTTCGCATCGGCAGGTCGCGTCGCTTGTGCATCCGGACCAGCACTCAAGACGGTGTCTGTTGTATCCCAAAAGCCCACTCCATTCCAATATGGGTACCAATCGCCTTCGTACAGTAGCAACGATACGTCGAGATGTCCGTCGGTGATGACGTTGTTGAAGACCGGCGTTTCGGTCGAGCTACGAATCGTATAGCCCTGGCCAAAGGCGAATACGCCATTGCCTGGTCCGGCACCACCAAGAGGATGAGAATCCACATCGGTTATCGAGTCGTCATCCAGAACTCGTAGCTTAAGTGTTCCGTCACCGGAGCCGATATTCGCCGTCACCACATAACTGTTACCGCTACCCGTCACAGACGTGACGGCCGCGCCTGCGGGTCCATTCGCATCCAATCTAAAGTCGTCAATGGTCACGCCCGTCACTGACTCGCTGAATGTGACCGCGAAACGAACTGAGCTTGTGGTGGCAGGCGTCGCATCAAGTCGAAGGATGCCTGCAGCGTAGGGCGCTCCGCCATTGACTAATATGCCCGTTGTATCAACAGACGCGAACTCCAGGAATGCCGGGCTCAGGAGACGGTCGTGAAAGTCGGCAACGGTGGCACCATTGAGGGCAACCGAATTTGCAACCTGAATGCCGTCCAGATCGACATCGGTGCTTTGAACCTGATACCGGAAACGAAGCGTGTTCGCATTGGGCTGGCCAACCAAAGGAACCTGGATCGTTTGTGAACCGATCGTTATCGGCAGCGTCGGTGACCCGCCCGATGTATTCAACTTGACGTTAAAACCCAGGAATACATCGAACGTCATTGGGTAACCGTTCAGATAGGTACGCGACGGAGGAGGCGTCAGCGTGGTAATGTTCTCTTCTGATCGATTGCGGCTCCAGGCGATGCCAGTACCAAATCGCTCTGAAAAGACCAGGTCATTTCTTCCGTCGCGATCAATGTCGCCGATAGCAACCGTTTCGGGATATGGGTTGATCGACGATCCGTCATGAGTAAATTCCTGCAACCCCGTAAAGACACCGTGACCACGATTTTGCGCAAAGTGAACCTGGTTCTGCTCTCTGGCAGTGAGTGCCAAATCTGGCCGCCCATCTCCATCAATGTCGCCAATCTTAAGATCTGTCAGGTTTAGTCCCGATCCCAGAACGACCGGAGCAAGGAAAATCCCCGTTGACGTACCATGCAGAGCCACAATGTCTCGATTCGATCTGCCTCGCAGCAAATGAATATCCACCAGGCCATCCTGGTTGGTGTCGCCGATCGAGATATTCCTGATCGCGTTACTACCGAATGAGGCAACCTCTTCAGCAGCAAAACTCGGAACTCCTGTGCCCGAGTTGCGGAATACCTGCAGTTTAAACTCATCGTTGAGAAGGGTTGCCTGAGCGATGTCCAGGTCGCCATCCTGGTCAATATCCTGAAGAGCGGACGAATAGTTGATACCGCCAGTGGAAATCGTGACGACAGATCCAAACGTTCCGCTGCCCTGGTTACGAGACCATGAAGTGCCATCATCGTTGAGCACCAGATCGTTCAGGCCGTCCCCGTCCACATCGCCCACGCCTGTCAAACCCACGAAGTCTGTCGTGCGAGTCGATTCAACAGGCTCCAGTTCCGAGAAATTCCCTCCACCAAGATTTCGCCAAACCGCAATGGCTGTTTCCGCATAGGTCGAATCGATGTAAACGCTTGATACGATATCGGGCAGGTTGTCACCGTCCACATCTGCCACGTGAATGTCAGAGACGGTTAGTGCTGACAACGCGATTTCGGTGCCAAACGTACCATCGCCATTATTGGGCAGGATCGAAATCGATGTAATGTACTTCGTGAACAGCACATCTAAGTCGCCATCGTTATCGATATCAGCCAGACGGACGTCGATCGGCTGTGTTGCATTCACGATCACCGCTGAGCGATCGAACGTGGCGCGAACGAGATCGCCAGCTGCCGTCTCTGCATCACCAACAGTGAATTGAATCGCACCAGTCGAATTGCCTTCGATAACGAATGCATCGCCGATATCCGAAATAGTCGGCGGAAGATTCCCATCATTGCCAGCGACCGTAACGGAAGTGCTGGCAATCGTTCCCGGCAAGCCATTGGCGTCACCCGTTGTCAGGAAGTGCTCGAGCGATGCCGTCAACAACGACTTTGCTTCAAGGCTCTCGACAACCGGATTCCGAACCTGAGACCGCTGACGCAGCGAACGACGAGGTGTTCGATGGTTCTGAAGCCCGTCGCGCAGAAATTTTCTGAATGAGTTCAACATAAAGGTGATCCAGTCTGTGGCTTTTCAGCTCTGTGATTTTTCTGTGTTCAGATCGCCGAGCAGCAACCTGCCGGAATCCGATGCAATCCCAATGGAACTACTGCCAGCTGAGCCGAGTGCTCAGGAACAATAGGCAGTATTTAGGTAAGTTAAGGGAGTACGAACGTTAGGCAATAACTGACGTACGTATGTTAGGAGCTTCGGGAGCATGCGCGCACCGCACCGTATTCGGATGATTTCCGATTGAACGAGGTGACGCTTTGCCGCCAGTTTCCGGCGGCTGCTCGCTCGGAAGCAGCGTCAACGATCAGCTGAAGATCGCTCGGGCGGGGCCGGGCGGGCCGCGAGAAACCCGGTCAATCAATACCGAGCTGCAACGCAGTGCAACTCGGGCAGAGACAACAGGCTCCCATAGTTTTGAAACTGTCTCGAGCTTTCCAAACTCGACCGGAGCAACCGCCTGGGCAAACAGCAGGCAAATTCCACAGTGCTCCGATTGATGCTGCTGATCTTCCGAAGGAGCATTGTGAGAATGTTCAGACTTCGACGTCTTCTCTGAACTGCGATGTCGCCAGCAACGCAAACAGGTTTGCTCAGCGCCTGAGTGTTCAGTCCGGGAAGAGCTCTTTGCCCGATGATGCGGACAGGTTGCGCGGTGCAGCACAGCGCCGGCCGTCCACAGGAATGTGTAGACGAGGCAAAGACTGGTCATCAGGACGCGTCGGAAAACTCCGCGCATGCAGCACCCAAACAAGGGGAAAATTTGAGGCGAACCGACCAGTCGCGACATCGATTGTCCGCACATGTGCCTTAAAGTCAAGCAGTGCGACCAGTCTTCACAAACTTTTCTCACTGCTTGCGTTCGATGCATCCGTCTACGAAGATCGAGCATTCGGCTGGGCAACAGAGTTTCCCTGCGTTCGGTAACACTTTGCACGGATTCAATGTGGGCTCGTCCGCAATTCAGGCATTCAGGAGGTCAGTATGGCTCATTCTTTCATACGATCGCTTACTTGTCGCAGAATTCTGCCATGCGGAATGAGGCTGGCCTCGCTGGTGACAGGGCTGGCGCGGGGAATCGAGTTCCGGGTTAGTCATGTGCGAACGACGGCAGGATTCCTGTTACTGTTTGGCTTTGCAGCGATTCATCCGCAACTTTGGGCCGCGGATGAGGTGTTTGAAGTTCCTGCCGGTCAGCGACAGTTGTTTCTGGACGATTATGGTATTGCCAGCATCGAAGGACTGCATCGCAGGATGCATTCGCCAGTGAAACGCGGTGCGGTGATTCGCAGCCCCGACCCAAAGCAGACCATTCAAACTCGAACGGCTCCCGTCTGGGACCCGGACGCAATGCTCTATAAGTTCTGGGTTTTTGGGGTCGACGAGCCGTTCTGGCAAAGCCGCGACGGGCTTCACTGGGCTCCCGGGCCGAAGCCAAACATGCGTATCAATATGGCGGTTTTCGATCCAAATGAAACCGATCCCGGTCGCCGCTTCAAAGCCCCTCTGCTGAATGAAGGCTTCGCTGCGTCGCCAGATGGCGTGACCTGGACAAAGCTCGATGTGCCGAAGATTCAAAGTTCCGACGAAGGCAACTTCAGTCTCGATGTCGCGAATGGTCTTTTTATTCACACCGTGAAACGAGTTGGTACGTTTGGTCGTACTCTGGCCGTGGCGACCAGTCGGGACTTCATCACATGGGATGACAGGGGCGTCGTGTTTCAGACAGACGAGCGCGATCAGGAACTGGGCAGAGAACGCATCCGTTCGCGAATGGCCGATTCGACACTGCTCCGCCCTCCCTACGATGATCCTTCCGCATACCGAGTTGATATCTACAACATGGGTGTGTTTCGGTACGAAGGTCAGTATGTCGGGCTGCCCGCACTGTATTACGCCACCGGACCTGTTCCGAATTATCCAAACACCGTTGGGTTTCACCACGTACAGCTCGTGTGCAGTCGCGATCTGAAAAACTGGAATCGGCTGGGTGATCGCGAACCATTTATTGGCCCGTCGAGGCTGGATTCCGGTGCCTACGACCTGACTCAGATTCTGCCTCCTTCCTCTCCTGTCATTCGTGACGATGAACTTTGGTTTTATTATACCGGGTTGAAATGGCGAGGATCATTTACTTATGTCGGCAAGTATCCCGACGGCACGTACGTTCCGGTTCGGGGAAAAGACCGGGACGGAGGTGCGATCTGCCTTGCCGTTCTTCGCCGCGACGGCTTCGTATCGCTGGACGCAGGCGACATCTCAGGCACGATCGAAACACGCCCATTCCGCGCTGATGCCGACAATCTCCATGTGAACGCCGACGTGTTCACAGGCGAACTTCGCGTCGAAGTTCTTGATCAAGACGGTCGGATGGTGGCGGAATCCGAAGCTGTGACAGGCGATCAGCCTCGTTTTGCGATCCGGTGGCAGCACGGATCGCTTTCTGAATTCATGGGCAAAATGGTTCGCCTTCGCTTTAAGGTACGCAGTGGCAGTCTTTACTCCTATTGGGTGGAAAAGTAAGCAGCCGCTGGCCCGGTTCACAGCAGAGCAGAGATAGCCTTTCCATTATCTGATGCGGGAGCGACAGCGCCGAATTCCGTGCGGAATTCATGGGCTGGGTCGATGCCAAGACCCGTCAGCAGGGTCGCAAACAAGTCCGGGATGGTGACTTTGTCTCCGACGATTTCCAGACCCGTTTCATTGGTCTGGCCGACGACTACTCCACCTTTAATCATGCCGCCGCCAAGAACGACTGGTGTTACGTCCGGGAAATGATCGCGGCCGTTGTCGGAATTGATCTGTGGCGTTCGACCAAACTCACCCATCCAGACAACAAGCGTTTCGTTCCACAAACCGTTTGACTGTAAGTCATCCAGCAATGCACTCCATGGAGCATCAACCTGGCTGCAGAGACTGGAAACCTCGCTAAAGTTGTCTGCGTGTGTGTCCCATCCGTCATGCTGGATTTCGACGAACCGAACACCGCATTCCAGAAGTCGCCGAGCCAGCAGGCACCGTCGTGCAAATTCGCCGTCCCCGTATCGAACTCGATCGGATTCGGTCGCACTGTCAATGTCGAGTGCTTTCACGAACGGAGTTGTCATCATTCGCTCAATTCGCTGCAGAGTGGCTCGCCGACGATCAACGCCGGAGATCGGATGGCTTTCATCGAACTTTGCACTGAGCTCATCCAGAAACTTCATCGATCGTCGCTGACGCCGCAGCCCGGCAATCAGCTGCACGGCCGCAGCCGGATCCTCAACCGTGAAGGGCGCATGGTCCGGCCCCATGTAGGCCGGCCCCGGTACTCTGCCGCCGACGGACACAAACAGCGGAAAGTCCGCGGCAGTGCTTTCGTGCGAGGAGATTGAACCGAGTGTCGGCCGCGGAAATGCCTGCACCAGCGGATAGCCTGTGTGCATCATGTACTGGCCTCGATCATGATCGGCTTCCGGAGACGAGAGGTTGCGGATAAGACTTAATCGGTTCATTCGCTTAGCGATTTCCGGAAAATTCGAAGCAATTTCGATCCCTGATACGTTCGTGGAAATCGATTCTGTCGGGCCACCGGTCACTCTGCCTGGCTTTGGGTCGAATGTCTCCATCTGACTGGGGCCGCCATTCATCCACAGGACGATACATCGCTTTACCGCCCCGTTTGGTTCTGCAGCGAACAGCGAATCGCACCGATGCTTCATCGCGAACGCAAAGACACCGCCGAGAGAATGACCGAGAAACCGACGTCGAGAATTCCGGAAGTGCATGGAAGTTAGCTCCTGGGGACATGATTGAGCAAAGCAGTCCCGTCGGCGGAGGGCCCGGGGGTCGGGT
>JALHMY010000109.1:31429-31705 GCA_022843805.1 Fuerstiella sp.
GAGCGAGTGTTGAACGGTACACCCGTCGCTCCGCCGACGGGAAAAGATTACATGTTTCGCGCATAATGCAGGTAGGTACCAGTTTTCAGGCCAGCCCGTATTGGATTTTTTCTGATGTAGTCCCGAAGGAATTTGAACTGTTCTTCGCTGCGAACCAAATGGTCGAACTGATCGGTTTGCCAGAACTGGCCGCAAGGTTCTCCCGTCGGCGGAGCGACGGGTGTACGGTACACCCGTCGCTCCGCCGACGGGAAAAGATTACATGTTTCGCGCATA
>JALHMY010000110.1 GCA_022843805.1 Fuerstiella sp.
ATGGTGTTGTTCGGGGCCTGCGTCGAATGGCGACGGTTCAGGAATTATCGAAAGAAAAACGGGCTGCTGTTGATACGACGTGCGGTTACTTCACGGCACACGCGGATCGAATGAAGTATCACGAATATCTGTCAGCCGGTCTTCCGATCGCAACGGGCGTGATCGAAGGAGCCTGCCGCCATCTTGTGAAAGACCGACTCGAACGCACCGGCATGCGATGGTCAACCAGTGGAGCTCAGGCGATGCTCAGTCTCAGATGCCTGAAAGCTTCCAACGCCTGGGATGACTTCCAGGAGCAGTTCCTCAACCCCACTCCGATTAATGCCTGAGCTCCGCGAGTGCGGTCACACTCGTCCTGCGAGGCGAACGTTGGAGCGGATAGCCAACGCATTGAATGTGCCGAATGACTGAAATGGGACAACATCCTCACATCAGAGTCAGCTGGAAGCAGCCGTGCGACCGGTGACACTGCGGCTGGTGACTCGCTAACAGAATGCTCAAACGGCTTTCAAATCGGAGAAGGAAGCCAATGACAAACCTCGCGAGATGCCGCAGAGGCAGCCGCCCATATTGATCAGGCGTTCCATCGATCCAGTTCCGGGACCGGACGCATCACACCGGCTGACGCCGAACCCCAGAATTATGACCCCGAGGTGACATTTTAGGTAACATACCACGTTTTCAGGGGCAAACCATCACAGGCACGATTACTCGAAACCCTGTGTTCTTATTAGCCGAGACGGGACTTGAACCCGTACGCTCCTTAACGGAACCCGGGATTTTAAGTCCCGTGCGTCTGCCTATTCCGCCACTCGGCCGAGTTGCGTTTGTGTGCCGTGTGACAACGTCTCGTTTATGGAGTTCAACAACGTCGCGTCTGGCCGATGCAAGGTAACCAAATCGGACCATTCTGGGAATCGTGTGGTGCGAGGATTCGTCAGGTCCTGCGGACACCGCTGCTTTTTCTCATTTTTGTCACGTGCCTCTGTTTCGCCAGCGACAGCTCGGGTCAAAAATCTGACTGAGGGAAAGAACCCCATACGGCGAACGACAACATGTTTAGGGTCGTCCTGCATTCAGTCGATTCGCATTCTCATATCGTATCGCATGGGAGATCTGGTTGCCGATCTCTGATTCCTGCAGCTTTAACAGCGAGGATTCCAGAATAAAAAACGGAGCATACGAACCAAACACAATACGATCCTGCGGAAATTCTTTCAGCAGACTTGAAAGGCCTCCCATACCTTCCTGCATCGCCATATCCACATAGACACCCGGCAACGCAGCCATTGCCCCCAGCAATGATGCTCGAACGACCTGCTGGCTGTTCAACAGCATGACCAGCTGATCAGGACGCGGAACCAGTAAACCTGTCAGCGGGCTCACGTCAACGTCCGGAATTCTCATCAGCGGATGCTGAGTCCGCACGTCCTCCATACGAACTGCAATCTGCACAATCAGACGATAGTGCAGAGCCTGGTCCAGCAGCTGTTCGAACCGCGGATCTGATAACAGATAGCCGTGGTAACCGGGATGCAGGCGAATGGCGTGCATCTGATAGTCTTCCGCACAGCGTCTCACGTCTTCCTGCCAGTCCGGAAGAGCCGGATTGATCGATCCCACCGGCCTGAGCAGTCCTTCTCCCAGCGTTTTGCATTCTTCATACAGACGAAGATTCACGCCTCCCACGTCTTTATGCAGAAGCCCATCAAAACTGCCGGCCCACGCCTGAGAGATACCGCTGGACTTCAATCGTTCCACAAGCTTCGAAGTTTCATCATATGCCAGTCGCCGAAATGGCCATCGAGACAAATACACATTCGTATCAATGATTCGTTCGTCGTCCGATAGCTGGTCTGTCACAGGAGCACTCATCAGACCGATACTCCTTTTGCTTTCAGAATGGGAGTCAGCATGCGTTTCAGGTTTCCACCGAGTATTTTTCTTTTCGCATCATCCGGTATTAACGCGCCCTGAACCTTGGCCAGCTGTGAGCCAAAGCTCCGCCCACTCACATCGCTGCCATAGATGACCCTGTCAGCACCCAGTTCACGAACGGCCATTTCCACCATTCCTGAGGTTGGATCAAATCCTCCGGTATCGACGGAAATCTGTTCGAACGGCCGAACGATCCGGATTCCTTTTTCCCAGTCACCACCGGTATGTCCGCAGATCAAAGGAACACCCGGATGTCGCGTTGCCAGACGTATCAGATCATCTGGGCTCGATTCGCCCGGTTCATTACCTGTAGCCTTGATCCAGGTGTGCTGAAAAATGGCGACCTTCAGTTCTGAACAGCGTTTAATGATCGGATCAATCTGCTCATCCGCACATTTGGCGGCAATCCACAGTTTGATACCAACCATCGGCCCGTTTGTAATGCAGCGTTCGATTTCTGCCAGACTTTCGTCGACATATCGGGCACTCACATAAGCAAAACCCAGTGCTCGATCGCTCCAGTGACTAATGGCCTGCAATACCTGATCATTTTGCGAGCGAAGCTCATCCGGTGATGGATCGGCAAGGAATGGCCATCCCATATAAAAGACCAGTTTGCCGACATTCATGCGGTCCGCATACTCCAGCATGCGAACAATCTTTTCATCGGGCGTTCGACCTTCAACACCATTCAGGTGGCAATGGAGATCCCAGATCATAGTTGCGGCCAATCAATGTGCTTGAACGTGGCTGAAAACGGGACAATCTGAATGTTTGTCTCAGGAGCGATCTTATCGTGCGAGGGGGATAAAAATCGACCCAGCCAGGAATTTGTCTCCCTTACGGAAACGGCAGCGCCGGGGATTCTGAGCAGCATGGAGTTTACAATGAGCCCGACGATGTTTTCCTGTCGCACGGTTTGCCATCAATAAAGCTGCGCTGCGAAGTATTCGCCTGACTCACCGACAATGACTCCCCATGTCTCGTCCGGTGCGATTTTGATTTTCTCCGATTGTGTCTTTCCGCCAGGCAGCCTGACTTCCACCGTATAATTGCCAGGAGCCACTTCCCAGTTCAGTCCGGTTTTCGGATCATCGGCACCGAGACCCGCGGCAACCTTGTATTCACGCTTATTCACCGTGATTGTGCTCGCCTTATCAGATGCATTTCCAATGACCAGGCGAGCTTTTCCCTTTGAAGGCAGCAGGCCAGCTTCTTTTGCGGCCTGAGAATCTCGCGAAACAATTGTGATTCCCGCCTGCGGGCCATCCGCTTTCAACTGTACCATCAGGCTGCCTGTCGGACCGCTGAAGGCAAGCTTCGCGGTCTGTTTTTCGACAACTGCGGCGGACGCATCCTCTTTCCATTCGCCCCATTCACCGCCAGCCAGTTCTCGACGATAGAAGTCCACAACAGCATTGAGCTCCGCGGTAACTGTGGTGGTCGTCTGCTTCCGAAATTGACTCCCTTCCGACTGGATACCATTATATCCTTCCGGCACGGGCAAACCGTTGTAGCTGTCGGCAGCCAAACCTCCGGACGGCGGGCTGGTGACTGAGGCTTTCTTTCCCAGAATATTCACATCGACGCTCACTTCGAAGTTGTATTCCTTTTCGAAAAACTCGCCCGGTTTGGTCATCCTTGCGACTCCGCGGACACGTCCATCTTCGATCACAATATCGCTGGCGAGGTCACTGTTGCCGCCTATGCTGGCATTATCCGCCCAGATTGAAACGGAATCCAGGTTCTCGTCCGCATCCACTGTGAGTTTGACCTGGGGCACAAATTCAAAGTAATCATCTGCTGCTTCTTTCCCAAGCGCAGAATTCAGCTTCGCCATATTGAGTGGCTTTTCAGAAACCACTATTGTTGTCACGGGATTGTCAAAGCGTTTCGATTCGTAGCTCACCACATGTTCCAGCCGGTAGGTCTTTCCGCCGATGGTCAGCTTTCCCGAATTTGCAAGCTTTGGCACATCCGTAAGTCGCTTTGCGGCAGTCGACTCGCGTGTCAGCACAGGCAGATCAAAACTGATTTCAGCTGTATAGACCTTTTCGAAGAACGAATCAGGTTCCTTCATCCGTACGGTACCGCGAGCACGACCATTCTCCACAAGCGCCGTACCGTCCAGATCACTGCCCGAATGACTTCCTGGCGTTCCATCTGCCTGAAGGCTAAGTCGTGTCGGTCGATCGTCTTCATCCAGTTCAATCATTAAATATGGCGGCGGATAGTTCATTGGCTGGTCTTCATCGTCCCTGTCGGTTCCAGACTTTCTTAGCTTTTCCAGCAGGGTTTGCTGTTTGATGGGTTTCTGCGTCGCCACAATCTTTGTGGACCATTGATCGTTTTCAAACACTTCATAAGCGACGATCACTGGCAAACTAAATGTTTTGCCGTCCATGACCACGGTGGCTGCGTTATCCAGTTTAGGCATCGCGTCGATTCCCTGACCGGGTTTTTCCTTTCGCGGCGGCAGCGAAGCCGGTTTATCATCCTGACTTTCTTTTTCCGGTTTACTGGTTTCCGGTTTACTGGCAGCCGTCTCTTCGGCCATTTTCTTTGCTCGTTCAATCTCCTCTTCCATTCCGTCCCATTGCATTCCCTTTGTTCGGATGGAAACTTCACTCCCGGCATCCTCCGCCCGTACGTCGATATCCAGTGAGGATTTTTGCAGTGTGAATTTCATCCGGACGAACGACTCGAGGTCGACTTCGACAGCGGCTCGAGTCCACTTTCGTTTCTCCAGCTCTCCGGTCAGGAAGGCAACCACGGTCTTTACGTCTGACTGACTTTTGAATTCGATGGACTCAAAAAAATCGTCGTATTCAACTTCTGTGGCATCCGCGGTAAGAGGCAGATCTTTGGGGCGAGGCTGGTCATCTTCCTCCCACATCATCCCAGTCGGGGTGAGCCGCACTTCGGATCCTCCCGGCCTGCTGTCCACTCGGACTTCCAGCGATACGTTACCCTTTGAGAACTTCTGTACCCAGAAGTTGCGCTGTAAATTGTCTTTCCCGGATTTGGTCCATTTTTGCTCCAGAAGCCTGGCAGAGTAAAACTGGCCCGTTGTCTTAAAGTCGGAATCGATCTGGAATCGAACATCCCCGCGCCGCTTCATAAAACTGATCTCCGCAGCTCCTTCCGGCATGGGCAGGTCTTTGACTCGCATTTCATCGGCAGCCCTCAGCGACGAAATGCCCGTCAGGCAAATGAAAAGCCCTGTCACGACCAAACGAACTGCGTTACTAAACATTGCTGCGTCTCTACTTAGAAGGGCTAATCTTAGAAGGGCTAATCAGGTAATACCGGACAAATGGCGGATCGGCAAATTTGCCGACCAGAAAAACTGACCGACATTCACTATAACGCGGACCGTGCAATCTGTCTTTCTTATGACGGGCTCTGACGACGGTCAATTGTTGCAGTTCGTTCCGCGATCCTGTGCCGGATCACGGGGCGATCCACGACTTTGAGTTGGAGCGAGGAGCGATCCACGACTATAATCTGACCAGCATGTATCTGACCACCATGAGAACACATGAGAACAATTGTTCTGGCATTATCTGCGGCACGTCCGGAATTCTGAATGCCATTTGAACCCCAATTCGGATGAACTCCGAAGAAAACGGCGACGACCTATGAGACAGTCTCTGACAATTCGGTGTTTGACTCGGCGGCCGGTTTTGCGTCTGAGTGTCCTGATGACCATCTTCTTCAGCGGCATGATCGGGCTGAAAGCACGTGAACCCGATCATGTGATAAATTTGTGGCCTGAAGAACCTCCCGAGCCCTCGATTCAGGTGGGCGAGGAACAGGATTTTACCAAACCGGAAGATAACCTCGTTGCTGGTAAACGGATCATTAAACTCGGCAACGTGAGAACTCCTCAGATCCACGTCTTCCTTCCTGATGCGGGCCATCGAAGTGAAGCGGCCATGGTGATCTGCCCGGGCGGCGGATACAACATTCTGGCATGGGACCTTGAGGGAACAGAAGTCGCCGACTGGCTGAATTCGCTCGGCATGACCGCCATTGTACTGAAATACCGTGTTCCGACCCGGGAGCAGAACCCCAAATGGAAGGCGCCGGTTCAGGACGCTCAGCGGGCCATCAGTCTTGCTCGAAACCATGCAGCTGAATGGAAGATCAGTCCGAAGAAGATTGGGATCCTCGGATTTTCGGCAGGAGGAGAAACGGCGGCCAGAACGGCACTGGCTCCGGTAAGGCAATATCAGCGGATGGACGAAACAGATGATGTTTCCTGCAGGCCCGATTACGCAGTGCTGATTTACCCGGCATATCTTGCGAATGATTCAAAGACAGGACTGCGGGAGGACGTGGCGGTCTCCAAAGATGCTCCTCCAATGTTTCTCGCCCATGCGTTTGATGATCCCGTCGTCCCCGAAAGCAGCGTCTTTCTTTTTCTGGCGCTAAAGGCGGCCGGGATACCTTCGGAGTTGCATATCTATGACGCAGGAGGTCACGGATACGGACTTCGATCGGTGGAGTCACTGCCGGTCACCGGGTGGACGGGTCGCTGCGCCGACTGGATGACGCGCAATGGATGGACTCGCTGAGGACATTTGGCCCGGATTTACTTTTGAACCGGGCCGTATTCGATTGGTCCGTATCAGTGATTCGCCATACTGATTTCTAAGTCGCTGTCAAACAAAAAGTGTCGTCTTTTGCTCCTCGAAAGAGCGCTCTTTCGCGGAGCGAAAGGCGACTTTGGCGGAATCTTATTGTTCTTCAGGTCCTAAGGACAAAGCACGGGCACGCGACGGATTTGCATTGATGGACAGGTGAGAACCAGAACTGTTCGCCGAAATTCCGAACGCGGCGACGTACCTGAGCTCGTTCAGAATCGCGTTCTGGGCCTTTGTGTTTGAAGGTACCCGAAGATGCATGAGTTCATTCACTCGCACCACATATGATCTCGGCACGCCGTCCGGAACGTTCGCAATTTTTCGGTAAAGCAGCAGCGTGCGATGAATATTGGCTGGATATCCTCCACTGGAAGTCGGGCCATACAGCTTGCTGTCCATATTGATGAACGAATCAATGGATACGCCCTGCGAAGCAAGGCTTCTCGCCGCATGACCAGCCCAGATTGTTCCCATGCTCCAGCCAATCAGTACAACACGGGCCTCTGGACAACGGCGGCGAATCTCAAGCACACGGTTTGTCAGGTGATGCGACCGTCCTTTCACCCATGGATGGAAAAACTCGACATTTGAGAACCCGGCGCTGCGGATTACACCCGCCAGCTGGTTCAGTCTTCCAATACGCAGCGGATCCACGGGCGAGTCAATAATAATGACATACACCGGAGCATAACACGCTGCGGATACATACTGATGTGCGCATGAGCCTTCAGAAGCGGTGCAGGAATCACTGGCTGCCAGCGCGTACCTCGATGCGGACCCGGAACTTTGAAGAGAAAAAGGCGACCTCGAGGTATGTCCGACACCGGTCTGAAAAATCGTTGCCGCCGAATTAACTTCCTGAGGTTCACCGTGCACCGAATCGCCAAGCAGCGAATTCATGGTGACTGGCCGGACGAAACTGACGGTCACATCTTTTGCCAACACACGATGGGTTGCGGGCACAACAGTTGTTGCGGGGGCAATATGTGTTAACGAAATTCGTCCTTTTGGCGTTCCGCCTGAGCGGATGGTACATCCGCTGACCAGCACGACCAGCCACAGCGAGAATGCGAGCCGGTTTATCAGCGGCAACACCGATGTCGGCATGTAATTTGCATCCGCAGGCGTTGCGTACCGACGAATTCCGAAAAATGCACCATAACGCATAGAACGCTTTTTCGTCGAGATTGCGCAGTTCATGCGGCAGTGAAGTCGGATCCCACATGACTCACCCCCGTTTTCAGGGCGGATATGCGGAGTGAATCTTTTGCCCATCTTCAGGCTATTCGACCAGTCGTCGCGGTACTCTCGAACTTAAATGAAATCGAATCGCAAAATATGTCGGGGGATTCTGCCCCCGCTGGAACAATTCCCGGCACCACACGAATCACACAGGGAATAATCTCCAATTGAATCAAGTGGTCTTATTTTTTTGCACACAGCAGTTAATCGATGGTAAAACTGTAACGGTCATCGCCCAATTCCTGCTTGCTCAGGCACCTTGAAGTCTGTCAGCGTCCGAGTCAATGATAAGGCTGTCCTGATGTCTGAGGAAAACTCATCCCGCAGTTCTGCATGGGAATTTCGCTACCGCATCCTGATTTTTGTGGCAAGCCAGTTTCTGTTTGCAGTCGCAGCGTTTCATATATTTGGCGTTCGAGGCCAATTCTATATTCCCGTCTTTACGCCCCGGCACGCGGCTGTAGGAAGCTGTCTCGCTCTCCTTGGCCTGTTCTTTCGGCTGTGGGGCACAACAACACTCTCAATGTCCGTCATGCGGGATCAGCATCTCAATGCCAGCCGACTGGTAACGAGCGGCCTTTTTATTGCAACACGTAATCCTCTTTATCTGGGTTCTCTGCTCATGCTGGCAGGGTTTTCCGTTCATTTCGGATGGATTCCGGCCAGCCTGTTTATCCTCGTTTCATGGCTTCGATACGAGCGAGTGATTCGTTTTGAAGAGCGAAAACTTCAGGACCAGTGGGGCGATCCGTTTGAGCAATATCGACGGGACGTCCCCCGATGGCTTCCCACACCAGCCGGACTGTATCGCGCGGGAATGCCGGTAATTTCCACAGAATCATTGTTATCGAACATATTCTTTGTGGCATTCGGAGCGGGCTGCGTTGTCTCCGCGTTCTCTGGCTCACTCGCATGGCTGATCATTTTCGAGGTTGCCGGTGGTATCCTTACGGCCATCTATTTCCTGTTTTCTGCAGGCGAACATCCTGACGCGAACTTGAGCGCCGAACCGGAATCGCTGCCGGTGCCAGTTTCCGGAGCTGACGAATTACTGCGTCACTAAAAAAGCGAATCCATCGAAATAAGCTCGATTTCGCAAATGCACGTATTCTCCGATTGTGTGGAAATCCCGGGAAAACGCGCGAATCCAAAATTTCGGCTGAACCAAAAACTCGCTGCAGTCACTTCATTCAACGGACTCGTTGCGTCCCATTGCCTGCCATAATCTCGCAATCAACCCGGACCTGACGTACAGTTCGTTGTGGGCCGTGTCCCGTTTCCGCCTCAAAACGGATAAAGATGTAAAATTGGCGCAATTCCTCCAATCTGCATCTCGAAGTTTCCGGACACATCCATTCAGAATAATGAATGTGAAAAAGTGTGCATGTTTGAGAATCGACGTTCCAGGACGACTTTGCCTCGCAGGGGCATCAGCCGTGCTGACGGCGATTCACGCAACTCAACCAGGGGTGACGTCGATGTCACAAATGAAGTGCTGGATCCGACTGTTTCTTTGTGCTCTGGCCGTCGGATTGCCGTTATGCCCGACAGGTCTGCTGCTGATATCTGCGCAGGAACAGGATCCGCCGGCTGATACAACGCCCAATACTCCTGCTGCCACTGAGAAACCGGCAACCGAAACACCGGCAACTGAAACACCTGCCGCTGAAACACCGGCTGCCGCGCCAGCCCCGGTATCCGCAGATGAGGGCAATGCCGGCAATGATTCGAGCGACACAGAAGAACAGTCGTCGAAAACAGAATCGACGCTGCCAAAGTGGGACCGTCTGATTTACATCCCATTCCGCGAACTGCAAAAAGTGTTTGATCAGCAAAAAGCAACTGTCGTCATTCCTTATGAACAGTACATGGAGCTGATGAAACATTACCTGTCTGCCCAGCAGACGCTGAATGGTCGATCTCCGGATGCCGTAATTACGGAAACGGACTGGTCGGCGACGATCGAAAAAGACATCGTGCGAATTCAATTGCAGTTGAAGCTGAACGTGCTGAAGAATTCCGGCTGGTCCGCAATTCCTCTCTCGTTTGGCAGTGCAGCTGTCGGTGGAGTATCGACGGATGTCGGCAATGTTTTGTTGCAGGGCGTAGGTCCAGGAAAATACCAGCTGCTTGTCGAGGGGGCGGGACTCAGAACCGTAACAATTGATTTGCTGACAACAGTTCGCACATCCCCGGAAAACAAGTCCTTTCAGATTGAATGTCCTCCGGCAGGCATTAGTCACCTGACAGTCACTATTCCTGAGGCAGACCAGACGGTGACTGTCAGTCCGGTTCAGGTCATTCTGCCATCTGAAGGAGAAGCACCGGCCGCAACAACAGTAACCCGTGTGGGACTGGGAGCGACGGAAAGCTTCGAAGTGCAGTGGCATGCCCGAGCTGGATCAAAGCCAGTGATGGATTTGCTGGCCAGTGCCGTCAACACGTCGGAAACACGAATTGAATCAGGACTGCTGCAGACTCGAACGAACATTGTTTATGAAATCCTTCGAGGAGAATTGCGGGAAGTTTCCCTTTTGGCTCCGCCGGACGCCAGAATTATTGACGTTGTGTCGACCAGCGGACGACTTCGTTCATGGAAAGCCGAACCGGTCGGCGACACTCATCAGCTGATTCGCATTGAGCTGCTGTCACCAGTGTCCGACCGTTTTCAGGTGGAGGTACAAACCGAACGAAATACGGAGGCCGATACGTTTCAGCTGACAGGTCGATCTGATGACAACCGGGTGCAGGCTGTTCATGCAGATGCCGTTGTGCGGGAATCCGGAAGAATAATTGTCTCCACTGATCCGTCACTCACAACGATTGTGAAATCTCAGACAGGAGTTCGACAGGTTGATGCAGGCGCCGAAGGAAAAGGTGGCAGTGCCGAGAATCGCCAGGCATGGGAATTCAGCGGACTGACTGGAAAACTGGTTTTGCAGACCAAACCGGTTGAACCGCGACTTCTGGTCAGCCACGACGCCCAGCTCGTCTTCACGGATAACGAACTTCGGCTGCGAAGTATCCTCAACTATACAGTTGAGCGAGCCGGCGTCTTCCAGCTGGTCCTCAGCGTTCCAGCTTCGCTGACTGTGGACCGAGTCAGTGCAGACGGCATGAGTGAATTTAACGTCGATAAGGACAGCGGGAAGATTACTCTGTCACTCACGCAGAAACGAATGGGAGCGATTGCCGTCACGGTACAGGCGCACCAGTCCTTCAATGCAACGGCGGACAACGCGGAAACGGAAATGCCGATCGTCAGCCCTGAGGGTGTTGAACGAGAAACCGGCACGATAAACGTATATGCGCCGCAATTCCTCGATGTAAGCACCATTGAGGAGAAGCTGACTGGTCTGTTTCCGGTACGAAATGCGAAACCAGCCGCACTTTCAAGACTTCGCCACATCGCCTCATGGAGCTTTACCCGACGGCCTGTCGCGTTGTTTGTTCGCACCTCTCCGCGTCCGGCACAAATTGCGGCGACCGTTGGGACGACTGCCAGAGTTGAACCGGACATCGTAAAAGTCGGCAGTGTTGTTTCTTTCGACATTCAGAACGCTGGCATCGACACGCTGCGAATTGCAGTTCCGGAAAACGTTGCGAGTGACGTTCGGTTCACTGCAACTTCAGGCGGTCACCATATCCAGCAGCGAACGAAAGCCGAACAGGCAGAAGATGGTTTCGTCACATGGACGCTCGTGCTGCAGGATGAAGCGACAGGATCGGTCACAATCGCGGTGGACTGGGAAATCACGCCTGCTGCCGAAGTGAGTGCCGCAGTAGACTCCGCCGCTCCTGCTGTTGCCGCTCCTGCTGCCGCCGCTCCTGCTGCCGCCGCTCCTGCTGCAGACACCTCGGCAGCAGCCCCGGCGTCCGCCGAAGACGGCGAGCGATCGTTTCTGCTTCAGCCACCAAAAGTCCTGCCGCCGTTTGATGCGGATCAGTCAGAACGGCGTCGGGTGACGCTGACACAGGCACGCGGAGAGATGCGTCTGCTGCGGCACGAGTCTCTGTCAATCACCGCGACAGAGCAGGGCGAGTCTGTAGAATCCATTGATGTTCGTGAACTGGAACTTCTTCCACACGATGGTTATCTGGCGTTTCGGTACTATTCCCAGCCCGCCTCGGCCACTGTCCGAATTCGCAAACATGAAATCCATGAAGTGGTTGCCACCGTCGTATCACGAGCCGCTCTGGAAGTGGTGACGGAAAAACAGGAACTGGCCGCGTATCGATGCCGTTTCCGGATCACCTCCAGTGAACGACAGCGTCTGCGAATTGACCTTCCGATTAACAGTGAGTTGCAGGCTCCGTTGCTCAACGGGCAGCGTACAACAATTGAGCGAGCCACCGATATTCCGGCGACCGAGGAACGGGAAGCCTATTACGTGAATATCAGCAGGGAACAGACATCTGATCAGGACTTTTTGCTGACAATTCAGTTTCGCTGCCCGATCGTTGCAACAAAGCTGATTCCCTACGAGCGGTATGGCGGACTGCAACTGCTGAGACTGCCGACGATCGGAGAGGATAATGGTTCCAGCGTGGTGCAGCAGACTCAGCTGGCGGTATGGGCACCAAAAGACGTGTCGTTCATGGGAGATCCAAATCGATGGACACAGACTGGACGTCCCGACTTTAAACTGATGCGTCCGTTTGATTCTCCTTCGTCAACGGCAGCCGCAAGTCAGCTGAACGAATGGACGAACGATCAATCCGGTTCCGGCGACTTCGCCACGCAGGGACATGTGGCCGTGTTTCGAGCAGTTGGACGGCAGAACGAAATCGAACTGAAATGGCGAAACCGCCCCTTCCTGTTCTGGATCATCAGTGGAACACTTGTGATCCTTGGACTGATTCTCAAACGCACCTCGTGGGAGAATCGAATCTCAATAACCCTGCTGATCGCTCTTGCGGTCGCTTTATGGTCGCTAAAGGATGGTTATTCGACTCTGCAGTTCATTACGGCAGGGTGGCCTGGAGTTTTAGTGGTCGCAGCACTCTGGATCACAGGCGGGCTGTTTGGCAGCCAAAGCTCAGGTCCCGGATCAGGAGGCCAGTATGAGGCGCGGGGACAATCTGGTCCGCCCTCACCGAGCGGAGGAACATCCGGAACATCGGGAGTAACTGCGGATGCATCGGGAGGCGATGCCACTGAGACTGGCGCATCTCCTCCGGTCGGTCCATCTCCGGAGGTAACGAAATGGATGAACGACCTGATGGGAGGGAAATGATCATGACAGATTCAACGATCAGTTCCCGCCCGGAGAACATCACAGGCTACAGGATCATGGCAGGCCTTCGAAACCGTTTTCCCTTCTGCGTACTCATTCTGCTGACGCTAACGTTTGGCGGCATTCCGGCATCGTATGTCTGTGCACAGGAAGTTGAAAATACTCAGCCAGCTCGTGAACAATTCATACCGGCGGATGAGCTGGATGTTTTGTTTGCACGGGAACGGCGAGGTGTATTGCTGTCGAGAGCCGAATTTCAGCAGCTATTGGATAAGGCGGGTGAAAATGCAGCATCGACCGCCGCTCAACCGGTTCCAATGATCGCCGAACAGGTCAGAATTTCGGTGCGTCCTTCTGAACAGCATGCCCTGATTTCGATGGACATTTCTGTTCGACAGTTTGCGGAAGGCTGGCAGACTCTGCGACTGCCGCTGGGAAACGTTCTCGTGGAATCGGCAGAGATGGAAGGGTTTCCAGCCGCGATAGTTGCTCGCGATCCCGCCAATCCTCAGGTGCTTGTCCTGGCACACGAACACGCGGGACAGTTCGTTCTCCGAATGCAACTGTCAGCACCTCTGGCCCGCATTGGAAGTGATCGAGCGGCGGCGTTTCAGCTTCCGCAGATCCCCTCGACACACCTGGAAGTCCGTTGCCCTGCAGGCCAGCATCTGCTGATCAACGACCTGAAAACAGACCGTCCGGCGGCACAGGATACAGAAGCTGTTTACCAGATTGCCCTGGGGGCCAGTGATCAGGTTCGACTGCGCTGGACAGCAGATCGGCAGCAGACGGACTCACAAACTCTGGTTTTTGTCAGCACCGACGCTCAGCTGAAAATTCAAAAAGAGGCGATTCGCTGGCAATCCACTTCAACGATCGGTGTTTTTGGCGGCACGATCAATCAGATCGTGGCTCGAATTCCATCCCGAATGGAAGTGACGAGTGTGGAGTCCACCGGACTGGAAGCATGGAAACTTGACGATGACGCTGATCACCCGGGATATACTCGACTGACCCTGACATGGCGGCAACCTTTCACAAATGATCGGCTTGTGCGCATTGACGGAATTGTTGCGGTGAATGGTGAACAGGCCCAGCGAATTCCAACGCTGGAGTTTCTGGATGTAACCGCCCACTCTGGTCGGTTGGCCATCACGCACGAAGAGGGGTTGCGTCTGATGGCCACGGCTGGCGGCGGCGTCCGGGCATCAGTCGCGGCGGACATGACAATGAATTCTGCGGTGTCGGTTTTCGACTTCTGGATGCAGCAGTTTGAACTTTCGGTGGCCGTTAAACCTCGAGATCGCGAATTGTTTGGCGAACTCGTTGCCAGTTTGAATATTCAGGATACGTCGGCGGTTTTCACCACCACCGTAACAATCGAAACTTTGAATGCCCCGCTGTTCGAAACGGCACTGACATTGCCTGCAGACTGGCAACTGGCATCGGTCACTTCCGGAGGCAATCCGATTTCATGGCAAACAGCCGGGAATGACAATCAAATTATGGTTACCCCGACAGCGCCAGTCGCGGCCGAAGGACTGCTTGAACTGACGATTGTCATGACTCGCTCGATCGCAGATCCGGAAACGGAAGTACGGCTTCCGTTACCCGTTATAACACCCGCCGATACGACTCTTGCCGGGGGCAGCTACTCGGTGCAGTTTGGCAGCGACCTCGAAGTTTCACCTCTTTCCTTACAGGGGCTGCAGCCGATTCGCGGCACTGACAATCAGCTGATCTTTCGTAACCTGGGGACGGAACTATCGGGAGAACTGGCTGTCCGACGACGTCCATCCCGATTAGCCAGCCGTTCTGTACTGCGAACCAGCGCAGATTCTCGACAGCAGACTCTCGCGGCAGAAATTACGGTGGATGTCCTCAGCGGAACGACTCGAAGTTTGACACTTCGCCTTCCGGAACGCCTGGGCACCGACATCCACTTTACCGTTTCGGCATTTGGTGCCGTACCAGGCTTTGAAGGAAAACAGGAAGTCGGTCCGGTTCGAATCGTGGAACAGACTCCACAGGAGCCGGCCGACGGGCTTCGACCATTTCTACTCCGCCTCGACCGCCGATTCTCCGGCTCACTGACGCTGCAGACAATCGTTCAGCGACCTCGAACAGCTGGAGAGCTGATCGGCGCTCCGACTGTGCATGTACAGGATGCCGTGCGGCAACAGGGAGTTCTGATCTTTGAAGCAACCGCCGAACAACAGCTGAAGGCCGATCAGGATGTGAGCCGGATTGATGGACTGTTTGTGGCAGATGCTGGCCTGGCAGATCCTCCGGCGAAGGAAACCGGCCGCCGAGTCGCTCTGACCTACAGATTTGTTCAGCCTGCTTACCAGTTCGCCATTGAGGAGACTCGGTTCGACACTCAGGCCGTACCCACCGCTGTCGCCGAAAAGATCCATCATGTCTGTACTTTCAATGACAACGGAACCATACAGCGATCGTGTAAGGCCGAGTTTCGTACGAGCGGAGTACAGACACTGCAGTTTCAACTGCCTGATTCAGACTCGTCGTTTTTGTGGTCGACCATTCTGAATGGTGAACCTGTGGAAGTACGACGTGACGGAGATCACTATCTGGTGGCTTTGCCCACAGACAGCGACAGTGCAGTGAGCCATGACAGCGCACCTAAGACTCTGGAAATCCTGTTTGAATCCACATTGCCGACCGCTGGAGCATTTGGCTACACCGAGCAACAGCCGCTGCAGTTTCGGATTGACCTGGGCGACGGCCAGGAAGCACCGATTGATGTGCTGCTGCAGACGTGGGCCATTCATTATCCTCAGACGCTGTTGCTGGTTAATAGTGATGGTCATTTTCGTCCGTTGGACGGTACCGATCAGCCAGGGCTGTTTCGTTCCGCGTTTCAGCTGAAGTGGCCTGACTCTCAGAAACTTTCGACCCAGCTGATTCCCATTGTGATGTTTGTTTTGGTGCTTTTCGTCATTACCGCACTGGCCGTCAAACGTCGGTGGAAGACTCTGATAGCAACGGGGTTCGTAGCGGCGATGACCATTTTAGTGATGTTGCGTTATGGATTTATGGCCCCCAGGCCGAATGCGAAGTTTTCTGCCGAAGGTGGTTTTTTGACGGATATTGTTGGAAAAGTGAATCATCCTCCCGGAAGAAGTCCCCAGACCGTCCATCCATATAATGGCAGGATGGCAGGCAGTGGAGCCGGCGGATTCGGCGGCGGCGGCGGATTTGGAGGTGGCAGCGGTATGGTTTCAGGAATGCCGGAAGGTTCCATGGGAGCAGGTGGTTTTGGACAACAACCAGGCACCGTGAATGAGCCCATGGCAGAACAGGAAATGATGGATCAGCCCACAACGGCAGCGACGGCTGATCCCATTCAAATGCCTGCAAGTGATCCCTTTGGAGTGGCGAATAATCAGGCGCAACCAGCGGCCCCGCAAGCCCCGCCCGGGCTGGAGCCACCGTCAGAAGCAGCGCCTTCGGATTTCGCACAAACGACAGATTCTTTCCTGCCGGCACTTCAGGAAGCTGAGGCAGGGGAATCACGCCTTTTGAGAAAAGGCAGTGCCCGACTGTCGGTGCCTGTGGTTCTTGAAATACCAGGTGACTATCGTATGCGGGAGTTTCTGTCTGCCGGAGATGCGGTTCAGGCTCCCGGTGCTCTGCAGATTGTCGTGCAGACCGAAGAACAAATCACGTCTGTCCGACTACTTACGACGTTAATTGTGCTCATTCTTTTCTGGTGGATGCGATCCTGCCCGACGATCTGCAAAATCCTTACCGCAACCAGTTTTTTGATCGTTGCGGCCGGTGCGATTCCACTGGTGCCCAATCAATGGCAGAGTGTCCCTGATGGTCTGATTCTTGGTACGGTATTCGGAGCAATCCTGTGGGCTGCTGCTGCGGCCATTCAGAGTGTGTCATCCATCCTGCATCGACTGCAGCGTCGCCTTTCAGGCACTTCTTCGCAACACCGCCCTGGCATCTCATCCGTGGCAATTCTGCTGACAGTGTTCAGTCTTTCCGGTCAAGGGTTTTGTCAGGAAGAACGTTTAGGGCCACCTGCTGACGCTGGGCTGCAGCCGGAAGTCGTTGTGCCCTATAAAACAGATGAGGCCCCTCTGCAGTCTGACCGCGTATTTTTGTCTCATGACCAGTTCCTGAAACTTTATCGCCTTGCCAATCCCGGAGCCCTTGCAGCCGCCTCCGACAGCCCACACGGTTCCGCTGTTCTGGCTGCCTTTTACCAGGCCGATCAGCTGACAGCAGTTGCTGACAACCGTTATGTGCTGTCGGTGAACGCTCGATATGTCATCTTCAGCAATTCCAGTGAAGCGATTGACATCCCCTTACCAATCGGGCCTGTGAGCATTCG
This sequence comes from Fuerstiella sp., assembly GCA_022843805.1. Classification (GTDB taxonomy): domain Bacteria; phylum Planctomycetota; class Planctomycetia; order Planctomycetales; family Planctomycetaceae; genus F1-80-MAGs062. Next base: position 17,433 of record JALHMY010000110.1, read on the forward strand.
GAGCGTTCTGCTGGATGGCCAGCCAGCAACTCTGCGTCCGATTACACCGCCCGCGGTCCAGCCAGCCGCAGCGAATCAGTCAGCGGCCGAGCAGCAAACATCTGGTTTACAGCAGGTTCAATCGCAGCAGGAGGCATCCCCGAACGCAACTGCCGATCAGTCTGCCATTTTCCCGCCATTACCAGCCTACGGGCCCGCCTTTGCGGTTGTTTCGGAAAAAAAGGGCGCTCAAATTGTTGATCTTAAGTTCGATGTGAATGCCGAACTTGATTCAGCAGCGGAACCCAGCCGATCCGCGGGTCGAGTCGATCTTCCATTCGTACCCGTGGCAGCAGGAACCTTAAATCTGACTCTTCCGGAGGCCGATTTGGATGTTCGCGTCAATGGACGAAGCAACGTTTTCCGTCGTGATGGAAAATCGATCATCATTCCTGTTTCCGATGCACGCCAGACTCGGATTCAGTGGCAGCCTTCCGCAACGAAGAACTCGAATGATGTCGTTTACCATTCATCCGGCCGCACATCTCTGACGCTCGCTGATGCAGGAATTTCACTGAGATCCACGCTTGAAATCAGTGTGCGTCAGGGCGAACTCTCTGAGCTGGAAATTGGCATTCCCGAGAATTACTCGGTGCAGTCGGTATCCGGCGAGGAAGTTGCGGGCTGGTCTGTTCAGAACACTGACGACAGTCGCAGCCTGAAACTTCTGTTTCGCCAGAGCCTGACAGCCACGACTGCAATCACCCTGCTTCTATATTCAGACAGTCCGATCAGCCCTGACAAATCATCGCTGAATGTGCCGATCCCCGTCGTTCAGGGAGCGACGCGTGATTTGGGAACCGTAACATTTCTTGCAGGTTCACAATTTCAGGTCCGATCGGAATCGTTGTCGGCCGTCACTCAGATCAACCCGGAAGATGCGGCATTGCCGGACGGCTACGACGGGGAGGCCCGTCGTCTTCTGGCGTGGCGATATACTCGCCATCCCGCTGTAATTTCCGTCAGAGCCACTCGAACGGCTGAAGAAATCAAAGTTCTGGCATTCCATGCAGTAAGGCTGGAGTCTCAGCGAGAATTGTGGACAAGCAAACTGACCCTTCAAATTTCGGGCGAACCCCGATCCCGTGTGGACGTTGTACTTCCGCAAAAATTTCTGGTTCTGGATATTAGTGCTACCGATCTCAGCGACTGGTATTTCGACACCGCGGATGGTTCATCACCGGTTCCTGGGGCGGAAGAAAAAACGCTGAGCCTTCAATTGCAGGGAGCACGCGAGGGACAGGTCGACATTGTGATTCAGGGCCAGATGGATCGAGACGCAGATCGTTCGGTACTGAAAATGCAGGTTCCAAATGTCTCGGACGCTACCGAAACCAGTTCTCAGATGGCAGTGTGGCTGGACAACTCATCTGAAAACGCAGGAATAGTATTGGGCGACTGGACGGCCCGACCGCCGACAGGGATCGATACCAGTTTCCGGAACCTGATGCAGATCCCTGCGAACGCCGCCTTTATCAGCAGCGCCATTCGGCCAGGACCTGTTTCAGTCACACTCCGCCAGTCCATTCCCACCTTCATTGCAGAATCAGTAACCGTTACAAACATCACTGAGGCTTCACTGGAGATAACACTCGCCCTGACGTGGCAGATTACCCGGGCCGCTTCCGAGACTTTTGTCGTTGAACTGCCATCCGCTGTTGCAACGGGCCTGACGTGGAACGTTCCCGACCAGCGCCGCCTGATCCGCGAAGATCTGGGGAATGGCCGTACAAGAGTCATTTTTCAGTTGCAACAACCAGTTTCTGACCGGCTGTTTATCCTCGGAACCGGAATGTTGCCATTGCCGACAGATGAGTCGATCAAAGCAGAGGCTCCGTCTTTTTCGGTGACCGAGAATTCCACGGCCAACCTGGCAGGTCAGTCTCACTACTGGGTCCTGGTCAATCAGTCTTCCGGGCTGCTGCAGCCCACCGGGGATCAGAAAAAGGAAGAAATCGGCCCCGGTCAGATCACTACCACCATTCCTCAGGCTCTGCTTGAACAGGCAGTTACGATTCAGCGATTGAAGGACGGCGCTTCACCCTGGAAACTGACATTTCCGGAGCAGCATCGCGTTTCTCCAGCCGTCGTAACACTGGCCAGCCATGTCACGGTGTTGTCGGACGATGGCAGCTGGCGAAGCCGCCATCAGTTGCAGGTTCGAAACGAATCGCGCCAGTTCCTGCCGGTTCTGCTTCCCCCCGGCGGTCGCCTGCTGTATTGCCTCGTGGATGAAAGTCCCGTTCGAGTGGTCACTCAGACTTCTGGAGGAAACAGTCGCCATTTGATTCCGATTCCTCAGACAGGAACAATCTCCGGGGCCTTCAGCGTCGAATTCGCGTTAGCAGGAATGTTCCCGGGACCGGCCGCTGAAATCCGCAGGCGATGGCAAAGTGATCGGCTGACAATTCCGGTGCCAGGGTTCCCGGAATTCCGTGAAGATCCGGAATTCGGTATCTCCGTCTCCCGCAATCGATGGAGCGTTTTTGTGCCCGAGTCATGGAGTGCCCGACTGGTGGATGATCCGCGTTTGACGAACGTTATCAGTGCCGACCAGAACGATCTGGAAGACGCGTCACTCCTGTCGCAGGTGGAACTCGCAGGCTCACTTTTGAATTCATTAAGCTCAGCAAAGGACTCTGTAAGTCGCCGAAACCTTTTAATCAATCTGAAACAACAGCAGGACAGCCTCAACAGGATCTCAGGTAATTCGACGGTGGCCGAGACAGAACGGAATACAATCCTGAACAAACTGGAGGGCCTGCAGGAAATTCAGCAGTCTCCGGAACTCTCACAGCAGACGCAGCAGTTTTCGAACGGTACTGTGCTCGGCCTCGGACTGAGCAACTACAACAGCAATCAGTATCTTTTTGAAAAGGATGCCAGTCAGAACAGGTTCAACGATTCCAATGGTGGTATGTTCCTCAACTTTAATCGTCCGCAAACTCAGTCTGGTGCGGGTGATGAAGGAGGAGAAAAGAAGGAATCAGACAAGTTTAACTTTCAGCTTCCCGAGCAGCGTCCCTTCGTTAGTGAACCTGAGTCCAAACAACTCAGGGATACCCGACGCCTTGATGAAAAAGCCGCGAGCTCGGAATCAGAATCACGTGCGGCGGGCAAGGGAGTTCAGTCGCAACTTCTGCAGCGTCGCAGCAGAAATGAAGGCAGGGAATTGGAAAATGCATATGCCGGTACGGATATTCCAGCCGATAGGGCCCCCAGCCTGCCACAGAAGCCTTCGATTGAACCGCAGCGCGACGAAGAACTGGACGTAGCTCTGTCACTGAGTGCAGCTGAGCCCTCGCAGGCTGCGGATATTGACGGACAGACGGCAGCAATCGGTGCCGTTCCGACTCCCACAGGAATGCTCTCGCTGCGATTCGACATTCCTGAAGATGGAACCAGACTCGATTTTATCCGTACAGGCGGAAACCCGGTTCTGACCTTTGATGTGCGATCTGAACAGGTCATTTCGAAAGGCACTGGAATTTTGTGGGCACTTGGCTGCATAACCGCCGTTGTCCTGCTTGCGGGCAGCAGACATGTCTCACCGTCGAATCTGACGGCTCGAATTTGTCTTCTGATCGCGGTGGCTGCTCTCTCAGGCTCCCTCATTCTGGCGGAGCCGACGAGGGACTTGTGCCTGCTGATTTTCATTCCCGCATCCATTGCCTTCTGTGTCCTTTACGTGGTTTCATCAACCGGCCAGCGAACCGGACAGGCATAATCCCGGCTCCCAGGTCATGCTTTTAGTACTACAAAAAACACATCCGTATGTCAGGAACTCATTGCTGGCTGCCACGAGCCTGATCCTGGTCACGCGCCTGTTGCCGGCAACAACACTGCCGGTTTGCAAATCAGACGATCAGGTCAGCAGCTATCAGACCGGTAGAGCGCTTCACGACTCTTTGCGACAACAGATGAACTGGTCAAGCGAGGGAGCAGAGCTGGCTGCACAACTTGAGCAGTGGCAGAATCAGTCAGACGTGTTGCTGATACGGGATCGCCGGATCAACCCTCACGAAAGTATTTCCGTTAAGGCGGGGACTTCAACGCGAGCAAATGTGCTCGATCGAATCTGCAGTCAGAGACCCGATACAGGATGGTGCGCCACCGAACGTTTCGTTTTCGCAGGTCCCTCGCTATCGGCATGGCGGTTACCCGCACTTCTTGATCTTCAGCAGGAAATGTTTACAGAGCTTCGAAATCAGCTGACTCCGACAGATTACAGAAAACTCCTGAATCGTTCATCGGTTGAATGGGATCGGCTTTCTGAACCACGAATGATCCTGACGGAAGAGGCGGGCAGGGTGGGCCTGACGATCGAGAACCCCGAAAAGATCCCACATGATGTCTGGGACGCCGCAAACTGGCGGGCTTTGACGTTCTCTGAACTTTCCACCATAATCCTGAATCAGTTTGATCTGATGCTTACGCCGGGAACTGCTCCCGCGTCGGTTCGCGTGTCACCCATCGAAATGTCACGGATGACGGAGTTCGGCTACTCTGTCGGGCGGCAGCAAAAAGAACAGATTGCGAACACCGTCAGGGAACTGTCCGCGGATCTGAAGGGCACCTGGCGGTCAGAGACATTTCGTCTGACAGCCACTCTGCAGCAGCATGCTAAGCTGTATCGCTCGTGGCAGGTGCTGACACATTCATCAGACACCCCGGCGACAATCACAGAATCCCTTCGTACCAGGAAATTTACTCTGACTGTCGCCCGTGCAACCATTGGTCAGCTCACGGAAAACTTCCGCGGCAACGGGATTACGATTGAGTTTGAGCAGTCCGATGAAGACCGGTTGCAGATGCTTCTTAAGAAGGAAATTCAGCTGGATTTGAAATCCGTGGCTGGAACTGACTTCTTTACGACTGTCTATGGCCCTTACTTTGACTCTGTCATTGTTACCGACGATCGAGTGATTCTGAAAGCAGAAGAATGATCCGACTGGTGCAGTTTCGTCTGCGGGGCGGTAAAAAACGCGGTGACAGCCGAAATTCTGCTTTTGAGATCGGAGTTTAAAGATGGCTCTGACTTTTGAAATCGAGCCTCAGAATTCCTAACATTCCCGCAAAAGGGTTGCAGGGACTGTCCGTGCGAGTTGATTTCATTCGGAAACGAACTTCAACTACGATGACTTGCGCTCGGACAATGCTGCTCCCAAAAAAATGGCCTCTGATGCAGGCGTGATCAGTCCTCGCATTTTCGGCCGTACTTTCCCAGTCATATTGCGGTTTTTACACCTGTTGTCGAAGTGGTTATTTGGAAGGACCTATCCATGCTGAACGTTCCCCGGTCCGGTGCACTTGATTTTGTGTCGCTTGGCGCACTAATCCATCGTCTTGACCCGGGCATTATTCCATTTCGAAAGGCAAATCAGGTTGCCATCCATGTGAGCGGCGGAGAATTCAACTGTGCGGCAAATCTGTCGGATTGCTTCCAGATGAAGACCGGTATCGCAACGGCAATGGTGGACTATCCGATCGGCGATTTGATTCACGAACGTGTTCGGGCCATGGGTGTCAAACCATTTTATAAGAAGTTTGCCCATGACGGTGTTCGGGGGCCAAACATGGCGACTGTTTACAGCGATCAGGGTCATGGAGTTCGCGGCCCGGTTGTGTTTTACAACCGAAGTAACGAAGCGGCTGGAATGCTGAAAGCGGGAGACTTCAACTGGTCGGAGATTTTTTCCGGCGGAGTACGCTGGTTTCACAGTGGAGGAATCTTTGCAGCGCTTTCTCCCACGACTCCTGAGGTGATCATCGAAGGCATGAAAGCTGCAAAGGCTGCGGGAGCTGTCACTTCATTCGACCTGAACTACCGAGCCAAGTTGTGGCAGATCAGCGGAGGACTCGACAAAGCACAGCAGACCCTGCGAAAGATTGTGGAACACGTCGATGTTCTTGTCGGTAATGAAGAAGACCTGCAAAAAGGTCTCGGTCTGAAGGGACAGGATGTCGAACATTCTTCCAAACTGGATCCCTCAGCTTTCTTTGGCATGATGGCCGAAGTGACAAAAGAACTGCCAAATGTGAAAGCCGTCGCCACCACACTGCGGGAAGTGTTGTCGACAAACCGTCATAAGTGGAGCGCTGTACTCTGGATGGAAGGAAAAACCTATCAGGCCAAAGAAGCGGATTTGGATGTCATCGACCGTATCGGAGGTGGTGATGGATTCGCTTCCGGACTGATCTACGGTCTGCTCACAGAAAAAGATCCTCAAACAGCACTGAATCTGGGCTGGGCTCATGGAGCTCTGCTGACGACTTATCCTGGCGACACCACAATGGCTACGCTGAAGGAAGTGGAAAAAATGGCCTCAGGCGGCTCGGCTCGCGTTGATCGGTAGACTGCCTGTTGATCGTTAAGCACTGACCCGGTACCAGGGGGCCAAAACTGTGAACATGTTACCGGCCCTGTTCGAACATTCTCTGTCAAAAGTTGCAAAGCCGAACGAATGTCAAAGCACGATATTGGACTGATTGGCCTGGCTGTGATGGGCCAGAACCTGGTCATGAACATGGCCAACAAGGGATTTTCCGTGGGCGTCTACAATCGCACGACGGAGACGACCCATGAATTTATCGGTGGCCTGAGCTCTCGCCCACCTGGAGTTGTCGAGCCGGGCACCCCTGATCGAATCAGGGGTTATGACCGACTTGAGGATTTTGTGAACAGTCTGGCGGCTCCCCGTCGGGTAATGATTATGGTCAAGGCGGGTGCTCCTGTGGATGCTGTGATCGATCAGCTGAAGCCCCTGCTGTCGAAAGGCGATATCATTATTGATGGCGGCAATGCTGACTATGTCGACACAAATCGCCGGCATAAACAACTGGCAGAGCAGGGCTTTCGTTTCATCGGCACGGGAGTCTCCGGCGGAGAAGAAGGGGCCCTGAAAGGCCCGAGTATCATGCCGGGAGGACATCCTGAAGCATGGCCGTTTGTAAAAGACATTCTTCAGAAAATCAGCGCCAAGGTGGGCCCGAACCATGACATTCCCTGCTGTGACTGGGTGGGCGAAGCAGGGGCAGGCCACTACGTAAAAATGGTGCACAACGGCATCGAATACGGCGACATGCAGCTGATCTGTGAAGCCTACTATATTCTGAAGAATGCTCTGGGGCTGACGAATGCTGAACTCTACAAAGTCTTCAAAGAATGGAATGAAGGCGAGCTGGAAAGTTACCTGATCGAAATCACTCGTGATATCTTCACGGTGAAGGATAAGGAGACCGGCGCCGACCTGGTTGATCTGATTCTTGACACGGCCGGTCAGAAAGGCACAGGCAAGTGGATGAGCCAGCATGCTCTGGATCTGGGAGTTCCAACAACTCTGATTACAGAAGCTGTATTCGCCCGCTGCCTTTCAGCTCAAAAGGACGCCCGAGTTCGCGCCGAATCTGTTCTTGCAGGGCCCACAGGAAAATTTGAAGGTGATCGCCAGCAGTTTATCAATGATGTCCGACAGGCTTTGTATGCGTCAAAGCTGTGCAGTTATGCTCAGGGCTACGTTCAGCTGGATGCCGCCGCAAAGGAATTCGGCTGGAAACTGAACAACGGACCAATCGCTCTGCTCTGGCGTGGAGGATGCATCATCCGTTCACGATTCCTTGAGGATATTAAGAAGGCCTTCGACAAGAACCCTTCTCTGGAAAATCTGCTGCTGGACGACTTCTTCCGCTCGGCCATCGACAAGGCTCAGCCCGCATGGCGGCGAGTTGTGGCGTCGGCCATTCAGCTGGGTCTTCCGGTCCCTGCCTTCAGTGCTGCACTTACCTATTACGATGGCTATCGTCGAGGTCGATTGCCGGCAAATCTGCTCCAGGCGCAGCGAGATTACTTTGGCGCCCACACTTATGAAAGAACCGATAAGCCACGCGGAGAAAAGTTCCATACCGACTGGATTCGCGAACGTCGGCTTTCCTGAAAACGAATTTGTTCTGCACCACGGAACTGCTTGACCAGGAACAGGCGGAAGGTCAACATTCGACGATTGGATGTTCCAGTCCTGCGACCAGCGATGCCCTGTTCGGCGTTTTGGTTCGCGAAACCAGTTCCACGACTGTTCGTGCTGCGGAAACGATATATGAATCAGACCTTACAGCCTTCAGGGACAGAGAGTGCACTGTCGCGATTGATACGCCGGGGAATGGTCGCCATCGTGATGCTTGCGTTATTCGTGGGGCATCCCGACATAGGCACGGCGGAAGACTGGCCATGCTGGCGAGGCCCGCGGGGTGACGGGACTTCTCTGGAAACCGGGATTCCGACCGAATGGAATGGAAAAACGGGACTTAACATTGCATGGAAAGTGGAGATTCCCGGTGAAGGGCATTCTTCCCCGGTCGTCTGGCGAGACCATATCTTCCTGACCAGTTGTATCAAAGACACACAGGACAGGATCCTGCTGTGTCTCAACAGGAAGGATGGCAGCACTATCTGGCAGACAACGGTCATCAAGGCGGTTCTCGAAACTCGACATCAGCTCAACAGCTTTGCCTCCGGAACACCAGCCACGGACGGAGAAGTCCTCTGCGTATCGTTTCTGGAAGTGGATGGTCACGAAGTGCCGGCTCCCAATGTTGGCAGCGTCCGTCCCGTCACTCCGGGAAAGATGCTGGTCGCAGCCTTTGATATGGCAGGAAAGGAGCTCTGGCGAGTCCACCCGGGTGAATTTACAAGTGCCCACGGTTTCTGCAGTTCACCAGTGATTTATCAGAATCTGGTGATTGTCAATGGCGACCACGATGGAGATTCTTACATCGTGGGACTCGATCGTCGGACCGGAGAAACCGTTTGGAAAACACCGCGGGAACATAAAACTCGCAGCTACTGCACCCCGATTATTCGCGATGTTGCAGGCCGAACGCAGCTGGTATTCTCGGGAAGCAAACGAGTTGTCAGTCTGGACCCCGCGACAGGTACCACACACTGGGTTGTGGAAGGACCAACTGAACAATTCGTTTCCTCAATGGTGTTTGACGGAGACAACTTTTTCCTGACCGCCGGATTCCCAACTCATCATGTGATGGCCATTCGCCCTGACGGCAGCGGTGATGTTTCTGATTCTCATATTGCCTGGCACAGTATGGAAGCAAAGTGCTATGTGCCTTCACCGGTGCTTGTCAATGATTACCTGTTTGTTGCCGACGATCGTGGAACGGTCAATTGTTTCGACCGGATTACTGGCAAACGACACTGGCAGGACCGTCTGGGCAGTCACTACAGCGCTTCCCTGGCGACAGCGGGCGGGCTGGTCTATTTTACCGCTGACGACGGTGTGACCTCGGTGGTGCGTCCTGATAACAAACTTGTTGTCGTCAGCAGCAATCCACTGGGCGAGTATTCATTCGCTTCCCCGGCAGTCTCGCAGGGTCAGATCTTTATCCGTGGAGAAAAGCACCTGTTTGCCATCGGATCAGAGAAACCTGCCAGTCCTGAGGGCGAAGCGGATCCGGCATCCCGTTAGGCGCCGTCAGATAATAAGTGTCACCTTTTGCTCCGCAAAAGAACGCTCTTTCGCGGAGCGAAAGGCGACTATGGATGAAACTCATTGTTTTCCAGGTCCTTAAACGTTTCAGCGTTTTTCAATTCAGCTTAAGCGACGCCCGCGACCCGAGCATTTTATGCGTCTGATTTTTTCCGGAACCGGGGGTTATCACCCCAACCAGCGCCGTCATACAGCCAGCCTGCTGTTGCCGGATATTGGTGTTGCGCTGGATGCCGGCACGGGATTCTTTCGAGTTCAGATGCTCCTGCAATCGGATCACCTTGATGTCTTCCTCACGCACGCTCACCTGGATCATGTATGCGGTCTGACCTATATTCTTGTACCCATCATGACCGGTCAGATAAAATCGGTCCGGGTTCATGGATTACCGGAAGTGATTGATGCAGTGCGGCGGCATTTGTTTTCAAAAGAGCTCTTCCCGGTGGATCCGCCTTTTGAATGGAAGATTCTGGAAGAAGGGCAGGGCACGCCACTCAGCGATGGAGGTTTGCTGACCTGGATGCGTCTGCAGCACCCCGGCGGATCAACCGGGTTTCGGATTGACTGGCCCAACCGTTCGCTCGCCTATATCACGGACACAACAGCACCAGGCAACTATTTGCCATTCGTCAAAAACGTCGATGTTCTGATTCACGAATGCTATTTTCCGGATGATCTCTGCGAGTGGGCTGAAAAAACCGGACACAGCTCTTCAACTGAGGTTGCGAAGCTCGCCAGAGCAGCAAATCCTGGCAAGCTGTTTCTGATCCACGTGGATCCGCAGCGAGTCGATGATGACCCGGTCGGTCTCGATGGTATCCGCGAACTGTTTCCAAATACCTGGCTGGCGGAAGATCTGATGGAAGTGGAATTCTGATGGCCATCAATGCTGATTTTCTCTCCTTTCTGCGCAGCCCTGTCGACGGAAATCCGCTGATCGCTGACGCAGACGGAAAAACAATTCGCTCGTCGTCATCGGGCGACAGCTGGCAAATCATTGATGGCATTCCCCGATTCGTCAGCGATGAACATTTGGAGAGTTTTGGACGCCAGTGGACCCAGTTTGACGTCGCGCACGATGATGAAGACCGTGCAACCTTTACAGCCAAGACCGGCATGAAACTCGAAGACCTGCAGGGACTTCAGGTGCTCGATGCGGGATGCGGAGGAGGGCGTTATACGCATGTTTGTGCACAAATGGGCGCCACAGTAACGGGAGCTGACCATACTCGTGCTGTTGATAAAGCAAAGTCGCTGTGCCAGCATCTGCCCTCGGCTTTTTTTGTTCAGGCCGACCTAAAGCATCTGCCGTTTGAACCCGCTTCGTTTGATTTCGTATTTTCAATCGGCGTTATGCATCACGACGCCAGCACACGCTCTGTCTTTGATGCCGTTGCAAAAATGGTCAAACCAGGCGGGCGATATTCGGTATGGCTCTATCGTCGTAACCAGTGGTGGCAGGAAATTATCAACAGCGGCCTCCGTGCTCTGACCACACGAATGCCACACCGACTGCTGGAAACGCTGTGTCACGTCGGAGCAATTGCAGGAGGAATCCCCGTGCTGAATCGGACCCTGAATAAGGTGATCAATTTCAGTGCTCATCCAAGCTACGAAAACCGGGTGTGTGATACCTTCGACTGGTGGGCTCCGCAGTATCAGTATCACCACACCACTGATGAGCTTTTGACGTGGTTCCGCGAGGCTGGATTTACAGACCTGCACGAGCTGCCTCCGGAAAAAACGGGCCAATTCTACCGGTGGTCATGGAAGAATAATCTGCTGATCGGCAGCGGGGTCAATGTCACTGGCATCCGAAATCAGGGTCCTGCAGACGATGGTTAACGGTCTGCTATGACACTGAGCCGGGATCCTCAACGGACACAACCTTCCCGTCTCGTCCGAACGACTCGAAAGCATCAACAACAGGATCGGTGCACTGCCTCGGACGTCTTCAGACGCTGTCAGCGAATCGCGTACACCAGCAACTTATCCTGATCACGCAGATACAAATGTCCTCCGGCAATCACCGGGTGTGCCCAGGCCGGTCGATCACTGCGATCCGGCTGATTAAACTTTCCGAGTTCACTGTACTTTTTCGGATCGGCAGCCAGAAGCACGACTTCTCCGTTTTCATTTCGGAAAATCAGCTTACCGTCGGCATACACAATTGAACCTTTCATGCTGCGTTCACGCCATGTGTGCTTGCCGGTTTTCACATCCACACACGACAGCAGATCACCGCTGGAGCCGTAAACATGCCCGTCCAGGAACACCATTCCACCGTGATGATTCTTCATCTCATTCGTGTGATACAGTTTCTTGGACACGATGGCATCACCCTGAGCACGCAGCTGCACATACTCGGCGCCGGTTCCATAGTCGGAAGAACTGAAGACATGGTTACCAATAATCAGAGGGGTTGCACAGTTCGCCGTTCCGTTTGATGACGCATTTTCTCCCCACATCGGCTCACCATCACTTGCCCGGATCCCCGCAAGCCCTTTGGCAGTAAAGACGACATATTGTTTGACTTTTCCCACAGTCATGGGAATGGGTGATGCATACGACGCCTGCGGAGCTTCCGGCACCTTGCTGACCCAAATGGTTTTACCCGACTTTGCATCAAGGGCAACAACAGAGCCGGCACTTCCGCCTGGTGAACAAATCACTTTTCCATCATCAATCAGCACCGATTCACTGATACCCCACACAATGTTGGACCCGCCAAATTCCTGCAGAATGTTTTTCTGCCACACCACAGATCCTGTCATGGCATCACAGCAAACAAGGTCCCCATTGCCGCCCAGAGTATAAATTCGACCGTCGATGATTGTCGGAGTACCGCGAGGACCATTCCCAGTCCCGTCGAGATAGGCTTTGCCGCTGCGAGTCGTCCAAACCTGTTTTCCCGTTGTCCGGTCAAATGCCAGAATCTGCTCACTGTCACCAATATTTCCCATGGTGTAAATCAGATTGCCGACCAGAGACACACTGGAATAACCTTCACCGAGCCCGGTCACGGTAAGCACACGTTCCGGCCCGCCTTCCGGCCACCGATCCAGCAAACCCGTTTCGGCCGACAGATTATCCCGATTCGGTCCACGATACTGGTTCCAGTCCCCGACAGAATCGTCTGTCACCACGCCGGAACTCGCGGACGTCCGGACCAGACTATTAATCACAGACGACTGTTGCGCTGAAACAATTGACACCCATACGATGATCGAGCCGAGCGTCAGCAGACAAACAGAAATCAGATTTTGCAGTGAACGAGATCGCATCAAAGCCCTCCAGGCAAGAGTATGCCGAATATTATGGCAACCAGTCCTTCCCCGGGAAGTCCAAATCTGCCGAACCCTAAGCGTCCGAGCAACGACATTTGTCCGAAGAATCTCTATGATCGGTCCCAGGCATCATTCCTGAACGGGCATTCCAGAACAAATTCGACATTTGTCAGGCCACGGCCCGTCTTCGCATGACGACGGTCGACGTGATGTCGGCAGAGCAACGGCAACACCGACTTGAAGCCAACTTCGCTGGTCGCGAAGCGGAATCGTCCCTTTCGTGGTCCCCTCGAATCCATGATCAACCATTTGCCAGCGGCGTTTGTTTGAAAGCGAAGAGGCGTGAACGAGTACAATAATGTGTGTCGATCTCGTCGACAATACATAAGCGCGAAGGCCGTTATGTATTTGTTGATTGTTTCTATTATCATAGTATTCATTGCATGTATGCGCTATTTTACGCGCCCTCAATACCAGGGACATATTAGATTTGCCTGCAGTTATACTTCAGTTGCTCTTAAAGTGGCTGATCCTGGCAGAGTTAAGCGATATGAATGGCATTCTGCACCTGGCAGAAGAGGAGGCCGTATAAGCTCGAATCGTATTGAGATTGATGACGTTCGCCGAAATGGATATGAAATCGAATTTGTCAAACTTGTCCGACTTGCAAATGGTGATGTAAAGTCGCCTGTATGGATTGAACACAGGCCTGCAAGAATATATAGCTTGTGGGAACGCTTGACATTACCGGGTCGGTCATATTCATCCTCCGTAGTCCTGGAAATCCCCTGGGTTCCTTATTCCGATTCGATCAAAATCCCGATGGACAGTCGCATTCGAGAACTCATTCTTATCTTGAAGGCGGATCGCGAAGACACAGGATGGCGTGTTCTGTTGCTTGCAGGGAAAGATCTTGAGGATGCATATCGAAATGGAGTTTTCATTCCAGATCTGTTAACGCTTCCGGCTTTGGAAGCGTCGATTCACCGGAGCGAATACAAGGACGTGTGGATGACAGCAGAAGCGGAACTGCGCCGCGAAGAACGGCTGGTTTATAGCCAATAGGGGGGCAAAAGCGTTCCCGTGTCTTTCAGGTGACGTACCTCAGCCACGATAGGGGTAGGGAAAGCTGATTGATTTCAGCTCCCCCTCCCTCAGAACCGTACGGGCGGTTTTCCCGCATACGGCTCGCCGTTAGTAGGTTCCTGTGGATTGGACCAGC
>JALHMY010000111.1 GCA_022843805.1 Fuerstiella sp.
CTCTCTGGACAGGACTTCAGCAGACTCACTTCCTCGCCATGGCATGGGATGCCTTCGGACCCGAGTCCTGAACGCCGCCCATTTTTTTATCTCAGAAAAGATGTGTGGTACGATGAGCCAGCTCGGGCCGGGGCGACGTGTTTGTGATCGTGGCGGTCACCAGATCTTCCAATTTCCCTTTGAACAACTCTGCGTATTCCTCCGACGCTTTACCGATTCGAACGCCCTTGCGCTTCCCCCCGGCATCGACGAACCAGATTCGAACCGTTCCGTTCTTCTCTCGGGCAATTGTCGCCATCTCGCTTCCCTTTTATTATTTTGAACAGTCGTCCTGGTCGTCGCATTCAACCACGAAAGCACTTCGTCGCCGTCCAACCGAAAAACACATAAGGCACTGCAAAAGCGACCGCCCCAATCAAGTTGTTTGTTGTGAAGCAGTACAAGGCTGGAAGCGCGAACAACAGGCACATCAGGACTGAAGCGAATCCGAGGATCGAGTTTGAAGGCTTCATTGTTTGCCTTTCCCCTTCGCACGAACAACGATTTCCAACCCAAGGTATTCCGCCAACGCATCGAGCGCCGGCAACGATAACCCTTGCCCCGCAGCGAAGCGGCACAGCTGCGGCTCATTCAAACCCGAATTCTTTGCCACCCTGTATCGCGTTTCCCCGCAATCAGCCAACGCGGCCCGAATCTGGTCGGTCAGGGTCTTCGGCGTGTCCTGTTTCTTTCCCATGTAATCACTCTACCCTTTACTTCTATTCGGCACAAGTATTGTTTGAGCCATCACAATTAGAAATCAGAATCTCAATTTCCCTACAACATCCCGGCGGTCGATGAATTCGCACCAAACCTGCAACCTGCATTCGTTCCAGCGTTCGCGATGCCGACCGAGGGGCTATGCGAAAGCGGCCCATCAGCTTGTGCGTGAACCGAACCGTTGTCGACCCTTCGAGCCGTGATTGATACGCCAGAGCCAATGCCACCACCACCGGCGTCCGTCCGGGGAGACGCAACACGCCCTCGAGCCACGCCAGCGGAATCGGGCCGCGGATAACCGCCCCGAGTTGTCGGGGAACCCGCTTTCGGTTCGGCTTCGGATTCCTCCCTGCGGCCCCCACCCCGGATCCTGGCTGAAGTCGGAACGCTTCGATTCCGTTCCCATCACCCATGACATCACCCCATGATTAAATGAATGAAACACAAACCAAAAAGACTACTTATGAGACTGGACGGGGTTGCCACCGATGGCAGCCCACCCTGGCCATCGGTGGCAAGGGTGGGATAGCCACGGGCGGCAGGGGTCCTTTCAGAATCCCAGCCCTGTTTCATGGGGATCAAACGGCACGAATCTATCGCACGGGACGAATTCGTCGGAGGTGGGTTTGTTGGTAACTCCGGTGAGTGGGCCACGTCCAATCAGGTCGGCCAATATCTCATTCACCCGGCCCCACATTTCGACCCCGCGTTCGTCCGAATATCGTTCCGGGTATTTCACCACGGTGGCGTCGGTCCGCAGCTCGAACCCATCGAGAATGATTCTCCCGGCTTCACACATTGCGGCCTGAGTGCTCGCCACAACGGCGTCGATATCATCTGCCGACCCTTCCACCATTACCGCGTCGTGGATGGGAGCCAACAACCGGATCCCGCGTTCGACGATCAGACAACACGCCAACCGCAACATTTCTGCCCCGTTCGCCTGGCAAGGAAAGTTCGCCAGACTTCGCGGGTTGGCATCGGGGCCGACAAACAAGTTCCACCCGAACACGGTATGCGATCGGCGGAACAACATCGCATGATCGACCGCAGCTTGTGACCAGCGCCAATAGGCAGGATACGTTTGGCGATGCAATCGCAGCAACTCACGGCCGATGATCTCCGGTTCCCCGAGTGAAGCGGCCAACGATTGTTCCCCCATGCCATACTGAACCGCCAACGCGCACACCTTGAACCGAGTCCGCTCGGCGGGGTGGGTTTTCTTTGTTGCATCCGGCGGCACGGCTCCGGCCTGTTTGGCAAACGTCAAATACGGATCCCCGCTTGAATACGCTTCCATCATTCCCACATCGCCTGACAGAGCCCCCGCAATCGCGAATTCCTGTTGCGACCAGTCGACGTAAGCAATCGCCCGCCCTGGCTCCGGCTTGATCAGACTTCGCAACCATGCCGACGGCCCGAAGTTGAATCGGGAGTTGCTCGGCTGGTTTCGCCCCGTCCGAGCCCGATAGGGGGACAACAAACACCTGTTGCGCCCATCGACCCCGACCGCCAGTTCATTTAGTCGCAGCTGGCCCAGCGTGTGGCGCAGTTCTCGGATTGGCCCGACTTGCTTCGGGTAACGCTTCGCCATTTGGCGGAACGTCTCATCGTCCAGAGCCAGAGCCCCCGATGGCAACCGTGGCCACGGGATATCATTGGCAGCCAGGTACGCGGCCCATCGGTTGGCCTTGAACGTCATGGGACGAACAGCAGTTGCGGCATTGCCACCACGGGCAACCACCTCCGCGGCTTCCCGCAGAAGCGCCGGAGAGTGTTTCGGCAGAACTGAATCACGGTCATCACGCAACACATCCCACACTGCCGCATATCCGGGAATCCCATTTCGCCTGAGCCTGGAACCGCTTCGGATACTTTTCGCTCCTCATGCTAACATCAACGAGTCGAAACTTGTTGCGGCGGACGTTGAGTCGTCGAATGGTGTGATTCATATTATCGATACTGTTCTGATGCCCACTACCGAGACATGCCCGCTCAGCAAGAAGAAGTAACGTTTCAATTCCCGCTGGTGATCGAAGACAAACAGGCACGAATCGAGGACGGTCGAAACCGAAAGGTTCGAACGTCCTTTGATTCGTGATTCTGCGAGCCTATAACACTGTGGCTTGATACACATGGTTTTGTCTCGCACTCGAAGATTGGTGCAACAAGTCGAATCCTATGAGTCAATCCGGCGAAAAATCGATTTTAGAAAGAATCGCGAGTGGCGATCAGCAAGCAGTATCCGACTGCCTGGATCGCTACGGACGATTGGTTTGGTTCCTTGCAACGCGTTACAACAAACGACATGCCGACGCGGAAGACGCCACGCAGGAAATTTTCATGGAAATCTGGAAGAACTCGGGGCGATTCCAGTCCACGCTGGGCAGCGAGGAAACATTCATCACCATGATCGCACGACGACGTCTGATTGATCGCTGTCGGAGGGCAAGTGTACAACCAGAAACAATGCAACTGACTGCCGACGATGCAGAGCTTTCGGATTTGTACGTTGAAGACCAGGCGGAACTGACAGACGAAGCAATGAAGGCGTCAGAGTGTCTCAGGAAGCTTTCCGAAGAACAGCATCAGGTGATTACTTTGTCGATTCAACAAGGCGTTTCGCACGACGGAATCTCCAGGAAGCTCGGAATGCCGCTTGGGACGGTTAAGTCATACGCTCGGCGGGCTCTGCTGCAGTTGCGTGATTGCATGAGTCGAACGGTAATGGTGTTGAATGCAGCGGAAGGGAATGTCAGATGACTCCCAATGATGACCTGAGTTCGAAACGAGAGCGAGAATTGCTGGCCGGCTTTGTGCTGGGCGATCTTTCTGCTGAAGAGTTGCAGGAGTTTTCTGAGTCGAATGAGATTCGGCGGCAGGAAGATGACCTGTTTCGACTGGAACAAACGGCCGCGGCAGTGCTGCTGGTGAATCGAATGAAGACAACGGACGATATGCCTGCCAGTTTACGAAGGCGGATTCAAACGCAGGCAGAGCCACAACTACAACTCAATGCAACCGCCGAATCTCGCACTGACATCAATATTTCGCCTCGAACTCTGCCAGACCGCCGACTTTCAACACGCGAAGTCTTCGCCTGGTTTGTGGCCGCCGCGTCGTTGCTTGTCGCATGCAGTCTTTGGTTCTCAAACGGAGCAACGTCATCTGCCGTCTCGCTGGCTCAGGCCCGTGATGCTTTAAAACGTCAGGCTTCGGATCTGATCGAAGTCGCATGGGCTCCAGGCACTTCACCTTTTAAGGAGAAAGTCGCAGGAGATGTTGTTTGGAGCAATCTTGGTCAGAATGGCTTCATGCGGTTCGTAGGAATGCCGGTGAATGATCCGACCGTTGAGCAGTATCAGCTTTGGATTATCGATCCCGAACGTGATGATGAACCGATCGATGGCGGCGTTTTTGATATCACGTCCACTGACGAGTGCCTGGTTGAAATCAATGCGAAGCTGCGTGTAGATCGGCCGGTGGCGTTTGCTGTGACGATCGAAAAACCGGGCGGTGTCGTCGTATCAACTCAGGAGCGTCTGCCCTTGCTGGCGTCTGTGAAGTAGTTCCTGGCGTCTGTGAAGTAGTTCTCGGATAGATTATCAAGTAGAAGCCACGAGTCACATTCAATGTCGAATACCATGGAACCGATCAACGACGGGAAAAGCACGCTTCGACTTTGGCCCGCGTGGTTGATTGTCGGGGTCCAGATCGTTTGCCTTGTGCTGACTGTGACTCCGTCGATCCGCAACCTGCCTCGATTCATCATTATGATGGCCGGCCCACTGGTCACGGGAGTCGCGTTTACGATATGGCTGACGGCAGCTAGTCGACTTCGATGGCGAGAGAAGCTTGGGCTGATGCTCGCAGGAGTGGCAGCCCCTCTGGTCGCGTCTCAGATCAGTGATCCTGACTCACCTCTTCGGACAGCGATGTGGATCTACGGAGTGCCGTTGACAGAATTGATGATAGCGGTCGGACTCACCGTTTGGGCAATGAACTCACGACGAAGCATTCTTGCAGCTCTGCTCTTATCCGTCGCGTGGGGTAGCTTTGCTTTTGTCCGTGTCGATGGGTTCGATGGTGATTACTACGCCGAGTTCGCATGGCGTTGGAGCCCTCGCCATGAAGATACACTTCCTGAGCTAAACGTTTCAGCTTTCCCGATTGCCCCAGTGCCATCGGATGCCCAGGCTGCCACAGATGTGAATGCTTCAAGTGCCGACTCATGGTCGCAGTATCGAGGCCCTGACGGCAACGGGGCGACTGACGAACAGATTGCTCCGATGGATTGGGTGAAAAATCCGCCTAAGGAGCTTTGGAGAATTGCGATTGGTCCCGGCTGGGGTTCGTTCTCGTACAATAATGGCCGACTATTCACTCAGGAACAACGTGGCGAAAAGGAGCATATCACGTGCTACTCTGCCACTGATGGCGCGCCAGTCTGGACTCATGCCGACGAAGCTCGGTTCACAGAAGTCGTCTCAGGCGCCGGTCCGAGAAGCACACCCAGCACTGCCGGAGGATTTGTGTATGCTCTTGGTGGAAGCGGATTGCTGACATGCTTGAATGAAGAAAATGGCAGTCTTGTCTGGCAGAGAAACCTGGTCAGCGAAATGAAGGCTCCAATTCCCATGTGGGGATTTTCCGGGTCGCCACTCATCATTGGCGACAAGCTGATCATCTTCGCCGGAGGCACAGAGAGTAACGGTTTGGTCGCACTGGATTGCCTAACTGGGAAAACGATCTGGGGGGTTGCTTCGAGCGAAATGAACTATACCACCGCTCGCCTGATGACTCTCTGCGATCAGAAATTGATTGTGTTCTGCGATAGCCGAGGCGTTCATGCAATCGATCCTGACAGTGGTTCGTCGGTTTGGACGTTCAAGCCGTCGCTGTGGAAAGGCCCGGCGATGGTTGATCCACAGCAGTTCTCACCAACAGGCTTGATTGTCGGACTAGGTGACGGAGTGGGCACAGCTCGTCTGGAAGTAAGCCGAAAGAACGAAACCTGGTCCATTGAGGAATCATGGACGACAACCAAACTTCGCCCTTCCTTCAATGATGCCGTCGTACTGGATGATGCGGTGTATGGATTCAATCAAGCTGTCTTTTCAAGTGTCAGCCTGACCAATGGCAACCGCAATTGGCAGGGCGGACGTTACGGCTTCGGTCAGGCAGTACTGCTGAGGAACGCGAAACAGATAATCGTAGCCGCCGAAAATGGTGACGCTGTTTTGCTCCAGGCCACTCCAGAGAAGCTGACGGAACTGGCTCGTATGCCAGTTCTGAATGACAAAACATGGAATCACCCCGTCGTTGTCTCAGGAAAGTTGTTTCTTCGCAACGGTAAATCAGCGGTGTGCCTGCAGTTGAATCCTTGAACGAATGTTCGCGACACCATCACAATCAGAAACCGAACTCCGAGTGACTGGCAACTGAATGGGCTTGATTGACGAGGGAAAGGGAAATCGCAAAAGGGGACTTTCTACTTTTCCTGTTGCTTTGGCGTGCCGCGAGGTCGAAGCGAGAATTCCAGGCCGACGATCGCAGCGGTTTTAGCCCCCTGCCACCGATAGCTACGAGTCGCCAGTCTGCAGCGGGTGGCTTCCTTGAACCAGCAGCCGCCCCGGATCACCCGATCCGCGCCGATTTCCTTCGCAATCGGATCCGTTCCGCCCGGCAATTCCTCGTAGTAACAGTCCTGAACCCACTTCCAGGCACTCCCGTTCATGTCGTGCAGGCCCCATGCATTCGCCTTCTTAGTGCCTACCGGCTTCGGATAACCGCCGCTGTTTCCATCGTGCCACGCCACCTCATCAAGACTGCCTCCAGGGAACATTCCTGTATCACCCGCTCGCGCAGCGTACTCATACTGCGCTTCGGTTGGCAAAGACATCTTTCCGCCATCCTCGCTCCCAAGGTTGGCATTGACATTCTCCATAAACACCTGGGCGTCATCCCAACTGACGCCCACGATGGGGAGATTGGGACCTTTGTTTTTCTCGGGGTGAGGCTTGCCGTAGGGGCCGATGCCATCCAGTGGATTGCTCCCCATCACCGCCGCCCATTGCGACTGGGTCACTTCGGTTTTTGAGATCCAAAAGCCTTTGCTCACGGTGACTTTGGCCTGATCTTCTCTGCTTTCTCTGCCCTCCTCGGATGCCGGGCTCCCCATCACAAACTCACCCGCTGGGCACCAGCAGAACGTCATTTTTACACCGGGTGCGATCTCGAACTCACGCTCCTCGCCGGCACGGGTTCCCTTCAGCTTTGCGTAAGCCTCTGCACCAGTGGCATCCACGATCTCCGGCCTGGCTGCTTTTTCCTGTGCCGTTGCGAGGCTTGCCATCGCAACGACGACAGCAAGTGTTTTCACTAGCGTTTTCATCTTTGTGGTTCCGTTTGGTTGTTCTGAATTTCTGACTGAACCTGAAGGGGGCTACAATCCCTGTTGATGTGTGGCGGACAGAGCATCGGCGACCTGCATGCCGATCCGTAGAATCTCGCAAAGCTCGAGCGGGCCTTCACGATCAATGCGGGCCTGCAATGACTCGCCGGAGACATATTGCATGACGATGAATGGCGACTCACGCTCTGTTTCCACATTGTGAATCGGTACCACATGTTGATGCACGACGGCAGCGGCCGCGCGTGCCTCGCGGGCAAAACGTTTACGAGCCGCTCCGCTGCTGGCGAGATACGGAGCCAGTAACTTGATGGCGACTGGCCGGTTCAGTTCTGTGTCAAACGCTTTGAGGACAACCCCCATCCCGCCGGAACCGATCAGCCGCTCGTATTCCAAATCCAGGGCACTGGAGAGCTCAGAAGGTGCAGGCAAATTTGCCAAGTGGAGCTGGGCCTCGCTACCATCGCGCCCCAAAGATCGAGTGGTTTTCTGCGTGATCATGTCGACAGCGGCATTACGAGCGATCCGCAAGAGCCACGCACGGAAACTGCCGCGGTCATCCCGTTGCAGCCAGTTGGAAACAGCGGCGGCAACCGACATGAATACCTCCTGGACCAGATTGTCCGCGTCTGCCGCTTGAAAACCTCGGCTCGTAGCGACATTAAAAACCACCGGGGCGTAAATCGCAGCGAACTCGTCCCATGCAGCCATATCATCTGCGTCTTGAAGACGCAGAATGAGGCTGGCTCGGGTTAGTTCGTGTGCAGGTTTCATGAGTGCGTCTGTTAAAGGTCTCGATTCGCTTCTGACAGCAAGACTGAATCAGGGATCTCAATCTTGCGCGATGCGAGGAAATTTTTGCAGATTTCTACCAGATCGACTCGACCGAGCTTTTTACAGCCAGCCCGAATGAAGGAGATTGCTGAGCTTTTTACGATTTTGCCCGCTGGCCTAAGCAAATAGAAACGATCAGCAACGAGAGTTTGGTGAAGTAGACCTGGCCGTCTGCCTGACTGAAGGATAACGGGCGCGATGCCCCCGATCGATGGCGCATTGCCGGGAATGCGCCGCCATGCTTGGAACGAAGAATAAGTCCTGACTCCTGTTCTAAGACACCTCATCTACCGGGAATGAGCCCCTCGTGATCAAACGCGTGGCCTCCGATACGGAACTGGCGATGGACCGGGTCACCGAAGGCCTGTGGTACAGCGATGCGGCCAGGAAAGCAATTCTCTCCGATCACGATGCCCGTGGTTTGTTGCATGACCGCGATGTGGTAGCACTGTACGGCGATCCTGCCTGGAGCGCGAAACTGGTGTCAGGCAATCTCTCGTATGAGCAAACGCTGACAGAAGTCGCTTCGGGAGTGTTCGCGTTTGAGATTAAGCCGTTTTTAGGCGAGAAGTCGTTTGAACCCGTGAATCGGAACGGCTCGCAGCGCGGGTGGCGACCATTCGTGCATTTTTTCCCCAATCGCCTGGAGGACATCGAGATCATTACCGGGAAGGAGCTTTCAATCTAAAACTCCAAAAACAACCTGATGGCCCGCTCTTGAGCGATTCCTGGACATCCCGGCAACGCAGCACCAAAATCCTCGGGTCATTTTGTCAAACTATAAAATGCAACGAAGGCTATTTCATGAGAACAATGATTGGTACAGTCTTGCTGCTGGTGACTGCCTGGAAGATGAAAAGGATAACGAAACCAAAGTTCATTCTCGCCGCAGCGCTGCTGTGCTTCCTTTCTCCGAACGGTTTCGCCCAGCCACTCAGGGTATTCATCCTCGCCGGCCAATCGAACATGGAAGGGCATGCGGAGATCCGCACCTTTGACTACATCGGCAAAGATCCGGCGACGGCACCATTGCTCAGGGAGATGCGCAATCCCGATGGAACGCCTCGCGTATGCGACAATGTCTGGATGTCCTATCTGACCGGGCCATATGACGGCAGTGCGAACGGTGAGGGTTTGGGGAAACTGACCGCCGGCTTTGGCGAGCGAGGAGACAACCCGACCCGGCTAAGCAACAAGATCGGGCCTGAGTTCACCTTCGGTATCTACATGGAAAAAGAATTGAAGGAACCGATCCTGATCATCAAGACCGCCTGGGGCGGCAGGTCGCTCAACACCGAGTTTCGACCGCCCAGTGCAGGGCCGTATCAGCTGCCCAGACAGATTCAGGACGAGTGGGACAGACATCCACAGGGTGCCCACGGTATTCCGAAGCTTGAGGATCGAAAGAAATGGCAGGACGATAAAGATGCCGCGTCAGGTGTGTTTTATCGCATGATGGTAGAGCATGTGAAAAAGGTATTGGCCGATCCGGCTCGAGTCTGCCCCGCCTACGATCCCGAGCAGGGTTACGAACTGGCCGGATTTGTCTGGCTTCAGGGCTTCAATGATCTGGTCGATGGCCAGACCTATCCGAATGGCAACTATGACGAATACTCGCGACTCCTGGCACACTTCATCCGCGACGTGCGCAAAGACCTTGGCGCACCGAAGATGCCATTCGTCATCGGAGTACTCGGTGTTGAAGGCGAGAAGAACGTCAGCTTTCGCAAAGCCATGGCGGCACCTGCTGCAATGCCCCAGTTCCAGGGGAATGTCGTCGCGGTCGATACCGCGCCGTTTTGGGATACTGCCATCGAAGCCGCAGAACCCAGACAGGGAGAATACAACGAAATCGTCGGCACGGCTCACACGTTGAAAGCTGATGGCACGCTCGACACAGAACGAAAATGGGATAAGTTCTGGAAGCCGATTGGAAAACCTTTGCCGCAGGAACGAAACTGGCGTTACCTCACCGTCGATGCCACCGCAGCGAAGGACAAGCTGGAA
The DNA here is from genome assembly GCA_022843805.1 of Fuerstiella sp. Lineage (GTDB taxonomy): Bacteria > Planctomycetota > Planctomycetia > Planctomycetales > Planctomycetaceae > F1-80-MAGs062. The sequence goes on from JALHMY010000111.1 coordinate 10,013, forward strand.
GAATTCACCGACAGGCGATTCCGTGACATCACATTGCCAGCGGGAATGGAGAACTGGTATCAGCCCGACTTCGATGACAGCAATTGGATGGCAGGCAAAGCGCCCATTGGCAAAGGCATGTGGAACCACAGTGGCATCACCATGAGCACGTTTCCCTCAAAATGGGGTGAGGGGGAATTCCTGCTGATGCGGTCTGCTTTTGAAGTGGACAACCTTGACTTCGATTCCTGCCGCATCGCGATTTTGGCGAGACAGGGGTTTCATGTCTATTTGAATGGCCACAACATTCATACTTACATCTGGTGGCAGGATAAGCCTCAATATGGATCCATCGTCCTCAATAAAGAGCAGACTCAATATCTGAAGACAGGGAAGAACGTCCTGGCGATTTATGCCAACGATCAATACTCACCAGATACGCCTGAGCATTATGCAGCTCTCGATGCATGGATTGAGGGCATCACCAAAGCGGATCAAAAGAAGCTCGATCTTGCTTTGGAGGAAGTCCTTTCACCGAAAGACAGAGAAGTACTTCAGGGTGCATCCAACGGCGGCTACCACTACTTCGGAAGCGCCAAGATCTTTGCTCAAATGGGCAAGGCTTTTGCCGAAGCGAATCTCAAACTCCTAAAGCAAACCGGGAATAACAGTTTTTGAGCTGTTTCAGGTATGAATCTGATCGTGAACTCGAAACTTCTTTTGCTTGATGGGGCCACCGGCACCGAACTCAACCGCCGTGGCGTGGACACAGGCTTGCCTTTGTGGTCGGCCAATGCGATGACCACGAATGCAGGGCTGAGTGTTTTTCGACAGGTTCATCTTGATTACCTGAACGCCGGTGCAGATGTCATCACGACCAATACCTTTCGCACCAACCGCCGGGCTCTGGCTGCCAGGAGCTTCTCTGCGCTGGAGTTAACCTTGCGCGCGATAGCGACGGCTAGCCACGATGGCAGGCTGTCGGCTTGTATTCGAACTCAGCCACGTCTTCGTATTCCAGTTCCAGATTTTCATCGCCGCTTTGACGAATGATCTGTTGTTCGGCATTCACAGGCTTAGCTCGTTCAGTTGTCCTGATGGTCCGCTGGGATCGCTTCAGCAGATGGAATTATGAAATCATTTCAAATTTTCTGAAAGATTGCTCTTTGACGCGACATTTTCCTTCCGTGGCTTGTTGAACAGTTCCGATTCGTGGCTGCCAGTTTCCTGATTGCCGGGGAGAAAATCTCATGCTTTCACTGAAGAAAATGGTTCGCGGGTATCCGTGGGCACGAAGCGAGAGACGGCGATCGGGATGAATCTCGACAACGTCCGCGACTACATGCCGAACTGGATGTTTTCGGACGTATTTCAGCAGTCACGTGCCTGGATCAGCCATGAATACAACACGGTGACTCGACAGACGAACTTCAGCGGCAACATTTTCGCCGTAAGTACGGACGCGACCCGTCGTATTCGATCGGGAATATGGGCCGCTCGCTGGTGAGCATCCTGGATAACGATTGATCGCCATGAACAGCAGGACGATTTTCCCAATTGTCCTCCGACTGATTGCAACTCTTTTTTTGGTCGGAATGAACAAAGCGGGCGCGGCAGAAACGCCGGAATTCACTTCGTTCGGTTCTGTCTGTTTGTACGCAGAGTTAAAAACGTTCGCCCAATACTGAAACCACTGTCGGGAGATATTGACCATGAGATCTTTTGAAACAAGGAATGCAACTGTGATGGAATATGAAGAAACCGTCATTTTTCAGTTCGGGGCAATTGAGATCGCGTTTTCTCGACTAAACCTTCGTATCTCCCCGGCGGGAATAAATCAGTTACTGAATGGGCAGGTCGTTACCGATTCCAAAGATCGTCAAACGTTTGCTCGCTTTCTGAAGTTAGTCACTGGCTCGCATGCCAGCCTCCTCATCGGACTTCTGCTTCCTGCGGTTCAGAAAATGCGAGAATAACGCAACTGAGCGGTCGGGCAGCAAGTGCTTTTCCTGGTGCCTCCGTTTGCCCTTCTTCTGTCATCCGTGTATTCTCTGGTCCGGGTTCCCTGACCACGGAATGGCCTTATGACAGAAACCTCCGCCAGTTTGCTCGAACGAGTTCGTGTCCAGTCGGACAGCGATGCATGGCGGCTGCTGGTGGCCGTGTATTCGCCGCTGATTCGAGGCTGGATGCGACGGGATCTGCGTCTGAAGGATCACGACGCAGACGATGTCGTTCAGGAAGTGCTTGCCGTCGTTGCGAGGAGAATCGCTGAGTTCGATCGACAGAGAACGGGCTCCTTTCGAGCGTGGCTCAAATCCATCACCGTGAACTGTCTGCGATCATTCGCTCGAAAGCACCAGCAGGCTGCGACGGGTGACAGTCAGATGCTGGAGTTGCTTCATCAGATCGAAGATCCGGGTGCAGAACTCAGTCGCCGGTGGGATCGTGAACACGATGAATGTGTAATGAAGCAACTGCTTGACGACGTCAAACGATACTTTACAGAAACGACGTGGCGAGCCTTCGAACGCGCGGCTCTGGAAAATGCTTCCGCGGACATCGTCGCCGCGGAACTCGGGATCACACCCAACGCCGTTTTCATTGCCCGCAGCCGAGTCATGACTCGCCTGCGTCAGGAAGCGGCTGGTCTGGTGGATTGAATTGAAGGAGAAGCATCAGGTTGTATATTGAATGGTTCATCAATGAGGTCAAAAGGGATTTCGAAAACGAAATACATTCCACGCAGAGGTCGCCGAAGAACGCAGAGAGGAATGGCAGAATTTCGTTTGTCTCCGGCGCCGAGCTTCAGTGGTGATTTAGAACTCCGAGCCGCGGAATGAATGAGATTGCGCAATGACTGAGTCGATCCCGGCGATTCAAACTCTGTGAACTTCAGTGCCCTCTGTGGTCAATTCGTCCTGCAAATGCTGGTACAGGAAATCACAAACCCTGCCATTCATCCGAAAACCTCAAACCGAAAAACGTGCACATTTTTTATGCCTTCACTTCGCGACCCGCATCCGACATCTGAACAGCTTGTGGCATTCGGCCAGGGGCGGTTGTCTGCTGATGATGCCGCGCACGTGGAGATACATCTGGAACATTGCTCGACGTGCTGCGAACGGATGTCGAACGTGACCTGTGACGATAAACTTGCCCGGCTGGCGCGTGATGTGCATGCCCATCGGGAGGCTTCGTCTGTGGGTGAGCTTTCGCTGGCTGCGACGCGAATTGAACAGTCCTCATCACACACGGCTGACGAGATTAATAAAAACTGGCCAAATTCCGACAATCGATCAACGGCTGAAAAGTCCGGCGACGAACGCATTCCTGTCGAACTGCAAAATCATTCGCGATACCGCGTTATTCGAATCCTTGGGCGCGGTGGTATGGGTGTCGTCTGGCTGGCGGAACATTTGATGATGCGGCGGCTGGTGGCGTTGAAAGTGATTGGTTCGAAGTTCATCGCAGATCGTGCGGCTGTGGAACGCTTTTATCTGGAAGTTCGTGCAGCAGCGAAGTTAAAGCATTCCAATATCGTCACGGCATTCGATGCCGAACAGGCGGGTGAGCTGCATTTTCTGGTGATGGAATATGTCGATGGTCTGAGTCTGGCGGAGTATGTTCTCCAACACGGTCCGTTGTCGATCGAAATGGCCTGTGACGTAATCCGGCAGACGTGTTTTGGGTTGAGCCACGCGCATCGAAACGGGATGATTCATCGCGACATCAAGCCGCAGAATCTGATGCTCGAAGGTGGTAGCGTTGTGCGCATTCTGGATTTTGGACTTGCGAAGCTGGCGATTCCCGAAGGTCCGGTTTCTCAGACGGCAAAGACCGAAGTGCGACTGACGGCTGTCGGAATGGTGCTGGGAACTCCGGATTACATGGCTCCCGAGCAGGCCATTGATGCCAGTTCCGCAGATGTTCGCAGCGACATCTATTCTCTCGGTTGCACATGGTTCTTTCTCCTGACCGGTAAGGCTCCGTTTGAAGGGTGCTCGTTCGAGCAAATGCTGGCCGGAGGTGTTCGAAGTCGCATCGCCGCGTTGAAGAAGCTTTGTTCCGAATCACCGCCGCGATTGTTGCGGCTGGTGGAACGCATGATGGCCGAGAAGCTGGAAGATCGTCCGCGGTCCGCTGAAGACGTGATCCGAGCGATCAATGAAATCCTGGACTCCGGGCAGAAACCGAACACACTGACGCCAGCGATTCCGAACACTCAAAGTGAGCAGCGAAGTGTCAGCCTGGAGGCAAAGGCACAGGCATCCGCGGATTTGCCAGGAACGAAGGTGAAATCCCGCGATGCCGAGGCCACTCGCTCGCCTGGTCGATCAGGAGCGAAGCAATCCGACGCCCACGAGCAACGAACTTCGCTGCGCTCACAAGGCTCGCGGTCCAGACCTGCGACTTCAGGAAATGCGGAGAACAAGCGACGAGCAAGGACTCAACGGAAGCCCATTCACAAGTGGATCGCCGTGGCTGGTGTTTCCGTCCTGTTGATCCTGGCCGGTGTCCTCGTAGCCAACAGTGGCGTCTTTCGAGCGAACAACAACGCAAAAACGGATTCGATGAGTGAATCTCCACAAATGCCGCTTCCAAATCCAGCTGGCTCGTTGAAGTCAGAAGGTACCGAGATTGCCGATTTGCCGGCCGCTTCAGCAGTTACTTCACTACCTGATTCGATTCCAGCCCGTTCTGCACAGCCAAACGATTCCAGGCAGACAGGCCGTCATCGCATTCTGTTTATGGTGCAAGCCAGAGACTTCTATTGGCCACATGTTGGCCCGCTGACGCAATTGCTGCGAGACAACGATTGTGAAGTCGTGTGGATCTCGTGGAGTTCCACGGCAACCGTCCTGAACAATCCTCAGGATACCGTTCGAAACCTTCTTCTGTTCAACGATGTGAATCCCGCCGATTACGACGCGCTGATCATCAGCGGTGGCGAAGGCCTTATCCGCCTGACAGAAAAGAACGCTGATGCTGACGAAGCCGAACGGATCACTTCTCAAATGCACAAGGACGGGAAACCGATCATCGCCCTCGTCGCTGGTCCCGCGGTGCTGGCGAAAATGAAATTGCTCGACGGCGTGAGGGCCACCGGCGTCCCGCCGATACATGACCTCGTTCGGAACGAGTACGGTGTAAAACTTACCGGCAACAATGTCGAAGTCTGTGGTCAGATTATCACAGGGCGAGACAATACCGAACAGGTTGTGCGCCAACTGGTCGTTGAGATTCTTCAGACACTGAAGAACGGTCGAACTCGCTGAAGAATTTCCGGACTGGCGTCTTCGAAGACGAAGTGTCCGGAGTGTCCAGACGCAGCCGCAGGGCTTGAATAAGCCGACGGCCTAAGTTTTCCAGAGACGCGGCGAGATCGGTCGAGGATCGTCGAATTCGGATAACATGGTCCGGAGACTTCTCTGGCAGATGACTTCGCGTTCCTGAGGCGTGTTTATCCGGATCTGTTCGGGCGACCACCCGTCGCACAACCGCACTCCGAATTCTTCCGGACGCTGGCTGGCTAATTGTTCCCCGGACTTGCCGCAGGATTTTTGATTCGGCCGACAAACAGGAGTGCGCCGTTGCGGTTGTTTCGAATCATGAAAACAAAAGGGTGGTCAGCAATAAACATCGGAGGCATCGACACTGTGCTGATCACGACAGCAGTCGCAGCCGCCGCTTCAGTGCCTTCCTCGTTCACATCGACAAAGGCTTTATGAACCACTCCGGAGATGAACAATGTTGTGTCGCCGGTCATGCCAGAAAAGTCTGCACCGATGGGCGCGAAGGCTGTCTTAATACCCATCGCCTTCAGGGTACGCGACAGCTCGAACTCCGTCGTTGCCTTGAATCTCGGGAGAGAGATTTCGAGTCTGTCGTTCGATTTCAAACTTTGCATCCATCGCTGCAGGTTTTCGACGTTCAGCTGAGCTTCGAGTTCCTCGAGGCCATCCACTCGTTTCGGGAGCAAAACAATCATCGACAGGCTGCCATCACCATAAGGCAACTCAGAAATCTGAAGATCGTCGAGAGCACTGTAACGACAGTTACCCGTGCGATGCATCATAGGGACTTTAAAGTCAAAAGGGGACATAAAGTCAAAAGGGAAAGTCAAAAGGGGACATGCTACTTTTTCTGTTGCTTCGGCCTGCCTCGAGGTCGAAGCGAGGATTCAGGGCCGAGGATAGCAGCCGTTTTTGTCTGCCAATCAGTATCGCCAAATGAAGTGCCGCGAGCAATGCTGTGTCTCTGGATCTTGAGTTCGGCTGCTGTCTCCACCCCGTTGACATGGCGAGTCCACTGAGCGGGCTTCGGGATCGGTCCGTCGCACAGCAATCCTTCCGGGCCGCTTCGAGTCGTCGGTTTCAGGCTGGACCACTCCCAGTCCTGACTTCGCTCAACCATGTTCGCCCTCAGCGGATTCAGTTCCACATAACGCAACACCGTCAGATAGTGTTCGTCGGACTGGACAGGAAACGCTTTGAATCGCCTCTGCCAGACATGGCCGCTGCCTTTGCTGTGCCGATGATAACGGCGAACATGAGACGTCATGAGCCACTGCATCCAGCGACTGAGGTCTCCATATCCATGCGGCCACAACAGCACGTGGAGATGGTTTGTCATCAAACAAAAACCTTTCAGCCGCATCGGAACCTTTTCGTGAGCCTCCCGCATCAGGTTCACAAACGCGGCGAAGTAATCATCCTTATGAAAAACGTCGCTGTGGCCATTGCCGCGGTTCAGGACATGGTAAACAAACCCACCTCGTGATGCTCCTGATGTGCGTGGCATTGAAAGACTCCAATCGACCGAAGTCTCCTACGTAAAGTAGAATGTCCCCTTTTTGCGACTCAAAGAGCTGTGTCCCGACCTCACGAAAGAGAGTGTCGCGCATATTCCGGGCTTCTCAACATGTGGATCACTCCCCGGATTTGTGACATTGCAAATGGGGCAGTTCAAAGGATACACAGAAGCAAAGGCGCTTGACAGATACATGAACAAGTACTCGCTCAATGGGACAAACCTGATCCGCAGCAGAGGTATTCAACACAACTGCTGGCGAGAATGGAGTCTCGGCGACAGACCTCAACCGGGCGATCTCTATGGCTTACTGGAACTCAACAAACATGATCGAAAACGCGATGGATTTTGCCACGTCGGCGTGATTCAGGAGTCTTCCGGAGACGTTTGGAAGACTATGGATCTTGGGGCAAAATCCGGTTTCGACGGAGCAAAGGATTCTGTCAGGCCATACAATGCGAACACTGGAGAGCTATGGGGCGAAGACAATCAAGGCGGCGGTTACAGAGTGCTGGCTGGCTGGGTCGATGTGGATGCCTACCTGAAAATTGGCTGAGAACATGCCGCAGTCAATCAGTCGCAGGCGGTCTTGACATCATGTTGTCGACTTTCCCGTCGAGCGGCTCAGGGGTATCGAGAGTTATGCGGGACCACCGACAACAAAAAAATCTCTCCGCAACGAAACCGGACCACGCGGCGATCTGATCGGGTCTGGTGGAGTGCTGGCGGAGATTTCCAGGGCCGTTGTGCATGCCGGATGCACAGCGTACGACCTTGATCGTGTCATGGGTGATGGTCCGGCCATTACTCAACTGATTCGAGCCGTCCCGGATCAGCCCTATCCGTTTGTGGAATTCCGAACCATCTACGATGGCTACACGCGTGTCGTCGACGATGAAGAAGACTTTTAGCGGACAATGTTTTTGAAAGGTTTTGCCCGTGGAGTTTCCGACCTGCCATTGGTTACCAAAGTTACCGATCTCGCTCATTCGTGGATTTACCAGCAACCACATTCGGAAACGGGTCAGACAGCCGAGTGAGAGTTTTCCAACGTTCCAGTGATGAGTGATCGATTGCAGTCAATCTCGCAGAGCATGACAAGTGCGGAGGCAGATCATGAACAATGACGACGTGATTCAACGACTTGAACGGATTGAAGCTGCATTGAATACCATCATCACGCAACGCCGGGTCAAGGACTTCTACTCGACAGCTGAGGTTGCCGAGATCCCTGGGAAAGCGGAATTCACCGTTCGAGAATGGTGCCGACTCGAACGAGCTGTCGCTGCTAAACGACAATGCGGCCGCGGCCACTTCAGCGAATGGATGATTTCGCATGAGGAACTGCAGAGAATTCAAAACGAAGGCCTTCTGCCACTCAGGAACAGCCATCCGACATTCCCGCCGAGACATCGCAGGGGTTGATGCTGCCAAACTGGTCCGAATCGGTAGCAGCTCCAGACAACCCCCTCATTGCGTCCGGCTATATGCCGACAATCTGAGCAAGGTTTCCCACTGCGGTCGATGTGACGTCGATGTGACCGACGCAGATTGTCCACGGATGCCGCCGGTTGAGCATGCACTATTGAATATCCAGGTTGCAGCAATGCATCGGAACACAACATCCGTTGCGAAGTACTGAGAGCTTCCGAAGCAGAAATGCTTGAAATTCGCTGACGCCAAACGGTGCGTACGTTGACCATTCACTCAGTTCTTTGACGTACCTCCCTCGTTGCCTCAAATTGGATAACTCTTTTTGGCACGATTCACGCTCGCCCGGAGAATCATCTGGAGGACGTTCAGCAGAATCCTTTATGAGGGACATTTAAAACAGCATGGCGGATGCTACGATCATCAGTGTCGGCGAATTGCTTTATCGGTCGTCAATTAGGGGAGTCGCATGAGTCTGGATCGAACACTGGCCCGCAGCTTTGGTATCGGCTTAGCGATGAGTCTTTCCCTCATAGTCGTGTTGTACTCAGCCGCATCTGACAACCTGCCTGCCGGCACGGAGGCTACGCCATCAGAATCTCGAAGTCGCTCGACCGTGAGCAAACCCAACATCCTCATCATTATGCCGGATGACGTCGGTTACTGGAACGTGGGAGCGTATAGCCACGGCATGATGGTTCCGACTCCGAACATCGACCGCATTGCCAGGGAAGGAATGCTGTTCACCGATCACTATTCCCAGCCCACGTGCACTCCGGGTCGAGCAGCCCTGATCACCGGTCAGTTGCCGATTCGGACCGGGCTGACCACAGTCGGCACGGCAGGTTCGCCTATTGGCCTGGACCAGCGGGATCCCACACTGGCTGAAGTACTGAAGAAGCAGGGATATCGAACAGGACAGTTTGGCAAGAACCACCTCGGAGACCGGAATGAGCACCTTCCGACGGTCCACGGGTTTGATGAGTTTTACGGGAACCTGTACCACCTCAATACCGAAGAAGAGCCGGAACTCGGCGACTGGCCAAAGGACAAAGGTTTCGACGATCGCTATCGACCTCGTGGTGTGCTTGATTGCAAGGCCACAGACAAAGACGACGACTCTGTCGATGGCCGCTTCGGGCGGGTCGGCAGGCAAACGATAAAGGACACCGGGCCTCTGACACGAAAGCGAATGCCAACCGTCGACGATGAATTCCTCGACCGCACAAAGAAGTTCATCGGAGAATCAACAAAAGCTGGCGAGCCGTTCTTCGCCTGGTACGCGCCATCTCGCATGCACATCTACACACATTTGCGGCCAGGGCGTGAGAAACTGGCTGCACCTCATTCATCAGAACTGGATGTTTATGGCAGCGGAATGATCGAACACGACATGCAGGTCGGCGAGCTGCTCCAGACACTCGATGATCTGAAGATTGCTGAGAACACCATCGTGATCTATACGACTGATAACGGCGCCATGGTGTCGTGGTGGCCGGATGGCGGGGCGACTCCGTTTCGCAGCGAGAAAGCGACCACATGGGAAGGTGGGGTCCGCGTTCCTTTCCTCGTGCGCTGGCCAGCAAAAATTGCTCAAGGCAAGGTTTCGAATGGGATTCAGGAACACCAGGACGTATTCGCAACACTGGCTGCTGCCGCTGGGGTACAAAACGTCGCGAAGGATCTCAAAGAGTCTCATCAGGTTCACATCGATGGAGTCAACAACCTCGCTCACTGGACTGGCGATGCTTCTTCATCGCGGAACGTTGTGTACTATTACAATGAGGCCGAACTATGCGCGGTACGCATCGGCAACTGGAAGTCACACTTTCAGGCACGCGATGGGTTCTTTGATTACAATAAGCCAGCCGCTCTGGTCTTTAATTTGCGGATGGATCCGTTCGAAAAGCATGATGGCCAGAAGAATAACGATATCGCGATGAAGCTCGGAGTTGCATGGGGAGGTCAGGTTCAGGACGCACTGGCAGCCCACATGGCAACGTTGAAGGATTTTCCGCCACGTCAGAAGGGCGGATCTCTGAAACCAGGCGGCGAATAAACGGCCATGGTCGAGTCTGCCCTTTTGTGTTTATCACCACAAACCGTTGATTGACCTTCCGGATAGAACCATGACTCCGATTCCTCCCGTCGATCCGCAGGCCTTCTCTCCGAATCGCTTCGCAGGAAAAGTCCTGCTTGTCACCGGAGCAGCCTACAGCAGCATCGGTGGTTGCACGGCAATCCGCGCAGCACGGGAAGGGGCGATCGTGTTCTGCGTTGATCGGAAGGAACATGAACTTCAAAGGACCGTCAAAGAAATCACTGCCGCAGGCGGCAATGCAGCCGCGCTCGTCGCTGATGTTTCGAAGTCCACAGATGCCGACCTCATGGTTGTAGAATGCGTCCGCCGATTCGGAAAACTTGACCTTGTGCTGAATGCTGCTGGAGTGATGGATGGAACCGATCCGGCCGCTCCACAGGACTTTCCAAATCAGAAACCCTTACTGCCTGCCGCAATTCACGAGGCAACTGACGAATACTGGAGCAACGTCCTGGCCAGCAACATTACAAGCATGTTCGTTTCGATGCGAGCCGAGCTTCGACAGATGGTTACTCAGGGCTCAGGCGGTTCGATTGTCAATATCGGATCCATCGCCGGGCTGACAGGTTTGCCCGGCAATCCCGCGTACTCCGCCAGTAAGCACGCGGTTATCGGACTTACCCGGAATGCTGCGATTGACTACGCGACTCACGGGATCAGGGTCAACTCCGTGAACATGGCGCAGACGGACACGCCCATGGTGTTTCGAGCTTACGAGTTTGTCAAATGGGCGATGGACCAGGGGGCAGGATCATCGATGGCTGGTGCAAAGTCTCAAAGTCTGCTGCAGATGGCTGATTCGGAGAAACGCGGTTCGACTCCGTGGGAGCAAGCCGCCATCATTCTGTTCCTGCTCTCTGGCGACGCCGCCAACCTGACGGGACTCGCCATGGCAACCGACGGCGGATGGACGGCCTACTGAAACCTTAGACACAGCGTCTTTCGGCGGCGAGTTCTTTCTGAAAGGGGCTGTTAGTACTTCACGGTCAGATTCACAAGGCCTCCGACCCAGGTTTTCGCGTCATCCACGAGTGCTCGCAACCCGTCGCCGGGAACTGAAACAGCGACGCCTGACGTAAGGAAAATCTGCGGCGTGATCACTCGCGTATATTCAACATAGAAGTCGTCTGACAGATGAGAATCGGGAACACCGGCCACAAGCTGGGGTTCCCCACCACTGGCCGCGACACGCCCCGCCTGTCCAAACTGAATCGGGCTGTTGATCTGGTCGGCCAAAACATGCCAGTAGTAGAAAGATAGAGAGTTCTTCGGATTGATGCTCAGATTCAGACTCAGCCGATGCGCGAGAAGGTTTGAGTTGAGGAAGCTGAATGATCCGTTGCTTCCGGTGGCCCACAGTGGCGGAGCCCCTTCATAGAATAACGGATCGAATTTCTCGAACTTGTCGGTATCCGGATCATCACCACTGAAAGAGCGAAACGCATAAACCAGTCGAGGGGAAAACGGAAGTTCTGTGAATGCATACCCGCTTTCCAGACTGTAGGCGTCAGCCGCCATCTGGATGCGATCATTCCATTGGTGAGCGTAATCACTCGCGATATGCCAACCAGGATCAGTGTCTGCCCGCGGTGTCCAGCGTCCATAACAGTGAAGAGTGTTGAGACCTTGACGGCCATCGGGAATTAACTGAATAGGTGCCGCAACGTACGGATAGATCGACTCGAACACGTTGAAGTAGGCAATTCCCAAATTCTGACTGGCATCGGGATTCCATTCGAATCTGGTCCCGGCCAGCCGCGTGTTGGTTTCCCCGGAACGTAACTCGTTGGGGTTGAGATAGAAGCCATCAATGCTCAGCGTTTCCCGCGTCCACCTCGCGATTCCCGCCTCCTCCCATGCTCGACGGGCAAAGGTCGTGGTGGCCCCGCGTTCAAAACCGTTCATGGCCCCGACAGCGATCAGCATTCCACTGCCAATCTTATAGGGCTGACGACCGTATGAGAGATCCAGTGACGAAACATCGTCTGGCAATTGAAAACGTGCGCCGAGATACGCGTCTTCCACAGCCCAGAGCCCACGATTGCCCTGTTCGAACACATCCTCGCCAATGTTACCTGAACCGACATAAGACACGCCGGAGTAGATTGTCAGCCAGTCGGTGGCGGTCGTATCCACTCGAATCCCGGGCTTGATCCAACTCTCCGCCCATGCACGGTCCAACTTGTATCCAGCGTCGGGCGCATATTGCTCGGAGAGATTCCACCATGACCCTGTGACTCCGGACTGCTGAAAGACGGCGTCAAGACTCAACTTGACACGCGTCGGACCGGATTCAAAAAGCAGAGGATCCTTCGGTGCGGAGGATGCGGCAACTGACGCGGGTTTGGCGGCGGAAACGGCAGGAAGAGAGGAACTGCCATTGTTCAATTCATCGCTCGAAAAGATCGTTTCCTGAGAGTCAACGAGTTGTTTCTCGCTCCTCTGGCTCAACCACTCTTCCTGTGCGGCAGCCCACTGACCTGCAAAAAACAAAGTCCAGAACACGCAAACGGGCAAACAGGAAGTCGCCATCCATGCGAGAGCTTTGCCAAACCGCTGCACGTTCCCGCAGGACATCAAACTACTCTCCGGGTGGTTGGACGCCGACCGATGATGTGACATGAGGAAGCCGCTGGCCGAAGATCTCCCCTGCTTACTCAATCGTCAAAACCAATACATTTGGAACAGCGAAAACTGCCGAACGCTTGCGGAAAGTAAATCTTCCTAAAGATTTGTGGCGCCGAGTTGATGATTTACACGCGATCAGAAACCTCAGAGAAGCCTCCCCACTGTTGGGTGCGATCCGACACATTTCAATCAACGCTCACCATTCTCGAGCCTTGTCGAGCAGCACGAACTGAAAAGCAGTCAAAAATGCCTGCAGCGACTGCCCAGGTGACAAAGAGCACTTTAGACCTGAAGGCGTTTTGGAGTAGGCTGACTTCGGGCGCCAGAGGGAATCGCTGGCCCATTGAACTCCCGCCAGATCATGGCACTCGCAGGATGGCAGGAGGTTTCCATTCACCGCTCAACGCGGCTGGTCGTGGCCCGTACAACCGCATCGACATGTAGAAAGGCCCATCCGGAGCGGGTAGCCAGTTGGATTCATTCCTGCCCGGTAAGCCCTTCTGAACTACGATGGTCAGCGATCCGTCTTCATTGAACTTGAGGCCATCGGTGCGGTTTCCGATCGAATAGCGGTCGATCGAGTTCTTCACCAACATGCCGTTACTCGTTTGGTACATGGTAATCGACCAGAAAAAATCGACTGGTGGAAGCTGACCGGCAGCGAATGTGAGCTTGTATCGCCCAGTTGAACCGTCCAGCATTTTTCCTTCCGAGTCATAGACAGCGCTTGGATAGAGAGATTCTTCGGGGACATTGGCCAGTGGCCCCCCGGCCCAAACGGCCGCTCGCTGCAGGTAATCGTGACCGTAAACTCCGATACCTCGAGACATCACCTGCCAGCCGTTGACAATGTCGCCGGAATTGAGTCCCGCAGCAGCAATCGCCGCGTTGCTTTCAGCGTCTGCCTGCAGGAGGGCGTTTGCATCCAGTTTCATCACGTGCTGCACCTTCGATGGACCGATGTCGAGGCTCGCGAATTGTGCCATAAGCGACTCTTCCCCGGGGCGCACCGGGTTCATCTTCAACAGATGATCGAGCATTGTCAGCCGCTGTGCGGGCGTGTCACCCTGATACAGCGCAATTCCATCGATATCGTTCGTTGCAGGTCCCGCCTGCCCTTTGTTCCACTGACTCAGAGCACCGAGTGAAAAAGACTTCTGGAGAACGGCAGCAGCCGGAACATCCTTCGGTCCGTCCACGAGAACTCGAAGCAAAACAGATGCAAACCGTGTTGGGCACTTCACGGACCGATTTACGCCGACGGGCAGTTCTGCCGTCCAATCCGGGCCAACAACAGCAAACGAACCTCCCGCAGTGCCGTCAATCCTCGCACCAAAGTTGGTTAACGTGTTGCTGTCGAAATCCAGAACCTGAGCGGTCCAGTATCGACCGCCCGTATTCGGAGTTTTGAGAACGACTGGTTCGGACCGCAGGTCAAGCCATGCTGTCGAGTAAAGCGTATCATTGTTCGGCGCACGAAACGGTGCCACATCCGGTGTGGCCAGAGCGTCGAAGTGTCGGAATTCGTCGAAACCTGTCACACGGGTCTTTGGGTTCAGCACTTCATCCGATAACCGCTGATACATGCCGTTCGGTGCTGTGGCATAGACAAATGCCTGCACCGCTGCGGCTTTTGCCAACGGCACAAGAGGATTCGCGGACGAGTCAGTGTCATTCTCCGACGACTGTTCCGAATCGAGATCTTTCGAGCCTATCCGTTCGACTGATGGTGGGAACCATGTACCATCGAGCATCTCTTTCTTCGGCCAGTAAGCTCGCAGCACAATAATGAAGGCTCCCCTCGGCGCTGGTAACCAGTTTCCATGTGGTGTATCGCGCGGTTCTTCAGCCTGTATGGCTAACGTGAGTGAGCCGTCCTGCGCAAAAGTAAGTCCTTCCGTATCCGGTCGAATCAGGTATCTGTGGATCGGGTTTTCAACAAGAAGCGACCTGCCGTCGTACATCGTGATGGACCAAAATGCTCCATCACTGACAGGCGGAAGCTGATTTCCAGAGAACGTTAGTCTGTACTGGTGTTTTCCGTCGAACAGAGAGTTGCTGGCATCGCGGGTGCCCACGAAGTACATCGCCTCTTCATTCGGCAAACTGGCGATTTGTGTGATCTGCACCGCAGCCCGGCTCAGGATGTCCTGGTCAAACATCGCCGTCTTTGGATCAGGCACGCGCCAGCCGCGTTCGAACGGGCCTGATGAGATCCGGGCATTGAGTGCCGCCTGAGCGTCGGCGACTCCGTCGTTGATTGCCTGTCTCACATGAGCGTCGGCTGGTAATGTCTGCCCCGGCCCAATACCAACGGTTTTGAACAGATTTAGCAACGGAGCGTCTGCGGCAGGCGGCGGGCTCAGTGCGGCATAGACATTCGTGCGGTCAAAGTACTCAATTGGGTCGCTCAGTTCGCGTAGTTTCGGAACCCGCAACGCATTGTCGTCTACCGAGGGGAAACGGCGTTCAGCTTTGCCCCAGGCTGCCAGTGGTGTCAGGGTGATTTGATCCTGAATCTGACGCGCCGCAGGAAGATCGCTTCTGTCCTGGCCGAGATAGACACGTTGATACAGTGCCACAATCGGCGTTGGAGCGATGAAAATCTGCTCCACACCCGTCGGTTTCTCGCCGTTCCAGGTCGGAGGCACGATCAGGTAGTTCCCACCGTCATCGCCGACTGTTCGTGGGCTTAGGATCCCAAAGCAGTTAAAGAAAGTGTCATGCATCACCACCGAGTAATATCTTTGCTTCACCGCTGGCAAAGTGACTACAACGGGTCCCTGCCTGTCCAGCCACACATAACTGGCACCATAGAGCGTGTCAGCATTTGGCATCGTGTTGTCTGTCTTTGGCGTCGACGGTTCACGCACAAGGACCCAGCCGCCAAGCGCCGTTTCATCGGGGGAAAGCAGTGCTCGTCCCTGAAGAAATTCGGGGACCTGCCGCATCTGGAGGAATGCTGGCAACTGATAGAGATACGCCTGCATCGCGACCGATCGAACTTGCTTTGCCTCACCGTCCCGGATCTCGTCCGGGTTCAGATCAAGGCGAAACGACTCCACTGGCGGCAATTGAGCAAACGAAACCACCGGCACCAGAAGCAACAGGAGAACAGCAGCAAAGACTCGCTTACAAATTTGAAGCACCATGTTTGAGCCTCCTTCTGACCGGTCCAAAACAGTTCTCAATCGCGTTTTCCGAAATCAATTGTAAGTCCACTCGGCACACTGGCAAGAAGGTGATAAACTCGCACGCCGTGTGGCGGCGCAGCTCGCAAAGAAATATCCGACGCTCAATCTTCTCAAGGCAGCGTTGCGTAGACGCGGCTTGCTTGACTGAGGTTGTTGAGCGGAACGAGATCTTCCGATGGAGGATCGAGTCATAGAATGACTCGCCTGCGCAGGTCGGTCACTCCGCGACCGAATCGGTCCATGGAAGTTGGACGTTCGCGGGCTGGCAACCGATGGTGCAATCCCACGGATGCAATCAATTTGATCGAGAGCCATGCACGTTTTCTGGCCGCGCCCACGAGTCCCAGAATCCAGTTCGATCGATAACTCCGGCGGCAGATACTCCGAAGTCGCAACTCCCTCAGGATGAACCATCCAGAGCTAGATGAGCTTTCGTTTTCACTCTACTCCGGTGATGTCGATCGCCCCCCGAAACAGCACTTCATACGCTGCTCCGGCGGTCACGACCGATGTTGCGAACGGGAGTTCGCTTCGCTACTCCGGTCCGACACCCCGGAGTGCCTTCAGTCGAATTGACGTAGATGTGACCGGAGCGGGTTCGCAGCTTGAGTGCAAGTGACTCAGGACGGTTCTTCATTGTGCAGGTTGGCAACCGGCGTTTCTGCCGCTTGCGCGGCACCTATCTGCCTGATAATGGAGATCGCGATATTGCGTTGGACGATGAAGCGACGATGAAGCCGACGCAGCTTTTTGGTTTTCTCATTTTCAGGCCAAGAATCTGGTGACATCAGCGAACGCATTATCAGGTCAGTTATATTGGCTTTCACCAGAGTTTAGGCGGGCAATTCACATGCAAGCAATCCTGAAGAGGAAATTCCCATGACACAGTTTTGTACGTATGTACTGTTGCTCGGTTGTTTTGTTGCGAGCGCTGGGGCAGCAGAAACTCAATACCAGAGTAGAGACATTTCCTTTGCTGGGGCGGCGGGCGACTCACTCTCAGGCAGCCTCACACTACCAGACGGGAAAGGGCCCTTCCCGGCGATAGTGCTGCTAGGAGGGTCAGAAAGGCTCGACAGGACCGGCATTTACAATTGGGCCAATGCGGACGCCTTTGTTGAACAGGGAATGGCCGTGTTCTCATTTGACAGTCCAGGAAGAGGCAAGTCAGAGGGAAATCGGTGGGGACGAACTCACGAGGAGCGGACGAGCGACGCACTCGCTGCGATAAGAGCGATTGCGTCGAGACCAGATATCATTGAAGAATCCATCGGACTTTATGGCGTGAGCGAAGGAGGAGTGATTGCCTTCCGAGCCGCATCCCTATCAAAGAGCGTTGCATTCGCGATCACTATTTCTGCTCCGGCTGTCCCCTTCGAAAGCAACGTAGACAACAAAGTGAGAACACTTTGCATGCTCTCTGGATTGCAAGGAGAACCGCTCGATAAGCTGGTAACCTTCAATCGCATGACAGTCGCTTTGGCTCGTGGGAGCAACATGATAGACGCCATCGAATTGACGAAGACCGTAGAAGAATGGAATGACCCAAAATGGAAAAGCCTGATTTCTCTGGTTAAGAAACAATCCAACGTAAATCGAGAGTCCACAAGAGACGCTTTCGTGGAAATAGCAAAACAATGGGAGTCAACAGATTGGTTCCAAAGAAACAAGAAACTCAGGGAACTTCAAATACCACTTCTCCAATTGATGGGGTTCGACTTGTCAGACCTGGATGCCGAACTCGACGAACCATTAACCGCAAGAAGTCTCGTTGAATTTGACTCTGCGGTGCTGGCGAAGATCAGCGCTAGTGATTCGCCGAACGCAATGCTGATGACAGCAGACCGCTCCAGGGAAGAAGACCCGGTAACCTTCCTAATGAAAGTCACCTGCCCCACGCTCTGCATCTATGGCGAGAAGGACCATGATATGTCTACGTACCCTAAAATCGTTCGTGATGTATTCTCAAGCACAAAACACGGTGATTCGACTGTCCGAGTATTTGAGGGTGCGGGGCATCAACTGGAAGTCACCAATGGCAAGCGTGTCACGGGCGGGGATCACCGCAAGTATCGCCACAAGGAGGTTGACCCACTGATTCTTAGCTGGATTCTCAAAAGGTTCCCCGCAACGCCGTGAAAGTCGATACTCAAAAGGTTGCAGATGGGTCGGCAGGCTCGCCTCGCCTACGACCGGCAAGCCGCAAACGCCCCCGTTCCTGGCTGCACGTATGCCCTGTGCACGCAACCCGCTCCGGTCCGACACCCCGGAGTGCCCTCAGTCGATGTGACCGAAGCGTCGAAAGGAACGGTCCAGATTACCCCGGCTTGCAGACCGAATCGTGATCGGAACGAACAGTTCGAGTTCCCCGTCATCAAGCAGGAATCACTTGAACTGGCGATTTATCATAGCGTTCCGGCCATCACTTCTTTTCCGCAGCAAGAACTTTGTCGATCTCGCGGCTGATCATCGCGCGAAGAATCCTGTTCATGGAAAAGACTGCCTCATCGCTGTCGTCCTCCGGCAACGGCCATGGGATCTGTAGCGATTCTGCCAGTTGCTGCATTTCTTTCATGAACCCTTCCGTATCTTCAGGGTGGTAGCTACTGTTGAAAGCAACTTTTCCTTCTGGATCAATCACGATAATCGACGGAAAGCCTTGCACACCGTAATGGGCGGCCGATGCGCCATCAGACACCGAAGAGCCACGGTCAATTCCTGTCTCCGTTTTCCAGCCCATTTCCTTTTTCAACTTGCCGATTAGTTCCAGGTCGCCATCCGGCGTGTGAATTCCAAGGAACGCGACGCCCTTTGATTCGTACTTCTCGGCCAGTTCCTGCATCATCGGGATGTTCTGGACGCACCCGCCGCACCAAATCCCCCAAAAATCGAGGACCACAACACGTCCGCGATAATCTGCAAGCGTGCGTGACTTTCCGTCCGTCCAGGTTTCGATGTCCCACTCGGGCGCGGCTTGGCCGATGTGGATAAGTAAAGTCGAAAGGGAGTAAAGTCGAAAGGGGACATGCTACTTTTTCTGTTGCTTCGGCCTGCCTCGAGGTCGAAGCGAAGATTCAGGGCCGAGGATAGCAGCCGTTTTTGTCTGCCAATCAGTATCGCCAAATGAAGTGCCGCGAGCAATGCTGTGTCTCTGGATCTTGAGTTCGGCTGCTGTCTCCACCCCGTTGACATGGCGAGTCCACTGAGCGGGCTTCGGGATCGGTCCGTCGCACAGCAATCCTTCCGGGCCGCTTCGAGTCGTCGGTTTCAGGCTGGACCACTCCCAGTCCTGACTTCGCTCAACCATGTTCGCCCTCAGCGGATTCAGTTCCACATAACGCAACACCGTCAGATAGTGTTCGTCGGACTGGACAGGAAACGCTTTGAATCGCCTCTGCCAGACATGGCCGCTGCCTTTGCTGTGCCGATGATAACGGCGAACATGAGACGTCATGAGCCACTGCATCCAGCGACTGAGGTCTCCATATCCATGCGGCCACAACAGCACGTGGAGATGGTTTGTCATCAAACAAAAACCTTTCAGCCGCATCGGAACCTTTTCGTGAGCCTCCCGCATCAGGTTCACAAACGCGGCGAAGTAATCATCCTTATGAAAAACGTCGCTGTGGCCATTGCCGCGGTTCAGGACATGGTAAACAAACCCACCTCGTGATGCTCCTGATGTGCGTGGCATTGAAAGACTCTAATCGACCGAAGTCTCCTACGTAAAGTAGAATGTCCCCTTTTTGCGACTTTTGTTCGAAGTACTTTCGCAGTTCCGGGAAGATCGGGCACACTCGGGAGCCCCCGCTTACGTGATGTTCCGTCTTCGGATTGGTAATGGACAGTCGCCCCGGCGGCAAGGTTGATATCTCGCCATTTCAAGGGGAACAACTCGCTGGGCATTCTCAACCCACCGTACCTTGCCAGGGCAATAATCAGTTCCCACTCGACATCGGGGGCGGCCACAATCGCTTTATCGATCTCGGCACGGGAGACAAACTGGCTCCGATCATCGCTGGCCCGGACCGCGGCCGACAGGTCGGTAAACGAATTCGATTCAATGAGGCGTTTTCGGACGGCGTGTTTGAATACTTGTTTGGCAACGCTTGTCATCTTCCGGGCAGTGTTCTCCCCCAGCTTCGACCGCAGGAACGCGGCCCATTCGTCCGCATCCCCTTCCGTGATGCTATCAATCGGGCGGTCCTCCCCAAAGCAGGCAACCAGCCACTTTCGGCAACGGCCGTAAACCAACTGGGAAGTCGGCTTCACGTCCTGCCGGCCAGCCTTCCATGTGTCGATGAACGCCCCCAACGTCGGGGCGGCGGGCTCCGGCTCGGCCTGTTCGATTTCCACCAGTCCCACCCGCGCCAACCGGTCCTGAAGTTCGTTAGACAAACCCATAACCCACCTCGCCAGCTCGGGCTCATCGTACCACACATCTTTTTGACCGGCAAAAGTTGCCGGATGTGGCCACCGGGACGCGGACCGCCGCGAGGTTTTGGCGAAACGAATTCGAAACACTGCTCGACGGTGAGATTCCGGACGTGAATCATAGTGGACAGGAGCGATTCAGGACGGATCGCTGAATG
>JALHMY010000112.1 GCA_022843805.1 Fuerstiella sp.
CAAACGAGACGATCGTCAGAAACGTCGGGAAAAGATCGCAGCCGCAGACCTCCGCTCCGCCGACGATACCGCCAACTGAACGCCGGCGAACCCCAATGGGTTCGCCGGACGTTTACCCTGCCAGCACTGTATCGTCAGCAGTATCTGCGGCGAATGCGGTACTGTCGAATGACGCACCCAATCAGACTCGCCGTGAGCCCAGGGCTCATCGTACCACACATCTTTTCTGAGATAAAAGAATGGGCGGCGTTCAGGACTCGGGTCCGAAGGCATCCCATGCCATGGCGAGGAAGTGAGTCTGCTGAAGTCCTTTCCAGAGAGTTTGGGTTCCCGGGTGAGTCTTGGGGCGAATCACATAACCACCAAGGCTGGCGATCCGGCGGATCATCTCATTCAGGCGTGGCGGTTCCGACGGAAGTTCTTTACCACGATGTTTCACTCTGTAAACAGACTTCCATTCGCTCGGCGTCAGCACTGCTTCGCAACTGAGATCCGGACACTCGCGACCCAGGCAGCAAAGATACATCACGCGCCATGCCACCATCGTGTAGACAGCAAGGCAGTTCTCGATTCGCGGCAACGTCTCAAACTGACGTTCCTCAACCCGGCAGCCCGATTTGAGTGTTCTGAAATAGACTTCGATCTGCCATCGCACACAGTAGTGCTCAACGATCTGCTGAACCTGTTCGGTCGTGTTAATGGAAAGCAAAAGGGGTCAGGTCTCTTTGTTTTGTTGAAGAGTGCTGTTATACTCACTCAATGCCACGAACCAAACGAATTTGTCCTGCGGGTGAGGTCTTCCACATTCTCAATCGAGCGGTGGCTCGACTGACGATTTTTGAAAAACCGGAAGACTACGAAGCCTTCATGCGCGTGCTCGATGAGACCTGGCAGATCGTTCCGCTGCCCATCTTTGCCATGGTCACCATGCCGAATCACTGGCATTTTGTGGTTCGGCCGGAAACCGCCGATCTGGTCAGTGAGTTCTTCCGGCGACTCACCGTCATGCACACCATGCGATGGCACGCTCATTACAAAACGGGTGGGACCGGACATTTGTATCAGGGCCGGTTCAAATCGTTTCCGATTCAGAACGATAATCACCTGCTGACTGCGATGCGTTATGTCGAACGAAATCCGGTGCGTGCCAATCTGACTGAACTGGCAGAGGAATGGAAGTGGAGTTCTGCTTACCGCCGGCGTCGCTTTCCCGAAGAGTCCCCCTGGCTGGCCATTCCCAACGATCCACCTCTGCCGCGAAACTGGCGTTCGTGGATGAACAAAGTCGAGACAGACGCCGAGCTGCAAGCGTTGCGGAACAGCGTCAAACGCGGTCTCCCGTTTGGTGACGCTCAATGGATCAGGAGCAGTGCCGTACGTCTTGGGCTTGAATCCACAACCCGGCCAAGGGGAAGACCAAAGCATGAGACCTGACCCCTTTTCGAGGGTTGTACCGGCCGGTTGACACCGGGGCGCTCGCCGATCGCAAAGCAATTTGGCGAGCGGGATGCGTCAGCTTCCCGAGCATGAAGGCTCTGTAAAGGGCCAGCTGGGAATGATTCTTCTGGAATCTGAACGGTTGACTGCGGGCCTTTGTTTTGATTGGCTTTGTTGGTTTTTTCGGATCTCCTGGGGATCACTTGTGGCGCGTGATCGGCTCGGCAGGAGCCTCGCCCTCCCGGTGTGATCGGATCGGCAGGAGCCTCGCCCTCCCGGTGCTTCAGCTAACAGTGAACTCCAGCGTTCCTGGAATCGCAGAGCATCACTCGGAGAGTGATGACTACTATCTTTCAGGTGACGTATCTCAGCCACGTAGCGGCGTCTCTCTGAGACGCCGGGATTCGCGAGTCTCGGAGAGACTCGCCTACGTGAGGCGATCGGGTGGGCAAACCTTCGTTCTCGTAGACCTCATCGAGAGAACGAACGGAGCGACCGCCTCCCGGAAGAATGGCTTGCGACTTGACGCCTTTGGTGCTGCCCCCGTGACGCTTCTCCCCCGTTGGCCGCGACTCTGAGCTCTGCCAGTTTGTCCGTGGTATTGCGAGGCTGAGCTTCAGATCGATGCGGCCGCGTCTGGCATCAGAAAAACGCAGCGATGACCTCAGGCAGAGGAAGTGCTGTTCCCAGCGGAGGCTCCACCGGAATCAGCGCGCCGACCACCCATCGCTGGACACTTTCGATGCCCTCTCCGGTGTTTACGGAAGTTGCAAAGCAGGGTACATCCCGCTGTGGCGGCAACGAAAGTCTTTTTTCCGCAATGTGACTCAGACGGTTTCTGACAACGTGCATCTCGTCAGAGTTCAGCAGGTCCGCTTTGTTCAATATCAGCGCAACCGGCCGCCGGAAACTGAAATCGATGTCCGAAAAAAACTGTTCGGCAACGTCCGGCCGGGAACTGTCGGCAACCAGCAGACATGCATCCGCTGTCCCGACCGCTGCCAGTGAATTCAGAATTCCTTCGCGTTCAATCTCGTCCATACTGCCCGTCCGCACGCCGGCAGAATCCAGAAAAACCATGGGCCACTGATCGAGGATCGTGGCCGCTTCCAGCAGATCCCGCGTTGTGCCCGGCTGATCGTAAACAATCGATCGTTCGAAACCTGCCAGCACATTCACCAGACTGGATTTTCCTGCATTGGGCGGCCCCAGCAAAAGGATTCTCCATGGTTCCGTCAAATGGCGGGCAAACTCTGACCATTGAAGTAAGGTCTCCAGTTTCGTCTGCCGTTCTGCTCCGGGTGGCATTCCTGCAATCACCCGCACCTCTGCTTCAAGCCGTCCGCATTCGTCGGGATCATGACTCGTCAGCTGTGCCAGCAAATGAGCAGCCGTGCGACGTGTTCGAGCCTTCAGCAGCAATCGATGCACCTCTGCCGCAATGGTATTCCCTGCGACCGCCTTTAACCCCTTGTCCTCCGCAGCAATCTTTCGCGACGTGATCCGGTCGTCAAGCAGGCCAGGGTCGCCATGCAGGGCCGGAGCGACATGCGGGGCAGGAGGGTCTCTGTCACCACGAAAGTCGCGCAGGCTGTTGTTCAGGTCCTGGACAACGGAACCGACTGCCGCTGTGCCTCCGTGACAGTGAATTTCCCATTCCGCAGCTGCCGTGCGAACAACAACAAGGTCCTCATGCCCCCATCGGCCGTAAAGAATTCGGCCAATCGGGACATCGTTCAGCGAACTGACTTTGGACAAACACTGAAAATGACGGTTCAGTACATCAACGGCCGTACGAAGACTGCCTGCCGACAAATGAATCACTGCCACAGCTCCGCGCCCGGGCGCTGTGAGTACGGTCACTTCGCCATTCATCAGGCCACTTTTGCGGCAATTGCCGAGCTGACTGGTGGCTGAGCCGTACCGGATGACGCAGCTTCCATCGCCAGCACTTCGTCGCCCAGGGCCTGGTAGTCCTGAGCTCCCGGACATGTGGGTGCGTAGTCGAAAATGGACTGGCCGAAACTCGGGGATTCCGCCAGTTTGATATTACGTCGAATCCGAGTACGAAAAATTCTCGCCGATGCCCAGGGCGTATCGTTGTCGCTGGACTTCAGAAAGTGTTTCAGGTCTTCCGTCACATCCGCTGCCAGCCGCGTCCCGGATTCATACAGACACATGATGACACCCGTGACACGAAGTTCGCGATTTAAGCGTCGAGTCACCAGCGCAGTTGTCTCAAACAGCTTTGATAACCCCTGCAGAGCAAAGAAGTGCGGCTGCAGCGGGATAAACACTTCTCCCACTGTTGAAAGCGCATTAATCGTCAGCACACCCAGCGATGGCGGGCAGTCCATGATGACATAGTCGAAACGGTTCTGCTCCTTCCAGTGTTGCATGGCATTCCGCAGAATAAACTCGCGACCCTGCATTCCGGCCAGTTCCACTTCTGTCGCTGCCAGATCGATGTTCGAAGGAACCAGCGACAAATTTTCAGCGACCAGCTGGCGAGCGTCATCGATCGTTGTCTGCTGCGAAAATACATCGTAGACCGTCGTCATCTCAGGCCCTGCTTCAATGCCCAGATGCAGCGAAGCATGCCCCTGCGGATCAAGGTCGATTACACAAACCTTCCGCCCGGATCTGGCCAGTGAAGCAGCCAGATTTACGCTGGAGGTGGTCTTTCCGACTCCACCCTTCTGGTTCATCACAGCAATACTGCGCATTTCCAACATCCCTGTAGTGTTTATGAGCTCCGTCGCATCGAGGCGTACCACCGTCGAAGCGGATCGCACATCAGATTTCGACTTTTGATATTACGGTCTGTCAGAAACGGTGACCAGACGAGTCGCCTCCGTCCAGTTCAAATGGCGGGCTCCCGTTATCCACGAGGCCACTCTTTTTTGCAGAGGTCCGCATCATCCGCCGAATGATACAGCTCTCGCAGCCAATTTCGCCGAATCTCGTGCTTCAGGCTTCGTCATACGTCTTCGACGGGGTGTTCCGTCTCTTCCTCACTCCCTGCCTGAAACGCCACCCCCAGCGTCGCGGCTCACGCAGGTTTTGTCGGGGGTTCTTTGGAGCTGGAAAACAATAAGTGACCGCCATAGTCGCCTTTCGCTCCGCGAAAGAGCAACCTTTTTCGGAGCAAAAGGCCACACTCATTGTCTGACAGTTGTCTGACAGCGCCTAGTGCTCCGTCAAGACAAAGAGTTCGGGTTGAATGTAGTGGATCCTGCTAAAGATCCCATGGCCGCAGGACCTTTAGCAAGGTCCACTACCCGAAATTCAAAGCTTGACAGAGCACTAGCCCCGGGGCGCCGCAACAAAGATACACCCCAGGGAATCTCATCATTGTCAACTACCGAACTCGCACCAGTTTCATGATACGCCCTGAAACGTTCCAGTCCTGAACATACAGGTTTCCGTCTTTATCCCAGTAGGAACCGTGGGTGCCGCTGAAAACTCCTTCGATCCACTGTTCCTGGGGAACATTGTAGTTGACTCGCTTCGCAGGATCAGAGTTGTGTCCAAGAACAGAAATAATGGTATTGCTCTTATCCAGAATCACGAGTCGCCCATGCAGGTCGGGCACTGAAACATAATCTCCCTGAACCGCAGCAGACGTTGGCATTCCCAATCCTGTTACGATTTCCTCAATGAAGTTTCCATCCAGGTCATAGTGCAGCAGCCGACCTTTTGGCTCATGGTTTCGATCACAAATCAGAAGGCGAGCTGGTTCGTATCGTGTATCCAGAGTCATACCGTGGGCCGTATTAAACTGCTTGAGATCGTTGCCTTTGGAACCGAAATGCATCAGGTACTTGCCAGTCCTGTCAAACTTGAAAATGTGATTACTGGCATATCCGTCCGACAAAAAGATATCGCCGTTCTTTGCGACTGTGATGGCCGTCGGACGAAATGCCGTCAGCTTCAGCCCGGATTCTTCCGGAAAGCCAAGTTTCAACACGATATCCCCGGTCTCCGCACTGAACTTAATTCCTTCAGCATTGTTATTTCTGGCGCCATAGATGAATTCACCATCGGATTCATCACGGATTTCCATATCATGAATATTGGCATATTCATCCCCGACAAATCGGCGGACAAGGCTGCCATCCGGTGAGAACACAAACACTCCCATGTTGGCACTGGTATAAATGTTGCCCGCCTTGTCAATCACCACGCTGCCGTGCGTTGGACCAATGATCGACTTGCCGTCAGCATCGAGCCCCCAGCCGGGAACGGTATCAAAAGTCATCAATCCACAGCCCATTCGGACCGGCTGTACTTTCTCGGCTGAAACAGCCGGCACTGCGAAACCAATCGCAAACACGGCTGCGATGGAAAGTAAACTTTGCTTCATCTTCTGAATTCCTGATTGTCTTCCGTACGCCGCTAACGTTGCAGAGCATATCGAGCCCGGAACATCATCCCTGCTCGAAAACAAAAACACCTGCTCTCACAGATGGCCGCAGTATCTGTTCAACAGAACAGCATTTCAACTGCGGTCCCTTGTTTCGTCTGCGATTCATTTTTCTGTCCGGAAATTTGTAACCGTTCACGGATTCAAATTGCTCATGGGTCGGAGTGGTTAAATTTGTTAGCGTCCGTCCATGGACGCGAAAGACAAGATCATAGAGGATCTTCAGCAGCTTGTGGCGAAGTTGACGGCAGAGATCGCTGACCTGAAACTGGCGCTGGCCAAAGCGAGAAAAGACTCATCGACATCGTCGAAACCGCCGTCCAGTGATATCACCAGGCCGAAGACTGCGAAGAAACCGGGGCGACGCGGAAAGCCGAAACACGGTGGCCAGGCAGGGCATGAGCGACATCTGCGGGAGGAGCTGCCGCCGGAACGCGTCCATGATGCTCCACCGCGACCGCTTCCTGGAGCTGGTTCGCAATCCTCCTGCATCGAAAGAGGCGACAAAATCCTGCTGCCCGCTTCGCCATGCGCGAGTACATCGTGGAAGGCAGCGACGAAGTGCAGTCGCACGATCTGTCTGAGGACTACTTCCGCTTCATGTTTGCAGACGGAGTCGAACCGACCAATAATCACAACGAACAACAAATTCGCCAGTGTGTGATCGATCGCATGATCACTCAGGGAACTCGCAGTGAAGCCAGTCAACGTTATCACGAACGCATGTGGACAGCTCTGGCCACATGCCGAAAACAACAACGCAACTTCTTCGAATTTCTGAAGTCTTCCATCGAAGCAACGCTCAGCAAACGGCCAGCTCCATCGCTCCTGCACGGCTGATACGATGAACAGTGACTCGGAATTGAACAGGAGGAAACAGAGGAAACGGAGATCAACAATCACTCAGCGTATTCCCAGTGACTCCTCTGTTTCCTCTGTGCCCTCCTGTTTGAATCCGACGGCACGATCAACGGTGACGAGTTCACTGGTCAGACGCCGCGTTCCTTTCGTCTTACTGGGGCACCGACTGAACGGCTTGCCCTAAACCAGGCTGTCCTGGAGAACCGGGCGGAAGATTTTGTCCAGGGGGCATCTGCATCCCCTGTCGGCCGTTCGCGTTTCCGTTCTGCTGGCCAGCGCCCGGGTTCAGCAGCTTGTTCAAACGTTCCTGGATCAGCTCCAGATCCACAGAATCCTGCACCTTGATGACGTGTACAACGGACGAAGCATTCGCAGCCGTGTCAAGGGATGTTACCATTTCGGAAATCGAATCCATCAGAGTTGCGGTCGCCGAAATGATCAGCGTATTCGACGATTCTTCAACGCCGATCGACAGTAATCCCTTAAAGCGGATGGGCTCTTCGTCGTCATCGTCATCCTTATTGCTTCCTGGCAAAAAGGAAAAGCCGCCACCTCCGCCACCGCCCGGCCTGGCATTCGGATCCTTTGACTCAAGAGCCTTATCGTTCGCACTCAGCAGATCACGAAAAACATCCTTGATCGCCGCTGCAACAGACGATGCGCGGGCATGCTGCATACGGTACATTTTGGTCATACGCATCGCTCGAGTATCCGCTGGTTCCGGAACGTCGTATAGTTCGATGAGTTCCTGAATGGTCTCCAGCTGTCGAGGATCTGCATCTCGAACCAAAATCGTACTGGTGTAGTTATCCGAGATGAATGTGGGCTGTCGGCGTTTGGAAAGACTATGATTACCTTTGACCTTCTTTTCGGATGGCATCAGCCCGAACCACGGACTGTATTCCATCGTGGACTTTGTCTGCTCTTCACTCTTGAAGTAGTCTCGCAGCGTCAGGCTGATCCACGAAGGTGTTGCATACTTCAGCCGAAAAACACGATAATTCTTTCGACTTTTGGCAACTTCGCTCAGCAGCAATTCCATCTCCGCCAGCGCTTCGGGGTCATCGCTGCTGACAATCAGCTTTCCATCTGCTGTGACCGACAACTGAACGTCCGGTTCCTGCAACAGATTTCCCGCCAGGCCAGCGAATACCGGTGGCCTTTCAAGCAGCTGATCAAAAGTCCGGGGTGAAAGTGCAGCCGAATTGTCAGCAGGAATCACAGGATCATCTGCCTTCTTTGGTTCGTCGGCCTTTCCGGGCTGAGGGCGAGGAAAATCAAATTCCAGAGAATTCTGTCGTTTCCACAGACGCTGCAAACGCCCCCGCAATTGTTCGAGATCCTCGTCCGCGTTCAGGTCAAAAACACGAAACCCGTCTTCACTGGCATCCGGGTCCGGAAGCTCACCCAGCTTCTGAAGCAGATGCCGGATCTCCTCCATTTCAATACTGTTTGCATAGACGAGCAACCGGTTGTTCTCAATATCTGCGTCAACCTTGAATCCGCGATCCTTTTCTTCTTCTGCCTGGGGCATTCCAAATCCATAACCAAACATGGCATACCGGTTGGATCGATTATTTGACGGTTCCTCTTCAGTAACACCCATCAGTCCCTGAACCGTGCCCGCCACATATTCCGCATCCAGTCGTCGCAGAGGAACCACTTCAAAACTTCGAGCTGACTGGTCGAGACGCTCAACAAGAGTCGAAATTGTCAGGTGATCAGCAATGGCGGCCCATGCAATAATCGACTTCTTCTTTTTGTCGACTTTCAGCACCGTTCCGGGATCCAGATCACCCAGCTGCTGCAGCAAATCAGCCAGCGTCTGAGGATCGATGGTCTCGAGGCGATAAACCTTCATGCGGTTGATGTTCTGCAGCAGTGTGCCGCCGGATTCTGCAGGTACATCGACCTGCAATATCGCCTGTTCCACAGTCGCCATCTGATCCGGTGCCGCCTGAACCAGAATCATATTTTCCCGCTGATTCAAAACCAGCCTGGTTTCAGCTTTCTTGCGAGCACCACCCGCATTCCCTCCGGCGTTTGCTGCCTGCTGCATTTGCTGCTGCATCTGCTGCATTTGTTGTTGCATCTGCTGCTGCATCTGCTGTGCCATCATATTCATGTCGCCGCCGGAAGCAGCCGGACTGCCCTGGTCGCGAATGCCGAGCAGATCCTTCAGCATTTTGATCACGTCTTCAGCTCGCCGATGTTTCAATCGAAACGCTTTCACAAGCTGTTCGTGGCCGGTATTTGACTGTTCAGACTGAAGAAGCTCCCAGATATCCCGCAAACTCGCCGCTGTGTCAATGACTTCAAGACGGTTCGTTCGACTCAACTTATGAATTTGCCCGGCTGAACTGAGCATCGGCTTCAGCTCTTCCACCGCCTCATCTGCAATCAGCCACTGCAGGTCGAAAGAAATCTTGCAGAGTGTATAGTCCGGGATCGACGCCAGCTCCTCGGGTTTCACCCTTGGCACCAGTGAAGGATTCAATTCTTTTACTTTAACGACCGACAACACTTCACCGTTCAGCAACATCGAATAGCCGCGAGACAGCAAATGACGGTTTACCAAATCGCGAGCCTCCGCAAGGGTGTAGTCGCGGGTGGTTGTCAGATTCAGCGAGTCACCTGGTAATTCCTGCCAGTCCAGCGACAGAGCAGACGCATCCGCCAGCCATTGCAGCACCTCGTTCCACGGCTGACCAGCGAGATTAAATGTCACTCGACCGTCCGGGTTCTGGCGAATTTCGTCACGGATCGGTTTGGGAGTTGTGATCGCGGCGTCTTTTCGCTGAATCACCCCGGCCGTCGTCGGTGCGACGGCAGGAGCCGCCCCCGCGGCGCCAGGTGCTGCGCCTCCAGGTGGAGTAGCCCCAGGCGGCCCCGCAGGCGGCCCACCGGGAGGAACGGCACCCGGCTGGGAAACCGGCCGTCCCGATGGATCCATCACAACCGTACGAGATTGTGCCGGTGCAAAAGCCGCTTCCTGCCCGAAAACCAAAGACTCCTCGAAACTTGCGCGTATCGCTATTACAAAAATCATCAGGAACAGCGCGCGACAACATGCGAGATATGATCGAGACATCGGTGACAACAAAGTCCCCCGGACTTCGCGACAGAAGAATCCCCGCGAAAGAACTGAACACCCATGCAGATACTCGGCATCCATATCTGAAGTATCCAGATTTGAGATCTTACTCGAAAGAATCATTCTGGTTTGATTACACAACCGCCGTGGCCTGCAAAACCCGCCAGCTGGATCGATCAACGCTGACGTTTTGGTTTTCCAACCGGATGGTTGACGAGCTGCCGGATTCCGAAAACTCAAACTACCCATAAATCGGACCTGTTGGCAAAAATGGCATGCGCAGGGGGTGTCGAAACTCGAAGAGCAGCAGGGACGTTTGGGAATAACAAATCAAGAGTCGCCGGAACACAGCAAATGACGCTCACTTCTTACGAAATTGTCTGTATTCTTTCCCGATTTGAGAAAGAAGGCAATCACCAATTGGTGACTCGCCGAATTTCTCTTAGGGAGCGACAAAAAACCAGCAAATCTGATGAAACTGATCTGATTCACGACGGGCCAATTGCCGATAGCGCAGCAAAACGGGATCCGGTTCCCGATTTCCGCCTTCTCTGCACATGCGCCGGGAAATCAGCGGTACGCGAGAACCGCTTCCCACAGTCGGGGACGGCACAGGGTGTCTGGAAATGAAATTCCGACCCCACTATCATCTGTCCACGTGGTTTTGATGTTCTCCAGGACTCGCGTTTACGAGAGCCAGCTCGCAATGCCTACCGTGAAATTTGTCAAAGAAAAGGTCACCGTCGAAGCGAAGGACGGTGAAGACCTGCGAACAGTTGCTCGCAGGAATGGTGTTCAGCTCTACTCCGGACCACACAAGATTGTCAATTGTATGGGGATGGGCACCTGCTGCAGCTGCAATGTCATCATTCAGAGCGGCCAGCAAAACTGTAGTCCCCGCGGAGTACTCGAACGACTTTGGAAGTGGCTAAACCCTCTGCTGGGTCTGAAGATGCTGAGTAACGCAGACAAGGAAGTTCGCCTGGCCTGCCAGACAAAGGTGCACGGAAATGTTGAAGTCGAAACTCATCCGGCAATTAACTGGCACGGCGAACAATTCTGGAACTGACGTTCATCGGCTGCTGATGTCTGGCAATCATTTCTGATCGTTATTGAGCCACTCATCCTGAGTGGCTCTTCTGTTTCCCGGCTCCAGCCGGCAACGGAATGCCGGACCGTAAACATCTGCCCGGCAGAGTTTGGGTGCACGAATATGCCATTGCGTCTTGTACTGATGGGAACCGGTGAATTTGCCATCCCGCCGTTTCGTGCCATTCTGGAATCAGATCACGTGACGACGGCTGTGTTCACGCAGCCCGATCGGACAGGTTCAGGACACCATCGCCATGTCAATGTGGTGAAGGAGCTGGCAATACAACACCAGATTCCCGTGTTTCAGCCGGATCGAATTAATGAGACGGAAAGCCTTGATCAGTTGAGACAGCTGCAGGCTGATGTCTTTGTCGTTGCTTCTTTCGGACAGATCCTTAAGCAATCACTGCTGGACATCCCTCGACTTGGCGCGTTTAATATCCACGGGTCTCTGTTGCCTCGCCATCGCGGCGCAGCGCCTGTTCAATATGCGATCTGGAAGGGTGATCGCACGACGGGGGTAACAATTTTTCAGATTGAACGAAGCCTCGACTCCGGCCCCGTTGCCGGAAAAGTTTCCACCGAAATCGGAGATGACGAAACCTCCGGCGAACTGATGATGCGACTTGCCAGCCTGTCAGCGCCTCTGTGCCTGAAGGTATTGCAGCTGCTGGAATCAGGTACGGTCGTCCTGGAGAAACAGGACCCGGAACTCGTCACACTTTCCCCACGGATCACAAAAGCTGACGGAGTCATTAACTGGAAACACACACGCAGACAAATTCATTGCCAGATTCGTGCCATGCAGCCATGGCCAAAAGCCAGTACATGTCTTCAGCGACACGGCCAGGCGACTCTTCGCTGCATTCTTTTAAAAACGGCTTATACTCCCTTCGACAACTCATCGATGAGCCAGCAGCAGAGCACCCGGACGATCAGCACCGAGACGATCAGCACCAGTTCAGGGCCGCCCGGTTCAGTTCGAGTGCTTCAGGGCCGCCTTTTTGTGAATGCCGCCGATGGCATCATGGAAATTACTCAAATACAGCCTGAAGGGCGCAAACCAATGGATGGGCTCTCGTTCGTGAACGGATATTCGGTGACGGATCGCGACCAGTTCGTGGATAGCTGAATCCGAATCACATCGGTTTCTCGCTTTTTTCAGGGTCATCCCGCAGGAGTTCCGTAATGTCAGATGACAGCCATGAAACGGGCTCCCGGTCCAGCCGTGGAGGAAAGAAGTCCGGGGGACGGCGGCAACGTCTTGCGGCCAGTCACCAGCGGAGCTGGCTTTGGGGTCGGCATGCCGTGATGGAAATGCTGGAAGCAGGCCGATGGCCTGTGACTGAACTCCTGATCGCTGCGAACCACCACAGCCAGAACACCGGTATCCAGCCAGCTTCGAACCTGATCGAAACGGCCCGAATGCGAGCGGACCAACTGGGGCTGACGATCCAATGGTCGACGGACGAACGATTGTCTCAACTGTGTGGTTCCCCTGAACATCAGGGTTTTCTCGCGAGAATGGGAGAATTTCCCTGTGGAGATTTTCAGGACTGGAACCAGTTTCTTGATGAACGCATGCGGCAGGCAAACACCATTCGGCAGCCTGATGTTCCAACCGATTCCGGGGAACCTGCTCTGCCTCCCGTTTTTCTGATCTGCGATCGAATCCAGGATTCACACAATTTTGGCGCGATACTCAGAAGCTGTGATGGAATTCGAGTGGATGCCGTGGTGACAGAGTCCGCTGGCCAGGCGATGATCACGCCACATGTCGCTCGCGCGAGTGCCGGTGCTGTCAATTACCTGAATCTGTTTCGGGTGAACAGTCTGGCGGAAGTGGTGGAATCTCTCCGGGCAGCAGGCGTACGAATTGTCGCGGCATCGGAAAAAGCCGACAATGATCTCTGGAACACTCCGCTCACATCCGCCATCGCGTTGATTGTTGGCAGTGAGGCGGCCGGAATTCGACGGGAACTTCAGCAGATGTGCGATTTATCCGTCAGCATCCCCATGCTTGGAGGTATTGACTCATTAAATGCGGCGGTTGCAGCCGGTATTCTGCTGTATGAGATTCGCCGCCAGCAAATTCACGCATGAAAGCATGTAAGCACCAGCCGGGGTTCAGCAATGGGTTTGGCAATTTGACTGGCTGTACCCTATGATCTGCTGTCTGAAACGCGGTTTCGATCGTGTGTTGTTCGTTCCAGGGTACGCCCTGCAGGATCAGCCAGAGTCGTCCGGCAGCCGGATGCGACAGGGGATAGTTCATGTGGCCGGAAGGTGAGCAGACTCTGCAATTGCTCAAAGGAATTCAGGCGGGAGATACCGATGCCGTTAACCGGCTGATGGATCGTCACCGCGACGCCGTTCGACGCATGATCCAAATGCGACTCGATCATGCTGTCTCTCGCCGGGTCGATGCAAGCGACGTCGTTCAGGATGTGCTGCTGGAAGCGACGCAGAGGATGAACGATTACATCCGCAACCCCGGGATGCCTTTTCATCTCTGGCTTCGACAGCTGGCGAAGGATCGCGTGATCGACATGCACCGCCGTCATCGCGCGGCAAGACGGCGCAGTGTCGATCGCGAACAGCCTCTCAACGGAATCCATACCGATGAACGCTCCGCGGCTGATCTGGCACAACTTCTGGTTGATGCCGAACTGACCCCGGCAGCCGCATCCGTACGCAAAGAGATGGAGCAACAGTTCCTCAACGCACTGGCACTGCTCGATGAAAGCGATCGTGAAATTATCATCATGCGCCATTTCGAACATCTCGGAAATGGCGAAGTCGCTCAGGCCCTCAATCTTTCACCACCAGCCGCCGGTATGCGTTATCTGCGAGCAATCCGTCGACTGCGCGAAGTGCTGGGCAACAGCGACGAATCCATGTCAGTCTGAATGCCGGCTCGACGAGCCCTCAGCATCGCGCAAATTAAACTGAGGCCGAAAATTGTGATTGACGCAGGTTCCGGAACCTCCACCTGAGTAAATGTCAGGTCGTCGAACCCCTCCGATTCGGTATTCACCTGAAACAGCGCATAAGAAAAACTCAGGCCATTCAAACTGATTGAAAGAAGATTGCCTGGAGGTGAAACGGCATTGTCAAGTTTCTGATCGAAGCCGAGCAGAGTAAATTGATTTGGAGTGGATGTTGCCTTCAATGCCCCAAGCCGAATTATGTCGGGCGTTTCGGGAAACTTGTCCGATGTCAGACTCACAGACGTCACCGGGGTCGTAAAAATCATCAGGAGGTCCCGAGTCCCGGCTCCCCGGGGAATCGCAAAATTTGGAGCTGAAATCGCTGGCTGACCCGGACCACCAAGCACTTCAAATGAATTGACTTCATTAATGAACAGACCGGTACCGCCCGGTCCGGCAACGAGCTCACCGGTGCGGAACAGAACTCCTAAGCTGGCATAATGATCACCCGAATAGATTCCTGTGGCGTTACCGATCACACCATCGGCTGCCAGCTCATCAAATCCGATTCGAACCACTCCCGCAAGAACTTCGGGAGATGCCGCTAACACGCACGCCCCAATTAACAAGCAAACCGTTGGTTTCACCGCGATATTCCTGAATAGCCTGTGGCAGAAAATGCCTGAAAAAATAAGCACATTTGAGCACTCCGTGTGTAGATAGTGCTCTTCTGCTGAAGCGCAACGGGTTTATTTGCCATATTTCAGCAAATTCCCCGAACACGTCAGATGTGCTCATTCAGCTTTTCGGAAATTCCGTTGAGCATGGCCGCGCGATCGGCCGCATGGCCCTCTCACGTGGTCGAATCGCCGGACGTCAGGATTCCATTTCCGGGACACTCGGAGACGACTGGGGACTGGTCGCCAGTGATTCATTGAACCGAATTCGGTTTCCGAACGGATCAATCACTTCCACACAGCGACTGTCATAAAATGTTGTCTCAATCGATGGTCGCATGTAGCCGTAACCGCGCGACGTGATGTTGGTATGAAAACTGTCAATGCCGGTCATCCACACGAAAACCGTCGAGCCCGGACAACAGTCTCCGTGATGCTCCGTCAAATGCAGAGTCATACCATCCCGTGATAACTGCATATACACGGGTGCCTTTTCATCAAACTGATGCTCCCAGTCCACCTGAAAGCCCAGAAAACCCACATAAAAGTCTCTGGCTTTGCGAACATCGAAGATCCGCAGCACCGGGATCGTTGACTTGAATTGTGCATCCATTGGAGGAGCCCCGATGCTCTAAAACAGTTCGTGAATTTCCCGGTGGCCAAAATCCACAAGTGGAAAGGGGCGGCCAGCAGGGCCGGGCAGGTGAGAATCCAGTTTGAGACCAAGACTGTGAAAAATCGTGGCGATGGCATCGGCAGGCATGACCGGTCGTTCCGCCGGCACTCCGCCAACAGGGTCACTCGCCCCCACGACTCTGCCTCCTTTAACTCCGCCACCCGCAAAATAAATTGTAAAGCACTGAGGCCAGTGGTCGCGTCCGCCAGCGGGATTGACTTTTGGAGTACGACCGAATTCTGCAAGATTACAGACCATCGTATTGTCGAGCATACCTCGCTGCTGCAGGTCTTCGATCAGTGCCGAATACCCCTGGTCGTACATCGGCGCCACAATGTCTCTCATCCCTTCGATGGATGTAAACGGCTTCGACCCGTGAATGTCCCACGTAATTTCGTCAAACACGGTGAGAAACGTATTGATGGTTACAAATCGTACGCCCGCTTCGATCAGGCGACGCGACAGCAGACAACACTGGCCGAACCGATTCATCCCATAACGCTCGCGTACCGCCGGAGATTCCTTCGAAAGGTCGAAGGCATCGCGTGCCATGCTGCTGGTCATCAGCCGCCATGCCGCCTGAAAATTACTGTCCAGCAACTGAGCATTCTCGGTCGACTCAAAGTTCTTCACCGTTCCGTCGATCAGATCTCGCAGCCGACGACGACGAACCATGCGTACTTCGCCAATTGTCTGAGGAGGCAGAAGGTCGGGTACCTGGAAATTTGGCTGAGAAGGATCAGCCATCAGTGCAAAGGGATCGTATCCCTTTCCAAGAAAACCTCCCGCCTGACCGTTCGGAAGATTGCCACCCCCTCGTCCCATCGTCTCCGGAAGAACGACAAACGGCGGCAGATCGGATCGACGTCCCTTGAGATAACTGACAACAGCACCAGCATGCGGTGAATTAACACCTCCGTTGAACTGACGACCCGTCTGCATCATCTGCCAGCCAGCATCATGAACCGCCGCCCCGGTATGATGACAACTTCTGACCAGCGAAAAATGTTCGGCCAGCCGAGCATGACGGGGAAGAATTTCTGACAGCTGAAATTCCGGGGAGGATGTGGCGATCGGCTTAAATGGCCCGCGGACCTCCGCCGGTGCGTCCGGCTTCATATCAAAAGTGTCAAGCTGACTTGGCGCACCCAGGTTGAAAATCATGATGCACGATCGTTCATCGTGACCTGGTGCCAGTGAGCCCTGTTCCTTTGCCTGTAAATAACCCGACAAACTCAAGCCTGCCGCACCAAGACTGCCAACCTGCAGGAAATCGCGGCGAGTTGCCCCATTGCAGGTATGTGCGGTTCCATGTCCTGTCAGATTCAGCATCGATTTCTCCTGTCAGAGCAAATATAAGCAGGGCTGCGACGGTCCCACAGCCTGACTTCACCGTCTCAACGGCTGTCCACACAGTCTACCCGCCCGATTTGCGATGAACAATCCAGTTCCAGGCGCGCAACAAAACACCCCGGAACATCGTCCCGGGGTGTTTATCGTTTCAACCTCTGACCGAAGGCTCGTTACCTTCGGAAATGGTCATTTAGTTGCAGCTGCCACAGGCTGGTGCTGAAGCACAGCCACCGCAGGCTGGAGCTGAACCGCATCCGCCACAGGCAGAAGCTGTTCCGCATGCCGGAGCTGCTGGTCGGTAAACCTGCTGAGAAACAACCTGCTCAACCATCTTGCAAACCTGAACCTGCACTTCGCGCTGTTCCTGCTTGCAGACAGTAACGTGGTAGGTGTATTCCTGCTGTGAGGTTTCGTTGCGAGCAACCTTCACAGTGCGTGACTTCTGCTCATCACGGTATGAACAGACGTTGTAGGTGTAGCTCTGCTCTTCAGAAACCTGACGAGCAACCTTCACGGTGCATGTTCGCACTTCTGGCTTGCAGACAGTCACGTGGTAGGTGTAAGGAACCTGCTCAGAAACCTGACGAGCAACCTTGATTGTTCGTGTTCGAACTTCTGGCTTGCAGACAGTGACGTTGTAGGTGTAAGGAACCTGCTCAGAAACCTGACGAGCAACCTTGATTGTTCGTGTTCGAGCTTCTGGCTTGCAGACAGTGACGTTGTAGGTGTAAGGCTCTTCAACAGTCTTTGTCTCGTAGCAGGTGTATTCAACTTCCTTCTGAACCATGTTTGGAACCCAAACACGTGTCGTTGTGGCACATCCGCCACAGCTGGAAGCAACGGCGCCGCAGGCACCGGCAACACCGCAGCCACTTGCACAGGCTGAAGCACAGCTGCTGCATGCTGAAGCACAGCCGCCGCATGAACCGCAGCCGCCACATGATGAAGCTGCTGGAGCACATCCGCCACAGGCAGATTCAACAGCTCGATCTTCCCAGTGACCCTGATCTTCGCAAACCGTGCGAGTCTTCTTTACTTCGACATTGTGGCAAACATGGCGAACGCCGCTGCGCTGCTCAGTTGTTGGAACCATGACCGTGTATTCCTGGGTCTGGTCTTCACAAACAGTCTTGCAAACCGTTCGAACGCCTTCGCGTGTTTCGGTATGTGGAACCATGACCGTGTATTCCTGGGTCTGGTCTTCACAAACAGTCCTGCAAACCGTCCGAACGCCTTCACGCTGCTCGGTGGTTGGGACCATGACCGTATACTCTTTGGTCTGGTCTTCCCAAACGGTTTTGCAAACCGTTCGAGTTCCAGTCTTCTGCTCCATTACTGGAACTTTGACTGTGTAGTTCTGAACGACGTCATCATAAACAGTCGTGCAAACTGTCCGTGTTCCCTTGCGTTCTTCCTGAACAGGAACGTTTACAGTTACGGTACGAGTTTCCGTAACCATCTGAGGAACCAGAACTGTGCGTTCCACAGTTTCCCATGTTCCGCAAGCCGATGCAGTTCCGCATGAGCTTCCTGCACCGCAGCCTGAATCGCACGAGCTGGCTCCACAGGGGCTGCAGCTGGATGCGCAAGGGGCAGAGCAACATGAGCTGACTTTGCTGCCCCAGCAGCTTCCAGCTTGTGCAGACGCTGTCATGGCGACAGCAGCTGCGAGTGACAAGAACAAACGCATACTCTCAACTCCTCCAAAAACTTTCCATGGTGCACCAACAATGAAGGCCTTCCGACACGCCTCGAAAGGACTCTTGATCAACACGTTACCCAATTTTTTGCGACACATTCGCCTGTCACCAAATCGCCAGTTTCAGTGCGATCGATGCACCCGACCAATATGACCCACCTTAGCTATTATGCGCAAAATCTAATCCCGGACGGTGAGAAAGCGAATCACAAAATGGAAAAAATGAACATTTGGGATGGATGTTTACGTTTGTAAACACTGCACAACATGCAATGACTGTTCCAAATGGGAATTCTCAATAAAAATGATTCTCGACAGTTTGGCTAAAGTGCAATGAATGGGAAGTCCGGTTGAATGGGCCGCATTGTACGCAACGCGGTAGAGTTTACCAGCAATAAGTAGAAGAGTTTCTTCACCAGCAATCCATGGGAAGAACATCTCGTTTTCTGAACAAAGCCATGAACACGGAATCTGCACCTTTGTTCGAAGCCAAATTTCCGATAACCTTGGCATTCTGTCAGGTGACCCGACAGCTGTGATTCTGTAAATTCACAGATGCCGAGCCTTCCGGTTCCACTTCTCCCTCTGGTGGGAATCATCACACTCAATGAAGTTTTGCCTTGTCGATCGAATTGTCGAGATCAAATCGGGAGAGAGCATCCGGACCATCAAGAATGTTTCTCTTGCGGAAGAATACCTCCAGGATCATTTCCCAGGATTTTCCGTCCTGCCAGGCGTGATGATGGTGGAGGCGCTCGTTCAGTCCTGCGCCTGGCTGTCTCGCGTAACGGACAATTTTCAGTACAGCACGCTTCTGCTCAAACAGGCCCGGGCCGTAAAATTCAACAGCTTTCTGAAGCCGGGCCAGACTCTTGAGGTGACCGCGACGCTCAAACGAACCGACGAAACCTCGGCGGAATTTCAAGCGTCAGGAACCGTTGAAGGCAGTTCTGCCGTCAGTGCGAAACTTATTCTTTCCAAAGATAATCTGGCTTCCCGAAACCCACAACTGGCCGACAACGATCAGCGACTCATCACCGCGATGAAAGAACTGTTCGAACAAATTCGTCCCTGGACCGCGGAAATACAGGCGTAAGCCGTTTCCCTCGACCGAACTGGGACTGGCATTCACATTGGCTTCCTAATACAGCTGGCAGCATTTTCTTCAATGAATTGGACAGAGGAATAATCCGAATGAGTATTGCAGGCAGAGTCGCACTGGTCACCGGCGGAAGCCGCGGAATCGGACGCGCAATCGTTGAAAGTCTCGCATCTAACGGCGCCAAAGTCGCCTTCGTCTACAATTCCAACTCCGCCGCTGCGGACGAAGTTGTCAGGTCGCTGTCTGAAAAAGGCCATGAGGCATGGGCGATCCAGGCCGATGTCCGGTCCAAGACCGCGGCAGACAAGGTCGTCGCTGATGTCCTCGAGAAATGGGGCAAGCTGGAGATTCTGGTGAACAACGCCGGTATCATTCGCGACGGCCTGCTGGCCACTATGGATTCGCAGCAGTGGCAGGATGTGATCGATACGAACCTCACCAGCGTTTTTAACTTCTGTCAGGCCGCTACTCGGACGATGATGTCTCAGCGTTACGGCCGAATTATCAATATGTCCAGCGTGGCAGCCGATGTTTCCAATCCGGGACAGGCAAATTACGCCGCCAGCAAAGGGGGAGTAGAAGGATTTACCCGCTGTATTGCCACGGAACTCGCTCGTCGCGGAATTACTGCTAATGCTGTCGCCCCCGGTTTTATTGAAACCGACATGACTGAAGCTGTCGTGAACGCCGCGGGCGCCGAAATTAAGAAAAAGATTCCAGTGCGCCGACTGGGATTGCCAGACGACATCGCAAATGCTGTGCTGTTCTTCGCGGCTGACGAATCTTCGTATGTCACAGGACAGATTCTGAAAGTCGACGGCGGTCTGACTCTGGGTGGACTATAACTCCGGGAACACTGAAACTCCGGGCGAACTGTTTATCCTTCAGGACTCTTATCCTGCAGGACTTTAGAGGGCCAGGCGTGAAAATAGGGTCAGGTTTTTGGGAAAACTCTGAGCCACAACAAAACGTGGATTTTAACTGATCAGTCCTGAGTATGCCCCAAACCAGTGGACGTGCGACTTTCTGATCACCACAATTCGACGGATTTGAGTTTTGACACCTTTGCACTCTGTGCAGTTGTTCTCGGTGCTGACGATTTTGGTTTGACTCGCTCACCTGCGAAAACTGGGTTCGTATCTGAGCGATATGGGTTACTGCTTTGGGGCCGGCTGCCAGTTCAAAGCAGATTGCTGGAATTCTGGCAGCCGACGTCTCCTCGGTAAAGTTGAGGAGATTGGGAGATTTTGATCGATGCCTTCTTCTGAAGAGATTTTTGAAAAAGTTCAGGAAACGCTGGTTGACGCTTTGGGTGTCGACGATGACGAAGTGACGCCTTCGGCGACCCTCATCGGCGATCTGGGAGCAGAGTCCATCGACTTTCTGGACATCGTGTTCCGTCTTGAAAAGAACTTTGACATCAAGATTCCTCGGGGAGAACTGTTCCCTGAAAATCTGGCTTCTGCAGACTCCGGGTTTGTTGCCGATGGGAAGGTTACAACCGACGGCATTGCACAACTGCGTGAAAAAATGCCTCATGCCGATGTCGACAGTTTTGCAAAAGAC
Source organism: Fuerstiella sp. (assembly GCA_022843805.1). Lineage (GTDB taxonomy): Bacteria > Planctomycetota > Planctomycetia > Planctomycetales > Planctomycetaceae > F1-80-MAGs062. The sequence continues at coordinate 20,914 of JALHMY010000112.1, forward strand.
CCGCAGGTAAGCCGAATTCAGGATCTGTTTACTGTAGACATGATCTGCAAGTTCGTGGCGGCCCGCCTGAAGTAGCTTCGGCGGCGTCGAGATGTCAGAAAATATGTCGGGACTTTACACTCGACCGTTACGGGAAAACAGATCACTGCTGCGGCAACGCGGGATTCGCTCATCAGTCGCATGACGCACGTCCGGAGCAACAGTGGTCTGATTTCACGAGTCTTTTGACACACGAATTTGTGAGAAATGCATGCAGGGCAGTGGCGTTGTGAGCCACAGCAGCCTTCCTGTAACGAGCTGCGCCCGACGTTTAAACTGAGACCAATTTCTTTTCACCCCGGAACTGGTGACATGCGATGGTACTGGGTCGATAAGTTCATCGAGTTTGATTCGGGGAAACGTGCGCGCTCAATCAAGAACGTGTCGCTCGCCGAAGAACACCTGCATGACCATTTTCCGGGTTTTCCCGTGATGCCAGGTTCCCTGATGATTGAGGGAATGGCTCAAACCGGTGGAATTCTTCTGGGTGAACACTTTCAGTTCAGGTACAACGTCATTCTGGCGAAAGTGCCAAAGGTCACATTTCACAGCTGGGCATGTCCCGGCGATCAGATCATTTATACCGCGGATCTTCAGGACGCACGAGTCGAAGGTGGCAGCGTTACCGTGACGGCAAAAGTCGGAGACCGACTGGTCGCCGATGCTGAGATCGTCTTCGTGCACCTGTCCTCTGATGATCCTCAGCTCAGCCGTATCGATCAGAAGAATTTCGTCTTCCGAATGAATCTTCTGGACATCCTGACCGTCGGAAAAGTTGACACTGGATCTGCTGACTCAGCCCCCTAGTATTCTATTTCGTATCGGGCGACAGACGATTCCCGAGTATTCCAGATGAGCGAACGTTCATACAGGCATTTATGCGATGCCGGGAGAGCACACAGGTTATGAATCGGCGAGTGGTAGTGACAGGAATGGGGTGTATCACTCCGGTCGGCAATAACGTATCACAAATGTGGGCTTCTCTGAAAGAAGCCAAAAATGGCGTCGGTCAGATTACTCATTTTGACGCCTCTAACTTTCCAACAAAATTCGCTGCGGAAGTTCGCGGCTTCGACTTTGATGCACTCGTCGATGACCCCCATCGATTCTCCGATGCCGGAAGAAATATTCGCTTTGCAATTGGAGCAGCCACCGAGGCAGTGAAGGATTCGGGAATCGAAGAATGTGACACCCTGAATCCTGCCAGATTCGGTGTCTATCTGGGTGCTGGTGAAGGACAACAGGATTTTCTGCAATTCATGTCACTGGTCGCAGATGCTCAGCGAAACGGCGAAGTGGACCTGCAGCATTTCACAAAACATTTTCTGGAGTCCATGAATCCCCGATTCGAGCTGGAACTCGAACCCAACATGCCGGCTGCACACCTTTCCAGCCTCTTCAATGCGCAGGGACCAAACCTGAACTGCCTCACTGCCTGCGCCGCTTCCAGTCAGGCAATCGGTGAAGCCACTGAAATTATCCGACGCAATGATGCCGATGTCATGCTGTCCGGTGGCGCTCACAGCATGATCCATCCATTCGGATTAACCGGCTTTAACCTGCTGACCGCACTTTCAGAACGGAATGATTCGCCCGCCACAGCTTCACGTCCCTTCGATTTTACACGAGATGGATTTGTTCTCGGTGAAGGGGCCGGCATGGTTATCCTCGAAGAACTGGAACATGCAAAAAAGCGCGGGGCCAGAATTTACGGTGAAATTCGGGGTTACGGCTCCACGGCAGATGCTTATCGGATAACGGATATCCATCCTGAAGGTCGAGGTGCGATTGCCTGCATTCGCATGGCGCTGGCTGACGCACAGATCAATCCTGAAGAAATTGGATATGTCAATGCTCACGGAACCAGCACAAAAGTCAATGATCATGTGGAAACCATGGCAATCAAGGGCGGACTGGGGGAACACGCAAGAAAGACGCCGGTTTCCAGCATTAAGAGCATGATGGGCCATTTAATTGCGGCAGCTGGCAGCGTCGAAGCCATCACCTGCCTGCTGGCAATTCGAGATGGCGTGCTGCCTCCCACAATTAATTATTCGACACCCGACCCTGACTGCGATCTTGATTACATTCCGAACCAGGCTCGCGAAAGTCGCATCAAAGCAGCATTGTCAAACAGTTTTGGCTTTGGCGGGCAGAATGTGTCACTCATAATCTCAAAGTTCGAAGGATAACGATTCAGTCGATAACGGATTTAGAAACTGCACTATGAACCTGGCTGTCATAGTGCCCGGGTAATTCTCCAGGCTCTGTGTCCAGCGGGAGATGTTTCAGTGTGGGTAGTATGGTTCGGGTGCATTTTCATCGGTGTCATTGCCGTCACAGCCCTGATGGACTGTGCTCTGCGCCGCTTTGCATCCCGAAAAATTGCCGACATCTTCGAAAATGTTCCCCCTTTTAATGTCGTGGCGGAATCCGAAATTCCTGACGCCCGGCACGTCTGCATCCAAACGGCCGACGGCCTGAGACTGTCCGGCAGCCTGCACCTGCCCGAACAGCAATCGACTCACGGACTGGTGATTTTCTTTCCGGAGTTGAGCGGAAATCACTGGATGGCCCGCCGCTATTGTGAAGCTCTGCTGGCGGAAGGCTTTGCAATTCTTGCATTTGACTTCCGTAACCAGGGGGAAAGTGAGTCGTCCGAAACTTACACCCCCATCCACTGGATCACTGAGTTTGAAATGACGGACGTGTCGGCCGTGCTGGAGTTTGTGGAATCGGATCCTCAACTCAGCACACTTCCATTATTCGCGTTTGGAGTTAGCCGAGGCGGTGTCGCGGCGTTGCTTGCAGGCTGCCGTTATCCTCGAATTCAGGCCGTGATTGCAGACAGTGCCTTTGGCACCATGCCGATGGCTCATCACTTCGTCGAGCGATTCGTGCGTTACGTCATTCCCGGCTGGCTCTATGCCATTTTGCCGGCATGGCACATTCGGCTTGCCCTGAAACAGGGTCTGGAACGCAGCGAAAAGCGACGTCGTTGTCAGTACGTGCATCTGGAAAATGAAGTTCAGGGTCTTGCAGATACGCCCGTGCTTCTGATCTCCGGAAAGCGTGACTCATACGTGACTGTGGATGTCGCCACTCAGCTGCAGAAACTGATTGGCCCGAATTCCGAACTCTGGATCGTCGCCAATGCCAAACACAACATGGCACGAGCAACTGCGACCGGTGATTACGACTCCCGAGTCAGCATGCACCTCCTCAAGGCAGCCAAAACTGGCGCCGAGCGTAACCGCAATATGTCAGTCCAGCCCTTTGTCGCCCTGCCGTCTTCAACAGGCGTGGGTGTCTGAGAATCAGACGTCATTCATGCAGAGAACAGGTGCATCCAAAATGGCCGCGATCGGCGGCCTGTATTCTGCGCCAGCGAGCCCTCCCGCCAGCTTCTCAAAATGAGAATCGGCTGATAAATCACCTGATAATGGAAATCCGCCGAAATCGAACGTGGATTGCCATTGCTTACCGTAGAACGATCCACTGCAATACACGTAGGACGATCCCACTGGAAAATCCGCTTCGCAGTTGGCGAAACGATGTGTTGAAAACGTTAAAAGTGGTTCGATAGGAGGGGACGAAAACGTGAAGTGTCAATCATCGATTTTGGGCGTTTTAATCATTGCAATCTGTGCAGGGGAGTCGCAGGGTGCATTTATTACTTCTGCTGGCCAGTTGTCCGGCGCAACCTCAACCATCGATTTTAGTCAATTTACAGGCGGCAATCAGCATTTTGGCGTCACCGGCCCTGTTCAAATCGGTGGGTCCGTAGGGGCCGATGTGACAGCAGGTTCGGCTTCCGGGGACCTCTGGCTTTACAACGCGGGCTGGGGATTGGTTGGTAATGGATCATGGAATTCAGGTCGACAGGGATTTTTTGGGTATCTTTGATGGTCGTGGCCCTGTACGGATTACATTTAACGATGGCCCTGTTTCAGGTCTTGGAGCGTTCTTCAATTACGTCTCGAATGACGCTCTTTCACTCAGTATTTTTGGGCTTGGGGGAGTATTGCTCGAATCGGTTGACGTTCATACGAGCGCACCCATCAGCACACCAAATGGCGTTAACGCAGGCGCGTTCCGCGGGTTTCAGAGAGCCCAGGCGGATATTTCTTACCTCGAGATAACCGGGTTCGCCGCCGTAATGGATGATTTGCAGTTTACTACCACCGCTGCAGCAGTTCCGGAACCTGCAGCAATTGCAACGTGGGCTTTCGGAGCTATTTGTGCAGGCATTGCCGCCCGTCGACGTAAATCGCTGTCGTCACTCTGAGCATTCATCGTCAGATCCGAGTAGAATCAACGGAACGCCTCAGTACGGGGCGGTCCGTTTTTTTATCCCCGCTGGCTTTCAGCTGACAACTTCCAGGCCTTCGAATTTGAAACGATGCCGGAGGTGTATCGCTTTGTTGAGCGATTTAAGAAATCAGAATGGCAGTTAGTTATAGTTGTCCGTTAAAGGCACTATACGACTGAGGATGTATATCCCTGAAGCCGTTGCCTCAACGATTTCTCAATATGAGAAGCCCACCGCAATCCATTTCAGAATGATTATGCAAACAATTCATACGGAAATTCACTTGCAATCCTCGTTCCAATGGACTGAACTCCCGCTCATTGTGTGTCAATCCTCAGGATTATCAGGTTGTGGCCAATCTCTTCAGAATAGACCATCGATCTGGGTAACACACGCGCCCGCAACACATTTGACAAGGAACAGAACATGAAGTGGAGTGGACTTTTGGCGATGGCAATGATTGTCGCCGCAACGGCAGTACAGTCGCAGGCAGCAGTGGTCATCAATTTCGATGATTTGACCGCACCGTCTTTATTCGTAAATCAGGTCGCGCTCGCAGAAGAGTACGCATCGCTGGGGGTACATTTTTCCGGAACAGGCGAAGTGCTCAATTCCGACAGCAATTTCGGTGTTTCGCTGTCGCCACCGTTTACCCCCAGAAACTTTCTGGCATGGAATTCGAGTGTTGGATCTTCACCTCCGGAGACAATCACGTTTGACTATCTGATCAGTTCACTTTCCCTGAACTTTGCTGGAAGCACCGGGACGATTTTCCTGAGCGGCTATTTGGGGAACAGTCTCGTCAATACGGTCAGTCTGAATTCTGCATCCTCGTTCGACTGGAGTTTGCTGACACTGACAGGTGGCACCTATGATCGTGTCGTCTTCGACGCCAGTGGAACGAATGGTGCGTTCGTTGTGGACAATATCGTCTTTGAACGTTCTGCCGCTGCCGTGCCAGAACCAGCGTCAGTCGCAATGTGGGGCCTTGGGGCCCTGGGACTCATCGCGGTCCGCCGACGTAAATCGCTTTTGTCGGTCTAATTGCTATCACATTCTGGCCAGGCGCTCTGCCTGATTGGCGACAGAAAAAAGTTCTTCTTTAGACGGGCTCCCTTCAACCGGTGGCCCGTTTCTTTTTTTGCATTACCAAATCTGCCAAACGTGAGCCATCGCAGAATTTCCGTTTGCTGCAGCCCTGATCCCGTCGGAGCCGTGCAATGAACGGGTAGCCCAGAAAAGGACTACCCGTTCTCAGATTCTCATTGTGGCTGCAATCTCGCTCAGCAACCAGCAGGTGCAACCGCACGCAGCCTGCGCCGTACGCAGGTCAAACCGATTGCTCCGAGACCCCACATTGCGATGGAGGCTGGTTCAGGAACTTCCTGGACGGCATTCACCCTAAACGCCGCGACAACAAAGTTACTGGTATCGCCGCCAGTAGTACCGTCAAGCAGTGCCAGGCCATCCTGTGCCCAGGCGACGTTCCCGTTGTTGTAGAAGAAATTCTGATTTCCATTCCCCTGGAAGCTGAAGTTGATGTGGTAATTGTTGCCAACAGTCAGCAGGAGGGGGGCGACAGAAAAATCAATCCATTCGAGTCCGTTTGTTGTGACCGATGATGATCCTGATCTCAAAATGGTCTGCCCGGAAGTTACAAGGCCTGATGTCGAATTGACCTGGGCAATCTGGAAATTCAGAGTGTTGCCTGACAGATCGTGGTAAAGACCTACCGAATCAATCAGTACATTCTGTGTCGCTGAGAAAACGAGACCACGCCCGAGACTCCAGCCGTCATTTCTATTGGTCGTAAACACTTGACCCGTTTGGTCATTTGGCGGCACGAATGTCAGGAAAGCCGCCTGTACCTGTACCGCCATACCAACGAGCAACATGCCCGCCATCGCAACAATCTTCAATTTCATAGTTAATCCCCGATGCCAAATACTTTAAAGAAATGTTCTTCCAATTGACCGTGGCGTTCACCACTCGGGGGACGATTGTCGCACGGGTCGCGATCGATGTCGACACTTCGTCGCCTCTGCTTTGTAATTCTCCCATCTTATCAAAGTGAGAATCACGGCAGCAAAATTGCTTTCAGAATGAGAATCGCTGCCGACTTCCGAAACCCAGGAGCCATCCTGATTGCACTGACGGGCTCCTCGATGGGGTCAGCCGCAGTACGGTCCATTGGGACATTGGGGAAAAAATAGAGGAGCTTGATATCGAAATCCCCCTTTTCGAAGCTCGTGAAAAGCATCCCGGCATGACACCCAAAAATTGTCGAGGAAAGACTGAAGCACTCGAATATTCAGTCTGACAATCAACACTTACAGCCATTTGATGAGTGGACTTCGGACCGATGCTGTTGATAAACTGACAGCACTGGATTTGACACTCAGAAAAAGCCAGTGGTTGTCAACCCAGAAGAGGCACGACCGCGTCTTTCTGGAACCCAGTATTTTTCCCACTCGCCCTCGTAGCTCAGCAGGATAGAGCGTCGGTTTCCTAAACCGAAGGTCGTGCGTTCGAATCGCGCCGGGGGTATTTTCAAGTTCGTTGTTTCCAAGGGCTTACGACAACAGAAATTGGATACCCATGAGGTTTTCCTGAGTGGATACCCAGAGTGGATACCTTTTCGAAAAGAAAAGCGCAGGAGTTGCTCCGGGGGCTTTTGTCACTTTAACACTATTCAACCAGCCTGAACCGGACGAGACGTTTCGGGGGTTCTTGCACCTGAAGCTGTCGGTCCAGTTCCTCCCGCTCCAAGCGGCGGGCCATTGCAACACCTTCAGTCGATCGCTTGCGGGCAGCTTTGGACAACTTCGCTTTGGTATGTTCAGGAAGGCTGAACAGCCCATTGGCAAACATAAATTGTGCCGTCACATGGTCTGGCGTCCCTGGTAGTTCCAAAAGGCCAGCCAATACATCAAGGGCCTTCAAATATTGAGTGTTGCTGAGTCTGTGCCTGTTTCTCATTGTCCTTGTCTCCTGCTGGTTGTTGTGTTTCCGCAAACTTCACAACCTTCCTGGTACAATGACACTGCGCAGAAAAACCAATGTTTCTGTTCAGTTGCATATCGAAATGAAGATGTGAGAATGACAACCCAGAGAGAGACAAGAGACACAAAAAATCGACATTCATGATGAGAGTATCATTGGTATGAGGCCAAAATCGGGACTTCCCAAAAGGAAAGCAATTCGTTCAATGCCTCAGTTCGAATATGGACTGAAGGACAACCCCAACGTCATTGAACTGCGAAAGAAGGATCGAACCTTCGCCAAGGCAAAAAAGGCAACTGTTCTGTCAATGTTCTCCGGGTGTGGGGGCTTTGATCTTGGGATGTTGGGCGGGTTCTCTTACCTCAATGAGTATTTCCCACAATTGCCTTTTAGTATTCTTGGAGCGTATGATTTTGATGAGCGTGCAATTGAGACGTACCAGCTAAACATTGGTTCGGAAGGAACAGTACAGGACTTGACCGATGTTGACATGAGCAGCCTACCTGAAGCTGACATTCTGACGGGTGGTTTCCCTTGTCAGGATTTTTCCTCATGTGGCCCCAAGACTGGTTTCGAGGGAAAACGTGGAAAGCTCTACAGAACCTTGGTTGAGTATATGGTGGAGCATTCACCCAAGATCGTTGTTGGCGAGAACGTGCCACACCTCGCAAAACTTGCTGGGGGACAGTTGTTGGAGACAATCCTTTCTGACTTCGAGGCCGTTGGTTACAAGTTTCAATTGTGGACTCTTTATTGCCCTCAGTATGGATTGCCACAAAACCGGACGAGATTGATTTTTGTCGGTGTCCGAAATGCCATTGCCCAACAGCACGGAATGCCAATCGAACCAGAGGCAACATTCTTCATGCGACATCGAACCGTGAACGATGCTCTGGACGATCTCATTCCAATTACTGACGAAACCGTTGTGAACCAAAGTCAGTATTTCGTGGCAACAAAGGCTACTGCGGGCGCAGGACAGGGAGACCAAAAAAACATCTCTGGTGAAATCTCATATGCCATTCGTGCCAATCCAAAAGCACGAATTCACTTTCACCACAAACTAGACCGGCGAATGACCGTGAGAGAATGTGCAAGGTTGCAGTCTTTTCCAGATGAATTTGTGTTTCCGTTTTCCAACTCAACTAATGTGATGCAGATTGGAAACGCTGTTCCTCCCATCATCGGACATGCTGTTGCAAAGGAAATTGCTGACTACTATCAAAAAGTGGTGGCTGGAACGAGGGCAGAAATGCAGGTTGCACGATGACGTTGCCAGATGAAGCGCAACGTGACAAGAATTACCGTGAAATCCTGCTTGAACCAATGCGATCATGTGCGAATTACAAGCCTGCATTCGGGCATGCGGGGGACGAAGGTGTTTCCCTTGATGGATTCAAAGCCTTATACGGTGCAGACCCACTGTATCATTGGGTTGGGCTGGATTCCGAGTTCATGTACACGGCACACAAGGCGGCCGGAGGAATGACATCCGTTTACCGGCAATTGGGAACGGGATGTGAACGCTTCGTTCGTGCAATCATGAAAGATGAGTTCAGGCTTTCCGAAGAACAAATCAACTGGAGCTATGAGGTTAAAGGCAATGATGGGACGTCACGAACCCTGACATTGGATGCACGGCTTGATTTCGCTGACCTTGCGGGGAATCCAAGGGCCGAAGAACTGAAGTCATGGACCAAGGAAGTCGCCCAAAAACTGAACTTCTCAAAGCCACAAATTAACACACTTGCCGGAAGTGTGTTTGAGATTCGCCAGGGCTACAAGAGTCAAGATGCCAAGAGACAGAATGCTGACATGCAAAGCGCAATGCGTGCCAGAAATGATTGTTATGCATTTGTCTTGGCTGTGGTATCTTCACAGATAAGCAACACCCTCAGAAGACGCTATCAAAACTCTCAGATGCTGGTCTTGATGGGTAATCTCAGCGGTGATCCACTGGACGACACCTTCGCATTTATCGAACAGGTTGTTGGTTATCCGATCAAGGCATTCTTTGTACGGAACTCTGCAATCATCAGAGGAGAAGTGACTGCAATGCTGAAGAAGCTGTTGTCGCCTTGACATCTGAAGCCAGGAAAAGCCAGTGACGTGAAGCCACGGGCTTTTCTCTTCTTCAACTCGTTACTTTTTACCACTCGGAAACTGTAACACTGAGGCAAAAATCCTCCCGCACAGTAAAGTCAGCGAAGCATAAGTTTGCCAAGCAATGTAGAACCCAAGGGCTGCGGCGTTGGCTACTCCCATCAAGGCGAATGAGGGGGCGACACAACAAAACGAACGAACCCACATTGGGAGTGGCGGTGAAGTGGACCCCGGTTTTCGGACCAGCGGTTAAGGTGGATGGAAGTGATCTGGATTTGAAATCGTGAGAGGGGCTATCGTGGCAGTTCAAGGAGAGAGAGATTATGCCACGCGCCCGT
>JALHMY010000113.1 GCA_022843805.1 Fuerstiella sp.
CCCCGGCCTATCGGCCGACCCCTCCCACTTCGCTTCGCTGCGCGGGAGGGGAGGTTATGAAAACCTCCTCCCCCGGCAAAGCCGGGGGAGGTCGAGCGAGCGGCAGCGAGATCGGGAGAGGGCGAGTTGCGGGACGCGGGCGTGATTGGGACGGCGTTGAGTGCAATCCGCGGCGGGGCCCTCCCCCGGCCTTCGGCCGACCCCTCCCACTTCGCTTCGCTGCGCGGGAGGGGAGGGATACTTTCGGGAGGGGAGGATTAGACCGTGGTGAGTTCGGTGAACCGGCAGGGGCGGGCTGTTATAACTCTTCGCCGCCGGACACGTTAATGATCTCTCCGGTGATGAATCGCGAGCTCAGGAGGAAGTCGATGGCATCGCAGACGTCCTGAGGTGAACCGGTACGTTTCAGCGGGATGGACTGGATCGCTCGCTGCTGATGCCAGTTGGTGCGGTCTTCGGGAGGCAAAATGGCGCCGGGAGCGATTCCGTTGACCAGGATCCCGGGAGCCAGCTGCAGGGCCAGAGACTTTGTGACGCTTAACAGGGCTGCCTTGGTGGCCGTATACATCAGATGATCGGGACCAGGCCGCTGTGCTCGCCAGTCAAGAATATTAATCACATGTGCGGTTTCGCCTTCGGCCATCTGACGCACCAGCTGCTGGATCAGAAATACCGGGGCCAGAAGATTCACGTTGACATGCAGACTGCAGTGATAGGAATCGATCCATGGAAGGGCACGATCCTGAAACACGGCAGCACTGTTGATCAGGACCGATACAGGTCCCATCCTTTCGGCTGCTTCAAATACGGTGCAGGCGGCGGCCCGGGGATCACGCAGATCGGCAGCGACTGATTCAGCAACACCCCCCATGCCCCGAATTTTGCTGACAATTGCTTCTGCTTCCACTGTTGAAGTTCCGTGGTGCACCAGCACGGCCATGCCGCGTTTGACCAGGGACAATGCAATTTCGCTTCCGACACGGCGGGCGGCGCCGGTAACCACGGCGACAGGGGGAGCTGAAGGAGCTGATGGTGTCGTATTCATGGTATTGTCGGCTGATGAGAAACGGAACGAGCTGTGTGCACGCTGATCTTCACATTCCGGATCCGCTCATCTGCCGCCATCGCGACACAAAAAAGCCCGGCTGAAAACAGCCGGGCTTCAGTGTACTCATGAGTCCGGCAATTTCAGTTTTCGCCGCTCAGGTTTCGATACAGCTTGCGAAGAGCTTCACTTTCAATCTGGCGGACTCGTTCCCGAGTCAGTCCGAGTGATTCGCCAATTTCCTTCAGCGTCCGAGGCTCGCTGTCATCCAGACCAAATCGCATCCGCAGAATCGTTGCTTCGCGGGGATCCATTTCATCCAGCAGCCGAAAGACATGAATCAGGTTGTCTGAGTTGATGAGCTCGTCTTCCGGACCGCGCACTCGCTCGTCCGGAACGATTTCTCCCAGTGACATTCCTCCGTCTTCCTGCTCCGACTGTGGAGAGGCGTTGTACAGTGTGATGGCCTTCTTGACAATTCGCAGCTTCTTTTTCGGAATTCCCATTTCCCTCGCGACATCTTCAGCGGTTGGCTGGCGGTTCAGTTCTTCCGCCAGCTTGGCAGACGCTCGTCGCCATTTTGACAGCAGTTCCACCATGTAGGCGGGAATGCGTATTGTCTTGGCCGAGTTCACCAGTGCCCGCTTGATGGATTGCTTGATCCAGTAGCTTGCGTATGTGCTGAACCGGGTATTCATATTGGGGTCGAAGCCCTCAACGGCGCGCAGCAGTCCCAGGTTTCCTTCTTCGATCAGGTCCTGAAGAGGCAATCCCTTTCCGGCATATCCGCGGGCGATATTCACAACAAGGCGCAGATTTGCTCGCACCATCCGATCCCGGGCAGCTGCGTCACCGTCTGAAATTCGATTTGACAGCTGCTTTTCATCGTCTGCGGTGAGCAGCGCGGTTTCGTTGATTTCCCGAAGATATGTCTCGAGCGGTGTCTGCAGGCGAGAGCTGTTTCGCTTCTTTCGAGTCGTTTGGGGCATGCGTTCCGGCCTGTGATAAAGATCGTCAGTGTTCAAGCGGCTGTTGTCTGTTATCGTCGACGATGCGACAGACATTCAGACGCAAACCTGCAGAAACTGCCGGATACCATTGTTGGTTTTCCCTCGACAGACGATGCGCAATCCGCAATAGAACCGGATTATCCAAAATCGCCCGCATGACCGGGGAAAGCCTATCGCCACATTAATCAAAGTTCGGAGCCGGTGTTGTCGGCAAAAAAAGACAGCAAGTTCCCCAATAAAAAAAAGCCCCGACTGTGTGTTACAGACGGGGCTTTCGGGTTGTCACAAAGATACCAGCGGAAACTGGCTGTTATTCTTCTTCGGGTGAACCGGAGAGAGTGAACAGAGGTCCTGACGACGATCCCATTCCGCCCTTCAGTTCTTCACGAGCCTTGGGAGCAGTTGATGCAGCGCCTTCTGCTGACGGTGAGGCGGTTTCCCCGGACTCGGCAGGAGCCGCAGCTTTCTCAGGTTCTGAGCGTCGGCTGAGTCCAATTTTTCGGTCGGCCGTGTCCACTCGCAGAATTCGCACTTCCAGCTGCTGTCCAACGGTCACCAGATTTTCCGGGTGGTCGACTTTGTGATCGGCCAGTTCGGAAACGTGCAGCAGACCTTCCAGCTCGTCTTCCAGCTGAACAAAAACTCCGAAGTTCGTGATTTTAGTGACTTTACCGGTCACGAGGCTACCCGGAGCGTACTTCTCAGGAATACGAGTTTCCCATGGGTCTTCGGTCAGCTGCTTCAGGCCGAGAGCAATTCGGCGGCGATCTTCATCGACTGACAGAATCTGGCATTCCAGTGGATCGCCCTTCTTCAGCATTTCGTTGGCATGTGACACCTTGCGGGTCCATGACATGTCGCTGATATGCAGCAATCCATCGACGCCTTCCTGCAGTTCAACAAACGCACCGTAGTTTGTGAGATTGCGGACGGTTCCTTTGACCAGACTTCCCGGTGGATACTTGGCAGCCACTTCGTCCCATGGATTGGGCTGAGTCTGCTTCATACCGAGGGAGATTTCCTGCTTTTCCTGATTGATCCCCAGGACCATCACGTCAACTTTGTCACCAATCGCGACCAGTTCGCTTGGATGATTCACTCGGCGAGTCCATGACATTTCGCTGATATGAACCAGACCTTCGATACCGTCTTCCAGCTTAACGAATGCCCCGTAGGAAAGAACATTGACGACTTCGCCGTTGACCTTGGAGCCAACTGGGTATTTTTCGCCAATATTGGACCATGGGCTGGCAGATTTCTGCTTCAGGCCAAGAGCGATTTTTTCCTTGTCGTAGTCAATATTCAGAACCATCACTTCGACTTCGTCGTCGATCTTGACCATTTCTGTCGGGTGACTGATTCGTCCCCAACTCATGTCAGTGATGTGCAGAAGACCGTCGATACCGCCGAGGTCCACGAAAGCACCGAAGTCCGCGATATTCTTGACGGTACCCTTGCGAATCTGACCGATCTGAAGGTCACTCAGCAGTGCCTTCTTCATCTTCTCACGTTCTTCTTCGATCAGACGACGGCGAGACACGACGATGTTTCGTCGGGCTTCGTCGATCTTCAGGATCATACATTCAATTTCCTGTCCGATGTAATCTGCAATATCGGACGGACGGCGAATATCGACCTGACTGGCTGGCAGGAAGACGTTGACACCGATATTGATCAGCAGGCCACCCTTGATCTTGCGGATGACCGTACCTTTGACGATGTCGCCTTCGGCATGAGTGCTGATGATCTTTTCCCATTCGCGAACGCGGTCGGCTTTGCGTTTCGAAAGGACGATCAAACCAATGGAATCTTCAAATTCTTCAAGCAGGACTTCGATCCGCTGACCGACCTGCGGCTGTTCGTCTTCTTCAGCCCATTCATCGCGCTGAACAACACCTTCGCTTTTGTAGCCAATGTCGACCACGACTTCTTCATTGTCGACGCGAACAATCGTTCCCGTCAGAATCTCGTTGATGTCATACGCCTGAGCTTTGGCGTCATAGAGATCATTGATGGCGTTCTCATCGGTTGACAACTCCGGGAAAGAAGCTGCCATTACTGCATCAAGCTCACCCTCATCAACTGAAAATTCACGTAAAAGATTTCGATCGACCATTGTCCAAAACCGCCTGGAAAGTGTGCACCAATCGAAATTGTGCCAGCACACTGAAAAAAAAAGAGAAACCTCACCTGCCAGTGAAAACCAATTCACCGAGGATTGCAGACTGTGAGAAGGAATTCAGCTTTATAGTAAAAAACATCCGGAAAGTCCAGTGGAACCTGATTCCGGATCCGCAACACGGGCGGCTCTTAAACGCATGCCGTTAATTGAGTTACGAACAGACAATGTTTTCCGATACCGGCGGTTCGCGCCGGGCAATACGGTTACCGCGGTCAGCGAAAGACCTTTCCGCGGGGTTACTCTTCGGCACGATTCAGCTCAGCACCCTCATTATCGGCGGAAATCGCCGTGTCGCAGGACCTGCGATTCCACTGCTGGTGCGAGTTTGGCGTCGAGACTGCGGAAGTTGTGTTTCGCGGTCGATCTGCATGGCGATTCCTGAAAAGGCAATCTGCGCCAACTTTTCCGATTCTGCGGATTGCACTATCCGAAGGAAAAAAATAATGCTGATCATCCTGCGGCCCATTCGCCTGCTGATGCGAGCGCTTCTGGCACAATCCACTCCGCGACAGATGTCATTCGGATTTGCACTCGGGATGCTGATCGGCATTGTGCCTAAGGGTAACCTTCTTGCGTTTGCGATTGGCTTGGTCGTGGCGTCACTGCGGGTCAACCTGGGTGTTGTTGCCGGATCCGCATTGCTGTTTACCCTGTGCTCCGTTCCACTGGACCCGGTCTGTGATCGGGTCGGTGCGTATGTGCTGAGCCTGCCGAGTCTGTATGGGTTCTGGACGCAGTTATACAACACGCCCGTCATCCCATGGACGGACTTTAACAATTCCATTGTGATGGGCAGCTTTTTACTGGGCACAGTAATGATCTGGCCTGTGCACCGCCTGACTCTTCCTGCCTTTGAACGCTATTCGGACTACATCGCAGAGAATGCCCGCCGTTTCTGGCTGCTGCGAGTTCTGTTTGGAGTTGAATGGGCTGACAGACTTGCCGGCGTGGAATAGCACGGACAGCATCGAGGCGGGCTGCCCGCGCTGAATGATGTCGGTCGCGTATGTTATGAATTCAGGATCCGTAGTCCCGTGGTTGAACTGGAGTAGCACGTGCGGTGGTCATATATTGTTCCTCGAATCCTGATTGTACTGCTGCTGTGGGGTTTCCTGACGTGGGGTCTGGATCCTCTCCTGAAATACTCTTCCGTTCAGACCCTGCAGTCCATCACAGGAGCACGTGCAGATGTTGCGGAATTCAGTACGCAGCTTTTTCCGCCTCAGCTGAACATCAGCGGCGTCGCACTTGCCAGTGCTGCAAAGCCCGGAACAAACCTGCTGGAGTTCGAACAGCTGACGTTTGGCCTTGTCGGCGACCCGTTGCTTCGCAAACAGTTTGTTGTGCGCGAGGGACGGCTCACCGGAGTGCGTTTTAATACACGGCGAGATGACGACGGCCAGCTTGAATTGCCTGAGGCTCAGCCGGAAGACGATGAACCATCGTGGATGGCGGATAAGCTTTCAGAGCTCAGCGACGAGTGGCTGAATCGGCTGACAGCGGACGTCAAACAACAATTGGATCCCAATACGCTGGCGACCTACCGCACCGGTACCGAAATCTACAACAAATGGGATGAACGGTTCGAGTCGCTCGGTGACCGCGGTCGACTACTGAAGCCCCGGTTTGAGCAGATGAAGAGCCAGTTTGAGAATGCTCGTCGCGTCCAGCCTGTCGAACGTATCGAACAATACCTGCAGGTTGCTCAGCGAGCTGACTCACTGACTCAGGAAGCTCAGCTGCTTAAGTCCGAACTCAGCGGAATCGTGCCGGAAGTCAAAGCGGACTTCGCCCGACTCGATCAGGCGCGCCGCAGTGATCAGGAGATGATTCAGGCAAAACTGGAGATGCTGAAACCTGATCCTCGCCGGATCTCCGAATCTCTGATCGGAGAACAAATGTATTTGCAGTTGCAGCAACTGCTCTCCTGGGTCGAACTGGCGCGAGAATATCAGGATCAGCTGAAAGAGCAGACTCGCCCGACCCGCAGTCATGGCAGGAACTTTGATTATCCCGTTCAAAATCCGGCTCCGGCATTTCTTCTGGAAAAGCTGTTCGTTTCAGGATCGTTTCAGATGGATGGTGAGACGGTTCCATTCGAAGCCGTAATTTCTGACGTAACCAGTGATGCACCGCTCGTTGGACGGCCATGTCTGATCTCTCTGAAAACGGACGGACAAACGCCCCTGACTCTGAATATTTCCTATGATGCAACCCAGCCGGTGGCGGAAACCAGTCTGGCCGCTGCATGGAGTGATCCTGAAGGCCGAGCCCTGAAGGTTGGCAAGCCGGATGAAGCTCTGCTGACAGCAAGACTCTCGAATATCGGATGGGATTTAAAACTCAAACTCAAAGAGGATCAGCTGGCTGGCGTCGTTCAGCTTCAGTCCAGTCTGATTGAGCCGGTTTTCACAGCGAATCCTTCCGTACGACAGGAATTTATTCAGGCGGCCTCGGATGCACTGAGCACCATCCATTCCTTTGATGCCCAGCTCGAGATTGCTGGAACGGTGCGAAAACCGGAAATCGAACTGCATTCGGATCTGGGAGCACAGATTGGTCAGGGCGTTCAGCAGGCATTCGCAAATCAATTGCAGAATGCGAAAGCTCGGCTGATGGCGGAAGTCAATACTTTCGCCAGCGATCAGATGACAAAAATGTCGGCGCGGTTTGCCAGTGAATATGATCAGCTCACCAAAGAAAACGCGGAACTCATCGCTCAGGTACAGGAAGTACAATCCCTTGTAACGGCCTTACAGGGCGGTCGAATTGACCCCAATGCGGTGTTTCGCCAGGTAGGAGATTCCAAACTCTTAAACGGGAAACAACAGGAGTCAGTGAGTAAAGCGATGCAGGAAGCCGAAAAGGTCATGAACATCAACAAGGTTCTGGGGCAGGGACGAATTCCAAACGGCTTACCGGGAAATGCACCTGCAGATGGGGCAGCTTCCGGAAATCCGACCCGACCAGCCGGCGCTCCGCCAGCATCCATCCTTCCGGGGCGGCTGCGTGCGTTCGGTGGATCTCGGAATTAGGCAAACTGTTCACCCAAATGTATAATAATCTGGAATGACTCTCCACGTGGGTGTGTTCTTTTGGATAGTTATATACGGGAAAGTCCTACGGGGATTTTGGTATTTTTTGGATGAATCGATTAGAAAGCGCGCATCGCACACTGCGCGCGGGGATGATTTCATTTTGAGAAACGAAGTGATTGGGTGAACTATTGATAAGTAATGTTTGATGAGGTTTGGAAACCTGGCTGTCGCATATCAGGTTTCTCATCCGGGTTGCCTGCATCTTCCCGGGGGTGACTGCTGACCGGGCTGATTGCTGACCGGGGTGATTGCTGTTAGGGATGAAAATGACTTTTTCGGTGTCAGGTACATCAGTTGAGAAACGCGAAGTTGCTGCGTCGCATGCTCCGGTACGTCGGGTGTATGCGATCGACGATGACGTAGCTGTGTTGCAGGTCCTGGAGATAATGCTGCGTCAGGCGGGCTTTGACGTGTATGCGTTCAGTTCTTCTGTTGAATTTCTGAGGATGAGTGACCAGTTGCCGCCGGGTGTGGTTGTCACGGATCAGGTGATGACTCAGGCGGAAGGCATTGAAGTTCAGCGACGGCTGGCGAATCGTCCGAATCATTTTCGAGTGATACTGGTCACGGCGTTCCCGAGGACAAGTCTTGCCGTGGCAGCGATGAAAGCCGGCGCAGTGACGGTGCTGGACAAGCCATTCGAACGTTCACAGTTACTGGAAGCGGTCGAGGAGGGATTCCGGCAGCTGAATGATTCTGATGAATCTGATCAGACTTTGCCTCCGGTGCTACCGCAGGGTGAGACGTATCTGGGTCGGCTTTCAGAGCGTGAGCGGGAAGTGATTCAGCTGGTTTATGAAGGCGCGACCAACAAGTCAATTGGCATACGTTTGGGGATCAGCATAAAAACAGTCGAGAAGCATCGCGGAAAGGGCATGAAGAAGATGCATGTTTCCTGCCTTGCCAATCTGATTCGACTGATGGACCGCGAACTGGGCCGGGCTTAGAGCTTTTTATGCCTTCGTTTTGGGGTACGATGGTCATTCCTGCCCGTCGAAACGCAGTCGGACAGGAATGTCCAGCCTACACTCCAGGACTTGACAGAGTCCGAGTTCAGCGGTCCGGGAACGACCGTCGCCGGGCCAGCGAGCAGCAAGTGTCCTCCAATCCGGTGTCGGAAAGCCTCTGTCCGCGGGCTGAGTGCGGCCAGTGAGATCTCGGCGTCCGTGTTCGTTCGCCGTCAAGCACGAACTTTGTGGATTTCTGAAGAAGTCATTGAGGTTGAAGAAGCACCCTTATCGTGATGGTTCACCTCCGTAGAATGGCCTTGTCGACGGCGGGAGCTGCTCATGCGCAGATCGTTTGCAAATCTTTTGCATCCGTCATCGAGTTCCGGACATCTCGATATCAGGAGGAATGGCGATGAGTTACCAGATGATTTCGTTCAGCGTTGTATCTCTCAGTCTGCTGGCCGCTGGCAGTTTGAATTTTCCGCAGAAGGAGGGGCATGACGAAGCCCATATGCAGTCAATGCGGGAATGTGCGAGTGTTTGTGCTGAGTGTCAGGTTGAATGTGATTCCTGTTATGAACATTGTGCAGCGCTTGTAACGGGCGCGAAGAAGGAACATGCATCTGGAATGAAGGCGTGCCTGGACTGTGCACAATGCTGCAGTCTTTGTTCGTCCTTTTGTGCTCGCCAGAGTCCCATGGCGGCGTCCGCGGCCGAATTTTGTGCTCAGTGCTGTGAAGACTGTGCGACCACCTGCGAGAAGTTTCCTGATGACCCGAAAATGGCGGAGTGTGCGAAATCCTGCCGTGAATGTGCCAAAGAGTGCCGTGCCATGGCCAAAATGGCCAAATAGCGGGAAATACCGGGAATATGTTAGGTTGAAGATGAGTTCGGGTTGGAGGTAGTGGATCCTGCTAAAGATCCCGTGACTGCAGGACCTTTAGCAAGGTCGACGACCCGAAATTCAAAGCTTCATAAAACACTAAAGTCGTCGAGATCCTGTTTCTCGGCGGCTTTTTTTGTTTCTGCGGAAACGTCGGCGAACTCATGTTGTTGGCCGTGTGTTGATGAGATATCACTTCCAGATTGC
This sequence comes from Fuerstiella sp., assembly GCA_022843805.1. Classification (GTDB taxonomy): domain Bacteria; phylum Planctomycetota; class Planctomycetia; order Planctomycetales; family Planctomycetaceae; genus F1-80-MAGs062. The sequence goes on from JALHMY010000113.1 coordinate 9,376, forward strand.
CGGTGTGCAATGCACAATATCGGGCTCCACATCCCGCGCGGGATCACAGATGGGTTTCATGCGATGTTCGCGACAGGAAGAGCATGAGCTACTGGAGAATGATTCCTTAAAGGAATTTTGGGACGCAACCATTGATTTCGTATCGCGCATTAAAAAAGCTGGTTGGAGAAACCAGCCTGGAGCGGAAGTGCCGATTTCTGTTTGGCCTTGCGTTGCTGGTGCTGATTACCACCAGCTTTTACGTTTATGCGCTGCGAACTCGTGCGCTGGTAGAAGGTCAGCAGGTGGCGGCCGCCAAGGCTCTGGTTCCATGGATTTTGCAGGTTCGGCATCACCAGCTGTTTATCAATGGAATGTCGGCAAACAGCAACGTCTCGACCGGGGAAGTCGATTCTCCCGAAGCCGCCGTTTCACAGGAGGCAGTCGGCACAGAGGTACTCACGACAGATGAAGATAGTCAGCCAGCGGCGACTGATGAATCTGCGGGGGCCGCGGAACGACAGCTGGGGCAGTTCGAAAAAGGGCTGAATGATTCTGTCCAGTATGCCGGAGGAGCAAAGTGGAGGCTGATTAATATTCGCACTGAGTCACCGGAAAGTCAGCTGGGGTTCGAGGCGATTCGACGATTCCGCGACGAATCTGTCAGTGAGGATGAATTCTGGGATATTCGAAACGACGAAAAGACCGCTTCGAGACAGCTAATCTATTATGAAGCGATTCGACCGGCCGAGTCCTGCATGGCATGCCATTCGGGCGATATTGAACCACTGAAGGAACTTCAGCGACAGGCGGTCCCGGAAGCCGACGCAGTCAGCGGCATTCCTGAAAGGCCGCCGCTGATGGCAATTGCCAGGATTGCCATTTCGATGGAGCTGGTGGAATCTCAGCTGAGCCGAAATCGGGCTGTGTTGCTGGCATCCGGAATCGTAACTTCGTTCCTGGCGATGATGGCTGCCTATCTGATCGTTCGATACATCATTGTAAAGCCAGTACTTCATCTGAAAGACGTCAGTGATGAAATTGCCCGAGGCAACCTGAATCTTCGGGCGGAGATCAGCACGGGTGATGAATTTGAAGAACTCAGCCACGCATTCAATCGAATGCTTCGTCACATGATGACGGTGAACGATGAACTGCGGGGACTGAATCTGAGTCTGGACGGAAAAGTGGATCAGTTAGCGCGTGCCAACATGGAGCTTTTTAACAACAACAAGCTGAAGGACGATTTTCTGGCGACGATGAGCCATGAGCTGCGAACACCGCTGAACAGTATTCTCGGATTCAGCGATATTCTTCAGAACGCCGCCAATCTTGATGAGCGTCAAAAGCGGTATGTTCACAATATCCAGACTTCAGGTCAGAGTCTGATGGTGCAGATTAACGATCTTCTTGATCTGGCCAAGATCGAGAGCGGGAAGATGGACCTGCATCTGAGCGATGTGATACTGGCGGATATTATTGATCAGCAGGTGCAGCAGATCATGCCGCTGGCCGATCGACGAAACATCGACCTTCGAGTTGAACACCCGATGCGTCCACTGCCCACGCTGTTCAATGATCGGGGAAAGATCAGTCAGATCCTGAATAATCTGCTTTCAAACGCGATCAAATTTACGCCGGAGGGAGGCCGGGTTCGCATCAGTTCGAGGCTGCTGGGAGATGACCAGGTTGAATTCAGTATAGAAGATACGGGAATCGGAATACCGCTTCACGAGCAGGAACATATCTTCGAGAAATTCCGTCAGGGATCCACAGCTCCAGGCGGGCGTGACCACGTCAAGCGGGAATACGAAGGAACGGGGCTCGGTCTGTCCATCGTTCGTGAGCTGTCGCGTCTGCTTGGGGGGGATGTTTATCTGGAGAGCGAATTTGGCAAAGGCAGTTTGTTTGTCGTACGTCTGCCTGTTGTCGTTCGTCTTCCAGCGGCGCAGGCTGCTCCACCGATTGAATCAAGATCGGCGAGCGGACTTGGGCGCATCACATCGGTTGATCTGATGTCGTCGAAACGGAAGGTAGCCGAATCGAATGACAAGCCAAAGGACCACGATCATTCGCTGGCTAACGGGACTTCACATGTACCTTCATAAAGCACAGGCGAGTTCGGTCACCGGACAGTCGGAACTCCTCCAGCATATCGGCTACAGATGGAGCGAAATCGACGGAACGGGAATCGCTGCCGATGACGATGCTGACGGGTTTCTCGAGATCAATGCCGGGCATTCCGGGGGAGAGCTTCAGAGTCATCGCGGTCTGTGGTGCGCGAATGATTCGGATCGCGTTGTTCTTTGTTAACCTCGCTTCCAGCCCGGCGGGCTGGAACGGACCGTCACTCCAGGACGATGGCTGATCCAGACGAGCTGACTGAGCTGGCAGCGACTGCAGCTCCAGCCATGACCATCTCAGATCCGTACTTCGAAGCAGTTCGACATCCAGTTGTTCGGGAAACGTATTCCGCTTATGAAGTTTCATCCATTCGAAAACCGAAGGGGATTCTTCATAAAAGCTTTCGAATCCTCTTGCCGGATATTTGATAAAGATGACATCACTAATCGCCCGAGCCTGTGCAGCACGTCGAAAGAGCTTCATCATCATCAAAGTGAGCCGTTCGGTCCATCCGCCCTGTCGTTCACCGACAACGATATACCACGGCATTGAGGTCTGGTTGTGAGCAGTCCACTGGAAGTGTTTTCTTCCGAGGCCTGCAATGGAGATGATTCCGGCGAACAGGTCCGGATGCGATGTTCCCATATCGATCGCTGCTTCACCGCCAATGCCATGGCCAGCCGAGAAGATCCGATCATCGTCGATGTTTAGCGAAAACTTCAGTTCCCGCAGTAGAGACAGAAAGCGTCGGTGCTGTTCAGCAGAAGCATCGTAGGTCGCGGTTTCCGTGTTATACGCCTCCGGAACCACAACCACAAAACCGTGTCGATTCGCCTGTTGTGACCACCAGTCCAGCACCGCTTCAGCCGGCATCCCTTCGCGAGGAAAGGCAATTACAACCGGATAACGACGACTTTCGCGATACTCCGGGGGAACTCTTCCCAGGCAGCCCATCGTCTGGTCGGTTCCGTTGATCTGAAATTCTCCGTCCCGGGCCGTACGACCTCTTACCAGCAGGCCCGGTTCGACCGCCGGCAAATGCAGGATCAGATTCGCAAGCCGAGTTGTGCTAAGCCCTTCGAGCGCTGAGATCCGGCGAAGAAGTTCTGTTCGGACCTGATCCTCGTCATCGGTGGTTCTCAGGTAGTCCAGCAGTAGCTGTCTGGCTTCAAAAAGCCCGTATGTTTCCTTCAGATTCTGAATGGCCTCATCGGCTCCCATAAGCCAGCCGGACGCTGCAATCGCCAGCTGCTTCTCGGCAGCAAAATTGTCATCTCCGGCCAGCAGTTCAAACGCAGCGAGCCTGTCGACCGAATCACTGTCCAGTGAAGAAGTGATGAGCGACACCATTTCCGAGGCCATGCGTTTTTGTTCCGGATCCTCAAATCCACCCGTCAATGACTGCAGCCGGATGTTCAGCATGCTGATCCGTTTCAGTTTTTCTTCAACGGATTCCACCAGCTGTTTGGTTCGCAACTGAATTTCGGGCGACAGCTGAGTCTGGGGAAAGATCCTTCCTGCATTTAGCGCAAGCTGGTATTGACCGGCATCACGGCGAAGTTCCAGATCCAGCAAAATCTGACGACCCAGCTCAGATCGAAAATCATTGTTGAGTGCCGGGAGCTGCTGGCTTGCTTCAGGAAAATCCGTGGCTACTGACTGGAGCATTGATTCCGCCTGAAGCAGCAGCCCGGCGCGAATCAGCATGCGGCTGAGCTCCAGCCGGACAAACGGATCAGAGTCGAATTTGGGCACCTTCTGCAGGATACCGGGAAACAAAATGCCGGGAGGTATCGACTTCAGAGAAATGAAATATGTCCAGCGATGGCTTAACCCGGACACTTCTGCACAAAGTTCGTTAACGCGAGTGATACCGACGGTAATTTCTTCCGTTTTACTTCCCGGAAGACGCAGCCGAATCGTGGCGACGCCATTTTCATCAAACGGCGAAATCTCGGGGACGCCAATAACATCAGGAACAGATTTCCGGCCTGTACGTTTTTGTGGAATGGAAAATTCGATGGTGGGCCAGTCGTTGGGATTAACGACGGCCGGTTCGCTGACACGAGTCGACACATAGATCTGTCGGTACCCCTGGTCGATCATGCGAAGTTCAAGCCGCTGTTCAGCAGCCTCATCGCTGACAAAGCGACTTGAAAGCGAGCACATTCCTCGAAAGATCATGCCATTATTCAGGCGGACGGCTCCCGGTTCCGGTACGGACACCGGAGGCTGAATGGCTATTGTATGCCGACAGGCCAGCAGGACACCTGACAGCAACATCATTCTGATCATGCCGTACAGACAGCGCGTCGGATCTCTCCAAAGCAGGCGATGGCGATAAAGTCTGAACATCCTGGCCCCTCAGAAAAATTCATCCGCGGCCAGGAGGTCATCTTCTGTGATGAGCTCGTACTGACGTTCCTTAAGAACCCTCAGCGCTTCATCCATTTCGTGAACATAAACAGCCACTGCTCCCCGTCCATTTTTTCGAAACATCAGTGGATACACGTAATGCACGTTCAGTTCGGCGGACATCAGACTGCCCAGCACTGCGGTGTGTGGCTGATCCGATGCGGGCAGAAGAACGCCAATCACGTCGGTTTCGAACATGGTGAAATTGGCAAACGTCAGCAGCTCGTGGGCTCGTTCGTAGTTGTTGACGATAATCCGGGCGACAGCACAGTCTGCAGAATCCAGAATGCTCAGAGCAACGATGTGCAAATCATCACGTTCGATGCGTCGCAAAACGTCGTGCAGCGCACCGACGCGGTTCTCCAGAAAAACAATAAACTGCCGAAGACAGGGCCAGTCCCGTCCTCGCGTTGTCATGGGGGAGACGGGCGAATCATCGCCGAATCCTGAACTCATCAGTTTTTACTCCTCGGGGAAAAAGGCGGCAAATGCCTTTTCTTAATGATCAGGCGCTTTTCCGGAACGAATCGCGACCGCCAATGATCGATTCTGCATCAAATCGTTTTCCGAAATAGCTGGCAATGGCAAGTGGGTCTTTCAGCACCGTCTCGGCGTCTCCGGATACAAGAACACGTCCGCCGCAAATGATATAGCTGCGATCAGTAATCGTAAGCGTTTCACGTTCACGATGGTCGGTCAGCAAAATGGAAATTCCCCGATTTTTCAGGCCCGTAATGATATCCTGGATGCTGTGGATGGTGACGGGGTCAATTCCAGTGAATGGCTCGTCAAGGAGAATGATCTGTGGATCGCTCGCGAGAGCACGGGCGATTTCCAGACGTCGCCGTTCCCCCCCGGACAGGGAACCGGATCGCTGCCTGCGTTTTTCAAAGAGTCCAAATTCTGTCAACAACTGTTCAATACGTGCGAGACACTGTTTCTTACTGTATCCCCGGTATTCCAGAATCGCCAGAATGTTTTCCTGAACGGAAAGCTTGGAAAAGATGCTGGAATCCTGAGGTAAATAGCCCAGTCCATTCTGAGCACGGAGATACATGGCCCAGCTTGTCACATCCTGCCCTCGCAGCAGAACACGTCCCTCTGTTGGAGCGATTAATCCGCAGGCCATTCGAAACGACGTACTTTTCCCGGCGCCATTGGGACCCAGAAGGCCGACAATTTCGCCTTCATCAACGTGAAAGCTAACGCCATCAACCGCACGTTTGCCCGGATAATCCTTAACCAGGCCTTCGCATTGCAGCAATGCCATGTGAGAATCCTTCTCAGCCGTTCCGAACACATCAAACCGAACACATCAAACATGCTCGGCACGAAGTTTAACGAATTTTCTTCATTCTGGAAACATTGGGATAAAACGGCACCCGGTACATTGGGTAGTTCACTCGCACGATGCCCTCTTTCGTGTCTGCTTTATGATTCATTGCAGAAAAGCCCTTTCCGTCGTTCAAAAATGGGATCCCGTGCGGCCAAAAGATGTACAGAGCTTCTCCAATCAAATCCTGCGACTGAACTGCATATCGGTGTCCGCCACGGCCCTGAACTGGTCGGGTGTTGTAATCAAAAAGCCGACTATCTTTGCTGGCGGGGGAGTTATCTCCAAACATCAGATACTCATTTTCGTCCAGCTGGTATTCTCCTCGGCTTCCCAGTTGCTGCTGCTGTTCCGCAGTCAGTTCCAGATAGCGTTTTGAGTAGGCTCGCGGAGAATGCAGGGTGTTCGCAAGTTCAGAGAGTCCCTGACCTGGCACCTCAAGCTGGTGCCAGCTGTCTCGACCTGCGATCGGGTCGTACGTCGTCCCTCGATCTTCAGAGAAATCAATCGTTTCGTTTCGGTAGTAAATGTCGCGCTGCAGCACCAGATCAGACACCGTCACGTCCATCGCTCCTGCCGCGATTCCGACTGGAGTCAGATCATCCACTGCGGCTTCGGCCGGCGACGAAAGATGAAATTCCGTTTTTTCACCGAGCGGAACAATGCGGCCATCAACCCAAAGCAACAGTCGCTTGTCAACATTCGCGAACGCAATGGTATACTCGCCGGGCCCATTGACAGGCGAATCAACAGTCGAGAGAAGTTCGGCAGGGGCGTCGTCTCCTCCAATCAGCCGATTGGTGAGAAACACTGAGACTTTACCGGATGCAGGATTCAGTTCGCAGCGATAGGATCGCTTTCCTTCCGCAAGTTCCAGTGCCAGCAAAGAGTCTTCACTGACAGATCGGATATCAACCGTGGCATTCAGAGTCAGATCGCCAACCCAAAACCAGCCGCGATCATCAATCTCGTGCTCGGCAAATCCCTGCTTCAGAGAGAATGCGTTGAATCCGCAGAAATCGACGATGAGCGACGCCTGAAGTGGCGTCTCCAGAGCGCCTCGGTTTTTGGCATCGGTCCACTGAGAATTTGAAGGAATCAGATGCCGATATCGGAGCCACTGCAGAGGAGTGTCCGGATCTTTTGCATCGGATCCGTCGAATGCATACGTTCGATTCAATCGATCGGGCTTCCATTCGTTTTCGACTGGCTGCCACAGAAGTTCGACATCGGACAGATCGGCAGAATTTCCGGAAGCGTGGCCGTCAGGCGATGTCTTTAATGCCGACGGAACCCACCGTTCTTCACCTCCCGCTTCGATCAGTTTCTCCGGAGGAAATCGGTCGTCGTAAACCAGCAGCTGAATGTCCTTTTGAACGGAAGGTTTTTCTTTCCGCTGGATTCGCCATGGATCATCATTCGTTTTTCGGGCATAAATGTCGCCCTGACGAACTCGGACAGTCTCTCCTGGAAGACCCACAAGCCGTTTGATGTAATTGACATGTGGCTCTTCCGGATTTTTGAAAACAACCACATCAAATCGACGATATTCGGAAACCTGCTTGTTCACCAGGATTCGATCACCGTTGAATACGGGAGATTCCTTTACGTCGTTCAGATATCGACAGTTCGGACATTCTGCCGAAACAACCCGGCGTTCAATGATACCGGATTCCTGGTTGATTTCCTGACTGGCTCCAATGGTGAATCGAAACCTGCACATCTCACAGTCAGCCTCCTTGTGTCGTCCAAACAAAGTTGGCGCCATTGAGCCTGTGGGAATTACATAGGCTTCCGCCTGAAACGTCTTAAAAACAAAAGCCAGGATGAACGCGATCGCGATTGCTTCGACCGTTTCCCTTGCACTCTCATTCTGTTTTTTTCCCGAGGTACTCACAGCCGAAGTCGCCTGAGGCACGGGAGTATTCAACTTGCGGCCAGACATGTAAAAAATCCAGACGGAGCAGCGAAACAGATGGAAAAAAAGGCATCATTCAGACGCACGGAAATCAGCGATACTTCGCCAGACAGCACTTTCACCTGGAAAAACATTCCTGAATTTTGAATTTCGCTAATGAATATAGCGAATCCGAGACCAGTCCGGTATCCGCACCGGACGCCGCCATGCTCCCACTTCTATAACCGCAGGCCGGGAAGGCAAATGCAGCAAAAATGGTTTTCCCAGGAGCATTTTGTGCGGAACACATGGGTTTGACCAGTTACGACTGTCCGATGAGACTGGACTATTGTCCCCCTGCACAAAATAGCTGTCCGGATGAACAAGGTACGGTGAATCAATCCCATTTTTCCGCCTGCCGGGCGTGTAGTAAACGTCGCGAAACATCTGAAGCTGCTGTACCTCGACGCCGCGACCGCGAACTTTCAGCCCCCAGTGAGCCTGTCGCTCCCATAAAATCGCCGCGGCGGCTGCTTTGGCTGCGCCGGCATTTTTGTCCTTCACCATACCGGATCCGTGAACAATGCCGGATCCGGGTGCCTTTGATTTAGGCGCAAACGGAAGCATGGCCGCATCCTGGGACTTCTGAATTTTCGATTCAGGCGAAGAAGGCGCCTGGTGCTCGACAACAAATGGTGCAAAGACAGGAGTTCCATTGATCGCCACGATGAGCTGTCGGTCGAAATTTGAAACTTCGATTTCCAATCCGGAGGTGGTGTCGCTGTCAATCTCAGCCGGCGACGGGTCCGCCAGATCACAAATCCCCTCCTGGAGTGTCAGGTTTCGGTCCTGAGAAACCAGCTGAACTTTTCCGCTTTCCGGAAAAACGCGGACGGCGAAAATGTCGGACTCCACAGGCACATCTACCTGTATTTCTTCCGGCGGATGCTGCCAGCTCAGCACCGTTCGCAACATCAAATCCTGCACAGGATACTCGGGCGAGAGCACCATCGAGTTATACCCATAGTGGTCCGTGACGGGGGCAAGATGTGAAAGCGCAGCAAGACGATAGACGGCGGAGCGAAAGCCTTCATGAGTTGAGCGGGCCATCAGATCAGCCTGCATTTCTTCCGGCATGACTCCTTCACATCTGAGCACTGAACGATCCGTGTCGTATTCGATGCGACTCGCCCACGACAGCGGAAGTCGATCAAATCGCTCAAGAAATTTATTCCAGTCGTCTCCGGCATCTTCAGGAGCGAGCGGCGTTTCAGCAAAGTGATTTCCACCGTACCATCGCCAGGGACGGAACTGAATATTTCCGGCAACGTCTTCACCGGACAACTGCAGTTTGCCGTCGCGCAGCGTCCAGGCCGCGTCCGGCTGCCACGGCATCTCCCACAGAGGCGAATCGGCGAGGTGGTGCAGATCTGAAACGGCGATACGCATTTCGCGCTGAGTGCGAAAATCCTTGCGAGCAATACGACCGTCTATGTAGACGTCTCCATCAATGACCTGGAGAGATTCCCCAGGCAGGCCGACAACGCGTTTTACGTACGCCTCACCGGGAGACGCCGGGTTCCGGAAGACAATCGTTTCCCAGCGATGCGGACGCCGAAAGTCGTAAATATGCTTCTGAACGAGAAGCTGATCTCCATGGCTGGCAGGGACGTCAGCGACTTCAATATTCACCTGACCACAGTTCGGACAGGTTGCCTGCCGGTCCTCACCATCATCACTGACTGAGGCCATCTGGGAGGGGTCAACCGAATCATCAAATGAGACTCCAAAGGCAAACGTCTGCTGACATACGGGGCAGACAATGCGCCGATGGAATCCCAGCAGTCCGGGCGCCATCGAACCGGTCGAAATCAGGTAGCCTTCCAGCAGAAATCCGCGCAGAACGATCACGGCAAGAACAAAGCTGGCCATGAGGTCAACTGCAGACCGAACCCAGTGCAGATTCAGTTTATCTTCGGAGGAATTGTAAAAGGACATCTGGAACAGTGGGGAAGTCTGTGGTCGTCTGATCGGGCAGCCGACTCAGAATGAACCTGAAGTTCGGTGCCTGCGGACGTTGAACGTCGTTAGGAACACCTATGGTAACCAGAAATCGGCACTTGTGGCGACGTCTTTTCCGGCGCTCGTAAAATTTCCGCGGAGTGTATTGCCAGGTCTCAAAATGCAGGTTGGACATTTCTGTTCGACTGCGTTTTGCCGGGTCGAGAGCGGGAAACGAGAAAAGGGCGGGAAAACTCAGGTTTTCCCGCCCTTTTTTTGATCGGCACATCAGCAGACTTTTCAGATGTGCTTATAGACTGATTCAAAGTCAATCTCGTATCGCCGCATTTTTTTGTACAGTGTCGTTCGATTGATACCAAGTGACCGGGCGGTCTTTTGCCGGTTCCATCCGTTTGATTCCAGCGCCTGGATAATCAGCTGCCTTTCAGGCTGCGTGAGTGCGACCTTCAGGGATGCGCCGCTCAGCTGTGCATCCACATTGCGATGCTCGTGGTGAGCATACAGTTTTTCAGGTAAATCATTGGTCGTAATATGTCCATCCCGGCACAGTACAACGGCCCGTTCAATGACGTTGACCAGTTCTCGCACGTTGCCCGGCCAGTGATACTGCTGTAAGATCTGAACAGCCATCTCATCGATCTGATGGACCGTGCGACCGGTCTGTTCAGAGAACAGCTTCAGGTAGTGATCGACCAGCAGTGGGATATCACCGATTCGATCACGAAGTGGCGGCTGGGTCAGCGTGATCACATTAATGCGATAGTACAGATCTTCGCGAAACTCTCCTTTGGCAACCGACTCTTCGAGGTTTTGATTGGTTGCAAGAACCAGACGTACATCGACCTTATGTGTCGTGTTTCCGCCAACCGGTTCAAATTCACGGTCCTGAATGACTCGCAGCAGCTTGACCTGCAGCGATGGAGAAGCCGTGCCAATTTCGTCCAGAAACAGAGTGCCGCCATCGGCCTGCAGAAATTTGCCCACCTTGTCGTGCGAGGCACCGGTAAAGGCACCGGCAACGTGTCCGAAGAGTTCGCTTTCCAGCAGTGTGTCGGGCAATGCGCCACACGCAACTTCAACAAATGGCCGATCAGCCCGATTGCTCAGCTGATGAATCGACCGAGCCGTCATTGTTTTGCCGGTTCCGCTCTCTCCGAGTATCAGCACGGTGGTTCGGGTATCAGCAACGCTTTCGATCAGCTCGAACATTCTCAGCATCTTGTAGTCCTTACCGATGATGCTGGACAATCCGTATCGCTGTGTCAGCTGAGCTTTCAGCTTTCGGTTTTCGACAACAATCTGTCGCTGTCCCAAAGCTCGGTCGATTGAGAATCTGAGTTCCTCGTCGATCACAGGTTTGGTCAGGTAGTCAAAAGCCCCCATGCGAATGGCTTCAACAGCACTTTCGATCGTGCCGAATCCCGTCAGCATGACAACAGCGGTTTCGGGCGAATTTTCGCGAGCCCAGCTCAGCAGATGAAACCCGTCCTGGTCAGGCAGATTGACGTCGCAGACAACCACTTCAAACGGAAACTCTTCCATTCGTTCAATGGCTTCCTGACAGGTCGTCGCAGTTTCCGTACGATGTCCCAGACCGCGCAGGTAGTCGGCCATCGCATTCTGAATGTAGCGATCGTCATCGACAACTAGCAAAGAGCCGGATGTGCCACGAGCCATGAAAACTATCCCCTCAAGGTATTTCTGCCCGATACGCCCGCACTCCTGCAAGAAGCGCGGCCGTCGAAAATCAGGCGGTCAGATTTGGTTTTGCATGCAGCAACGGGCGCAACGGACCTGAAGACAGGTCGAAACGCACATGTGTCCATCCGTGGCAACACGTCGCAGCACGCAGAAGAGGGGTTCTCTCAACAATAGGTTTCGTTTTGCCTTCGAAGTGGCGCATCCGGGCAACATGATTGCGATTTGGCAACGCGGGATGACTTCCATATAGCATCATTCCTACAATTGCCGTTAATCCGACGAATCCGCTTATTCGACAAAGTCCGGGAATTCGTCAGAAAGCCGGGAATCCGCAGAATGCTGGCCTGGAAGCGGGCGAACAATATCAGGCTTCTCAGTGATGCTCGCCTGTGGCATTGTTTCGCCCGTACCTGCGTCTCTGTAAAGAACCTCAGTCACTTCAAACCCCAGTGACTGGTAAAGCTGGACGGCAGGTTTGTTGATAGCGGTGACTTCCAGAAAGCCGTAATACATTCCGCAGAAACGAAAGCCCTGAAGAGCCTGCAATACAATGGCACGGCCCAGGCCAAGTCCCCGATGCTCGGGAACAACGCCCACGTTCTGTATGGCGCCAATATTGCCCTTTCGCGCGATCCCCTGGATGGAAGCACAGTCCTCGGGAGGCCACCCGGATTCCGGCTGATAAACGAGCATCCATGTCGCGTTTGCCGAAAAAGTGGCCTGAGACGCAATTTCCCTCATCAGTCGACGACAGCCTTCAATCTGACTCAGGCATGGAAATACCTGACCGTCCATATCATTTCTGAATGCTCGCCAGGTGACCTGAGAATGCCGTTCCATCAACAACCGTCGCCATGGAACCCAGCGGTATCCTCCTGGCAAAACAGGGTGAGGCAGATGCGTGCGTCTTAGATCGATCTGCATTCGAAATCTTTGGAACTGCTGCGGCATCAGTAAGTTCCGATCCTCAGAGAGATGCTTTTTGTTCCACAGTGATCATTCGATCGACACCGTCGACGGTCAGTTCCTGCGATTCACCCCCTGGCCAGTTAATGGTTACAGACTGGACCTTATCAAATTTTCCCAGTCCGAATGTCATTGGCAGTTCCGTCTGTGACTGGTAACTGCGGGTCGGCATGACGTTGCGCCGGAGAATCGTATTGTCCGGCAAAGTAACGGCCACGACGGCTCCAATCGCGTCCCGATTGCATGTCGTCCCGCGCAGCTGCAGACGCAGCCAGTGATTGCCGAGCTGCTGCTCATTCCGCAGCAACCTTGGTTTACCGCCCGATGCAAACAAAAGCAGGTCCATGTCGCCGTCGTTGTCGATGTCCGCCATAGTGGCACCCCGACCTACCATCCGTTTCGTAAAATCGGAGCCCAGCTCTTTCTCTGAAACCACCATGAACTCCGTCGGGTACTGATCTCCGCAGTTCCACAACAACTGTGGCGGCTGTTCATACTGCTGGCTGGACATCACTGTCTGGATGTCTTCCTCAAGATGCCCGTTGCAGGAAAACAGATCCAGTCGACCGTCCAGGTCAGCGTCGAAGAAAAGTACACCGAAAGTGAGTTCCACACGTGTTACCGGGCCGATACCGCTTGACACTGCTTCATCTCGAAAAATCGGGAATGCCGTCCCCGGTGTCTGGCAAACATATAAAGCAGTCATTTCGTTGGCAAAGTTGCCGATTGCCACTCCAACCGCTTCCGAATTTCGGAACCACGCCGCATCAATTCCCATCGCCCCGCGGGCGGCCCCGTTGTTGTCAAACGCTACCCCGGAGGTCGCCGCTGCTTCAGCAAACTTTCCGTCCGCCTGACTCAGGTACAACAAATTCTGGACAGTATCGTTTGCAACAAAAATATCGAGTCGACCATCGTTGTTGACATCTGAAAATGTAACACCGAGTGACTTTGACAGAGGGGTTCCCGTATCCGGATTGCGAATCTGAATCCCATATTCTTCTGAAACATCCGTAAACGTACCGTTTCCTTCGTTGCGGTACAGATTCGGGAAAGCACCTGTAAAGTCAGTAGGCCTTCCATATGCCCTGCTTTTTCCCTGCAGCGTAAATTCCATCGAGAGATCCTTCTCCCGGGTCCATTCGATGTAATTGCAGACAAACAAATCCAGGTCACCGTCATTTTCAAGATCAAACCAGCCCGCACCAGTACTCCAGCTGTCATTGGGTCCCCCCACACCGGAAGGGGCTGTCACATCTTTGAACTTTCCGTTGCCCTCATTGTGAAAAAGGTGATTCTGCCCGACAGCCGTGATATAGATGTCCGTTCGACCATCGTTGTCAAAGTCGCCACAGGCGACCCCATTTCCATAAATGGGTATATCCAGACCCGAGTCTGCCGTAACATTCACGAACTTTCCCGTTCCATCGTTCTGATACAGAGCAGAAACCGGGGGACTTGCTGGTTTCACTTTCGCCCACGGCCACACGTTCGAGTTCACGCAGAACACGTCCTGATCGCCGTCTGAATCGAAATCCAGAAACGCACCGCCGCCACCCATCGTTTCCGGCAGCAGCTTTTCACCTTCGGCGCCGTTTTCGTGTACAAAGTCAATTCCTGCCGAGTCAGTCTCGTCTTTCCAGGGAATGGACGGCACACGCAACTGAGGCAGTTCCCGTACTTCGGGTAATTCGGTCGCAATCACCGTTTGCTCTGTCAGCTTCGGCTGCGGGCGATTCAGAAACCAGAAACCTAGACCCAGAACAGCGGCAAGCAGCAGGAAAATCAGGGATGCCCGGATGGCACGGACAACAATCTCGTCGTTCAGTGGTTCGTCTTCATCCTGTTGAGCTGGCTGGTGAGCTGTATTCACGGAATTTTCTCGCTGGAATAGAGTGTCGCCGCGACCTGCGATTTGAAACATTTGAATCAGTTGGCAATCATAATGGAACTGAACACAAATTTCCCTCTGAATTTCTCTGCTCAGAGCGATGTGACCGTGGAGGGCGGAATTCCTGCTGCCACAGGTTCCCTCCCCCACACAATCTGCTCTACGATTCCCATATGAAAAAAACGATATCTTCTTCGCTCGAATTCTCTGCAAAAGCTCGAGTGCTCTCATGCCTGGGGCCAGCGGGGGTTTTGCTGACGGTGCTCGGGCTGTGGGAATTTATGGTTTGGTGGCGGCAGATTCCTGCCTATTTGCTGCCGGGTCCGCTCGAAATCCTGGCTGCCGGGTTCGGGTCTCGCAAGGAACTGCTGCAGGCCACGTTTCTGACATCCCTGTCGGCGGCAGCCGGTCTTCTCGCCAGCACGATCATCGGCACACTCACTGCGTTCGCTTTTGCTCAGTCATCGCAAATTCGAAGTGCGCTCTATCCATACGCGGTTCTGCTGCAGACGGTTCCCATTGTGGCCATTGCACCAATCATTGTCGTTTCTCTGGGTCGAGGTTTCTTCAGCATCAGCCTGATTGCCTGTATTATCAGCTTGTTTCCGGTGATCACCAATACCACTACGGGGCTCCTGCAGATTGAACGAAATCTGCTCGATCTCTTTCGACTGCACCACGCGACCTGGTGGCAGGTGCTCTTCAAACTGCGACTTCCGTCTTCACTGCCTTATCTGATTACCGGCATTCGTATCGCCAGCGGCAGCGCAATTGTTGGAGCCATTGTGGGAGAATTTTTTGTCGGTTCCGGACAGCCCGGTCTTGGGGCTATGATCCAGCGCAAACGCGAGTCCATGGCATTGCCGGAATTGTACGCGGCAGTCATTGCCGCCACTTTACTGGGGACAATCGTATTCGCGGCCATCAGTCTGGCCGGAGAAAAGATTCTGCGGCGTTATTTTGGAATGAGTCTCAGCGGCGCAGTTCGGCAACCTGCCTGATCACGTTGTCTGTCTGGCGTGCCTGAAAGGAGATTGTTATGCAATTCCGATGTCCGAATTGTAACCATCCGATTCAGATTGCTGAACCTCAGACTCCTGGTTCCGGGAAGGAGTCAAACGACAGGAAGGATGCGATTGAATGTCCCTCCTGCCACAGTCGGATTAGTTTGTCTGCTGATGCGGCGGAAACCGTGATTTCCGAAGTGGGCCGTTTCGTTGGCATGTTCTCTGTTCAGAGAGTACTGGGTGAAGGAGCCTTTGGAACGGTTTACCTCGCTCGCGACGAAAATCTTCAGCGATCTGTCGCTGTCAAGATTCCGCGTCGTGACCGAATCCGGGGTCGAACGGCTGCAGATTTCCTGAAAGAAGCCCGGTCTGCAGCTCGTGTCCGTCATCCAAACATTGTGCAGGTCTTTGAAGTCGGCCAGCGAAGTGAAGGCCCGTATATTGTTTCAGAATATATTGACGGAATTTCGCTTTCAGAATGGCTGAAGATCAGGACGTTGCTGCCCCGGGACGCGGCTGCTCTGTCCAGAACCATCAGTGCGGCGGTTCAGGCTGCTCATGATGCAGGGGTCGTGCATCGTGACCTGAAACCTGGAAACATTCTGATGGATCTGCAGGACCAGCCACATATCACGGACTTCGGTCTGGCAACGGTCGACGATGCCGGTGAGATTACGGTAACGCAGGATGGACACATCGTCGGCACTCCCGCATATATGTCTCCCGAGCAGGCTCGGGGAGAAAACACCCAAATCAACCACCTCAGCGATGTCTGGGCGCTTGGTGTCATCCTGTACGAACTGCTGACCGGCCGCCGACCGTTTGAGGCGTCAAGTTCTCATACAGTACTGTATCAGATTGTGACTGAAGAGCCGGTTTCTCCCAGCAAACTGAATCGCCGGATTCCCGTGGAACTTTCCACGATCACGCGACATGCGATGAACAAGGATCCGAAGAAACGCTATCAGTCCGCAAAAGAAATGGCTGATGATCTTCAGCGATTTCTCGACGGGCGATCCATTATCGCTCGCCCTGCAGGTCTGATTGAACGAGGTCGCAAACTGATCGCCAGAAATCGGCTGGTGAGCGGCCTGACCGGACTGTTGCTTTTGTCGCTTCTGGTACTTGCCGCTCAGACATTCTTTAGCCGTCGGGCCGTTCACGCTGATCTCGCACCGGTCCCTGCCGTTCCTGATAACACTCGGCCGGTAACGATTGCGTGTGAAACACCCTCAGACGTTGATGGGGCGGCCGCAGCGGGTGCTTTGTGGGCCATTGTTCCACTCGACGAACTGACACGCCTGCCAGACACTCAGAATATCGTGCGAACCGGACCGTCCGGCACTTTTAACGGCCGCCTGTCACCCGGCGAATATCTCGTTGTGGTCTCTGTGGATGGGCTGGGTTTTCATGAGGTATACCGTAGTGTTCCTGAAAATAACACGGAATCTCTGACATTGCCCTATAATCATCAGCGTTATGATATTGATGCCGCCGGGCAGATTGTACTGCCGGCCGTAACGATTTTCCGTGAATCGGATGTCACCGGGAATATGGCCTTTCTGAAAGGTGGTCGTTTTTTGATGGGTGACGATCGAATCTGGAATCCGAAGCACGAGCAGAATGTGGACGATTTTTATCTGGATTCGACAGAAGTCACGGTCATGGAGTACGAAAAACTGTTTCCGCTGAATGAATCTTATATCCTGCCTCGCGGAACGTATCCGATTGCAGAACGCTCATGGCATCAGGCGATCGCTTTTGCTGAGCTCTCCGGTAAGCGTCTCCCGTCCGAAGCGGAATTCGAATATGGGGCGACGAGCAGTGGCAGGCGACCACCTGTTGTACCTGTTGTACCGTCAATAAATGTTGCAGCGTCGAATGTTGCCCCGAATACCGGCGACGCGAGCACTGGCGGTGCGACGCAGGGCGCGGAGGTTGTTATCGCTGCATGGGGCTATGGCGAAGCGGGAGAACCAGCTACCGATCGGCACGAAACGCTGCCGTTGTTTGGACTGCATTCCAACGTTGCCGAATGGGTCGATTCGCTGCAGCTGCCTTATCCGGGAACCGTGGAACTGACTCAACAATATGCGCAGCTGATCGGCCTCCGTGAATCCCGAGTTGTTCGCGGAGGTCCGGTTATTCAGGGGCCGAATGATCGAACTCAGAACACATGGAACGAGCCACCGTCAGCAAGAATGGCGTTTCTGGCAACAACCATGGATTCTGAAATTGGATTCCGATGTGCTCGCAGCGCAACGCCCCGATTTCTGAAACCCTGATGTTTCGGCGGTCGGGCCATTATTCAAGATTGGTGTATCCGTTGACAAGGACTGGCCGTCCGGAGGGATCCCGCAACCGATGAGCATAGGCTCCTCGTTCAGAAATCTGAGCGGGGATCGCGGTTGTTTTTTCTGCCGCCGTCGGTGCGCATTCGATTCCGTAAAGCAGAGTCTTCTCCGGGGGTACAGCGGCACCATTGACAACTCGGTTTACCTTTACCGTGAATGTCTGGAAGAATACCTCAGGCGTTGTCTGATCACCTGAATTGACTCGAAGCAAACTGCCACGGCTGACGTTGACTCTGATCAGCGATGGATCCGTTGAACTGGTATCCATAACGGTTTCCGCAGCCGTCTTTGGAGGCTCGGGGACCTGGTTATCGGTCACCCAGAGTTTCGAATCATTAGGTGGTGCAAGACCGACAAAATTCCAGTGCTTCTCGTGCTGTTGCAGGGCCGCGGTCAGCTGATCGAATGCAGCCTGCTTATCTGCGTTGCTGGCAGAACTTCGTACGTATGTCAGGGTCTGAGCAGTCAGAGGTTGCAGGGAGGCTGCACGCCTCGTCCGCTCTCCCGAAGGCCCACCAGCAATCCTGTTCAGTCGCCTCGAAATCGCCAAAACCTTCCTTTCCATTTCATTGGAGAGCGGACCTTTTGACATCGGATCGTTTTGTGGTCCAACGGTGGATACCGGATTACGACACGTGAAATCCGGATTACACTGTCGGTCAGGAAAGAAACTGAGCGACTGACCGAAGCCTGAGACACCACGGCAGTCAGAAGTCACGTAAAACCAGATTCCGTTAGAAAATGCCATGGGCATTTCCGGACATTTTGGAAGTGGATTGAGCGATGGCTGGGGCACTGGCCCCGGAAACATCGGTCCCTGAGCGGACACGGTCTCCATTAAAAGAAACACTGTCACAGCAGAAACCAAAAGTGTGGAATGACCAATTCGGAATGGCCCGCCGGTAATCATAGAGGTACACCTTAACATAAACGTGCAGACTGGAGTGCTGGTCGCTGTGGTAGTTCATCGACGATGAGCGAATCCTGGCAGTCAGCATGGCGCAAAACAACCATCATCACATCCCGATCGCTGTCCCGGTGCACAATCCATTGGTGTTCGTAAAATGCGAAGAATCTGTGAACGACACGGTCCAGCTATTCCAGATTTGTGTACCCATTGACCAGCACTGGTCGCCCTGCAGAGTCTCGCAGGCGGTGAGAATACTTGCCGCGCTCAGAAAGAACGGCCGAAACCGATGCGGCTTTTTCTGCATCAGTTGGCGCACATTCGATCCCGTACTGCATGGAACGGGTTGGCTGGCCTGCTCCAACTCGACGCACTGTTAACGTGAAACTTTGAAAGTACGCTTCGGGCACTGTCTCGTTCTCCATCTCAATTCGAAGCAACTCATCGCGTACAACAGAAACAATGATCTTTGTGGTATCCGCAGAACTGATGTCCAAATCTGTTTCGGCCGCGGTTTTTGGCGCGTCCGGCGTCTGAACGTCTCGAATCCAGCGGCGTGTTGTGTTGGGTGAAGCCAGACCGACAAAACTCCATCGCGCCTCATGTTCTTCCAGCGCTGCCATCAACTGATCAAACGCCGCTCGTTTTTGTTCGTCACTGGCACTGCTTCGCAAATAAGCCAGAGTCTGCGCGGTGATGGG
This sequence comes from Fuerstiella sp., assembly GCA_022843805.1. GTDB lineage: Bacteria > Planctomycetota > Planctomycetia > Planctomycetales > Planctomycetaceae > F1-80-MAGs062. Next base: position 28,673 of record JALHMY010000113.1, read on the forward strand.
TTTCAGTTTTGTAGCGCGGTTCGTTCTGTCCCCTGACGGTCGCGAAGTAATTCGGTTCAGCCGTTCCGAAAGTGCCTCCACAATCTGTTCCATATCCATCACCCCTGCGATGGCCTTGTCCGGAGATGCAGGTGTCCCCACAATTATTGAAACCGGATTCAGACAAACGCCATTCAGGCATTGTGAGTTATTGTAGAAAGTTAACGACTGACCAAAGCCGGATATCCCGTGGCAGTCAGAAGTTACGTAGTACCAGATCCCATTCGCTGTAGCGATCGGCAATTCCGGACAGTTTGGGAGCGGATTGGGAATCGGGGACGGAGGCGGAGGTGGAAACATGGGCATCTGGCCGGTGACCGGGGTTGCTCCCAGAAAACCCGCCAGAATAAGAAAAAGGCCAGACAGCGGATTACGAAATCCGTTGAACCATTCGCAAGTAAACATCGTTTCAGCCCTTTTTGTACAGAAGTGTGTGGCCAAATGTGGCTTATTGTTTTGCCTGCTTCCGCGCTCAAAAGATTCTGACAAACCACTGCCTTCGACGCAACCATTAACACGGAGGCCATTAGCCCCCCCCTGGAATTTCGGAATCCGGTGTAATGGGACTTAGCCCGTGCATGAATCCTGACTGCAGTTTGCAGAAACGAGATGCCGGTGTCAGCGAAACGTCCTTCCTGCAGTTGTGAATGGCGGCAGGTCCTGCCTGCTGAATATGAATCTTCAGCAGAGACTGCCGGAACTCGGTGATCGCACGGGACAAATTCTGCGAGCAACTTGCCGGAACCGTGGTTCCCGATTGTTGTCCGGAGTCGCTGCGGAGTAGTCTTTCGGCATGCACTCGCCTTACGAATTTCGGTTTGCTGGAGAACCTGGAATGATGCTCCGTAGACTGCTGCTGGTTTCCTCTGTCCTGATGTCTGTTATTGGCACCGCAAACACCGCCTGTGCTCAGGGGCTCGTGGTATCGACACACGTATACGATCTGTCCGGTGGGGCGCGCGCAGACCGAAAGACGGATGTGGCTCGAAATGAATCCGTTCGCAGTGAATCGATCATTTCAAGCAGTTTGTCACTGTTCCACAATGGACGAGTCTACGATTACGTGGATGCGGCAGACGAAGTGGTCATTTTTGATCCGTATGAGAAGCGGTTTACGATTCTGAACACAGCACGTGAACTGTCGACAACGCTCAGTTTTGAAGAAATTCGGCATATGCTGGAGACTCGAATACCAGCTGTGGAACAGTACATCAAAGAGCTGGGACAGCAAAAGAACCCATCTGCAGAACGCATTGCAGAGACTCTGCGATTTCAGCTGCATCCCGACTTTCGCCACGATTTCGATATGGCGACCGGTATGCTGACACTGAGTGCGCCTTCATGGACCTATCGAGTAACAACGCGGGAATGGGCGGATAAAGAACAGGTGGAAAAATACCTGACCTATGCCGACTGGGCAGCCCGATTAAACCATATTCTGCATCCTCGGAGCCTGTTCCCGGAACCTCGTATTGAGCTGAATGCGGCTTTAAGGAATCTGAACAATCGACTCCCGATCAGTGTACATCTGGATTTGACTCCAAAGGAACCACTGAATCTGCGTGCCGAGCATCGATTCACTCTGGATCTTGACGAAAACGACCGCGGCCGAATCGCTCGCTGGGACAACGCGCTGAATAATCCCGGACTGCGAAAACTCTCATTCCGCAATTACCAGCAGACCGTGCTGGTTTCCGACCGCCGCTGACTTCCCCCCATGGGCTCATCGTACCACACATCTTTTTGACCGGCAAAAGTTGCCGGTCATTACCACCGGGACGGGGACCGCCGCGAGGTTTTGGCGAAACGAATTTGAAACACTGCTCGACAATGGGATTCCGGACGTGAATCATCGGGTGTATTG
>JALHMY010000114.1 GCA_022843805.1 Fuerstiella sp.
ACGGGCGCGTGGCATAATCTCTCTCTCCTTGAACTGCCACGATAGCCCCTCTCACGATTTCAAATCCAGATCACTTCCATCCACCTTAACCGCTGGTCCGAAAACCGGGGTCCACTTCAGTCGGCCATTCACATGGTGAGCGCATGGGCCACCTTGAATCATATCAGTCTGGGTCAGGTTGTTGTCGACCAGAAGAGTAATGAGATCACCGCAATCCCGAAATTGCTGGATTTAATTGACGTTTCCGGGGGAATGGTGACGATTGATGCGATGGGGTGCCAGACAGAAATCATCGAAAAGATCGTCGAGAAGAATGCCGATGCATGCATCGCGGTGAAGAAGAATCAACCGAAGCTGTATGCGGCCATTGAGCAGCATTTTGATGAGCTCGTCGAAACCAATTTTCAGGATGCGAAAATTCGCTGGATGCATTCGTCAGAGAAAGGCCACGGTCGCGACGAGTCCCGTACATATGCCATCTGTCCTGTTCCTGAATCGGTGAAAGATCTGGAACGCTGGAACCTTGTGAAGGCGATTGGCATGTCGACGAACATCACGGTTCGTGACGGCAAAGAACAGACAGAGAATCGTTACTACATTCTGACTCGCTACGTGTCGGGCAAACGATTTGCGGATGCCGTGCGAACTCACTGGGGCATCGAAAACAGTCTGCACTGGCAACTCGATGTGACGTTCCGCGAAGACGATTGCCGAGTCCGCAAAGGCCACAGCGACGCCAACCTCAGCGTGATCCGCCGGTTCGCTTTGAGCATGCTGAAAAACGAAAAATCCGAGAAGCTCGGAATTAAGAATAAACGACTGCTCGCCGCCTGGGACACGGACTACCTTGCGAAAGTCCTCTTCGGATCATGACTTAGCACGCAATCGCCCTGGATTTCGACCCAACACTCTTTTGCGTCGTTTCTTTTTCGTTGTCCGAGTTGTTGGAGAATCAAACGCGTCCTTGAGATCCCTTTTTCGGATCAAGAACCACGGTGTTTGTTAACGACGGTGTGGAATGCCGTCGATCAACCGCTACCGCCGTAACATCTCACTGGACTTGTACGGCCGAAGGAAATGGCAGACAATTCCCACATATCTTCGGGTATGGAGATCACGACGGATTTTGAAAACCACTGCCGGAACGTCTTCCTTTGAGTTATGCAAATAAGAGCGATCTGATTCAAGCGTATCGGAATCACTTTCCTGCAGCCCCAGCCATTACTGGCGCGCATTTTCAGATCGAAACTTTCCTATTATTCGAACCGCTTGGCTGGGGCGGGATGGCTGCTGTATTCTTGGCCGTTGATAAGGAGTCTGGCCGCCGAGTCGTTGTCAAATTGCCACTTCCAGAGAAGCTCTACGATGTCGACTATGCTGAACTCTTTAAGCGTGAGCAGGCTGCTGCCCAAGAGCTTGGTATGCACGACAGCATCGTTTTCTTTGACACATTTGGAACGTTCCGGACGATCACAGGGGGGGATGCTCCATTTCTAGTCTTACAATACATTGCGGGCCGAACACTGGCAAAAAAGATTTCAACTTGGGGATATTTGCCACAGAGAGAGGTCTGTCGTATTGGCATCGAAATGTGCGGCGCTCTGGGTTTCATGCACCCGAAGTACACGCATCGCGACCTCAAACCCGCCAATGTGCTTCTGGATGCGTTAAATGGCGAAGCCGTTCGCGTTGTTGATTTTGGCCTGGCGATCAGTGTGGATAACGAAGCTGACTCGTTGTCGCAGGTCAGCGGCACAGCTGGGTACATTGCGCCAGAGCGATTTGCCGATCCGGCGGGCACCCGCAATTCTCCGAAGGCTGACCTGTTCAGTCTGGGGTGTTTGCTTTACAAAGCTGTCACCGGCAAGAAGGCTTTTCCCAGTCTCGTGGAGAACATACTGCCAACGTTCCTGCCGGCAGCTCCGAGTTCGCTGCGGGCAAACCTGGATGTGAGCCTTGAGGCGTTGATTGTCGAACTCATCTGTCGCGATCCCAAAGCACGGCCAGAAAACGCGCGGGCTGTTGAAGATCGCCTCAAGCGGATACAGCAGCAACTTCCGTTTGAGACGGATCCCTTATGGCCCGTTGTCTCTGACCCAGCGATCTCGGATCACCTCGCAGGAATTGGGCGAGATCACCTGGCACCATGTACTTCTGATATTCGAAACCCGCTCGCTGAAACTCTTGGATTGGTAGAACGCCTTGAGTTGTCGAACGAAATCCACAATGACATTCGAAAGTTCGGCGACGGAATCCAAACTGGATTCTTGCAGGAACTGAAAAAGGACGACGCTGAGCAGATTTCGAAATCGCTCGTTGCTGCATTGATTGATCTGAAGGCGTGGAGATCTCGAGTTGTCGTGATCGCAGACGAATGCGCTCGCCTGACTGCTTTCTCCGAAAGAGCGTGGGCTCTTTGCGAACAGTTACAGAAGTTTCACCGGAAGTTGGAGAGTCATGCTTCAGTAGTCGGCATGCCCGTATCCCCGGAGGAATTGGGAAATTCGGCGGAACTTCGCCTTATCGATATGAGCCGATGCCCGGAACTGGAAGCCATCTTGTGGGAAATCTGGAAGCAGTTGATGGTTCGGGAACTGGAAATGGTTGAAGATCAGTTGTTCGTCGCAGACCTGCTTTCGGTTGCCTTGCACGGGATTGAGGCTCGCTTGACATGATTAACTGTACACTTCCGTTTCCCGACTATTGGATGCACACAGGCTTCGCCTCACCGGACAAGTCATCGTTGTTGCTACCGTGCGTCGTTCCATTGGCGTTTGATGCTTCCATAGCACGGGTAGTCTTGACTTATAGGGAGTGGAGTGTACAGTGCCACGAGTCGGGACCGTATTCGCGTGGTGACTCAGGACGCCGAGGCGAGGAATTTCAGAAAGTGTTTCCCTCGCCTGCCTGTTTCTCGGAAGTTCCAAATTGTTTCACGTTTACAGGAAGTTAAGCGTTGTCAACGCCAGACGGCTCAAACAATGGTTCAGCTAGATCATCAGAAAGTGCAGATCGCCACGCATTCAATCGCCTCCGGCGAGCTTTGGTTAAGATCCGGAAGTGTGTGGATCATTATTCCGGCGAGTTCTGCGACGAACTTCACAAGGACTACGCAAGCCTTATCAAGTGTTGGCAGTGGACTCGAGAGATTCACCACCTGCTTGAAATCGGACTAGACTTGGATGACAACTGGCCCGAAATTGCAACCGACCTTATTGGAACGATTGTTCACGCGGAAGAAGGATTTCTGTCAGATGTGAAGCAATTGCTCCGTGGTGGTGATTGCGACCCGTTGCTGGAATGCGGATTCTGGGCGGGATATGATGATCCGGTGTGGGAAATTCTCAAGGAGGAATGTGACTCCCGGCTGAAGGCTGCCGGTGCAAGTGGTTCGAAGTTTCTTGCTTGTATTGATGATGCTCTCCGGGCGTTAGACTTCCAACTTGGTCTCAACAGTTTTCCGAATGGTACGTACTGCTCAATAGCAGGCAATTCAAATCTGGCATGAATAAGGGGGATGTGCTCGATGGTTATTGTTCCCGAGGCAACGCAGTCAATTCGACCTGCTGAACCGTTGGTTCAATTGCAGGTTAAGGAATTTATAAAGCTGCGTGAGCGAATGGAGTCGTTAGACCTCGCGAATATAGTCGCGGATCGTAAGAAAGCACGGCTGCTTGCCATGAATCTTTGCGATGCGTCTCGCGAGTTGGTATTTCGACTGCATCGTATCACGCGACGACAGTTGACGGAGCTAATCGAAGAGTTTGAAGTTGCTGCAGGAATTATTGAGGGATGGCCGCTTGCCGAGCTCTCCGAAACTGAACAGGAAACTATCCTAAACTACGGGAAGCATATTCACGAACGAGCGGCGACATTGCGAAAGCACTTGACACCGGCTGGATAATACGGAATCGTTTTCTGATCCATTTGACGTTTCGCCTTGAGCACGGCGGTCGTCGTTTCGTCAGTAATGCGGCGACAGCGAAGCGATAAAAGACCCCGTGCTCCCTATGCGTTTCTGCGTGCCCCAAGTGGAACTTGGGCCTTCGGGAGCGATGGGGCTGGCAGAAGTATCTGACGGTTAGCCGTTTGAGTCAACGGAATTGGCGATCACCGGCAAGTCTGCCAGCTTTCTCGCCTGACGTTATCAAATGATCAATATTCCCTTCCTGACAGCCTACGACCCTCCAGGTACGAGCGAGGGCACGCTTGATCCGCTTGGGCTCTACTTGATCGCTGACCAGTTGGCGACGCAACTGGTGTCGGCCGTTCGTGAGCGGATGCAGCGGATTCGGTTTCTGACTGCTGCAACGGTTGGCAGCTGGCTGACGGAAGATATTCAACCAAATCCACGTCAGCCTCAGCTTCCACCGTTTCTGGTCTGGGAATGGCTGGTTGTGGAGGCGAAGAACTGGTTCGCGAATGGGCTCGCGACCAGGGTTATGGAAAATTCGATTGCGGCCAACCGCAGTTTGAGAAATGGCGTAAGGCCATCACGGCGAGTTTGTCCGAATCGCCGGTCCGCACGCGAACGGTTCCTCACTGGACACAGGATGACTGGCGGGAACTTGCCGAAGCATTTGTGCCCTATGGCCAGCGACAGCGAGAGAAACGCTGCCTGAAAAAACTGCTGCTGACTACCGATGCCGACAATCTGGGTGCATTAGTTGCTATCTGGAATCTGTTGGAGCATCTTGGCAAAGACCAGGCCGACGAAATGGTCTTTCACGCATGCCTTACACTCAACGGAGCCGCCGGAGATCCGTGGTCTTGCAAAAAGTCTGAAATCCGACGAGGCTGCCGTCAAAGCCGCCTTGAAATATCCATGGAGCAACGGTCCCGTTGAAGGACACATCAACCGACTAAAAACTATAAAACGACAGATGTACGGTCGCGCACACTTTGACTTGCTGCGCCGACGTGTCTTGCGATCAGCGTCATAATTCACCAAAAGTGCGGAAGAACCGTTTTGAAGCGCCCAATGACAGCTGAATGGACTTTCCGCTTTCGTGATCTTCGAACCATTGGACGGATTTGGGATTCAGTCCATGACCTTTCAGCCACCGCTGGATTTCGGCTTTCTGGCTGTCGGTCTTTTGTTGGCGAGTCGATACGCGGCTACGCATACGTGCTCATCGAAGCCTGGCCAGGCAATTCATTTGACACGGCAATAAGGGTGACAAAAAAATATGCTGCATTTCTCGACGGCATGTCGTCAAAACTACGGCTTTTTTCTTCCAGTCCTTTGTGCAGCATTGCGCCGGGCAATGTAATCCAGCACACCCCTTTGCCCATGTTTCCTGACCCTCACATCTCAATAGTAAAGTCATAGCTTGCACCTTCCGACATTCTGTTTGTCTCATTCCGGTCATTGGGCTATTCCGAAGAGAATCCATGGTAATCCAGGCCTCGCCCACATGAACCTGCACGGAAGCAAGCGTCCCATGATCCGAACACGACGATTCTCTTCCCGGATTTCAACGGCCTTCGGGTTGGCTCTTGTGAGTTTCCTGCATGAATCGGCAGTTTTTGCTGATCAGGCCTGTCCGCTGAACCTGTCCAGCGACGCCGCGGTGCCGGAGTTTCTGGGCACCGCCTATCGGCCAGTTTCCATGCAAGCCTGTGCAGAAGATTCCTGCGGGGAAGGCTGCGGTGAGATCTCTGCGACGCATTCTTACTGCGAATCATTGATGACGCGACCAACACTGCTTGGAGACTGGTGGGGAAGCCGCACACACCTCGCAGAAAGCGGCTTCAATTTCAACGTGAGCACCACTCAGTACTTTCAGGGAGTCGTCAATGGCGGCCTGAATGAAACTTCACGATACGGTGGCCGCAACGACATCCTGATGAACGTCGATGGAGAAAAAGCGGGACTCTGGAAGGGACTGTTCATCACCATGCATGGAGAGTCCCGCTACGGTGAATCCGTCCTTCAGGACACTGGCTCCATGCTGCCAGCCAATCTGGCTCTTGTTTTGCCGCAGCCCACGGGAACCGTGACCGCGCTGACCGGTGTGAAGTTCACACAGTTTCTTTCTGAAGACATGCTGGTGTTTGCCGGAAAGATCAATACCTTTGATGACTTTCATCAGCCGCTCACCGGAGCCGGTGGTACCAATGGCTTCATGAATACTGCGCTGATGATCAATCCTGTGGTGGTCCGCACTGTTCCATACTCGACCTTCGGTGCTGGTTTCGCGATGCTGCAGCATATGGAACCGGTATTTTCCATGGCCGTCTTCGATACCAACGATAACCCCACGACGTCCGGATTCGATACGTTCTTCGATGACGGTGTGTCGATTGTGTCCAGCCTGAATCTGCCGACAGACTGGATGGCCCTGCCCGGGCATCAGGGAATCACCGGAACTTACAGCACCGGAACTTACACGAACCTGTCGCCAAGCGTTTACTATCAGCCCGGCGCGGGCGTTGTCGTCGTTTCGCCTCCCAAAGAAGGTTCATGGTCGCTGGGTTACAATTTTGATCAGGCCTTCTATGTAGCGCCGGACGACCCAAAGAAGCGGTGGGGTGTCTTCGGAACGCTTGGCATCGCCGATGACAATCCGAGTCCTGTTCACTGGTTTGCAAGCACCGGTCTGGCCGGCACGAGCCCCATCGCTGGCCGTTCTTCGGACACATTTGGTGCAGGATACTATTACACCGGTGTGAGCGGTGCACTTAAAGAGGTGGCTCCGTTCCTGCTACCTCTGGGCGATGAACAGGGTGTGGAACTTTACTACAACGTGGCAGTCACACCGTGGTTCCATGTGACGCCCGATGTTCAGTTTATCGATCCGTTTCGTGAACGCGTGGACGAATCTGTTCTGCTTGGGGTTCGCGGGAAGATAGAATTCTGAGTTCCTGTCGCCTGACGAGTCCGTACATTACTGAGAATTCCTTTCATGAGATCTCAGGCCCTTCAGCGCCCCTCGGGGTATGATCAGTTCCGCAGTCATTGTATGAGCTCGCGGGAAAAGTTGTGGGCCGATGGATCACATGGCGACGGATCACTTCCTGCACGCGATCGCTAAGCAGATCGGCAATTGTCTGTTTACGTTATCAAGGCAAAACCAGCTGAAATCGTGGCTGTAAAATCCGGAAGTGTGAAAAGACTTTTGGCTACCTGCTTAGACGAACAGTACGGCACCGACGCGGGCAATGGCATTTCTAAGTCTAACCAGGTTGACGTTGAATCCAGGTCAAAGCCTCAGTCCAAATCTTTCTCCACCAGCGATTCAACCCTTCCAGCCTTTACCGCTTCAACCAGTGCTTCGTAATCTCTCTCGTTTTGGTCCGCATAGGCTAAGGCGAACTCACCAATGGCCTGATCGAAGACATCGGATTTGCCGAGGTAGCCGCTGATCAAAGCCGCATCTCCAGACCTGGCATGGGCGTGGGCCAGGGTTCGACCGCACAACTCAGCGTACAGCATCACCTTTTGTTCCGATGCGCCCTCTTCAATGCGAGCACTCATTTTCATGTCCCTCAATTGGCGAACATAAAAATCGCGACCATGGCGACCCCGCAACCAGCCTAGAAAAATGTCGCTGGCGGATTGCATCAAACGCTGCCCCACGACGACACGTTGTCCGTGTTTTTCATACTGGCTCCTGCCCGCATAAGGCTCCAGCACGGAAGGACAGGCCTGTTTGAACTGCAGCAGTAGTGGGTGATTTTCCGCGGAGAAGAATAACCCGACAAAACAGCGTGTACCCACACTTCCGATGCCTACGGCCTTGATGACGATATCTTCCAGACTGTATCGGTCAAAAAGAATGCGGCGATCATCAGGCAGGGACAACCGATAATCTTCTAATGCTTCCTGAACTATCGCATGCTGCTCTGGTTCAACTTCCTTAGCGACATGAAACAGGACCGGCGGCTGGTCGATCAGACGACGGCGTCCCGCGACTTCTTCGCTGATCTGCGGATAAAGATAATCGCCGATACGCTGCCTGGCCCTGGCGACGATCTCCTCGCGAAACTCTCTGATCTGCTCATCAGGGGCCATGTCGATAATCGTTTGTGCATCCAATCGGTCATACCAAACCTCTAAAGGGCTCATCTTCGAAAACTCCCGCAGTCGCTCCCGGTACGCGCGAACACACTCGACGGCAGCAGCTTCTGCCCGTTTGTCAGAAAGTTTGATGTCGCGTGCCGCCACGGCAAAACTAACCGCCAGACGTTTGACATCCCACTCCCACGGCGCAGGAAGCGTTTCGTCGAAATCGTTGATATCAAAAATCAGATTACGCTCGGGAGTCGCAAACAGACCGAAGTTAAGCAGGTGGCAGTCACCGCAGGCCTGGACTCGCAAGCCGGTCGTTGGGGTGTTAGCCAGATCGGCAGCCATGAGTCCGGCTGAACCGCGCAGAAAGGTGAACGGACTCGGCAGCATGCGCCCGTACCGGATTGGTACAAGTTCGGCCAATCGATCCTGATTGGATGCCTTGAGGATGTCGATCGGATCGCGGCGGTTCGCAGGGGGTTCCCAGGCGGCATGGCTTTGACGAGGGACGCTGTCGCGCAACGCCTTCCCGGCGGCAATGCGCTCGTCGCGTGAGCGAAACATCGGAACGCTGGCCATGGATTCGACCTTTTCGGTTTTTCTTTTCTGGGGTGCTTCATCTGAGGCGGGCATGTTGATCTCGCTATTTCAATAAAACAGTGGAGGCCATTCGATACCAATCGGCTTTTAAGGTGCGGCCTTTGCCTTGAAGGGTCCATCATCGGTTAGAATCACGCCATTCTGTGCGACGTATTCCTCCCATAGTGCGAGCATGGCTTTCGTTTTCGCAGGCTCCTGCCTGGAAAGGTCGGTCGTTTCGCCGAGATCATTCCTGATGTTGAACAGCTCCCACTCACCGCTGCCTCCTGCTGTTTTCTGGATGTAGCAAATCTTCCAGTCGCCCTGCCGTATCATGCGGTTTCCGAAAAGTTCCTCGCCGATCCAGTCCTCGTCCGTGCGTACCGATTCGGTTTTGCCGGTGAGCAACGGGGTGAGCGATTTGCCACGCAGCGGAGCGAGATTCTTATCGGTCTCAGACGGATGCTTCGCTCCGGCGAGTTCCAGGAAAGTGGGCACGAGATCGGTCGCGTGCATGACGGCGGTTTTTATCGCTCCCGCGTTTTTCACACCGGCTCCAGCGATGATCAGGGGCGTGCGGATGCCGCCGTCGGACGTCCAGGCCTTGTAGAAGCGGAGCGGCGTCGAGCCGACCTGCGCCCACGCGGCGCCGTAATCCGTTGCCGATCCCTTGCGACCCCAGTTCTCGGGGCGGGTATCGAAGTTCTCGAAAAACCATTTTTTGGCGTCCTCGCTGAAGACCGTCTCGACCAGTGCGGCGAGTTCCACGGGTTCCGCTCCGTTGTCCGAGAGGAAAACGACCAGCGTATTCTCATACTGCCCCGTTTGCCTGAGATGATCCACCAATCGCCCAATGTGATGATCCATATTCGCCAGCATTGCGGCATAAACCTCCATGCGGCGGGCGGAGAGTTTTTTCTGCTCCGGCGTGAGGTCGTCCCACGCGGGAATCATCGGCAACCTTGGCGAGAGCACCGTATCCCTGCTGACGATGCCCAGCTCCTTCATTCGCGCGAGACGCTCCGCCCGGATGGCATCGTAGCCCTTGTCATAAACTCCCTTGTATTTGTCCAGCCAGTCTTCCGGCGCGGCGAAGGGCGAATGTACCGCCTGAAAGCTCAGGTAGGCGAAGAACGGTTTGCCGTCCGCCTTGTGCTCCTCGTTGCTCTTGATGATGAAGTCCGTGTAGGCCTCCGATGAAAAGTGATCGTCGGGCAGTTTGTCGAGCGGCTTGCCGTTGAGTGTGAAGGTCAGCTTCGGATGGGCGGGGTTGGGATACGTCATGTCGCTCCAGTTGCTGCCGCCACCTTGCAGGAGGGTGAAATCCCGCTCAAAACCCATCGCCGCAGGCCATTGCGAAGGTTCGTATCCCATGTGGGATTTCCCCGCCCAGTATGTGTGATAGCCCACCTTGCGCAACAGCTTCGCCACCGGCACGACGCGATCATTCAAATAGCCCTCGTAGCCGGGTTTTCCCCTCTGCTTCGGGCCGGCGAGTTCATCCATATTGCCAAAGCCCGCGACATGGTGATCGCAGCCGCTGAGCAGCATCGAGCGTGTTGGCGAGCAGGTCGGTGCGACGTAGAAATTCGTTGCTCGCAGGCCGCTCCTGGCGAGTGAATCGATGTGCGGCGTCTGAATCTCTCCGCCGAAGCAGCTCATGTCCGAATAGCCCATGTCATCGGCTATGATGAGCAGGATGTTGGGTTTCTTGTCCGCCGCGTGGGCAGAGATCATGGTGATGAACGCCAGTGCGCCCACGATCGCGGCGGCGACGAGTTTTGGATATTTCATTTTCATAGTCCTTTTCGAACTGTGTGGTTGATTGGCGCTTACTCGCCCCACCTGGGCGTGTGCGCCTTCATGGCGTCGTCGATATTGAAGTCCAGGCTCGCGCTGATTGATGTAGCCTGGAAGCGGCGGCGACAAATTCGTGGGAATTGGTGTCACAAACTGGCCTGTGAGTGTGTTTGTGTCGCTAACTTGCTGATCTGCGAATTGCGAGGCAGGATACAATCGTTTAGAGCACCGCACCATCAACCGCTGCGGAGATCATCGCAATTCCAGCCTCCTGCACATTCAGAAACGTGTAATCGGAATAAATGCGAATTTTTTCCCGTTCCGAAATGAGAATGGTCATTCCGCCGGCGGCACCCGCTCATACCAGTTTTCAACCACCAGCTCCACATGTTGCATGACATCGGCTTTGCATGACCTCGGCGTTGCAGAACCGCAGAGCATACAGGCAGGAGTACACTCCGTCAAAGTCGCGATACGTCGCCATTCCAGTTGTCAGTTTCATCGTGCACCTGTTTCAAACGTGGTCGTGGCTGGTGGAAACTGCGTGGTCGATCCGGTTTGGAAGCTGCTCGTGGCTGCCGGGGCCTGAGTCGTCGAGCTTGCCGGCATGCTGGTGGTAACCGCCCTTCACCCACTGTCGGCGTGTCTTGTTCCAAGGCGCATAACACATGGGCATAACACATGGGCATAACACATGGGCATAACACATGGGCATAACACATGGGCATAACACATGGGAAGTTGCTTGCGACAGCCGGGACAATCGCGGGGAACCTGACGCCGCAGATAGACGAATGGCACGGCTGCCAACAGGCGTATGAGGAAGATGGTCATGAAGTTGTCCATGTCAGTAACTCTTGTTGGGGCGGTGGCAATGGGAGCGCGGCATGTGGTGTTGCGTTACCTGATCCTGGCGGCATCGAGGGCTTCTGGTCCAAATTGCTGGTGGATGATGCGGCCACCGCCATAGTTGCGGTAAAGGTACATCTCGAACTTGCGACGATGGAAAAGCAACCAGGCTTCGGTGGCGTGTGGATGCGATCGTTCCAGGGCGACAACACGTAGCATGGTCTTTAACTTCGGAAGCTCTTCGGCGAGCGTGGCGGGATCATTAAGTTGGCGTTGACCTTCGCGAAGTCGCTGGTCGACCTTCGCTTGAATTTCGACGGTTTTAGCCTGCCAACGTTCCCAGGCTTCGCCACCTGCCAGTTGAGTCTTTTTCGTCAGCCACGTGACTGCTTCGCGAATCTCGTCGTCGGTCATATTAATCTCTTCCCAGTGCTGACGCTCAACTTCTTCCATGGCTGGTGTCATGAATAGCTTCACGACATCGATGTAGCTTGGCGGACTGTTTCGTAACTGGTCGCGATAGATGTCTTTGCCAAGCACTGATCCGATGCGTTCTCGTTTGCTCTCGTTGGCGAGTGGCTGGACCGGCTCAATAGAAATGACCCACTGAGTGTTGACGACAAGTTTGGATGGCGTCACCCCATCGAAAAAGAGTTCTTCGGCTTTGCTGGTTGACGTCCCCTTCGTCGGCTTGAAACTCCATTCAATCTGATAAACATCTGACTTGCCTTCTCTCCGGAGAAGCTGCCACTTGATGCTTCCCTTCCAGTCCAGCTTCGCTGGATCTCCATAGTCAAATCCTGTGACCATTTGGCCCGAACTTGACAATTCAGAGCGGCTTCCCGTGCCAGAGCCATATGAATCGATGTGTGAGACAATCGTCCCGGAATGCGGTGCCGTCGCCAGGCTCTCGTCACTCCATGAAAAGGGTGGAGTGGAAAGCAGATACTTGAGCCGATCTCCCTTCGGATAAGTATCGGCGAAGTGCTCTCGCTGTGCATATTTCCAGAAGGCGTTCTCCATCTCTGCATGATGAAACTTAATGTCCCCTGCTTTGAGATGCTCTCTCAGCAAGGCGTACTGACCGTCCAAAGCAGTCCACGAACCCAGGCTGCCCGTGCCCACTCGGCCACCGTATTTCTCATAGAGCGACTTGCACACTTTCCAGTCGAGGAGCGAGGCTCGTGCCCAGGCTACCGAGATTCCTTTCCACTCCGCGAGAGTCGGCGTGGTGCCCGCTGGCTGTTCCGCTTCGAACTTCATTCGCTGCTCGACGGACTTCACGATGGCATCCATTTCGTCCTGCGTGACCTGCAACTTCTCTCCTTCAACATACCTGCGACTCACCGCAGCCCAAATGTTGTCATAAGTCCTCGCGCTCTGTACGCTGCGCAGCCAGATCTCAAACTCGGTGTGGGACAGTTCTCTGCGTTTGACTTCGGCTTCAGCAGGATTCAGTTGTTCAAGGTACAGCGGTTCGTCGAACGCCGTCGCAATGAGCGTCTGCTTGTCGCCGTTATCGCCACTGCTCCAATCACTCGTCGGTCCGTTCTGAGTCGGTTGTGCTGATCCTGACATCGCGGGAATCATCAGGAAAGCAGTGATCAATGCGGCGACGATTCGGCACTGCGGTTGGACATTGTTCATGGTTGCACCTTGTCTGTCGGGTCTTTCGGAGGAAGCGTTGACTGGTGGTGACGAAGTACGGACCAGCGACCGATCGCAATCGGCGCCGTGGAGACGAAGATGAACAGGAACGCTACGGCGGCTTTGTCCCAGCCAGCACGCACAAAACCACCTGCAAAACATCCGGCGCACATAGCGCATACCGAGAGTCCCCGTAACAGGTCGTAGGGGCGGTTGCGTTCTCGCCGCGCGGCGAGCAGTCCGACGATGACCAAAACGATTGGCATTACCGGCAAGAGATAGTCTTTCCAAATGTTCATGACTCGTCCTTTTGCAAGTAAAGTTGAAAGTCAGTTTTTGCGAGATAACGGCGCTGCTCAATCCAACGTAAGACAGCGGCCAGTGATGTTATGGCGAAGATAAACAGGAACATGATCATTGCCACTCTGAAGTCCCTGCGTAAATGGAGACAAGCACAGAACGATGCGGCAATGAAGTTGATGAACAGAGCGTGCTTCAGAAAAAATTTGCGATGCCGCGTCCGATAGTCCAGAACCAAAAAGCCGATGATGACAGCGATCGGCAGAATGTACTGCTTTAATAATTCCATACTTGCGTTCTCCTACATCATTACGCCATTTGAGGTGGCTGCTTTCGTTTCGCTTGAAACGATCTTCCTGCCTGTTGGCACCAGCCATCCTATAAACCCGCCGATGAGCATGGGAATCGGCAGCAGCAAAATTGCTGCGAGTGCCAGTATTCCACGACCGATATTTGCGCCACCGCCGTTGTAATTCAGAGAGTCATACCAGAGTGCGAAGTACACCGTTGCATTGACCAATAATCCTCCCGTGTAGGCTCCGATGGTTGCGCGTAGCGGAACTTTCCTGACGAGTGCGAGGCCAGCCAAAACTACAAACTGAGCTCCCGGCAATATCCATTTCAGTGGTGGGCTATTGGGACCGGCAGACAGGTAGTCCCAGGTCAACAACCCCATACCGATCATCGCCAGGATTGCAAAGGCAATGACACGTTCAAAAGCCGGAGCCGAGATCGATGGTCGAGCGATAGCATTGGATGCGTTAGACATACAGAAATCCTTGGTTGATGTATTAACGAAATGGTGTTGGTGAACGTTCGGTGTTCGCTCTGCTTTTCCAGGTGTCAGTTAGCCTCCTGATGCAATTGGCTTGGCGTAGAGGCTGTGCCAAACAGTCGTCGGTTGAGTTTCGCGACGTACTCTCCCCAGCGGTGCCAGCGGGCCGAATTGTGGGCTCGTAGTGAGCCTGGCCCATAGCAACGTCTCAGAAGTTCACGATCTTTTGCGTTTAGTATCCACTCTTCACAGTAACCGCACGTCATGCAGACAAATCGGTTGACTTTCACGGATGGTTTCATGGGCCAAAAGTTGAACATCGGGGACAGAGGAATCACATTTCCCGATCCATAACCGCCGCGGGTTGCTTCAACAAACAACATGTCCTCACTGTTGCACTTGGTGCAATGTCTGGCAACACGGTCCTCGACCGTGATTTCTGCTGATGCATTACTCGTCATTAGTTTCTCCTATTCCAGTGGATGGCTGCGTGCATGTTTCGGACATTGCATCCACCTTCGATCGATCACCAACGGCCAGCTTTACATCCACACCAAACGCATTGCCGATCACGATTGGCTCATGCAGTGAATAGATGCCGTCTTTGGCGCTGATTTCCAGTACGCGGTTCAAGGGTGTTTTCAGCGGCACGTCCATCGTGGTCGAACCGCCGCCAAGACTCATGCGGGCAAGTTGCTTGTCCTGGTAAGAGATTTGTGTAGCGGTTAGCGTGTCGCTTACTGTGTAGTCATCATCCCCGTGTTCGTTCGGCCCGTCCTGCTGATCAATGGTTCCAGAAACTGCATGCCCGCCGCTTTGCCCGTACCACGTGGTGCCGCGCGACCAGATGCTGTGCCATTGCGGCTGCAGCGTTTCGATTTTCAGCTTTACGACCATCAGATCCGGCTCATCCAGAACGCGATCGATTGTCAGTCGATATTCGTTGGGTCGCAGAGACGACTCGCGCCAATCAGGTGGTGAACTGTTCACCGTTGGCAGCGCTTCGCCTCGTAGTAGCTTTCCCACCAGTGACCGCGGACTGCTGTTTGCACGAAGGTAGTACACACCGCCCGCAAGCAACACAACCAGCACCGCAATCGACGCAATGACCGCGTATGGTGATCGAGATCGATTCATTTCGCTCATCCTTTGTCTCCAGGTCTCGTGGCAATGGATGCGGGGTTCATTGTGCTTCACCAGTGAGTCTCTGAGTGCTTTGTGCTTCAAATTCTTGTTTGGCGGTGTAGATCACAGGATCATCATCCATTGGCATATAAGGCTTCCAGCCTTTCCACTCGTGGTACAGCGTCATGGCGTCATGCCAACTGGCGGCTTCGACAGTCCAAACCAGCGTCGCTCCAGCTTCCACTTGCGCGGCTGCGGACCGATTGATCACTGGGAAGAAACTGCCATCGCTCCAGGCTTCGTGTCTCATGGTGGGACTTCTGTCATATGGATTTGTGATTGGCACTGGAAGATGACTCTATCCGTGAAAAGAGCGTATACGCCCATCCGATCAATCCGGCGATGATGAGGAAAATCCCGGTCGTCACGCCGGTATGGGCAATGTCGATGCTGTGATGCTGTGTCAGGGCCATGATCGATGCCGCGCTCCACTGGGAGGAACACACCAGAGCTACTCCTGCCGTGACGATGATTGCTGCACTGAGACTTTTCATGCCGTGATTTCCTTTGCTTTTGCCAATGGCCAGACCGTACCCGCAGCGATCATGACAGCCAACGTGGTGAGAATGACTGGCCGCCCATTCACTGGTGGCGGATTGTAATTCGGCACGACGGCCGCGATCTTGAGTTCCTTCTGTTTCGCAATTTGTTCCAGCCGCTCTATTTCAGCCATTTCGTTTTCGCTGTCCTGGGCGGCCATTGCTTTTGACGCTTCGCCGATCGCGGTTGCCTCGTTCATGTAAGAAACTGCAAGTATTTGATTAGCGCCGGAGAGTTGTCTTTGAATGCTATGCCATGAATCGGATGCCTCATTAAGTCGCCCCTGGTGCATTCTGCCCGCGTTTTCGATCTCGCGATTTCTTGCGATAATGTTTCCCAGTCCGAATAGTGGACTAAGGCAGAGAACAATCATCGCTGCGGACGCGAGATACTTGTTCAATGTGTCGTTGAGATACCAGTGCATGTTTATTTTTCCTGGATTGCCTGACGCCGATACTGGGAATGGATCACCGGTTTGATCGAGTCACTTGGCCGGTCTCCGCCAGCGTCACCAAGTCGCACGTCCAGCGTGCCGTTCTTGAGTTCTATCAGCCCCAGTGTGTAAAGTCCGCCCTCGTGTTTGATGTCGATCTGAATGGGGTTGGTGGAGGCATCGATCACATAAGTGTCTACGGTACTCTCAATGTCAGCCCCCTGATGGATCACAACCGATGACTTGTCGAACTCAATGGCGTGTCCTGATTCGAGCGGATTCGATACTGATCCGAATCCTTGAGGGGTTGCCATCCCGGTCAGAATCCACGTGCCTTGCAGTTCCGCGAGCAGCACGGCATTTGGATCTTTTAACTGGCGATTGGCTTCTCGAATGACTGCCTCCTGCTGCTGTACTTCTTCGAGATTTAATGCGTCTTTGGTTTCCTGTTCGCCAAGTGCGACAAGCGGCGCAGGGATTCGCCGAAACTGGTAATGAACCGCAGGTTTGATTGAGTCACCCGGTCGTTTGCCCCCAGCTTCGCCCAGTTGCAGGTGCAACGTTCCGTTCTGGGTTTCGATAAGTCCTAGCGTGAATATTCCATTGTGCCCCTCAATGTCGATCTCAGGCGTCGGCCTGGATGCATCGATTGTGAACTTCAGTGGTAGTGGTTCTTGATCAGTGCCTTGATAGAGGGCTACGGTTGAATCTTTGAAACGAACGGCGTGCCCCGTACCAACAGGCTCGCTGACTGGTTCGATAGTGCCCTCGGCGCTGACGATCGCCGTCATCAGCCACGTTCCCTGTAGTTCTGCAAGCAATGCTGCATTGGAATCCCGAAGTCGACGATTTTCTGCTCTGACTTTGGCCTCCTCCGTGCTGCTGGCCAGCACATTCAAGTCGACGATCCCTTCCTGCGGAAGAACAGCGTTCAGGCTGTCGCCAACCATTCTGTTGCGATCCGAGGTCAGCGAAATGGCTTCAACGGATTCACGATCTCCCACACAGAGTTCCAGCTCGGTTTGGTTTGTAAGCGTTCCAATGACCAGAGGATGAAGGAATTCGTACACCCCATTTTTGGCCGTAATCAGAAGAGATTTGTCAACAGCCCAATCCAAAGGCAAATCGTAAACGATTGAAGTACCTTGCAGTGTAAGGCGAGTCAGGCGCTTATTGTCGCTGGCAATTTGTGTTGCCGTGAAGGTAAGAAGCTTTGAGAAGTATCTCCCATCGGCTGATCTCTCGTCAGCCAAGTTCGCAATCCAACGCTCTTGCGATCCTCGATGCCAATAATTGTCGCCGGACCAAATCTCGAACCACTGCGGTTCAACTGTCTCGATTCTCAAGGTTACAACCAGCTGATTGGCATCATCGACCAATCTCGTGACAGTTAGTCGATATTGACGCGGCCCCAATACGGCCTTGGCATCTTTTTGCTTAGTATCCCCGTCGGGAGCCGACGAGCTTTCGGTCGATCCCTCCTGTGTTTTCGGTGCACTGGATCCTGCAGGAGTTCCATAACAACTCCAATCAACCATGCCATCCGTCCTACGATCGATAATTACATGCGTGGCCTGGACTGTGTCAGCATTCTTAAGGCGAGCTTCTTGCTCTCCGACCTTCCACGTCACTGACGCGGATCGTTCCGGAAAAACATGGTAGGCCCGTTCGCCTGCTCGAACCTCTTCGCGACCACGACTGCTAATGAAGACAAGCGTCGCATCTTTCGCAACCGGATGACTCTCCTCGAACAGCAACGTCGTGGCCGGATCGACGGACTCCTGCAACTTTCGGATCTGGCGGAACATCTCACTGTTTTCGATGCCACAATAGAGGCAGGCAAAGTCATAGTGAGCTTTTGCTTTCTCTGCACTTCTTAGATGGTCCTCATGCGTCCGAGTGACAGGCGCCTTCTCGCTACTCTCCTGGAGCCGCCGACGCAATTCCGGTAGCCCGTCGTTCAAAAGTCCGAGAAAGACCTTCGTCACCAGCTCATCCGTGGGATTGTCACCAAGTTTTTGGTGAGCCTGAGCCAGTTGTTCCTTGCGAATCTCAGGAATATCTTCCGACTGAATAAGAAGCCTGGCGACCGTTACCATCATGTGTCGTGTGGCATCGTTCTCAAAGAGCTCCGGGAAGACCTCTGTCGTGCGCAGAACGTACCGAAAGTCGTTCTGCCAGCCTGTGAACGCATTTGCCAGGTCGGGCTGATCCTTCGCATACTGTTCACGATCATCACGGATAGGTTGCTCAAGACTCTCAAGTTCACCTTCGAGCCGGCGGATGTCATCGATCACCCGATCGAGCAGCGGGAACCGAGCACGTTCACGCTCCATGTCCTGCTTCAGCACGTCGAGCAATAGGGTGCGTTCGTTATTGCTTGAATCGGCGGGAGTACTAGAGTCATCCCTGGGATGAAAGTCTTTTGGGTTCCAGTCCCGAGGAAGCGGGCCAGGAGGTGTCGTGCTGAAGACAGGGTCCTGCAACTTAAGAAAATACATCTCGCGTTGTTCTGCAGTCAGTACGTCCCAGATGTCGTCAAAGACTTGCTGATGCGAGTCGGTGCCATCGGCCATCCAACCGTTGTTCTGTCGAACTTCCGCTTCAAACTTCTCGAAGGCTTCCTCGATTTGCCGGCGC
Source organism: Fuerstiella sp. (assembly GCA_022843805.1). Classification (GTDB taxonomy): domain Bacteria; phylum Planctomycetota; class Planctomycetia; order Planctomycetales; family Planctomycetaceae; genus F1-80-MAGs062. The sequence goes on from JALHMY010000114.1 coordinate 18,763, forward strand.
TGATGAATGTCCAAGCCAAGCTGGTCATGTACCGCAGACGATCGAAGCCGGGAGGCGTTGACGGCCAGCCAAATTTCTTTCCGCAGCAGTTGGTCTTGTTCAGGTGACAACAGAGCCTGGATTGCGGACTGAGCACGTTTCTCTTCTGTCTCTCGGGTCGCCGGCGTCGCCTCCCGTAGAAAGGTTTGGGATATCTCGTGCATCTGTTGAAGCTGCTCGGGTGTGACCTGATGCCATTTCGCTAACTGAGGCTCCATCGCTCGTCCGATGTAAAGCTGTCGCCAATTGACTGTGGGAAAGGCGGCCTCCATCTCAGCCGAAAGCGGCGACAGGAACTCCCTCACAACGCCTTTCGGAACTGCAAGCACTCGTTGTCGAGGGTCTGTCAGCAAACCATCAACAATCGGATCCTGAATCTCGCTTAGAAACTTGCTTCGTTGCTGGTTCGTCAGAATCGCGTAGATCTCATCGAAGACGCGTTGCCACTGTTCAGGGCCTTCGACCGCGAATCGATGAGTTCTAAAGAATTCGGGAATATTTGGTGACGACGAGGGATCTTGAATCTGACCCGTTTGCAATTCCAATGCTTTCCAAATCGCGTCGATGTGTTGCTTTTGCTTGTCGCTGATTTGAAGCTGCGCGAGCCTCTTGGGATCTCGGAATTTGGTGACGTTCCAGCCCAGCCAGATCTCCCGCCGCACGGCTTCGTCCTGCTCACGAGTTAACACGGCTTCAACCTTCGCTTGCGTCAGCTTTAGAAGCTCATCGTGGGTCTCTACGGTTGCGGTTCGCACGAATTCGTCGAACAACTTTGTGATCTCTTGCTGCTGCGAGTCGGTTAGCGAGTGTCGTTTCGCCGTGTGCAAATGGGTGACAATCGCAAGATACATTGGTCGCCAGTTAACACCCGTGAACTGCGGTCGCTGGGTGCCGTGCTGAGTATTCGAAGTACTCAGTGATAACGATGGGGTCGAATCAAAGACCATGCTGAACTGAATCGCGTACCTTCCTCCCTTCGGATGAACTCCATGAATGACACCCTCACGTTTCTGCCCGCCTGTGCCAAGGTTGGCTTGTTGTTCCAGCAGAAGTGAACGGTCCCCGATACTCGACAATTGCTTTGCCGCAGAGATTGCCGTTTCGTCGTCAAGAAAGATTAAGGCCACCTTGGTTCCGTCAGTCGGAATCAGCGGCAACGAGATCTTGGCAGCGCCTCCGGGCATCACGTCGATGTCTGCACCGATGGGACCAGTCCAAACGAATGGTTCTGGCTTCTCGTAGTGAGATTCGATTTTAAGCCGTGCATTGACGGGAGGCTCATCACCTCGACGATGGAGTTTGAAGTACAGCACCTGGCCAGCAGCTCGAACGTCGGTGACATAGAGTATGGTTCTCTCAATAATGTGTTGAACATCATGGGATGACGTATAAGCGTCTAAGTTCGATGCTCGCGTTGGCTCAGGAGGCGGTTGATACCTTAGCCTGACGATTTCTATGCCGCCGCGACGCAGATTCACTTTGTCGTTCTCGATGGCAATTCCGTCGACGTTGCCTTCGATTTCAACGACGTAGCTGCCCGCCGCTACATCGATCCTGGTGCCGGCCTTTGTGACCGTGAGCTTGCGGACGACGGTATCGCCCTGCGTGACTTTTACGGTAACATCATCGACGCTACTTTCGATCAGCAGGGTCCCGTCCTGAGATTGAAAGCTAATCACAATGCCAAATAGCCCGAGAATGCCAAGTAAGAGGGTGCCGATCGCGACAATCGAACGACCGATTCGCATGCGCTGACTAGCGGTCTTCTTTACTTGCAATTGAACGGGCACAGGAGCAACAGTGGGTTGCTGGACATGCGCTAAACATTGCTCCATTAGAGTCGCAACTTCGGTTGCTGATGCGAAACGATCGTTTGGTGATTTCGCCATCAAACGATTGATCAAGCCACAAAGCCAATCAGGGATTTCTGGATTGACCTCACGAATGGACCGCGGCTGCGTGTCGGTGATCATTCGCAAGACGGCGTAGCTGTTGTCTGCCCGAAACGGTGGACGACCGGTACACATCGCGTAAAGCACACAGCCGAGACCAAATAGATCGGAGCGCGCATCAACGCTGCCGCCACGAGCTTGTTCGGGCGACATGTACTGCGGCGTTCCGGCGATGACTCCGGTTCGTGTAATGCTGGCATCGTCAACGGCACGAGCCAAACCAAAGTCCGTCAGCAAGGCCCGTTCGACGGTGCCGTCGAGCAGGATGTTGGATGGCTTTACATCGCGATGAACCAATCCCTGCGCATGAGCTGCAGCCAGGCCTCGCGCGGTCTGCATGCCGATTCGCAGAATCTCTTTCAGTTCCAGCGATCCTTGATCCTGAATCCGTTTTTGCAGCGTCATGCCGCGTGAATATTGCGTGACCAAATACGGAACGCCCTGCCATTCTGCGACGCTGTAGATCGGCAAGACATTGTCATCAATGACGGCGGCTGCGGCCTGTCCCTCGCGAGCAAATCGCTTGCGTGCTGCACCTGAAATCGCCAAGTGTGGCAGGAGCATCTTGATGGCGACAAAGCGATTCAGGGCAGCATCGAATGCCTTGAACACGACTCCCATGCCACCGCGACCAATGACGCCGATTACCTCATAAGTCCCAATTCGGCCGAGCTTATGAGGGTCATCTGTCGGGCCAAACAACTTCAACAGGGACTCCAGCGACTGTTCGTCATGACCGCCATCCTTCTGTTCACCGAAGAATCCGTTTCCGTCCGACGGAGTTCGCAGCACCGGCAAGACTTCGTCGTTCCACTGGGAATCGAGTGAAGCCGACTCCAGCATGCTTCGGCAGCGTTCGCATGATCCGAGGTGTTCCTCAAGCTGAGCCAATTCCGGAGCTGGGAACTCTCCCTGGGCGAGGCGCTCCATCGATTCTTCGGTCAGGCAGGCTTCTCGTTGGTTAACTGTCATGAAGTCCACTCCTGAAAATCCCAATGCTGCGACACTTCCTGAATCTTCTCTTTGAGTCGGGCAACGACTCGAAATCGAGCGATGTAAATCGAACCGGCCGACCGCCCAGTCGAATTCGCCACATCCGCAATTGGGACGCCGTCAATCGCCGTCTGCTGAAAGAGTTGCCAGATGTGTTCGCTGAACTCGGAGCGAATTTGCTCCGTCGCCCAGCGGATGATCTCCTGACGAGCCTCCGCCAGGATTTCACTGGCGGTCGTTTCCGCTTCTGGCTGATTCTTCAAAATGTCCGCCGCCGAGGTCGTCCCGGTTGCCCGATCGCGAGGCCGCCGAGCCAGAGCCCTGGTAATCGCATTGCGAGCAATGGTCGTCAGCCAGGCTCGAAACGGCGGCCGTCCTTCGCCTGGCTCCCAACCCTCGATCGACCGCGAGATTGACAGAAACACCTGCTGCACCACGTCCTGAGCATCGGCTTCCTGCAATTGCCTCCGCCGAGCCATGCGATACACCACCGGCTGGTAAATCCCCAAAAACTCAACCCACGACGCACCATCCCCAAGGTCTTTGACCCGGGCGATGAGGCTGTGGTTGGTCTCTGGAAACTCTGGCAAGATGTTCTCTCCTGAGAGGTATCATCCACCAGCGTTGGATTTCTTACAAGAAAATCGACAGGGGCTCTGCAGACCGTAGCCATGCACATGATATTTACAACTGGTATCGTCGCTTCAGAGCGCTGCGAACTCGATTCACATTCTGTGAGTTCTGAGAATTGTGGGATCGTGACTTTGGCCCAGGGGGACTCATTGACCAGGGTCGTTTTGAGAGATCACGATGTCGATCCTGAGCAAATGCTCTCTACAAGTCCTTTGGCGAAAAGCACTTGCAGTCGCGACCAGTTCCGAAACGGCGGCGGAATTAGTTCAACAGCCGTCCTTTGTGAGTAACTCAAAGTGAGTAACTCAAAATTGCCGAATCGATTTGGTGCCCTAGAGCACTGAGAATGTCCGGGCAGCATACGTGGGATGTAACTTCATCAAAAGGACGCAGGAATTGAAACGAGTGGAACGAAGATCTCGTCGTGCAGGGCACATTGAGAATTGCGATCTCTCACTCCCGTCCGTGCAGTTTCAACCACGTTTGTTAGATTTCAGAGGGGGAACGGCTCGCACTGCCGGGAATGCCTAAGAGCCCACTATTCCCCGTCGTCCGCACGGAAAGTTCTCTCAAAGAATTTCAAAATCTTTGCGAACTTTCTGACTCCGCAATGCGTCTTACTGAGCAACCTGCTGGCAAATGTCGGCCTCTCAGAATTCAGCTTCGGAGCTTCAGTTCAATGTTTTCCCTACGGTCAGGTTTCATACGCAAATCCCTGGGCACAGGGCGTTATGCCGATCAGTCGGCCCGTTCCAATAATGGAACGGAGCTCTCCACCCGGATTCTGCACTTGTGACGCCTGGCCGTATTCGGAGAAAACCTCCAGAGCCCGGTGTCACCTCGACATCGGGCTTTTTTTGTTCCGGCCGCGATGTCTTCACCGGTTATGCGTCGGTAGCTGAGACGGATTAGCGGCGAACTGAAAATCTGCAGACGAGGATTCAAGCACCTCTCGACCCACTCTGAAAGGATGAAAGCGGAAGGAAGAAGGCTGAGTAATACAGGACCGAGGTAAATCCTGTTCGTCCTTCATCCTTCCGCCTTCATCCTTTCAATTGGCCCGTTCGAATTCTGGTGAGGTTGCCAGCCCGGTCGTCCAACGGTTCAGGACGCTGCTCTGATAAGGCGGAAACAAAGGTTCGACTCCTTTTCGGGCTACTTACAGGAGAACACACAATGTGCCAGCGACAACGATTGAAACAGATACCGCGACCATATTCGGGGTCGTGGTGTAACGGTTGCACAGCGAGCTTTTAACTCGCAAGGCGAGAGTTCGAATCTCTCCGGCCCCACTTAATGTTCCTGGATCTTTGACAATCTGGCCAGAACTTTTAGCGCCCATGATGTAGCGGTAGCGTGCTGCTCTGCCAGGGCAGTTGGGTCGGTTCAAATCCGACTGGGCGCTCATCAAAAGGATGAAGGCAGAAGGATGAAGGATGAGTGAGGCAGTTGCCTGCGATTTCAATTCATCCCTCTGCCTTCATCCTTCATCCTTCTGATGCGGTGGGTCCTGTGCTGGTACGGGAAGGCGACTGTTAATCGCCGCGACGCAGGTTCGATTCCTGCTCCCGCAACTATTGGAAGTCACCCGGCTGGAAGCAAGGCCCGGCCGCCGACCGACAGGGAGGAAGAAGGCTCGGGCCGCGGTAGGCGAACACAGCTTGAAAACAGGTGCGGTGAAGACCGTTGTGGGTTCGAGTCCCACGGCTTCCGCTTTATTGAAGGTCGAACATGATGCCAAGTACCGGACGTTGACCACCAAAAAACATACAGTCGATGGCATTAAGAGGAGCGAAGATCCGTGCACGAGAATAGTGAGTGCTGAGATCGTGAGTTCTTTCTAAGTTCTCGAACGAGTCGTAGATCATCCCTTCCGTCAAGTTGACGCTTTGCATTTCATGGACACTGCGATTTCTGAAATCAATATACGCGATGACATAAATCGCAATCGCAAATGCGGTGAATACTCCAGCAGTAATTGTCCCCCTTCTACGGATTGCCACAGGTTTGCTCCAATCTTGAACAACAACTCGTCTGTCATTGTCAGTCTTTCAAATGCAATTGCAATGGCATTTCGCAACAGGTCCCGTGGTCCAGTGGCAACGACTCCTGGTTTACACCCGGAAAACGATGGTTCGAGTCCATCCGGGATCAATCTCGAAAGATTGAATCGTGAAGGCTGAAGGATGAATGGAACTCGCATGATTCCTCCTTCATCCCTCCGATTTCCTCCTTTCAATTGGCTCGGTAGGCAACTGGCAGACCACCTTGGCTTAGAACCATGGATGCTGTGGGTTCGAATCCCACCCGCGTCACTTGATTCATTTGCGTCGGCTGAGCATTGGCGAGCTCAAGTGGCCGTAACCCACCCGCCTCCGGGCTTTGGCGGTTCAACTCCGTCCCGACGCACTCACTTTCAATTTCTGCCATCGCGGGTGGGCCAGTGCCCATCGGGGCTTCATAAGCCTTGACCGTCGGGTGCGACACCCGAATCCGCCATTTCTCAACCGGAAACAAACGGCCGAGTACGCAAACAGGAAAAGCGGCGAGGTCGAGAATCCAGCGAAGCCCGGCCGCCGACCGACAGGGGGGAAAAGGCTCGGGCCGCGGTAGCCACAATACAGTCTGCAGGTGTCCTGGCAGCACACATTCCTGGTAAGGACGAGGATCGGGTTCCACTCCCTGACAGACCTCTGCAATTGGGCCTGACTGCCGATGGAGGCGACTGATCCTTGCAAGATCGGTGTGATGGGTTCAACTCCCATCAGGTCCATTAATAAGGAAGGTAGCCGGATACGGCTTGCCGGGCCGGTTTGCTAAACCGTGCGGCCTACGGGCCTTGAGGGTTCGAATCCCTTGCCTTCCGCTTTAATGCGTCAGTCTTCATTCGCTTCAAAAGGCTGCTTCAATTCTGAGTCACTGGAATGTCGGTCGAATATGACAAGCCCTATCCCAGCTGCGATCGCAATGAATGCACCCAACGGTATCAGCACGTACGAGATCTTTTGCCACTTTTGCGACAATTGAATTGGGCCAGGAGGATCACCAAACCCTTCGTTCGAGGCTCTGATGCACGGAGCGATTGGCATCAGCAACACGCCTGCGATCATGAGAGATTTCAAAAGTAATCGGGTCATAGCAGTCTTCATTTCATTGCGAGGGAACTTATCGTGGATTTGAAACCGAACAAAGTGAATGTGTGCAACTCAAGATCAGACATTCCAACACGAGGTTGCCCATGCCATTGAAAGGTTTGATGGGTGATCGCAACGATCTATGAGTATACGGAAGGGCCACCCGATTGGCGACGGGAACCGGTTGGAAGCCGGTCGAACGTGAAAACGTCTTGCGGGTTCAACTCCCGCTCCTTCCGCTGTGGCCGGGTCCGGTGCTGGTTTCCGGAGACAGACTGTGAATCTGTTTGGCAGCGGTTCGATTCCGCTCGGTCACCCTTCCAACTTCTCCATTCCCATTGTGCCCTTTGAACCAATCCCTCGTTGGTCGTGTCCAACTCATACCTCAACTGCCTGTCGGGACTCCATCAACACCCTGCTAAGGTGTGCCTCACGGCACGATGTCTCGGCCATCCTTCGTTGAGGATTTTTTCATGTACACAACAAGCCATCGATCCCGCTGTCGGCCGGGACTACCCGTAACGATGACGGCCCTAAGGTAGTGACGTCGGGCGACCGACTAATGAAGTGGTTTGCGTCTCAGGCAGACAACACTGCGTGTCCACTGTCGAACCGTAAGGTTCGATGAGGACGGCGTCTCAGCCATCTCCTCGCTGGATCCTGATTTTTTTTTGAAGACTTCCGTCGCAAGGCGGAAGCGGATTGACTGCCGGTTCGGAGTCCATGGAATTCGGAGGTTGCAGGTGCGAACCCTGCCTGCGTCAGCAGTAGCTCAAAATCATAGAGCGCCGAACGGTCGCAAGGCCTGAACTCTGACCATCCCTTCGTCGAGCCATTTATTTGAGGAGGCCAGAATCATGGCGAATACGTCTTTGTTTTCGAGTCTGAAGTCACTGTTGCCGCGAGCGACTGTCCGCAACGAAGCGGGTGGGCCTGCGTACTTGCCGGGTCCAAAGCACGCGCTGGTTCAGTTTGCTGCGACGGGCTGCTTCAACGGCACGTACTACGCCGACGCTGAGTCGCAGCTCGATACGCTGAAGTCGCTGATTGCCCAGGTGAACGACAACGTCTTCCTGGCGAAGCTGGCGGTCTACAGCCGCGAGCGAGCATTCATGAAGGACATGCCAGCCGCGCTGACGGCAACGTTGGCCGCACGCGACACCGTGTTGTTTCACAAGGCGTTCGATCGAGTGATCGACAACGGCCGCGTGCTGCGAACGCTGTTCCAGATGATCCGTTCCGGGCAGTTTGGCAAAAAAAGTCTGTCGAGCTCGCTGCAGCGTGCATTCCAGCGATGGCTGAATACGGCCTCACCGGAAAAGCTGCTGTCGGCGTCGATCGGTCATGAACCAAGCCTGCGGGACATCCTGCGGATGGCGCGACCAACGCCGTCTGACAACGGTCGGCGCGCCATGTTCGGCTGGCTGACAGATAAGGAGCAGTCGAAGTGGGCACCGGCGACGGAGGCTGATCTGCCAGAACAGATCCGACTCCTGGTCGCGTTCCGCACGGCTGAAACGGTCGAGCAGCAGGTCGCATTGCTGCAGGGGCCGTCTGGCGATGAGAATCGCCCGGCACTCCACGCACGGTGGGATCTGCTGGCGGACACTGCGAAGGGGCCGGTGGTCTGGGCGGCGATCGCACGGACGATGGGTCCACAGGCATTGCGAATGAACCTCAACACGTTGGAGCGACATGGCGTGTTTGAGGATGCTGCGATGGTGCAGACGGTCACTGACCGATTGGCGGATGAAAACGAAATCCGTCGGTCACGTCAGTTCCCGTACCAGTACTTCGCAGCGTACCTGAACGCATCGGATGAGGTTCCGCAGAAGATCAGGGCTGCGCTGCACAAGGCGGCCGAGATTGCGTGTGGAAACGTGCCGGAACTTCCGGGACCGGTTATCGTCGGTCTGGATACGTCCGGTTCGATGAGCTGCGCGATCACAGGAAATCGTGGTCGTGGTGCGACGAGCAGGATGCGTTGTATCGATGTGGCGGCTTTGTTTGCTGCAGCGATCCTGCGTCGCAATCCGGACAGTGTGATCATCCCGTTCGACACTCAGGCGTACGATGCAAAGGTTGATCCGTCAGACTCGATTCTGAGCCTGTCGGAGCGGCTGGCAAAGTACGGCGGAGGTGGAACGGACTGCTCGATCCCACTTCGCGAAGCCAATGCTCGGCACAGCAAACGAAAGTTTGCAGGCTGCGTGCTGGTGAGCGACAACGAGAGCTGGGTCTATTCCAACCGTGCGTTCGCGTACGGTACAAACGGCTCGACGGGCGTCATGACTGAATGGCAGGAGTTCGTGAAGAATCAGGTTCGACTGTCTGGTGGAAACATCAGTGGACCGAAGCTGGTCTGCATCAACATTCAGCCGTACGGATCGACTCAGGCTCCGGAACGGAGCGACATCCTGAACATCGGTGGCTTCAGTGACGCTGTGTTCAATGTTGTCGCTGCTTACCTGGGTGACGACGCAAATCGGTTTGTAGCGGAAGTGGAGTCGATCGAGCTTTAGTTCGTTTGATTCCTGAATCGAGACACCCCTGGTTTGAGTAATCGAACCAGGGGTGCTTTCGTTGTCGCTGTTCTGATGGCGATCGTCATGATTACGGCGTTTGGATGGTGAAAGATTCTTCCCGAATGTCCATGCAACGCACGCTAAAAAACTTACCTTGAATCGTGCGACACATGGCAATGATGCAGAACTCAACTGAATGCTGTTCAGAAGTTGCACCGTTTGTCGGGTGACTGCTCCGTCAATCGAAATAATTAGTTCACCGGTTCCAGTTCTGATTTCAACAGGCGTCCGCAGATATAGCAGATATAGATGCGTTGGCGTTTCCTGAGCGATCTCAAATTGCATACCATCAATGGTCAGAGTCATTTCCGCAGCCTGTCTTGATACACGGCCGGATTCGGGAACAATCGGGGACTCGATCGTTACGAATAAGTCCAGTAACAGTACAGTTCCAGAATCCTGACGGCACGCTCATTCCCGGGTTTACTCGAGACGACTGCGATCTGATCTTCGGCGACTCCCTCGACTACCGTGTCAGCTGGAAGGGCAGCACCAGCGTCGCCGCCCTGATCGGCAAGTCCGTCGTATTCAGGGTCTGGATGCAGGAAGCTGATCTTTTTTCTATAGTATTTCAATATTGAACATGACGCGCCGTAGTTCAATGGTAGAACGCTGTAACGCAACTGGTCAAAACCTCGTCGGTTATTTCTGAAGCACTCCGACTGTTTGTCGGACTAAATCTTCAGTTTGGGTTCGCGGGTTTAAATAGTGTCACCAGTTTGCAGGAAAGTAACGACTTCAACGCTCAGACGATTATGCAGACTGCCACGTAGTCTCCTGACGGACCGCTTTCCTGCCGGAAAGCGGTCTATCATGTCCCAATCGGGAGCTTTGAAATTGAATACCAATCGCTACCGAGTCCAGACTTCAAATCTGAGTCCTGGAATCCTTGAGTAGTCGATGGAGTTACGAGTCAACAGCAATGCGTTTTCGCACAAACACGATGGTCCGTGTCCAGCACAATCATTTGCCCGCTGCCTCAGGCTGATCGGTTTTGCGAATTTCCGCCCCAAGTTTCATGGCTGCAGCGTAAAGCTGATCGCCCTTGAACGCTCCTGCAACGCATTCCCACCACGGCTTTTTGTTCGTGTCCGGCCTCGCATTGCTGTCCAGCTGAAGGACTCTCTGCTCGAGTTGAATTATTCGATCTTCAACATTACCCGACGACATAATCAGACTCCTGCTGGTGAAACATCCGCGTCTGCATTATCGGAGAATCCTGCCTCTGGCGACAAGCCGAAAACTTCAAAAGCCGATTGTTGCCTCCCTGCCACCGAACAAAGCGGTGTTTCCTCGGGAAGTACGGCTTGTCATTCCGGAAGCTGACGACTGGTGTGGATGCCCACGTGGACGAAATCCATCTGACAAGAGGCTCACAATTCAGGAAAGATAATGAAACGAGGATAGTAGCTTTTCAACGGCAATCCACATCATCCCGTTGACGTTACCAAACATGGCACCGTCGCCGCCTGCCCACGGGTTTCCATGTGAATCCTGAATCCACACAGCGTACGACCGCAAGTATTTCAGCGGTTGCGTCGAGAGCGGTCGATCTGCGGCGTCATCACTCCTCGACGACATTTGTCGCCTCGTCGCTCTTCCTTGCAGCTCAACCACTCTCGACACAACGCGGCCACGGA
>JALHMY010000115.1 GCA_022843805.1 Fuerstiella sp.
GGAGGAGGTTAAAGAAAACCTCCCCTCCCGCGCAGCGAAGCGGAGTGGGAGGGGTCGGCCGAAGGCCGGGGGAGGGCCCGCCGCGGGTTGCACTCAACGCCGTCCCAATAACACCCGCATCCCGGAACCGCCCGTTGAAAGCAGCACTACGGAGTTTTGGGCTCTTCGAAACTGGTATCGGGATGATCAAGGTTCAATTCACGAATCCAGATGTTGCGATATCTGACATCATGACCTTCACACTGCAGTTTCAGTCCGCCGAGTGTGTCGGTGATTCCGGCGCCATCATCGTTTCCGCCATCAATTCCTGACGCAGCTCCTCCCCAGACTTTACTCATTTCGACATTTCGATGCACCAGTTCCCCGTTGAAGTACATCGACACAAGAGCCTTCTCTGATCGTTTTCCATCTTTGAAACGAGCAGCCCGGAAGACGATGTCATAGGAATTCCATTTTCCGATGCCCTTATACAAATGATAGGGCGAGTCCGTTTCATTGATCACTGTCGCCATGCCGTGTTTTGTTTTGTCACCATCCAGAACCTGAATTTCGTAGCGGTTCTGCAGGTACACACCGCTGTTACCCCCTGGTTTGGATATCAGAAATTCAACATGAAGCCGGACATCACGGTATTCCTTTTTGGTTACGATATCGGCAGTTCCATATTTACCACCGGCTGCCACCGGATCGTCGGTCATCACAACGGTGCCATCGTCCACGGGATCATCAACGATCTTCCATTTGATTGGCAGCGACGACGAAAATCGGGGACCTTTCCAGTAGGTCCATTTTTCGTCGAGCATGGCACGAGTGCCATCCATAATCACTTCTGCTCCGTCAACCGGTTTCGCGCCAACACCCACATCAGCAAGCACAGTTTCAGAATGGATCGAGAGAGCTGCGATCACCGCAACCATGAGCCGTCCCCCGCGCAGAAACAAGGACGTGGTTGCGAACAGCGACCGACGTGAAAATACGGAACTGAAAATGCGAACCATAGGAAGCTCCCTGATTGAAACGATCGGCTGGAAAGCACCATGAACCGCCTGAGGGCCATGTCTGTGGCCGCGAAGTTTACACGTTATTTGTGTGAGGTGCGATCACGAGTCAGCGGCAGCAGTAACTGAGCGAGCAGAAAAAGGACAACAGGAACGATCCAGAGTATTCGAGCGATGTACAGAGAAGTGCTGGAGAGCGACGTGACTTTTGCAAGGACAAGAAATCCCATCATCCCCAGCAGGGTCCATGTGAGGACGCCACATCCAATAGCTGTCATCTGGCTTTTGAAGACACCTCTTTCACTGCCCGAATCAAAATAGACGTCCACGGTGCGTCGTCTCCGCAGCGACTTTCCGACAGCATCAGCCATCTCAAGAGCCGTTGCGAAAGACTGCATGCTCTGATGACAAAGTTCACGGGATGCACACATCTGAACGATTCGAGGCAGCAGAGGTGGATCATCGAGTACCTCGAAGCTATTCGTGTTTCCATCCAGACGAATCGTTTTCAGTGACATCCGACATTGAGTCTGATTTCGATCCGCCGGACGTTCAATGCGATCAGTCATCCCACCCTCATTCGACCGCAGGACGGTTCCGGCAGATGGAACTGCCTTCACAGTAATTGTTGTCGGCGGAAGTGTCTGTTCTGATGTCGGTGAGGCCCCCAGAGTCAGCAGTCGGGAGATCAGCGAACCATTGACGGCGGTGGAGTCCAGCGCAGTAATCTGAGAATACTTCAAACCCAGCGCGCCAACACAGTCCAATGCCTGAAGCTGCTGCTGCTGCTGCAAAACAGTGATGTCGTCCGAGGTGACCTGGATTTCCATCGTCACCTGCTGAATATCACGAACAGGCACCCTGATATCTGCTGGCAACTCCCACTCGGATGCTGGCAAATCCCGAAGCCGCATACGGCCAGTTACCGGCATTATCTGAAATGACGATTCATCCAGCAGCAGATGCAGTTCGAAACCAAACGCCGTGGACACCACAACCGGCGGAAAAACGACAAGATGCCGATCGGACTGCGACGCGGATCGGGCAAGGCGAAGAGTCTCTTCCGTATCGTCGATCGCCAGCACAAGTACATCGACTCCGCTGGAAAAGAATGCGTTCTCCGGCGACGCCTCAAGTAACAGAGGAATGGACGACGCGGCCACCGAGTCCGCCAGTGCACCCGTCAGGCAGCATGGGCCCAGCTGATGATCCGATGCCGCCTGAATCTGTCGAATCAGGGGCATGGCCGCCACCATGTTTCCGACAATGGAGAATTTCATACGTTCGATCCGTAGAGTGTTCCAAAAAGCTGGTTTTCACCTGAGGTCAGTTGACGCTGACGAACTGCATACTGAATATCCGCCGAGCCACCAGCCAGTCGTCAGGACGCCATCACGATGAACTTAATCAGAGAACGGCGGTGTGAGTGACTGGCCGAGTGACGATTTCGACGTCTGTGATCACTGCAGTTTAGGCGGTTGTGATTCAGCGTCGACTGTTCGCAGACGAATTTAAAACTGACAGCGTGAAAAGGTGGTATTTGTGTCATTTCAGCATCCTCAACTGACTGTTTTGCAACACGCGCTGGTTCAGCATCACCTCGGCGGACTTCGAAGCATTTCTACGCCTTCTGCCGCATTTCGACAACATGTTCGAGTTCTCGCAACACTGCTCGCTGCCGAAGCCACTCGGCATCTGGCCGTCGAACCAGTCAGCGTAACGACACCGATGGAGGAAACCGTTTGTTTCAGGCTAAAAGGACGGACAGCCGTTGTCCCGATCCTTCGAGCAGGGCTGGGAATGGTAGAACCGCTGTCTGACCTGATCCCTGATATTGAGGTTTGGCATCTGGGGCTTTACCGGGATGAAACAACTGCGATGCCCGTACATTATTACGATAAGCTGCCAGCAGATAACCCGCCGGATGTGGGAATTGTCGTCGATCCAATGCTGGCCACCGGCGGATCAGCCGCAATGGCTGTGAGTGCTCTGCAACGCTGGGGAGTTCCGAAGATTCTTGTCCTGGCAATTATTTCGACTCCTGAAGGCATTCTGCAGCTGGCGGACAATTCTCCTGCGATCAGTATCTGCACATGCATCGTTGATCGGGGACTGAATGATCGAAAGTACATACTTCCCGGACTTGGGGACGCTGGAGATCGGATGTTTAATACTTCCGGTTCCTGACACAGAGGCTTGTGAATGTGCGCGAAGCAGAAACGTTTAGCACGTCGGAGCAGATCCCGGCTCGCAGCCGCAGACTTCCTTCAGAAACAGAACCGTCAGACAGGCGAAATTCAGCAGGTAATCCTTCAAATCCTGTTCCTGAAAATCCGGTGATCGGCAGTTTCTGCGAAACTATCGCGAAGTTCTTCGGCCGGTCATACTGCCTTCGCCGTGCAAATTCTGATTTGAAGCAAATCGACTGAACGATCCGGCGGCGGTCTGGTCGAGAACCCTGAGGCAACCGGTTCCGGAATCCGGGGCAGAACGGGAAACGGACACGACAACATTATTAGGAACTTGCAGATGGGGCACGGCAGGCGTTATCGGTGTGTTCCCTTATTCGGACCTCCAGGGGTGGGAAAGGGCACGCAGGGCGGAATTCTGGCGACGATTCCGGGATTTTTTCACCTTTCTGTAGGCGATGTGTTCCGATCGATTGATATCGGCTCTCGCGATGGAAAAGAGGTGTACGCGCATATTTCTCGCGGAGAACTGGTCCCGGATGAACTCACCATCAAAATCTGGAGGAAAGCGGTTGAGGCTTATGTAGCCTTATCCCGGTTTAAACCTCGCGAAGACCTCCTGATACTGGATGGTATGCCACGAAATGTGCAGCAGGTAAAGATGGTGGAAGAGTACCTGGAAATTCACCGAATCATCTTTCTGAAATGTTCAGATGAAGAAGATATGGTGCATCGAATTCGCCGTCGGGCAATCCGTGAAAACCGAACCGATGATGCCAACGAAGACGTGATTCGCCATCGGTTTGAAGTGTATCATCGCGTCACGGCTCCTGTCCTGGAGAAATACGATCCTGCCGTGATTCACGAAGTGGATGCCAACGGTTCACCGGCGGAAGTACTTCACTCCATACTGGACTGTCTGATCCCTGTTCAGAATGAATTATTCGATGCAAATCGAAAAGAAGACGAAATGGGAGAATAGAGCTGACTCATGTTTGTACGTCCCCTGATTTCGTCGTCATTTGCCTGCCGCTGGACATCCCATATGCGGTTCATGTCACTCGGCACACTGTCACTCGGCGCACTGTTGCTGCTGCCGCTGTGCTGCCCGGCAGACGTGCAGGCCGATGAATCCTCGGAAAGGGTGGTTACAGTCAGTCCGGAGGCAAGTGACGTCCATTTCAGCGGGATGCTGTTTGACGGGCACAATGATCTGCCATGGATGATTCGAGACATTGGAAATTCCTCTCTGGACGTTCTGGACATCTCCCGAAGCCAGCCAAAACTGCACACAGATATTGAACGACTGCGAAAAGGTGGAGTTAAAGCTCAGTTCTGGTCAGTTTACGTACCGGCGGAAACGGACGCGACAGGTGATGCGCTGCTGCAGACGCTGAGCCAGATTTCCATCGTTCGACAGATGATGACGAGATATCCGGAGACCTTTGAACTGGCAGCCACTTCACGGGATATTGAAAGAATTGTGGCATCCGGCAAAATTGCATCCATGATGGGTGTGGAAGGTGGACACTGCATTCAGGGAGAGCTCCGTAATCTGTCGCGACTGTATGATGAAGGGTGTCGATACATGACACTGACTCACTCGAAGTCGCTGGATTGGGCAGATGCAGCCACTGATCAGGCGAGGGCCAGCGGATTGTCAGAATTTGGTCGGGCCGTGATTCTGGAGATGAATCGGCTGGGAATGCTGATCGATCTGTCACATGTTTCCCCGGAAACAATGAGACAGGCGCTGGCCTTGTCGCGAGCGCCCATCATTTTCTCTCATTCGTCAGCACTGGCGATCAACAATCATCCTCGCAATGTCCCCGATGAAATCCTGGCTCAGACGGCTAAAAATGGTGGAGTCGTCATGGTGAATTTCTTTTCCTCGTTTGTCGTTCCCACCGAACAACTCAGGAAAAACGCCAAAGCCACAGGCACCATTCATGATGTTGTCGATCATATCGAACACATGATGCGCATCGCCGGCGAAGATCATGTGGGAATTGGATCAGACTTTGACGGCGTTCCCAGGCTTCCGTCCCAGCTGGAAGATGTCTCGACATATCCTCGCATTACTCAGGAACTGATGACTCGCGGATATAATCGCAGTCAGATCCATAAGCTGCTGGGAGGCAATATCATGCGAGTCCTGAAAAAGGCGGAAGAGGTCGCCGTGATGATGGGTGAGGAGGAGAAACGGCGTTGAGCCACAGAATTGAATTGCTCGATGTCAGTGAACTTCCGCCGGGAGCATCGGCTGAGGTTGTGGCGGAGGGACGGATCTTTGCAGTTTATAACGTCGAAGGCCGGATATATGTGCTGGACGGCATCTGCCCTCATGCTGGCGGACCGCTGGGAAAGGGGCAGTTGAAGGGAAACATTGTCACTTGTCCCTGGCACGGGTGGCAGTTTGATGTGGCCACCGGACAACATTGTCTGAATGCTCGCATCTGCCAGACTCATTTTGACGTAACTATAGATTCTGGAAAGATTTGCATCGCTGCCCACTGACCGGCTGAACGTTGAGATGGCGACCGGTTCGGAGCAGGACGCTGGCGTTGCCGCGAATCGGGCGAATGGCAGTTTCCGCAAATGCCAGAACAATACCCGGCTGCTGGTGTGATTTCCGTTCAATCCAGACCTGGTGATCAGGTCATGTCGATGGCGCCGGCATTGCGCCATGAGTCGGCCAAAGTTGCGGCAAAAGTGCTGCATCAACAGCTTTCAGTCAATACAAACTGCATCCGGTTTGCCGATTGCCTCAATAATCCAGGGAAAACCTGTTGCCTGACGTTCACAGGTGGCTCCATTATGGGCGACTGCATATTCTGCGAGCAAACTGGATGAACATATTTTTTCGGGCGTCTGTTAGACGCTGCTGCATTTTTCGTCGTTCTCAGCTGAGACTGACGTCGGTTGTCCAGACGTCGGTTGTCTAAATTTGTTGTATTTCTTCAGAATGCGATTTCCAGTTCGCTCGGCTCTCGTCTGATCCCTGTGTGAGGTTTGATTGACAATGGCACAAAACCCGTTGAGTCGACAGCAGTTTATTGACAGCGTCAGGAGTATGTTCCGACGGCCGCAGCCTGCGGCGGGCCGGCGCGGTCGGCTGTCAGACAGATCGACACTGCAGACCAGTATTGAACTTGTGGAAACACGGCAAATGCTGGCTGCCGATTTGTCTCAGGTTCTTTTCGATACGACTCTGCTGGACAACGGCGGCGAATCCAGAACTTCCGACAGCTATCTCGCAGTCTTCAATACCAGCCAGAATCCGGCAACGCTGGCATCCGCGCTGGGTGCGTCCAGCGTTGTGCCTTTCGAACTGATTCCGAATGCCTACGACGTGACGTTCAGTTCGGCGATTACTTTCCAGGACGCGGGAAATAAGTTCGCGCTGCTGAATGGTTTCCAGCAGATGCAGCCAAATGTGGCCATGCAGCAGGAACTGCGTCTGATACCCAATGATACGTTCTTCTCGCAACAGTGGTATCTGAATAACACCGGACAGAGTGGTGGTACGGCCGACGAAGATATCAATGTAACCAGTGTCTGGGACAATTTCCGCGGGAACGGCGTATCCATCGCGATCGTGGATGATGGCCTGCAGCTGGTTCATCCGGATCTCGCACCCAATATCATTCCCGGAGCCAGCTTCGACTTTGTTGGAAATGATGCGGATCCCTCTCCTGCAGTCAATTTTGGCGGATCTCACGGAACAAGTGTTGCTGGCATCGCGGCCGGACGTGGAAATAATGGACAGGGGATTTCCGGCACGGCACCAGAAGCCGGACTGATTGGATTGCGTCTGGTCGACCAGACAGGAGGATCCACTCCCCCGGCGGAAGGACAGGCGCTTTCCAGGGCCGGTGTTGACATCTTCAACAATGCATGGGGACCGGCCAGCACCGGAACATTGCGAGGAATTAATGCTCAGGCAGCAAGTGCCATCGCGGCAGGTGCTCAGACCGGGCGTGGTGGTCGCGGTGCGGTCTATGTATGGGCCGCAGGTAACGGAAAGCAGGTTGGCGACAATGTGAATTACGATGCCTACGCGAATTCCCGTTTTGTAATCGCCGTCGGCAGCGTGGACCATAATGGACGGGAAACATTCTACAGTGAGCCAGGAGCGCCGCTGCTGGTTTCTGCACCAGCGTCAGGCACGAGCAGTCAGATTGTGACGACCGACTCGATCGACACGGTCGTGGATCTGACAACGAATCCTGTGACCCGGTCGAACGAAGGTTATAACATCTTTGGTACGGCAGACGGCGATTCCATCAACGAAAGTTACACGAGTCGTTTCCCCGGGGGAACTTCGGCTTCTGCAGCCATGGTATCTGGCGTCGTCGCGCTGATGCTTGACGCCAATCCAAACCTGACATATCGGGATATTAAGGATATTCTGGCCCGAACGGCTCGGATTAATGACCCGACCGACTCTGACTGGCAGGTGAACGGAGCAGGTTTGTGGGTCAACCACAAATTCGGATTTGGAGTGGTCGATGCGGAAGCCGCTGTGAATGCCGCACTGACTCATGTGCCTCTGTCCGCTGAAGTGAGCATCCTTTCGCCTTTTATCAATGTGAACCAGAACGTTCCGGACAACAGCGCCACCGGGATATCGATCCCGATTAATATTACGGGCCAGATGCGGCTGGAACAGATTGAGCTGTTCTTCAATGCGTTCCATCTCCGTCGAGGAGACCTTGAAGTAAAACTGATTTCGCCCGACGGTACCGAATCGATCATGGCGGAACAGCGAAATTCGGACAACGGTTTCAGCTATAACGGGTGGGTCTTCACATCAACCCGTCACTGGGGCGAAAATCCACTAGGCACCTGGCACGTTGAAGTTCGCGACCTCCGGAATGGCCTGACCGGATCTGTCAATAACATCCAGCTTCGTCTCTTCGGATCGGAACTCCCATTGGTGGTGTCTGTCGATCCCCCATCAATTTCTGAGTTTAATGGTACCGCCACCGGTACCGTTTCCCGCAGCCAGTTTGCAAGTGTCGCAAGTCCGGTCGTGGTTACACTTCAGTCAAGCGATCCGACCGAGGCCACAGTGCCCGCACAGGTGATTATCCCGGCCGGACGGCGTTCAGCCACTTTTACGATTACTGCCGTCGACGATACACTGCTTGATGGTGCTCAGACGGTTGCGATTTCCGGCACTCTGGGAAGCTACACCACGTCAGATTTGCTGACCGTGCTGGATCATGAAACGATTACGGTTAACATCGATCGAAACACGATTCGCGAAAACGACAGCAATCCAGACGTCAACAATGTCGTTCCGCCGGCTGCCACTGTCACCGTGACACGAAGCAACACCGACCTGCTGCCGCCCAATCACTACGTGGCAGTAAATAATCAGCTGCGTCAATATGATTCCGCCGGCGTTCTGCAGACAACGATTAATGTCCCGTGGCCAGCGGGCGCCCGACCAGTTGGTCAGGATGTTCGTGATGTTGTCGTGATGCAAAACGGCAAAATAGCGGTCTACAACGGCAATACGCTCGGCTTTCTCTCAGTCTATTCCCCCGGCACTGCGTCCTGGCAGCATTTTTCGGCTCCCGGACTTTCCACATCCCAGACGGATAATGGAACCGGCGGGATTTCGACGATGGGCGACTACGTATTCCTGACGGATATGGAAGATGGAGCAGGTTCGCCATTTGGAATCGTACGAATCAATACCGTGACGGGAGAAGTACAGCGTTTCGGAACAAAGTCCTTTGGCAGTCGATTGTTTGCCAACGGGCTTTTCGATTCACAGCTGTTTGAATTGAATCCTGTCGACGGTTCGGTCATTAAGAAAATCACCGTACCAATTTCCGCTGCCGGATCGGCCGGTACAGCGTTTGACGGGACTTACCTGTATTTCCTGCACAGCAGTCTGGATTCTGTATTTAAGGTAGATCCGGATACAGGAATTGTGGCAGATACCTACGTGCTAAACGCCGGAACAACAAGTTTCGAAGGTTTGGCATATATGAACGGAAAGCTCTATATTCTGGATCCGTTCCTGACAAGCCAGATTCTGGAATACGATCTGACGACCCGCCAGATAACAAAACGAATGTTTGTCGGCGCGGCGAACGGACTGGATTTGTCGGGTGGTCTTGCTGCTGACCCATCCAGCAACACGCTGTATGTGTCGTCGACGTTCGGGGACGATATTTACATCATCAGTGCTTCCTCCGGACTGAGACTCGGTCAGTTCGATTCCGGACACTCCTTCCAGGAAGGTCTGGCAGTTGTTGGGGACGAATTGTTCTTGAGCGTCTTCGGCGACGAGAACATGTATGTGTACTCGCTTGACGGAGTGTTTAAACGAACAATCGCTGTCCCGGCCGTATTCGGTGGCTTTTATTCTCTGGGAAGTGACGGTTTGCCTGGCCTCGTACCAACGTCACTTCGCTATCGCGATGTCAGCGTCGGGCTTGATCAGATCGTATATGCTCTCGACAGTATCGGGACCACTGTGGGAGTGTTCGACCCCAACAGTCTGGCCCTGCAGCGATTTGTTACGCTTGAGATGCCGGTCCGCGCTCTTGCCGTGGATGCCGACGGAACGATTTACGGAGCTGCCGACACGGGTGAAGTTGTCGTCTTCAACGCGCTGGGAGAAGTCATTCGAGCTGTGGATTCCGGACTGGGAGTTCTGAATGACATCGATCTGAACATCACTGGCAAGCTGATTATCAGTAACACGATTGGAACGATGGCGGAGACCACAACCAATCTGGCCTCCTTTGCAACCACATCTACCTTCCCCGACGATGCGTTTGTTTCGTTCGGAGAATACTTCGCCACTTCTTCCAGCCAGGCAATTGTCACTCTCACGAACTCAGATGCTTCCGAAATCCGTGTTCCCCTGCAGGTAATCATTCCTGAAGGACAGCAGTCAATTACGTTTGATCTGTTTGCAGTGGATGACAACTTCCGCGATGGAGCACAACTGGTCTTTCTGTCGGGCGTGGCTCCTGGTTATGAAGCTGGTCCGGCAGATTCGGTGCTGGTTCAGGACTTCGAGGGGATTGCGGTTGACGTTGTTGCTCCCTCGGTTCCGGAAAACGCTGGCAACGGAGCCACCATGGTTCGCATTTCGCGAACAGACATTGAAGGCCCGTTCGAAGTCGTACCGCAGAGATACTTCGTCACAACTCCTCTGGCGATTCCAGACGGTTCGCGTATTCTGTCGCCAATTGTTGTTCCACAGCAGCAGACTCAGATTACGGATGTTAATGTCACTCTCAGCCTGACCCACAATCGTCTGGCTGATCTGGATGTCTTTCTGGTCAGCCCTCGCGGCACGCGAATCGAACTGTTTACCGATTTGACGTCCGGGGGCACTCAGATGACAAACACAACCTTTGACGATGAAGGTGGTACAAACATCGTACTGGCTGCCGCACCATTCACCGGAAGATTTGTCGGCGAACAGTTCCTGAGCAAGACTGATGGTGAAAACCCTGGTGGCACATGGTATCTCGAGATCACAGACGATACCGTGTCTGCAAATGATCAGGGACAGTTACTGTCGTGGTCGATGTCTATCGAAACCATTCAGTCGTTCTCCGTCACGACTCCACAGACAATTCTGGATAATGACAAGATTACGTCGGCCATTTCCGTGCCGAGCCAGGTTTCCCGAATTACAGATGTGGACGTGAGCTTCTCGCTTCACCACAGCTGGCTGGCTGACCTTGACGTCTATCTGGTCAGTCCGCGGGGAACCCGAGTCGAGCTGTTTACGGACATGGTGTCCAATGGCAGCAATATGACGAATACCGTCATTGACGATGAAGGCCCGAGCACACTGCTGTCAGGAACAGCTCCCTTCACCGGTCGATTTATCGGAGAAGAATTGTTAAGCAAGCTTGACGGTGAAAATCCATCCGGCACATGGTTTTTGGAAATTACCGACGACAATTCATCAGATGCCGGCCAGTTGCTTTCGTGGTCACTGACTATTCAGACTGAGGGTCTGGCTTCTGCAACGGTCACTCTGGCCAGCAGTGATGAAACGGAAGCTCGGGTTGTCCACACGGTCGTCATCCCCGCGAACCAGTCGGAAGTCTGGGTTGACCTGGACGCGATTGATGACGATTTTCTGGATGGCGACCAGCTGGTAACCATCAGCGCCGTACAGGTCAATGTCGGTGGTCTCGAACTCGGAAGCGATGACGTAATCGTCACGGATATTGAAGACTTCACATTCTCAGTTGATAAAACTTCGGTACTTGAATCAGACCCGGTGGCGATTCGAGGCACCGTCAAACGCCTGAACTCGGACCTGACTTCCCCGGTCACCGTCAATCTGACAAGCAGCCGTCCGGGGGACCTGTCAGTTCCTGCAAGTGTGGTAATTCCGGCAAATCAGGCAGAAGTCTCTTTCGATATCACGATCCATGACAATGCCATCGCCGACGGCAACCGAGTGGTGACAGTGACGGCGGATGCGGTCGGTTACAATTCTCCGAAATCCATTAACATTGATGTCGAGGATGTAGAGCCTGGCCTCAAACTGACCACGTCAACAACGACTGTCTCCGAGTTCTCGGGAACTCAGGGAGTACCTCGACTTGTCCAGATCTCTGTCACGCGACGTGATCAGGCTGACATTTCGCAGCCCATGACGGTGAATCTGACCAGCAGCAATACGACGGTACTGACTGTACCTGCAAGCATCGTGATTCCGGCCGGACAGGAGTCGGCATCGGTATCGGTAACTGTTGTGGATAACAACATTCTTGAGGCCACCCGGTCCGCGTCGATCACCGCGACATCGGCCGGAATGGCAAGCGATACTCTGACGCTTCAGGTGACCGACTACGAGACGCTCTCACTAACCCTGAATAAGATGTCGTTCCTGGAAAACGCAGGATCCGGAGCCGCAGTCGCAACTCTCACGAGAAGTAATACGAACGTGGCCGACCCGCTGGTGGTGACGGTCACGTCGAGCGATCTGACTGCAGCAACGGTTCCGCAGACCGTAACAATTCCTGCAGGACAAACCTCGACGTCCTTTGCCGTGACCGCGGTGAATGATTCTGTCCTGGATGGAAACCAGACTTCGACGATCAGCGTTTCGGCTCTCGGCTATGAAACCGGGTCAGTTGTGGTGACTGTCTTGGATCATGAGCCACCAATGATCACTGGTCCCAACGCGATCACCGATAATCCTCGTCCAACCATTACCTGGACGACAATTACCGGAGCAACTCGCTATGAAATCTGGGTCAATAATGCCAGCACCGGACAGGCTCAGATTATTCGCAAGGACAACATTTCGGCGGCAACTCCGTTTTATACGCCAACCGAGAATCTGGGCATTGGCCGATATCGGGTTTGGGTCAGGGCGTATGACGCCCTGGAAGTGCCTGGATTCTGGAGTGAGGCTCATGTATTCACGGTCAACACTGCCCCTGCGATTCTGACCCCTGATTCTGCTTCCGGACAATCAGCGTCGTCGCTGCCGGTAATGTCCTGGACTGCCGTTGCTGACGCCCGCTTCTATGATCTGTGGGTTGATAATCTTACAACCGGACAGGCTCAGCAAATTCGTCGGATGAATCTGACAACCACCAGCTTCACTCCGCCAACAGCTCTGGCTTCAGGCAACTATCGATTCTGGGTCCGAGCGATCAACACGAGCGGCGAGGCCGGAAAGTGGAGCAACGAACGTCGCTTCACGGTCCTCTCGACACCAGTAATGACGGCTCCAACCGGTGGATCATTTAACCGAACACCGGAGTTTACCTGGAACGCGGTCACCGGGGCCACGCACTATGATCTGTGGGTGAGCAGCAAAACGACGGGGGTTCGAGTACTGCGTGACCAGCATATCCTGGGCACATCCTTCCGCACACCGTCCGATCTTCCAAACGGTGAGTACACGGCATGGGTGCGAGCTTACAGCAACACGGTATTCGGCGACTGGTCGGTGGCTCGTAATTTCTCAATCGGAACCGCTCCGGTGATTACATCGCCCGTGGCAAACGGTTCTACATCGCCAACTCCCAATTTTGTATGGAGCAGCATCAGCGATGCTGCGAGATTCGAGTTGTGGGTCGATCGAATCGTCTCCAATGTGGCAACTCGGGTTATTTACGAAACGAACCTCACGACAACATCGTTCACCGCAGCCAGCAATCTGGCGGCAGGAAACTATCGCGTCTGGGTGCGTGCGGTCAGCGGAATGGGCGTAACGACCGCGTGGAGCACTCCGGTTTCGTTCAGCGTCACCGCCGGGAACCTGGTTTCCGGACTGACCACAGACGCTGACGATGACGGAGGCGTATTCGTGGCATCTCTGAGTCTGCCGGTGTCGCATCAGTCAGCATTCGCTGATGTTCTTTCCGAGACGGATGTTCCGCTGCCCGCCAAAGGCACAGCCGATGTCGCTCACCGCAATAATGCCCGCATTCAGGGAGCTGCTGTTCACAATGTGGATGGACGTCAGATTCCGGGTGCAGCCCAGGCGGCCGAGCTCCTACCGTCTGAACACGGGATGTTTGACGCCGTGATGGCAGACTGGAGCATGGCGGAATGGTGGTCCATTAAGCAGGACAAAAACAGCCAGACAAAGGCTGCGACTTAAGACGATCGACTGACGCAAAATCGCTGAATCCCCTCAAACCTCCCCCAACAAAGTTGGGGGAGGTTTTTTTACCTTCTCCCCCAGCAAAGCTGGGGAAGGCGTTTTTAAACCCTCTCCCAGCGAAGCTGGGGGAGGTCGATCGAGCGGCAGCAAGATCGCGAGGGGGCCGGGTGAACTGCGGGACGCGGGTGTTGTTGGTACGGCGTTGAGTGCAACACGCGGCGAGCCCTCCCCCGGCCTATCGGCCGACCCCTCCCACTTCGCTTCGCTGCGCGGGAGGGGAGGTTATAATTACCTCCTCTCCCAGCGAAGCTGGGGGAGGTCGATCGAGCGGCAGCGAGATCGGGAGGGGGCCGGGTGAACTGCGGGACGATGGTGTTGTTGGTACGGCGTTGAGTGCCACCCGCGGCGAGCCCTCCCCCGGCCTTCGGCCCTTATGTTTAGGCACATTTCTTGCGTCCATGATCCTGAAGGGACGGGAATCGTCCCTGGTTTTGTAAATTCTGCCACGATGGATTCCTTGAATCGAACGCATTCAGGGAATTTTTTACAACAGGGAGGCTGTATTTGATGTGCCACGTTCGCCGGGAAAGTCGAAGGCCAGCGGGTGTCGCGCAATGGAAGGAACCCTGCCGTGAGTCACGAAACCACCGAGACTGCAGTCGAGGAATGTTCAGTCGTAGCATCCGAACCGGAAACTTTTGGTGAACTACACTTTGGAGCAGCCGAGCTGGGGGATGTCCGCCGAACAAAGCGGCTCGTTCGCGTTGCCAACGCCATCATGCGGCACCCGGGAGGTACGCTGCCGGAGAAAATGGGAGGTCCGGCCGAACTTGAAGCCATGTATCATCTGATGAACTGTGAGGAAGTGACTCATGAGAGTGTGCTGGCTCCTCATATCGCCCTCACACGCAAAAAGATTGCTGAACATGACGGATTTGTTCTGGCAATTCACGACACCACGGAACTCGACTTTACGACGCGGGAGTCGCTGTCGGATCGAGGGCAAATCGGCAACGGATCGCACCAGGGATGGCTTTGCCATAACACGCTGATTGTTGATCCCGTGCATCGTGAGGCCATGGGTCTGGCCAATCAGATTCTTCACTGCCGCCCCGTCGAATCGAAGAAAGAGACCACGGCCGAAAAACGCAGCCGACAGGATCGTGAAAGTCTGCTGTGGCTTCAGGGAGTTCAGTCGCTTCCGTCGGATCAAAAGATTGTGGATGTCTGTGATCGCGGCGCGGATACGTTCGAATTTCTTGAGCATGAAGTCCGCAGCGGACGAACCTTTGTGGTGCGTTCTTCTTATGACCGCGGGACCTATTGCAGTGATGAGAAGAATGCGACGAAAACGATGCTGCATCCGGTGGCCCGTTCTCTTCCTTCGCTGGGCGAGTGGACCATGAAGGTGGAGGCATCGAAGACAAAGAAGACGGTTCGCAAGACCGTCAACGGAAAGCGAATCAGTGAAACAGTCGTCGTCGATCGCAAGGCGCGGGAAGCGGTGGTGCACGTGAGCGCCTCACCAGTGATTGTGGCCGCACCCAGACGCCACCGCGGCCATCATGGGAACAAGCCTTTGCCGATGTGGGTTGTGCGTGTGTGGGAACCGAATCCTCCGGCGGGGGCGGAAGCTCTGGAGTGGATCCTGCTGACGAATCATGCGTGCACGGATCTCGAAGCGGCTCAGCGTGTGAAGTCATGGTATGAGTGCCGATGGATCTGCGAAGAATTTCATAAAGGGCAGAAGACGGGCTGCGGGATCGAGAACCCTCAGTTCACGTCATCGGACCGTCTGCATCCCATGATTGCGATCCTGAGTGTGGTGGCGTTGTCATTGCTGAATCTGCGAGAGTTTGGTCGTCGTGAGGATGCCAAAACACGTCCTGCGACGGATCTGTTTTCTGTGGAGTATGTGAATGTCCTGAGTGCGTGGCGTCACCGCAAGACCAAACCGGCCTGGAGCATCTACGACTTCTGCATGGCGCTCGCCCGGCTGGGCGGTCACATGAATCGAAAAGGCGATGGTCATCCCGGCTGGCTGGTCCTCTGGAGAGGATGGGCCCAGCTTCAGGCCATGATCAACGGAGCCCGAACACAAAAACTGATCAATAAATGTGCCTGAACCTAAGCCTTCGGCCGACCCCTCCCACTTCGCTTCGCTGCGCGGGAGGGGAGGTTATTGCGGGAGGGGACGTCTTGCGAGGGCCGCGGTCAGCCGGTTACTCGCCGGCGCCAGGCGGAGAGTCTGTCTTTGCTTCTTCCAGAGGTCGTCGCATCACGGCACGCCATGTGTAGTCGAGACCTGTAAATCCTTCGGCAGGCTTTAAAAACAGACCAACAATTGCAGCAATCGCAAAGCTTGCCAGATACGGAACTGCGGTCGACAGTGTAATTGTCAGCTCATAATCGGTGCGGAACAGGATCTTCCAGTAGCTCCAGAGAAACGAAATCAGGATGCTGCATGCGACCGCAATTCGGACAACTCGTCCATCACATTTCAAAAACATGCCGATCAGAAACAGGGAAGCCAGCGGACCAAGAAACATGTTGAAGGCGGGCGCCATCATGTCGATAATGTTGCGACCGGAATTCTGAGCCAGCCATGCGACACCGCTGCCCAGAACGGTCACCACCAGTCCGGCCACAACGGTAACAAATCGGGCGAAACCAAAGGCCGTTAGGGATCGCTGCCGTTTTGGCCGCAACTGTCCATATAGATCGTTGGAAAACACGGCTGTGATGCTGTTAACTCCCGACACCAGCGTCTGCATGGCGTCGCACAGCAGGACCGCCAGAATCACGCCTCCAATTCCCGCGGGAAGCTGATGAGCAAAGAAGTGAGGCAGTACCCGATCGCCCTTCTGCACCACAGCATGTCCGTCTTTAAAGACAAGTATGCCTTCCGGAAGGTAACTGGGATGCTGCAGATAAAACGCCAGCAGAGCGAGCCCGCAAAAGGCCAGCAGCATGCCGATGGTCACATCAGTAATTGCATTGACGATATAACTTCTGCGAGCTGCCGAGAGGGTGCGAGTCGAAAAGTATCGCTGCAGAACAACCTGATCTGAGCCGTGAGTGCAAATCTGCCAGAAAAAGCTGAGAATCACCGCAGTGAATGCTGTCATACGCACAGTGGGATCCAGGCTGAACAGGATCGGCTTTGTATGGCCTGAAGAATTCTCTGCGGCGATTCGCCACCAGTCCAGAGGTCCCGTACCGGTCGTCCACATCACATATCCGAGAGTCACCAGCGTTCCGCCAAACAGCATCAGCGACTGCAGAACGTCATTCCAGATCGCCGCCCGAAAGCCGCCCATACTGCTGTAGATCGTGGCCGAAACGCCTACGGCCACAATGATCCAGTACAACAGCGTTCCCCGCAACGGAACGGGCGGGTCTGCGTCAGGATGCATCCAGCGGGCGATCGGATCAGACATTTGCGCGGGAACCAGAGTCTCCAGCATCTGGCTCAGAGCAAGCGATCCAACGTACATCACCATCGACATCCAGCCCAGCCGCAGGAGCAAAAACAGCAGACTCCCCAGAATCCTGGTTCTGATATCAAATCGTCGTTCGAGATATTCGTAAGCGCTCGTAAATTTCAGTCGCATGAAGAATGGAACCCAGACGCCAAGAATCACCATCATGCTGAACGGCAGAGCCATGTACTGAGCAAACATTGCAACACCGTTTTTGATCATTTCCCCTGGCACACCCATGTAGGAGATGCTGGACATCAGAGTTGCCAGCAGGCTCAGTCCGACAGCCATCCACGGCATTCGCCGCCCCCCCAGGAAATACTCGCTGGTTGTAGGCGGGCGCCGCGAAGACCAGATGACGATTGCAGTGGTGACCAGCAAATAGAGGCCGACACCCAGAAAATCGATCAGTTCCAGCCCGGGTCGGGGCTCAGGGGCCGAAGTGGCGGAGAAAACGAAGGGGCGGCCGAGAGTCGTCATCAAATTCATGGAGCAGCTTTCAGGGTCTCATGGAACGAACGGGACCGGTTCGGTGCGACGAGCAACACCCGGACTCCAACTCGCCGCCTGGCCGAATCGGGTCAGATCCGCATGATGGTGGAAGCGTCCGCCCTTGTCCAATGTGCTTCCTGGCACAAAGAAACAGCAGCGAAATCTTTGAGTAGACCGATCGTCCGGAAGAAAATGTCAGATTGTCATTCGGATGACAGTTTTTGAGGATCATTCACATTCCTGAGCCTGCAAAATGGGCCGCTTTTGTATTTCACCGCTGAAATTCAGGTGAATTTTTGTGGATGTATTATAGTTTGTCCCTTGACCAGATTTCTCAATTCGACTTACCAGGGGCCGGATTTGCTTCAATTCCTGTTTGCAGTCAGCTAGAATTTGGGCGACGAGTGTTAAATCTGAAGAAGCTTGCACAACTGTTCTCCCCACCTCGGCAAGACGCCGATTACTTCCCGCCTCAGGAGATAATTTCCATGTTCCGCGCTGCATTGGTTGCGTTGATGGTTGCGGCTGGGTTGCTTGCAACTCCACTCACCCCGTCCGCTGTTGCTCAGTTTGAAGACGTGGTTAAGGTGGAGATTTCCCCGGTTGCAGAGGATGGCTCGATTGCAATTCGCAGCCAGGATGCCCGGCAGCAACTGGTTGTCACAGCCACCCACGAAGACGGTTCGCTCAGCGACGTTACTCGCAATGTGACCTATACATGTTCGGCTGAAGGTGTCCTGAATATCGACTCCACCGGCCTGGCCCTGCCTGCCGGTGATGGTGAAGTGACAGTGACAGCAACTCTGGGAAAGCAGACTGCCTCTGCGAAGGTTAATGTCTCGGGATTTCAGAATCCGCTGCCGATTAACTTTCGTAATCAGGTTGTACCGGTCTTTACCAAGCTTGGCTGTAATGGCGGTGGATGCCATGGAAAGTCCGGCGGACAGAACGGGTTTCGATTGTCATTGCTGGGCTTTTACCCGGAAGATGACTATGAATTTCTTCGCAAGGAGTCTCGCGGACGCCGGATTTTCCCCGGAGTGCCCAGTGAGAGCCTGCTGCTGAAGAAGGCGATTGGACGTTCTCCTCACGGTGGCGGAAAACGCATGGAGCAGGATAGTTACGAGTACGACCTGCTGGTCCGCTGGATCGAACAGGGTATGCCATATGGAACCGATGCTGATCCGCAGGTCGCGTCGATTCGCTGTGTACCTGAAGCTCGAGTCATGCGTCGTAATGCTCAGCAGCAGTTCTCGGTATTGGCGACTTACTCCGACGGAAGCGTCGAAGATGTGACCCGCATGGCACTGTTTGAGCCAAATGATGCGGAAATGGCCGAGTGTTCTGTGACCGGTCTTGTTGCGACTCATGATCTTGCCGGCGAAGTGGCCATCATGGCCCGTTATCAGGGACAGGTCGCCACATTTCGAGCCACGCTGCCTCTGGGAGCTGATACTTCCACACTTCCTGAGCCAGTCAACATGGTTGACAAAGCGGTGTTCGACAAACTGCGTCTTCTTGGAATTCCGGCTTCAGAACGCTCTGACGACGTAACATTCCTGCGAAGAGTTTCTCTGGATATCACCGGAACAACTCCAACAGATGCTCAGGTGAAGGAGTTTGTTGCCAGCACGGCTCCCGACAAGCGTGATCGACTGATCGATCAGCTGCTTGACAGCACTGCGTACGCAGACCACTTCGCAAACAAATGGAATTTCGTGCTTCGAAACAAGAAGGAAAATGGCGAAGATACTCCAGGTACTCTTCTGTTCCACCGCTGGTTGTGGAGCAGCATTTACGACAACAAACCATACGACAAACTGGTTCGGGAAATTGTTTCCGCCTCCGGAGATCCGCAGACGAATCCCGCCGTTGTCTGGTATCGTGACGTCGACAGCGTTGAAGAACAGGTTGAAGACACTGCACAGCTGTTCCTTGGTCTGAGAATTCAGTGTGCTCGCTGCCATCATCATCCGTTTGAGCGATGGAGCCAGGACGACTATTACGGGCTGGCTGCTTTCTACAATCGGGTTGGCAAGAAGACGATTCCGAACGCCAGTGGTGCGATGCGAGATCGTCGGGTCTTCCATAACGAAGGTGTGGCGGCGGCAAGCAATCCCCGGTCAGGCAAGTCACTTCGTCCAACAGGACTGGGTGCCGAGGCCTATGATGTGCCGGCCGATCAGGATCCTCGCGTGAAACTGGCGGACTGGATGAGTGATCCGAAGAATCCGTTCTTCGCGAAGTCTCTGGTCAATCGTTACTGGAAGCACTTCTTCAACCGAGGAATTGTTGAGCCGGAAGATGATATGCGTGCGACCAATCCTCCTTCAAATCCGGAACTGCTGGATGCACTGGCAGCACGTTTCATCGAATCCGGTTTTGACATGAAGGATCTGATTCGCACCATCTGTCGTTCGAATACCTATCAGTTGAGCTCGATGCCGAATGACTATAACGGCAGCGATAAACAAAATTTCTCACGCTATTACCCTCGCCGACTGAGTGCTGAAGTGCTTTACGACGCTTTCCACCAGGTCACAGGCAGCAGCCAGGCGTTCGGTGGTATGCCCGCGGGAACCCGAGCTCTTCAGCTGGCGGATTCTTCAGGCGGCCCGTACTTCCTGCAAGTCTTTGGTCAGCCCAAGGGCGACACCGCCTGCGAATGCGAGCGCAGTATGGATGCAAATCTGGCACAGAGTCTTCACCTGCTGAACGGCAAGGAGATTCAGGAGAAAATCGCTGGTGATGCTGGCCGGGCGGCTGCTTTGGCGAAAGACACGGCTCGGTCCCATGAAGAGCGAATGACAGAACTGTATCGCTGGGTGTTCGGACGCGATCCAAATGCGTCCGAAATGGAAACCGCAGTCAGCTATCTGAAGCGAAATGAAGAAAACCCAAGACTCGGATACGAAGACATTCTTTGGGCATTGATCAATACCAAGGAATTCCAGTTCAACCACTAAATCTGACTGACAGCTGAACTGTAGTCGACGTTGATCAGCTGTTGCTGCTGTTAAGAAGTGCTGAGTATCGGCGGCCTGGGCTGATCGCCCGGCCGCCGAATTTGGTACCCTTCGAGAATCCCGCCTTTCTGATTCCCGCCACGGACGAAAATCGTTATGAAGAAACAGATGCTGCGCGTTGCGCTTTTGATTGTTGTCGCGGGAGCCATACTGCCAGATTCAGTCGCCCAGCTGCCACAAACGCGACTGACGTCCGTGTTTCCGCCGGGTGGTCAGCGAGGGACGACTGTTGAAGTAACGATTACCGGTGGAACCGACCTTGATGAAGTCGACCAGCTGATTTTCAGTCATTCCGGAATTACTGCAGCTCCCAAACTTGATGCGGCTGGCAATCCGGTTGCCAGTACGTTTGTAGTATCGGTGGACTCCAGCGTTCCAGTCGGCTTCTACGATGCTCGGGCACGCGGACTGTTCGGGATCAGTAATCCTCGCGTCTTTCAGGTCGGCACCATTTCTGAATCGCCGGAAACCGAGCCGAATAATACTCGGGATCAGGCGATGTCGGTTCCGCTGAATACTCTGGTGAATGCTCGGTCAAATGGGGCAACAGATGTAGACTTCTATCGCTTTCAGGCAGAGGCTGGGCAGACCGTTGTCATTCGGGCCGAGACGGCCCGAATTGATTCGACGATGCAGCCGCTCCTTCAGCTTTTCAACTCTTCAGGACGTCGTCTGGCAGAGTCTCGTCGCATATTCAGAAAGAACGCGAATCTGGTGTATACAGCTTCAGCGGCAGAAGAACTGATCCTGAAGGTTACAGATCAGGTTTATGCGGGTGGAAATGACTATGTCTACCGGCTTTCTGTGGATACCCGACCGCTGGTGGACTTCGTAATGCCGTCCGTTGTGTCAACCACGCAACCCACAACGGTCACACTGTTCGGACGCTATCTTCCTGGAGGTCAGCCTTCAGGGCTGAAGATTGAAGGAATCGAACTTCTGCAAACAACGATGGAAGTACCGGCGGTTACTGATGAATCTTCCCAGACTGGCTTCGCGTCTTTCTCTGCACCTCTGAATGGATTCTGGTGGCAGGCACAGGATGGAAATCTGATTTCGATGTCAACAGGGACTATGGGAGGAATCGTGGCTGCGGAGGACGCGGCCGATCAGATGATTTCAGTGCCTGCCGACATTTCCGGACAGTTTGCTCAGGTGGGTGATGAGGACATATTTCGTTTTGAAGCCAAAAAGGGTGAGACATGGGCGGTTGACGTTTTCGCTCATCGACTCGATTCCAACAGCGACCCGCTGTTGATGATTGAACAGGTTGTTAAAGCGGCTGATGGCACAGAGACGTTCAAGCGGCTCGCCACTGAGGATGATGACAAGCAGAATCCCGGTGGAGCAGACCTGCCGACGCTGTCATCAGATCCGTCGTTTCAGCTTGTGGTTCCTGAAGATGGGATCTACCGAGTTCGAGTTCGGGATCGATATGCGGATTCACGTGGTGATCCTCATCTGACATATCGGCTAACAGTACGACGACCTGCTGCTGATTTCCGACTGGTGGTATTTGACGCCTTTCCCTCAGCCGATGGTAAGGCGCCAGGAACGGCAGGCGCCATTAGTTTGCGAAAGAGCGGCACTTATCAGTTAAATGTTTATGCATATCGACGTGATGGTCACAATGATACAATTCACGTAACGGCCAGCCAGCTGCCAGCAGGTGTGACATGTCCGCCGGTCGTCATTGGCCCAGGTCAGGTGTCAGCGACGCTGGTGTTTTCCGCTTCTGCAGCCGCGTCTGAACTTGCGACTCCGGTTCGGATCATTGGCCGAAGTGGTACAGACCAGGCACCACTGATTCGAAACGCCTCCGTGGCAACGCTGGTGCACGATGCAGTCAACGGTCTGCCGCGAACTGCCAGGATGACGGATTCCCTCGTTGTGGGAGTCATGAAGGATGAACAGCCATTTTCGATTTTGGTTCCTCCAATGGTTGCAGGTCTCAGTCAGGACCAGCAGCTGCTGATTCCTGTGACTCTGCAGCGCCGGGGTGGCTTTGATGGAAAGGTCGACTTTGCCTTTACGGGAGTGCCTGCCAATGTGGATGCTCCTGTCTTTGCAATTGACAAAGGCAGCGACCGGGCCATTGCCCGACTGTTCCTCAAGGATAACGCGCCTGTTTCGGCGAACACCATTGTGATTTATGGTACGGCAGCAGTGCCTTATCGCCGCAATCCATGGATGGCCGAGCGTGCTGCACAGAAAGTAGTCGACGCTGAGGCAGCCCTGGCGACTCGACAGAAAATGGCGGCCGATACAGCTGCCGCACTCACGGCTGCGATGCAGGCGGCGACCGCTGGTTCGGAAAAAATCGCTGCACTGATGAAGGAAATTGCGGACATCACTGCCCAGGAACAGCCGATTCGCGATGCATTCACAAAAGCCCTTGCCGATTACAAAAACCTGATCGCGGATGTTGATGCCGTTCGGAAAAAACTGGTATTGGTACAGGCTTCAAAAGATGGAAATACTGAGGAGTATGACCTGGCATTGAAAGCAATCACCGAAGCAGCCGCTGCTGCAGAAGCCGCCAGCGCCAAAGTAAATGCTCTGGCAGCTCAGGCAAAACAGTCATCAGAAGCACTGGCCACCGTAAAACAGGCTGCTGCAGCAAAGACGACAGAAAAGACGGAACTGGAAGCGAAGCTTCCGGAGCTGATGAAGGCAGCCGAAGCTGCTCAGGCAGCAGTGACCGCAGCACAAAAGATTGTGGAGACGGCTCAGGCTGAAAAAACCGCCGCGGATGAAGCTGCGAAAAAGGCAAATGAAGCCACGAAAGTTAACAACGTAAATGTGCGACTTGTGTCAGCTCCCGTTGTGCTGAATATTCACGCGGCTCCGGCCAAGCTGGCAGCGGCAGTTCCTGACGCCGGCGCTCTGAAGAAGGGAGCCAGCATGGCAGTGAAAGTGACAGTGACCAGAAAGAACGGATTTGCTGGTGCTATGAAGGTTGCACTTGCAGTTCCGGTCGGAGTGACAGGAATCAGTTCTGATGTGGCCGCGCTGGCCGCAGATCAGACAGAAGCAACCGTCACAATTTCGGCCGCAGCTGATGCGACGGTCGGAGATGTCGCCAATCTTGTGATTCAGGCCACTGGCGAATTCAATGGACGATCGGCTGCGGTTGATGTTCCGATCGCACTGAAGATTACAGAATAACAATCCGATTATCTGAGCCCGACTGGTGATCTCAATCGATCCAGTTGTGTTTCATTTAAGTATTGGGCAGTAAAAAATCATGACTCGTCAATCCGGTAAATGCGGACAGTTCTGTATGTTTTTGGCTTCCGTTCGTCGAAGAACGACCATGGTTCTGGCCGTCGCGTCGTTTGTCGGACTTTCCGGAAACCTCGTTTCCGGCGACGAAGAAAAGGCTATCGAGCCGGCTGCCGTTCAGCTGGGACGACCTGTCGAATTTGAACGGGATGTTTATCCCATTCTCGAAGCCAGCTGTATCGCCTGTCACAACGTGGCAACCGCCGAAAACCAGCTGGTACTTGAAAATGTGGCGGCGATCATCAAAGGGGGTTCGGCAGGGACGACAGTCGTTCCGGGAAAACCTGAAGAGAGTCTGCTGTATCGAGTGGCAGCAAGAGTTGAAGAGCCCGTGATGCCACCATGGCCAAATGATGTTCAGGCCAAAAAATTGACGCCGGAACAGCTGGGTATTCTGAAACAATGGATTCTGGAAGGGGCAGCCGGAGGAAATTCCGGCAAGTCCGTAAAAATGAAATGGCAGGCGATTAACAATCAGCTGAAGGCTGTGTTCTCTGTCGATATTGATCCGTCAGGCCGATTCGTGGCTGCAGGTCGCGGGGGGCTGGTGACGGTCTATGACCTGTCTGCCGGAAATCGTCAGGTATCACTTGCGGATCCGGAACTGCGTGATACTGACGCGGAAGGCAAACCGCTCGCCGATACGCCTCCTGCAACTCATCGGGACTATGTTCATGCGATTGCCTTTCATCCTCAGGGTAATCTGATAGCCACAAGTGGTTACCGCGAAGTCAAGCTGTGGAAGCGAACATTGACTGAGACGGCATTTCGCACAAGTCTGCCTGAACAGACGACGCATGCGACACTCAGCCTCGACGGAAGCATGATTGCTGCTTCGTCGGCGGCCCCAGGTGCGGCACTCCTGCTGGCTGCAACCGGCGAAGTCAAAGCGACGATTGACACTGAAGGGCAGGTTGTCACAGCCCTTCAGTTCCTGTCGGGAGAAAAGCCGGCCGTGCTGGTTGCTCTGGCAGATGGACGAATTCAGATCAACGATGCAACATCGGCCGAACTGCGTCATCGTTCAGAACCACTTGCATCCCCGGTTTCAGCTCTTTCGGCTGAGCTTTCCGGTGCTCGCATCGCGGCGTTGTCGGCGGATGGAGTCGTCCGATTGCTGACAATTGCTGCCGACACATCAGCTGTCACCACAGCGGCGGAAGTGAAATCAGAAGCCGGAGCAATTCAGAAGGTGATCGGAGCCGGTGCCTCATTTGTTACGGTAGCGAATAATCAAAAAGCAGAAGTCTGGAAGACTGAAGACGCAGGTCGTCTGGCAGTCATGGATCTTCCTGGACCAGTTCAGGATGTGGCCGTCAATGCGGCGTCCGACCGGGCTGTGTTTGTATTGCAGGATGGTCAGGCTCTGCTGTGGTCAGTGAAGGAACCGAAGCAGATTGCTGTACTAAATCAGGATTTGCCCGGTGTTCGTTCTGTAAAACAGGCTGAAAACTCAAAGTCTCAGCGAGACGCTCGCAGTGCAGTGCTAAAGACGAAAGTCGAAGAGACCGAGAAGGAAGTGACCGCCCAAAAGGAAGCGGCGACCAAAGCGAAGACAGAACTGGATCAGGCGATTACAGCTGCCGCCGAGGCGAAGAAGAAACTTGAAGAAGCGACAGCGGCTACGGCGGCTGCCCGCAAGGCACTGGAAGCCGCACCCGCAGATGAAGCCGCTAAGAAGGCGGTGGAAGCTGCGGAAAAAGCTGAAACAGCCGCTAAAGAAGCATCCACGGCAGCAGATTCCAAACAGCAGCTCGCTCAGAAAAGTCTCGACTTTGCCAATGCTGCTGTGGTTCGTGCAGAACAGCGAGTGACAGATCGGAAACAACAGCAGATGCTGGCGCAGCAGGATGCGGAAGCCGCAGCCGCCGCACTGGAAGCTGCCAAAACAGCAGCGGCTGCTGTCACAGTACAGTCCCGATTTGCCGGATTTGTGGAAAATGGAAGTGTGGCTGTGACAGCAGATGCAGCGGGCCTTGCCAGGCTGTGGAAGGCTGCAGACGGAGCTCCGGTGGATGTGCTGCCTGCGGCCGAAGGTGTCGCTGATATTCAGGCTCTGATTAGCTCAGGCACGATGTTGAATTTCATCACAACCACTCAGCTTGTAGCTCGCAATGCACTTCCTGAATGGAAGCTGGATGGAACTCTGGGAGCGACAGCTGAGCAACCGGAATCCGTGTTTGTTGATCGAGTTCTTTCACTGGCGTTTTCTCCGGATGGAAAGCTGCTGGCTGCTGGCGGTGGCGAGGCTTCTCGTCAGGGACAACTGACATTGTGGAACACATCCGAGAAAACACTCGCTAAACAGTTCCCGGATGCACACAGCGACACGGTCTACGGCGTTGAGTTTTCACCCGACGGCAAGCTGCTTGCATCAGCTTCTGCAGACAAATTTGCAAAGGTGTTTGATGTGGAAACCGGCAAGCATGTGCAGTCGTACGAAGGTCATACACATCATGTGATGGACATCACATGGAAAGCCGATCT
Organism: Fuerstiella sp.; assembly: GCA_022843805.1. GTDB lineage: Bacteria > Planctomycetota > Planctomycetia > Planctomycetales > Planctomycetaceae > F1-80-MAGs062. The sequence continues at coordinate 26,581 of JALHMY010000115.1, forward strand.
GACGCTGCTTGCAAGTGCTGGTGCGGATAATGCGATTAAAGTCTGGAACGCGGAAACCGGCGAACAGACTCGAACAATTGCGACCTACAGCAAGCAGGTAACGTCTCTGAGTTTTGTGGGCCTTCAGGACAATATGCTCAGCAGCAGCGGGGACCGTCGAGTATTCTTTCATGCGGCCAGCAACGGCAATCCGGTCCGGGAATTCAAGGGAAGTCCTGACTATGTATACCGGGCTGCCACGACTCCTGACGGAGGGCTGGTGGCTGCCGGATGTGAAGACGGAATTTTGAGAGTCTGGAACGGAACCGATGGCAATGAAGTAGTGTCATTTAAGCCATGATGCCGAATTTCAGGGTTCAGTGAGAAGTAAAAAACGTACCGATACGTGACGTAATGGTCAATTCCGTGACTTAACCGGATTCGAGTCTCGCATGATATAGTGTGAGGAATTCCGCATCGCATCGCTCCGCAGTTTGAGGTCCCGGTGAACCGTTGAAAGTGCTTTGAGTCACCCGCATTTGGACAGTCCGATTGACCCAGGGCTCAACATCAGGTTCAATTCATCGGCTTAACTTTCGCTGAAGCCCGGCTTTTTTAAGGCCGGGCTTCTTTATATGACGGTGCCAAACGATACTGACAGGTGTTGGCTGATAAGTATCGGCTGACAGGCGTTCATCGTATTCACCGCGGTAAGCAAATCTCGGGTTAACTGTTCTCGCGAGGAGCTCCCGGCAGTCCTGGGCAGCCGAAACGGACTTTTGTGTGGTAATTACGGACATCTCAATGACTGAACGTCGAATTCTTGTGACGGCTGCTTTGCCCTACGCGAATGGCCATATCCATATCGGTCATCTTGTGGAGTATATTCAGACCGATATCTGGGTACGTTTTCAGAAGCTGCAGGGACACCGCTGCCTGTTTATCTGTGCGGATGACACACATGGCACGGCCATTATGATTCGAGCGCGCCGCGAGGGACGCTCGGAAGAACAGGTCATTGCGGATATGAGGGAGGCCCATATTCGGGACTTCGCCGGGTTTCAGATCGAGTTTGATAACTACGGCAGCACCAACAGCCCGGAAAACCGGGCATTGTGTCATGAGATCTGGAGTTCGATTCGGAAAGCCGGGCTCGTTCGGGAAAAAAATGTTGAACAGCTGTTTGATCCGGTGGCTGGAACCTTTCTGGCAGACCGTTTTGTGCGAGGCACGTGTCCCAAATGTGGTGCAACGGACCAGCCCGGCGATAACTGCAGTCGCTGCGGTGCTGCGTATTCGCCTGCGGACCTGATCGATCCTAAAAGTACGCTCTCTGGTGTGACGCCGGAAGTAAGAAGCGCACCTCATCTGTTTATTGAACTCGAACAGCTTCATTCGTTCCTGAATGACTGGAGCCAGGACGGAACACATCTGCAGCCTGAGGTGGCCAACTACCTGAAAGGCCATTTCCTGTGTGATGTGTTGCGGGACTGGGACGTTTCGCGACCAGCTCCTTACTTCGGGTTTGAGATTCCGGATTGTCCTGGCAACTACTGGTATGTGTGGTTCGACGCACCAATTGGATATATGGGGTCGACACGGGAATGGTGCGACCGTCACGGAGAGGATTTTGATGGATGGTGGCGGAACCCCGAAACGGAAATCCATCACTTCATTGGTAAGGACATCACCTATTTTCATACGCTGTTCTGGCCCGGGATGCTGAAAACAGCCGGTTTCAATCTTCCGAAGAAGGTTCATATCCATGGCTTTCTGACAGTCGGCGGCGAAAAGATGTCAAAGTCCAAAGGGACTTTTGTGACGGCCGCGACTTTTGTGAAGTCACTTGATCCGGCGGCACTGCGTTACTATTACGCATCAAAGCTGGGGCCTGGACTGGATGACATTGATCTGAATCTGGAAGAGTTTATCGCGAAAGTGAACAGTGATCTGGTTGGAAAGGTCGTTAACCTTGCTTCACGGTGTGCTCGATTTGTTGCCGGGCAAACATTGCCTGAAGTTTATCCTGAGGATGGCGGATTATTCGAATTCGCCGCATCGAAGGCAGAACTGCTGGCAGCGTCGTATGAACAATGCAACTTTGCAGCGGCAATGCGGGAAATCATGCTGCTGGCAGATCGGGCCAACCGTTTTGTCGACGAAAAGCAGCCATGGGTGCTTCGAAAACAGGCCGGCGCCGAGGCTGAACTACGGGATGTATGTACAATCACGCTCAATCTGTTTCGACAGATTGTCATCTATCTCGCCCCCGTGCTGCCTCGGCTGGCACAGCAGACCGGTGAATTGCTGAATGCACCGATTCGCCACTGGAATGAATCACAGTCGCCCCTGACCGGAACGCTTGTTGGGGAATTTCAACACTTGATGAAAAGGATTGAGGAAACTCAGGTTCAGGCCATGATAGAAGAAAGCAAACAGGAAGCAGCCGCCGAAGTTGTTGCTGGTGCGGCGATACCGGCAGAACCGACTGGCCCGCAGTTTCATGCGGCAGATACCTGGAAAGATTCCGGCAATGCTCTTTCCAGTGAACCTCTGGCGGGTGAGTGTACCATCGACGATTTCGTCAAAGTGGACCTGCGAGTGGCTCGGGTCATTGAAGCGGCCCATGTAGCCGGAGCAGACAAGCTGCTTCAGCTGACGCTGTCCCTGGGTGGCGGAGAAACTCGAAACGTTTTTGCCGGCATCAAGGCGGCCTACAAGCCGGAAGATCTGATCGGCCGACTTGTGATCTGTGTGGCCAATCTTAAGCCTCGGCAGATGAAGTTTGGTCTCAGCCAGGGAATGGTCTGTGCCAGCGGAAGCGGCGGGAAAGAAGTGTTCCTCTTAAGTCCGGACGCGGGATCTGTTCCTGGTCAGCGAGTACACTGATAAAGCAGTGATAGTCAATTCGGTGATTTAACGCCTCCCTCCCCGCAAAAATCCTCCCCTCCCACGCAGCGAAGCGGAGTGGGAGGGGTCGGCCGAAGGCCGGGGGAGGGCCCGCCGCATGTTGCACTCAACGCCGCAACAACAACGCCCGCGTCACGCTGTTCACCAGCCCCCTCCCGATCTTGCTGTCGCTCGCTCGACCTCCCCCAGCTTCGCTGGGGGAGGAGGTTTTAATACTCCCCCCTCCCGCGCAGCGAAGCGGAGTGGGAGGGGTCGGCCGAAG
>JALHMY010000116.1 GCA_022843805.1 Fuerstiella sp.
AGTTGCCCTCGCCTCGTACTTCAATTGATTGGTTACATTGGGTATACTGCCTCCAAATCAATTCCCGTTTTCGTACAGGGGACTTCCACCCCATAAGTTCACGCCCATGTTGGGCGTACTCGCGTGAACCGGAGCACGCGAGTCAGCGTTTTTGGCAATTGAGAATCTTTCGCGCGTGCCCGGTTACGCGTAGCGTTCGTCCACTTACCATGCTCCTTGACCCACAACAGCTTGACCTCGCGGTGAAAATGCAAGCGAAGAGCTACGCCCTCTTAAAGTGGGTTGCTCAGAGTGTAGCCTCGGGTCTACTTTCGTTCCGAACGGCCCATGAGTATTCAACTTTGCCGCACGCCGCTGCGGATTGGATTGACAAACACTATCTGAATATTCCAGATGCTGCGCGGGTAGATCAAAAAGACATTCCAGTTTTCGCGAACTTTTTCTCGACGTATCTTGAGAACTCTTTCGACCTAATTGCAAACCCAGGCAGAATGAAATTCTCGCCCGATGCACATTGCTTTTGTCCGATGTGTAGTTGGATGATTGATGCGCCGAATCTCAAAACAAAGTCCTTAAGCACTGCTGACAAGAAACGTGCCGTGAAAATGCAGGTAAATTGCGTTATTCAACTTGGCGTCGACTGCGGTGCAAAACTTGACGAATCACGTGCTGAGGCAGTTGTTTCCGACAATGGCGAGACAGCGGCCTTGCTTGCGTACGGACATGATCTCACACAAAGGCTCAACGCAATTGCGAGCGGACCTGCCGTGCTCGCGTTGTGGCGACGATTTGCATGGAATACATCAGGCTCACCCAAACCCAAGTTTCGATTAACCGCTAAAATGATATTGAATGCCGAATCGGAATTGCGAGTCTTATTATCGACCGGATGAGGACGAACCTTAACATTGAGGTACTCATGAATTGTTTACAAGAAGTATCGCGAAGGTCGTTGCTTTTTGGTGGCGCCGCTGCTTCGATATCGCTGCTCGGTGCGAGGCAGTTATTTGCTGCAAGCCCAGACGCACCCATTGTTCTTGTTCACGGCGCATGGCACGGTGGCTGGTGTTGGAGGAAGCTCTTGTCCGTGTTGCGAAAGGCTGGCCGGGAGACCCATGCGCCGACCCTTACCGGCCTAGGAGAGCGATCGCACTCGCTCAACGCGGAGATCGACCTCTCTACTCACATCAGCGACGTAATGGCCGTGCTCGAGTATGAAAACCTCAATGGCGTCATATTGGTAGGGCACAGCTACGGAGGCATGGTCATCTCGGGCGTTGCGGAGAAGGCCGGTCCCCGCCTATCTCACCTTGTCTATCTGGATGCTTTCTTGCCGGAAGATGGTAAGGCTCTAAAGGACTACGCACCGGTACCGGAGACACGAGCCGATGGCTGGCGGATACCGGCCCCAAGCGGTCCGCGTGGGTTCGGAGTCACCAACGAGGACGACATCGCCTGGGCTCAAAGCCGCCTTGGTGATCAGCCAATTAAAACCTTCACTCAATCTGTTGCACTATCTTCGCAAATTGACATTCCCGGGACCTACATTCAGTGCTCAGAAGCACCTTTCTTTAAGGATGCTGCAACGCGAGCAAAAAAGAAAGGGTTTCGATATCACGACCTACTGTCGGCCGGACATGACGCAATGATTACTCAGCCAGAAGACTTGGCGCAGATCCTTCTTCAGGTTTAGCGTTTCATCCGCCGAACCAGATGCTACAACAGACAGCTGAGGCCAAGCAGATTGTCGCCGAACAATCGGTTCAACCGGAGTCGCGGGCCGCGCGGCTTCTGAAGTCAACGTTGGTTGGCCGCGGCCCGGTTAACCGGGTCGTTGAACTTAACCGCTTTGTGGGGATGTGGCCGCTTCTGTTGAAGGTCGTCAATCGGCCGCTGACAGCACATGGCTCGTGACTGGCGACCGAGCGCAGGACGTTCGTGCGGCGTACTGCAAAAAGAACGATGACGCCTGCTGATTGCATCGCCCCTGCAGTTCGCCGGATCAGTCTCAGGCAGCCCGATGACTGGTCCACAGGATGCGTCACTTCACTCCGCAGAGTGACATGATGTGCTGCGATCCTTCCGCCGTTGATGACTGTCCGACGTTGATGATTGACCATCTTGTTCTCGCGGCTGATGCCGACTGATGGCGCAGGCAACATGACTTTGTAGCGGGCTGTGGTCCGGATGTGAGGGATCTCCAGGTTGCCTGGATTTTCCAGGTCGTACGCGCTGGCCAGGTTGTGCTGAATCTCCAGGTCGTATGCGCTGTGATGAGGTGTTGTATGAGAGCCCATGAAATTGTTGTGGGGAGCCAGTGATGGTGGGCGGGCTGTGCTCGTGATGATGCAGACTGAAGGGAGTTCCATCCGCGTTTGTGATGGAACAGAGATTGATTCCTTCAGCAGGAGAGTATGACCCATGACACCGTGGCAGAACCGCGTCACCGATCTGACTCGCCGAATGGCCGACGACATGAAGGTTCGCAATTATTCGCAGAAGGCGATCGATGCCTACACTTACCATGTCGGCAGGTTCGCCGAGTTTCTCGGTCGTTCACCTCTGGAAGCGACCGCAGAAGACATACGATCGTTTCAGCTGCACATGATTGAGGTACGAAAAATCCAGTGGAGTACATTCAATCAGGCGGCTTCCGGACTACGGTTCTTCTTTAAGACAACCGCTCCCAGTCCGTGGCATGTTGACATGATCCCCTTCGGCAAACGACCGAAGAAACTGCCGGCGGTACTCAGCGGTGAAGAAGTGAATCGGCTGCTGTCGTGTGTGAAGTGTCACAGGCATCGCACGTTACTGCAGCCCGGCCCCAGCCGGCTTCACGCCGGTTGAGCCCAGGTTTGGTAACTACAGATGCCAGGGTATTGCTATCAGCACCCATAGGACTTGTGCCGATGTAGCACAGGTTTGGCAACTACACTAAACTGGCTCATCGCAATGACTTTAGACGGCTGATCCAACGCCTGTAGTTTTCAAACCGTGGCTCAACCGACGCGGGGTCGGTTGGGGCCGGAAGTCCTGCTGGCGTTGTGCCAGCGATGTTCAGGTTGCAGGTGGTTGTCCACAGCAGGCTGTGGACTGGAAAGCGGCAGCAGGCTGCCGCAGTCCAGGAGAAGACCGAATCTCCCATCGGTGCCAGTTTCGGGGTGACAACTCCAGACGCCGCCGGTAAACTGCCAGCGTCCGCCAAGTGCTCGTGATTGATTCCGCATAATGGGCCAATCACTATGACCAGCCCCCTTGCACCCAGTCCACAAAGCGGAAAAGTTCAACCCACGATCTATGCGTCGGCTAATCGCCAGACGCATAGATCGCAATTCGTTATGCGGCAAAGGCGACGCCGTGTTGTGATCTCATGGCGATTGGCAATTCCATGATCGGCTTATTCACCGATGGTTTGATTGGTCGTTATGTGCATTCGCTGAAACCACAACTCAAACCCATTACTTAGTTTTACTCAATTCGAAGCAATTATAGGACATTGAAAATGACGCGCGGCGTATTACTAGCGGTGTTTGTGGTGTTTCTATGCATCGAAATTGTGGATGCGGATGAACCGAAGTTAGACGCCATTTATGCGGGCGTAGTTAAATCAATCGTGACCAGTTTCGATTCAGCTGAGCTAGTGGATTCAGGTATTGATCAAGAATCTGACAGTAAGTGGATCGCCAGGGTGATGGATTGTCGCGCGGAATTCAACAAACTCCTTGGAAGGCGCGACGAGAGAGTTCTGGTGCGTCGTCTTTTTGGGGAATTTGGCACTCGCGGAGCGAAGGCGGATTTTGCAATACTGATGGCCATCGGTAGATTCGGATTGCCATCTCAATCTGGAAACACTGGGCTTGTAGTGAAAGGAATTGGCGTCGATAGGACCAGCGTTAAGAATGACTGGTATCGAAGCAAACAATTGATGGTTGCTGAGATTCAAACAGAATGGTTCATATCACATCCCGATAAACTCGAAAGGTACCTCTATTACATGATTTGGAGCGGCCAACTGAAGAGAGAAGGGTTTCGTCATTACAAACAGTGCTGTGCATCTGGAATGGCGACTGGCGCGTACTGGTGGCATGCGAGAAATGCTCTGTTGCTAATGAGTTGTGACAATTGGAGTGGGCCTCCTATCAAAGAAGCGAATGAGATTCACTCGCAGTTTTCGCTATGGCTCGGTTCGAGTTCCGAATTCGACATTACAATATTTGATGAACGCCCTCAGCTGCCGTTTCCAGACTGGACAGGACCAAAACCTCCGTCTGGGCACACACTCCGAGAGTTTTATGATCTTAGTGGCGTGACGGAATAGCGGCGCATTCGCGCGTCCTTTACGCGAGGCTTGATCACAATTGCGGTTCATACGTTTAATGATCGGGAGCTTTCGTCGAATCGCAGTAGCGGACGCATGCATAACCAATAAGGCTTTGACTTCACGGCGGGCGGAGTGAGAGCGCGGAGTCAGATTGGTCATTGAGCGGAGAGGGCTCGTGGTGGTGAGAGTCCGTCAAGCCGAAGCTCAAGGCCTTTGTTCAGGAAGCCCGGATTTCAGGGAACGGCTTGAACCATTGGGTTGTGCAATTGGGCGACGCGGAATTCTTGTCACTAAACGGCCATGGCGCATTCGAAAATCGCCAGTGGACCGTTTGACAGATGCTGTTTGCAAGTGTCGACGCATCGAGACTCGTGTGGAAACGGGCTTGCGATTTGCTGAAGCGGCCTGGATTATCAACACAGCGCGTTCCTTCAGCGCACACCGACTTTGTGGTGTTTGAAGAATTCTGGTTTCCGCTGCTGCGGGATTCATTCGTTTCACCTTTATCCGCTGTCGAGATAATCCATGGCGTGGTCCGGCAATGGTCGACGGCAGAGGACTCGGCCTTTGTCGTCAATCACGCCCATCACTTCGAGATCACCGCCGCAGTGACGGCAGCGAGGTGTCTGTGGTGGTCTTCGTTCCGGCTGCGGCGCGATGCCGCTGCACAGCCAGTATGTCCATCCCAGGAACAGCCACACGAGCCAGCGCACCATGTCACGAGTCGTCCGTGAATTCGAAGCGCTCGAAAGTACGTCTTGTACTTTGAGCACATCTTTTCCTGGCTCATGCGTTCATACAGCGGCCCATTGAAGTACGGCGAATGCGTGAGTCGACGTTCGGTGTCCGGTGCGGTGCGGGTTCAATCTTCGGACGTCGGACATTCCGATTCCCATTGTCGCCATCGTTTTTTCGAGAGTCGTTGTGATAAGTTGCCATGTGAAAGTCTTTCTGTCAGGAACCATAAACGGAGCATCCAACGACGCCCCAACGACAGACAGATTGACCAATCCCCATTGCCAAACGCGAGTTGTCTACAGGATGCGTCACTTCAATCAGGCGGTTTACGGCCGGGGGGTCTTCTTTAAGATGACCGCACCCAGTCCGTGGCATGTTGACATGATCCCCTTCGGCAAGCGACCGAAGAAACTGCCGGCGGTACTCAGCGGTGAAGAAATGAATCGGCTGCTCTCGTGTGTGAAGTGCCACAAGCATCTTCCGTTTCTGCCGCCCGGCCCCAACCGGCTTCACGCCGGTTGAGCCCAGGTTTGGCAACTACACTACCTCGGCTCAGCGCAATGACTTCAGACGCCTGATCCACCACGCTTGTAGTTTTCAAACCTGGGCTCAACCGATGCCGGGTCGGTTGGGGCCGGAAATCCTGGTGGCCTTGTGTCCGCGCTGTTCAGGTTGCAAGTGGTTGTCCACAGCAGGCTGTGGACTCGAAAGCGGCAGCAGGCTGCCGCAGTCCAGGAGAAGACTGTGGACATCGCCCGCAGTGGTATTGGTGTCGAGATGGCTGAACGGCAATCGACAACCTGCCTCATCTTCAGTCCGTGCTCGATTTTCTGGTGGCGACAGCACCAACAGCATCGTTGTCGCGGCCGAATCGTTACTCGGTGCCAGTTTCACGGTAACAACTCCAGCCGCCGCCGAGTGCTCGTGATTGATTCCGCATAGGACCGATCACCATCACCTGCCCCCTTGCAAACAATTCACAAAGCGGAAAAATTCAACGCACGATCGATGCTTCGGCGAATCGCCAGACGCATCGATCGCAATTTGTTATCCGTCACACCTATGGAACTTGAAGAATACAAGCGACGATTCGGCAAAGATTCATCGCCCGGTTGGGAGTCGCTGAATGTCAGCCCGCGCGACGTATATGGCGACCTTGAACCAAAACACTGGGGGACGATTATCAGCCACCGACTCGGCGACCGACTAAAGAACCGGCAACAAAGTCCGAACCAATCCGATGCACCCAGGCGGCGGAAGAGCCGTTTCCAGGATCGATACTTCTACTCCCGCCGCCTGGTGAACGATGCTGTCCGGGGGTCATCGATAGTACAGGAATTCCCGAGTATTGAAGACAGCATGTGCAAGCCGCGCCCAGGCGGTTTGCTGCTGCATCATGTCGCCCTGATCATCTTCAGCGAACTTTCTCACGGAAGCCGTCCAGCGTCGAAGTTCCACATCATTCGGCGGGCGTCCGAATGCGGTTCGAAACATGATGGTGATCCGTTCTTCCGGCGATGAACGTTTCTGGCCAATCAGCATTGTCGCCCAGTGGGCAGACATCGCCATAACCAGCGGATCATTCATCATAAACAGCGCCTGGCCGGGAACGTTGGTGACATCTCGCCGACCGGCAGGCAGTTTCAGGTCCGGCAAATTAAAGCCGACGAGAAACTTTGGCGGATCCATGATCGACAGCTGAAGATACAGCGAACGTCGCCCATGACCATCCAGCGGTCCCGACACCAGCCGTTTATTTTTCGTATCTTCGAGAACTCGGGGTGTTGGAATCGGTCGTCCATACAGAGCCGGATCCAGTCTGCCCGAAACCGCGAGCAGTGAATCCCGAATCGACTCGGCCTCCAGTCGCCGAGTCGGATAGTGATGCAGAAGGCGGTTATCCGGATCCGTCTGTGCGGCCGCTTCACTCACTTTGCTCCCCTGCCGAAACGTTTTACTCATCACCAGCCGACGCACCAGTCGTTTTACAGACCATTCGTCCGACTGAAACTCGCGAGCCAGAAAATCCAGCAGTTCGGGGTGAGCAGGAGCGATTCCCATGTGGCCAAAATCATCCGGTGTTGCCACGATTCCTGTTCCAAACACCCATTGCCAGACTCGATTGACAAACACTCGGGATGTCAGAGGATGGTCGGGACGTAACAGCGATTCGGCCAATTCCAGCCGTCCGCTTCCGGAACTGGCCGCAACGTCATTGCGCCCGGAGAACATCTTCAGAAAATCGGGCGTCACAAGTTCGCCCGGCCGATCAACATCGCCGCGAATATCAATCGGATACTGAGCTCGCACAGCTTTACGTTCGTCCATTCCGGTTGCGGTTCGAGAAAACTCTATTGACTGCTCCGCCTGACGGTATTCGGCGGTCAGCTTTGCAAGATGGCTGTCAGGTTCACCCGCATTCAGCAGAAGGTCATTGTCGATCAGCCAGTTCAGAATTCTCACGTCTTCATCGACGGTTGCTCCTTCGCACCAGCGTTTCAGTGAGTTCGTCAGCCAGAGACCAATCTGATGATACGCATCAGCTGCTGACGTGGGAGCCGGCGTACCTGACCCGAACAGCGGGGTGAGATGTTCCAGAGTATCTTCCGGGGCGTCGCCATCGTCATGAGCCACAATCTTCATGACACTCAGCCAGCTGCGTTTGTCATAGCCCGGATCCGAGTACGGCAATCCGTCGGAAAGCCCAATCCGCGGCGGGAAATTTGGATTGAGTGACGTCGTGGCAAACTCCACCGTCACCTGCTGTACACCGTTGGAGAGCGTCGCATCCGAGAATGATTTCCAGGCAGACTTCGACGACTTGAGAAAGCCGTTTTGCTCACTCTTGAAGCCGTTCCCCTGGATTGTGAGATACCCGCCAAACTCGCCCCCCGCCAGCAGCAGGCTGATCCGTTTTCCCGGTACCATATGCTGGGGCGGCATACGCAGCGCGCCGGGCAGTTTTGAAGACAGCGCATGAGTATGGTATCCCCGATCAAGCAGTCGTTCGACCACTTTCGGTCCCGTCAGTGAAATCAGAGGCGTACCCGGCTGCGTATAGCCGTGCTGCATGCCGTCACCTTCAGTCACCCATCCCTCCGGGAACGAAGGTGTCCCGAAATCCGCAAGGATTGTGTGTCGGGAGTTGTTCCTGCTGCGTGCGGACTTTAGTTCGTTCCACACGTCTGACATCCCCTTCCAGAATCGAATCACATCATCGGCCGATTTGAATTGACTTTCCGCTTTCATCAGTTGAACCAGCGGCCATGCGACTTCCTCCGGCCGGAGATCCGGCAGTTGTGGAGCAGATTCGGGCGGCTGCCCGGCAGTCGCCGCAGAGGCTGTCTTTGTAAGAATGCTGCGTTTCAGCTCGTCTGCGGACCAGGCGGACCTGTTTTGATCACCGGTGGAACCGCCCGTCCGGCTTCGCCATGTGCCGGCAAGCTCATTACGAATCGCCTGTCGCAGTGTTGTCAATGTTTCGATGGCACTGTCATTTTTTCCCGGCGCATCAATAACTCTGGCGGTCCAGCGAGGTGTCATCAGCACGGCAGCCAGCTGGTAATAATCTCGCTGTGAGACGGCTTCAAGCTTGTGATCATGGCAGCGGGCACAGGCAACGGTTGTTGCCAGAAATGCTTTTGACAATGCATCGATCCGGTTATCAATCATCTGCTGATGGATGCCATTGAACATCAGGCTGCCGCCCTCGCGATTCTCACCCAGATGAAAGAACATCGGTCCAATGATACTTTCGTTGAGTGCCAGTTCCGGGTTAATACGAGGGTTAGCCAGCAGGTCCCCTGCAAGCTGTTCGCGAACCATTTGATCAAACCCGGCGTCCTGATTAAATGCGCGAATCAGGTAGTCGCGGTATTCATAAGCACCATTCGCCGGATTATCGCTTTCATATCCGTAGGTATCAGAGTATCGAACAACGTCCATCCAGTGTCGGGCGAACCGTTCACCGAAATGGGGTGATGCCAGAAACCTGTCGACAGCCTGTTCCCATGCGACTTCGGAATTCACACTCCATGCGTCAATAAACGCGTCCTGCTCATCCATTGTCGGGGGAAGTCCCGTCAGCACGAACGATAGTCTTCTAAAAAGTATGTGCGGCTCCGCAGGTTCAGCAGGTGCCAGGCCAGAGTTTCTTAATGAATTCAGAATCAACCGATCCAGCGGCCCCGCAGACCAGGCATCACCCTCAGCAGGCGCTGGCAAAACGTGCTGCAGCGGTTGCAGGCTCCACCAGTTAAGCCGTTCCTGAAATACAGTCTCCCAGTCGTCAGCTGGCTCCTGTACTGAACTGTGTGGGGCGTCCGGCGCGCCTTCGGCACCTTTTTTGATCCACTCCTGGAGTACAGTGATCTCTTCAGGCGATAACTTCTGATCGGGCGGCATTCGCAGATCATCATCGGTATAGCTGACTGCCGTAATCATCAGGCTGTGTGACGGATCGCCGGATATCAGTGCGGGACCGCGATCTCCGCCTTTCAGCCATCCCTCGGCAGAATCAAGCCGTAGTCCTCCCTGTTGTTTGGCACCTCCGTGACAGCCGACACATCGCTTCACCAGCAACGGTCGAACGGACGCTTCAAAATACTGCAGTGATGCCGCTTTGCGAGCTTCAGACTGAACATCGTCAGACGCAGCCAATACCTGGTTTACAGTAAAAACGGGGCTAGTCGCCAGCAAACTGAAAATGCCTGAAAAAACAGCGGCAGGGATGGCACAGCGTGTGCGAATCAAAGGCATCGCTGAGAGCGAGGGTCGGCAGTGCGATGTCGGACCTTCAGGAATTTCGAGCTGAAGAGGTTGCACTGGCAATTCTCCAAACACCACGTTCGTTCTCTGCTGTTCCATCGCACGCCTCATACAACATTCGATATCCTGTCGGATCGGCATTCGGATGTCGAAGCTTCAGAACACACATTTCGGAACATTTGGCTGCATCGAGCCCACCGGGTTCCGGAAATAGTACGGGTTCCGGATCTTTTTGCCATGTCAGACCGTCGTCAGAAACAGCTCGAAGAATATAGGCGCGTCGTGGCTGACTGTAGCCTGCGTAATACATCACGTACCGGTCATCCACGCAGATGATCTCACATGCAAACGCGACCAGTGCATCATGGACAGTGTCCTGCGCAATTCGAACGCCGACTTCCTGCTGAAATGTCAGGCCGCCGTCAGATGACAGGGCACTGATAATTCCGCGGCCGTTTCCATTTTCGTCCCGTTCGAGACAATACAGTCGGCAGCGGCCATCAGGCAGAAACAGCATGCGGGGCGCCGAATAGTTGCGGCCATTTTGCTCCAGTCGGGTTCCCGGTTCCGGAATCCATGTTAACCCTCCGTCGCTGGAAACTGCGCTTCGGATGGAATTCATCTGAGCCTGAGTACCGGGACAGCATTCGTAGTACATTCTCCAGCGACCGGGCGTGTCTGTCGGCACGACCTCCGAGGAGACGACTCGCGAATCGCCTGCACCGCCCAGCTGAGGAGACAGACGAACGCCTGGTTCCGGTGTCCAGTAAATCCCGTCCGTCGAATGCGCACTCAGAATTCTGGTAGTGGAATGATCGTAATCATTGGCTCCGGCAGGAAACCCGGGCCGCGGCAATATTTGAGTATAGTAAAGCCGGTAACCGCCATCCGGAAGGCCCACAACACGAGGTCCCACGACGCCGCAGATACCCGTTCGCGTTTCCGATGTCGTCCAGCGTGACTCGGGCAATGGTTCCGTTTCGGAATCCGGAGGAGCGTCCACAGCGGCGACAGCATCTTTTTTCCATACAATGCCGGGATCTGTTCGCACGGTGTGTAACAGGGGAGAAGCAACAAGTGACTGCATCAAGTCGATCATACGGTTCCCTGGCAGAGGTGAGTCATCAGCATCATGTTACAATTTATTGAGGCATTGTGGCTTCGCCGTTCATCTGAGACCAGCGAACCATAAAACGTGATTCTGCAGATCAACATCGAATCAACGGACAATCGCCACATTCCGCCAGCGAAGCTTATCACATTGCGGCCAACTGTCGCAGTCCAGGCTGCAGCAGAATCAATTACGGCAAATCGGCGGGCCATCCCGTCGTTAGTCCAGCCACTGGACACAATCCGAGCGAACGTCGGAATGCCGCCACGTAATCGGCCTCAGAAAGAACCGTTCAATGACAACGCGAACCAGAGCAATGGGAGCAGATTGCAAAGCTGACATCCCACCAGAGTCTTTTCATCAAAGTCCGGCTGGAAAGCCCGTTGTGCTGAGTCCGGCTGGAAAGCCGGACGTACGTCAGCCTTTCCAGGCTGACTTGCCTCTGCAGGAATGTCTCCTGACAACTCCAGCACTTTGGGCTTCCATGTACGTTTCGATGGTGGAATCGCTGCAATGAGCTCCGGACTTCATCCACCCGATGTTCGGAAACGAAGACCGGCGACTCGGGAAGTTCGATGAACTGGTACGTCTCGAATTCGGCGGTGGGCGTCAGGTCGAGACGCTGAACGTCTTCGTTAGTAATTTCATAATCGAATGTTTCATCAATGCATTCCGGCGGCAGCTCCTCCCGCAAATGCTGCTGAAGATCCTCTATGATCTTGTCTTTCGCGTCCATGGACGGACGCTAACAAATTTAACCACTCCGACCCATGAGCAATTTGAATCCGTGAACGGTTTCGCTGAAATGTTTCTGCCAATACCTTGCTGCCCCTGAATCAATCACACCAAAGTCAATCGGCCCACGATACTCACTCGCTGTGCCATCGCACATCCGTCGAACGGTGAACCGGCCGAAGAACGTTCGTTGTGCAGGGGCAGGCAGAGCCGGACTGGGGATCCTCGAACCACGTGACTTTATCCGCATGGATTCCGTCAGCAGATGCGAGGAAGGGGAGCTCCTGAGGGTTCATCAAGTGGCTGAGGTGTGCCTAAGACTCGACGAATGCTGACGGGGCAAATTCCCCGGGTCGTGACTTCGCCAATCACTGCGGCCTGTTCACAGCCTTTCACGCTCCGTAACGCACAAACCGCCTCGCTGGCATACTCTGGATCAACCGCCACAACAATCATGCCCTCGCTGGCGACGTAGAGCGGATCGAGCCCAAGCAGCTCGCACGCGCCGCGTACTGCTTCCGTCAGTGGTACTGCAGATTCCGACAGCACAAACGACTGCTGACATTCAGTCGCCCATTCATGCAGTACCGCTGAAACTCCCCCTCGAGTTGCATCACGCATGGCTCGGATATGAGGCCCGACGGAATCGCGGAGTGCCACGACCTGTTCAATCACGGATCCCGAATCGCTCAACGGGGCCGAGTCAAAGAAATATCCTTCCCGAACGCTCAGTACCGCAATTCCATGCTGTCCGACAGGTCCCGAGACAAGAATCTGATCGCCCACGCGGATCGCACAGGGTCCCGGCGGCACCGGATCGATCAATTCTCCCACACCACTCGTGTTCAGATACAAACCGTCCGCTGCGCCACGCGGCACAACCTTCGTATCGCCGGCTACGATCCGAACCCTGCACTGTCGGGCCGCCTCGGACACACTGTCCAGAATCCTTTCCAGAACAGATATCGGCAAACCTTCCTCAATGATCAGGGAGAGTGTCAGCCAGCGAGGATGAGATCCCGCAACGGCCAGATCGTTCACAGTGCCAAATACTGCCAGTGATCCCAAATCACCACCGGGGAAAAACATGGGCGAGACGGTATGACTGTCGGTGCAAATCGCCAGCCGACAGCCGACCGTCGTCACTGTCGCAGCATCCTGGAAGTGCGTTGCGTCCGGACTGGCAAATCGAGGCAGGATGCGTTCGGCAATCAATCGCCGACTCAATCGTGCACCTTCGCCATGTGCAAGCGAAATCCGTTCGCTTTGTTCGTCGATCGGAACCGGACAGGTTCGAGCCCACGATGGGACAGGGTCCATCATTGAATTCCCCTGATAACACTGAGACCACGGTAACGGAAGTAGGCCGCGCATGCTCCTTCCGAGGAAACCATTGGCGAACCGAGAGGTGCATCCGGCGTGCAGTTCGTTCCATACTCCGGACAATCACAGGGCTTTAAGCGTCCGGACAGCACTTCTCCGGCTTTGCATCGCTGTTCCGCTGACGCAAATGGCTGGCTGAATGGCGGACTTGCAGCAGTTCCCGACTGGTCGCCATTTTGTAAGTAAACGCGGCGAGCGTCCGCAACGGTCTGGGATGCATGACGGTCTGCGAAGAATCGTCGCTCAGCGTCAAACTCATGGAATTCCTGCCGAAGTCGATAACCTCCATTTGTAATCGTGCCGAATCCTCGCCAGTCGCGATCATCGATTTCATAAACTCGATCAACAATCGCCTGAGCCACCACATTTCCGGTCTCCGCCACAGACCGCCCATAACAGTTTTTGACCTCAGCCCTTCCACTTTCCAGTTGCGTCACGCATTCGAGTATGCCCTGCAGCAAATCAACCGGTTCAAAACCTGTCACAACAACCGGCACACCAAATCGATCTGCGAAGTCCTGATACTGGTGCCAGCCAGTGATACTGCAGACATGCCCGGCGGCAAGGAATGCCTGAACACGGTTGTCAGGAGATGCCATCAGCAGTTCCATGGCGGGAAGCACTCGCACATGAGCCGCCAGCAGTGAAAAATTGCTGAGTCCCAGTTTTTGAGCATGCAGAACGGCGAGTGCAGTGGCCGGAGCCGTCGTTTCAAATCCGACAGCAAAGAAGACAATTTGCTGGGCTGGATTTCGGGCTGCATACTGGACCGCATCTTCCGGCGAGTACACCGTGAGGACCCGGGCTCCTCGCGATTTCGCGGACAAAAGAGATCCTCCTGTGCCTGGCACCCGCAACATATCACCGAAGCTGGCCAGGATAACGTTCGGACGAAATGCCAGTTCCTGGGCTCGATCAATGACACGGATTCCGGTCACGCAAACGGGACAGCCTGGTCCATGAATGAGCTCCACAGTTCCAGCCAGCTCGGAGTCTATCCCGTGCCGCAGAAGGCTGTGAGTCTGACCTCCGCAGACTTCCATCAGGACCCACGGTTGCTGAGCTGTCGCTCTGATTTTTTGAATCAAATGCCTTGCCGCAATCGGGTCCCGAAATTCATCCACGAACTTCATCGTTCACTCTCCTGGGATGTCTCGTGATCGTCCTGATCAGCGGCAATTGATGCGAGATCTTTAAGCGTCTGCCGAGCCTGCTGTTCGTCGATCCGGGTGATCGCAATTCCTGCATGTACCAGAACATAGTCACCAGCTTCGGCCTCCGGAACACACGCCATCGGGCATTCTCGCCGAATACCGCCAAACTCAATCAGTGCTCGCCCAAACAGAGGATCACGATCAATCCACTCAACAACCTGCCCCGGAACACCTAAGCACATGAGTGATACCTTTATGCCTTTATCTCTCGATTTGCGATTTGCTCATCGTATTCTCTGCCGGAATCCGCCAAACGCGCGGCCGCGATCGCCAGCTGGCCAGCGGCAAGTCCTCCGTCTCCCGGCGGAATTGCGCCCGGGAGCAGCACGGTACGGGATGCTCTCCTTAGTAGTTGAGCAACCGCTTCCGTGAGAATTCGATTCTGAAAACATCCGCCTGAAAGGACAACGGGATAACCGGGAAACTGTTCTGCCACCAGCAGCACCATTCGAGCAGCATCCAGATGGAATTGCTGCGCAAGTTCCGAAACCATACATCCTCGGCGAAGCTGTTCCACTATCTGCCGCACCACTGGTCGCCAGTCGATCCGAAACGGAATAGCCCGGTCTTTCGTCAAAAGACACCAGTCTGCATTCGTCTGAGCACTGCCACATGCTTCTTCCAGCCGCATCGGGAGTTCACTTTCGTAACCGGAACGTGCCAATCCCAGCACAATACAGCCAATGCCATCAAATAGTCGTCCCATGCTGCTGGTTTTAATCCCATGGCCAGCGCGGACCAGTCCATATACCTGGCGAATTTCAGTCAATGACGGGCTGCGACCAGACTCCGTTACGTCGCCGAATTTCTGGAAGCGGCTCTTCAGGAATTCGGCAAGCTGTTCAACGCTCATTTCGGGAAATGAGGACAGCAAAAGTGAGACGGCAATCCGCCATGGTTCGCGTACAGCTGCTTCACCTCCAGGCAGTAAGAACGGCTGAAGTGAAGCGACTCGACGAAAATCGGTTGCGTTCGACAGCAAAAACTCGCCTCCCCAGATTGTGCCGTCAGTGCCGTAACCCGTTCCGTCAAAAGCAACCCCCAGCACTGTCTGATCCAGCACGCCATGTTGCAGCATGCCAGACACAATATGCGCATGATGATGCTGTACGGGGATCGTTCTGATACACTGTTCGGCCGCCCATCGCGTCGTAAAATAATCCGGATGCAAATCGTGAGCGATAGCGGTGGGCTGTACCTGGTACAGCTGCTGCAGTGCCGCGGCCTGCTCAGTAAAGCGTTCACGGGATGCGATCGAGGACATATCTCCCAAATGCGGCCCAAGTACTGCCTGCCGTCCGTTGGAAATGGCACACGCCACCTTTTGATCACCTCCCACGGCCAGCAGCGAAAACGCTGACGTCAGTGGAAGCCGCATGGGTGCCAGTCCTCGTGCTGCCCGAATCGAGACATTATTCCCGGCGATTACTCGAATGACGCTGTCATCAACAGGCCGTTCAATCGAACGATCATGGATCAGCCAGCCATCAATATGCTCGTGCAGCGCCTTTAGAGCCGCATCATCATGGTAAACAATCGGGTCAGACTCATTGTTCAGACTGGTGACAACCAGTGCCGGCTCCACCGTCGGCACAGGCTGTCCGGACTTTGCTGCCTGCTGTGACGGCGTGTGTTGCCGAAGGGCATGTAACAGCAGTGCATGCAATGGGGTGGTCGGCAGCATCACGCCCGTCGAGTTCAATCCGCAGCGGACACTGGCAGCCAACTGCGGCAGCGAAACGCTGTCAAGAATTACCACGGGATTGACTGGCGAGTTTAGTGATGTTCGCTCTGTCGCAGACGGTCCCTGTGCTGACTCATCACGCTGCAGACATTCGTGACTCATCACCATCACAACAAGAGGCTTTGAAGGACGTCGTTTTGCCAATCGCAATTTTCGCACTGCCTGCTCACTGGTGGCGTCACAGAGCAACTGGTATCCACCGATCCCTTTAAGTGCAATCAGTCCACCGCCTCGAATCATCTCGGCGGCAGCACGTATGGCTTTTACCCCGGTCTCCTGCCTGTATTCGTTATGCCCTTCCCGGCGGCCGCTATCGCGGCTTTCTCGGTCGCCGTTGTCGTCCGGACACTGGAATTCCAAATTCGCCTGGCCGGCCAGAGCTTTGTCAGGGTTTGAATTTCGGGTAGTGGACCTTGCTAAAGGTCCTGCAGCCACGGGATCTTTAGCAGGATCCACTACCTCCAACCCGAACTCCTGATCCTGAAGGAGCACTCGTTGTGTTTCCCGGATTCTCAGAGAAATCTGTGGTCCACATTCCGGACATGCAATCGTCTGTGCATGAAATCGCCGATCGTCCGGGTTGCGAAACTCTGAAAGACACCTGGCACATAAAGCAAAGGAATTCATTGTCGAATCGTGCCGTTCCCACGGCATCGACTGAACGATGCTGTAGCGGGGGCCGCAACAGGTGCAGCTGGAAAACGCATAACCCAGCCGACGATCGGAGATGTCCGTCAGTTCCTTTGCACAATACTGACACATTGCCAGATCAACGGGCACATCCACAGCGGGAGCACCAGAAACTTCGGACTTACAGATCTCAAAACTGCTGTATCCACAAGGAGTTAAACCGGCGTTCCGTTCCATTCGGCAACTGGCTGCCGGCGGTAATTCGTCGCTCAGGCTTTCTCGGAACCGGATGATGGCCTCGGCCGGTCCCTCCAAATGGATCTTTACGCCCTGAGGCGTGTTCGCTGCGTAGCCACATAGACCCAACCGCGTGGCCAGTCTGGCAATCGATGGCCGCACACCCAGTCCCTGCACCCTACCCTCCAGAACGAACTCTTCCGCAACCGTGTTTCGGGTCTCGTCGGGCTGATGAGGTTTGCTGATGACGAGGGAATGGATACCGCTTTCAGTGCGGTCGGCTCCGCAATTCGTTTCCGGAATCCTCCTCACATCTCACCTGCCGCCAGCCGACTTTTTGACCCGGGAGACTGTTCGCCGTTCAGAACCCGGGATGAATCCCGTGCTGTAAGCATCTTGTGTCTCGCGTTTTCCAGGAAGGCACAAAAATCTTCAATCCCGGTATCGTGTGTCGAACTCGTCACGAAGGATAAAAGTTCCGGCTGAATCAGTCGGGCATCCTGAACAGCGGCCTCAACACTGAAGGGTACGTATGGCAGCAAATCGCTCTTGCTGATCACCAATGCGTGGCTGGTACGAAACATCTTCGGATATTTTGCAGGTTTGTCGTCACCTTCCGTGGTGCTCAGCAGAACGATCCGCAGATGTTCGCCGAGATCATGCGAAGCCGGACAAACCAGATTACCGATGTTCTCAATAAACAGGAACTCGTACGGTTCCGGGGAAAGACGAGCTAACCCCTGCTGCACCAAACTCAGTTCCAGATGGCAGGCACCACCGGTTGTGAGTTGCTCCACGGGAACGAACGGCCGAAGTCTCTCGGCATCGCGGTCAGTCGCGATATCCCCCACCAGCACACCCATACGGGCACGACCATTCCAGTATTTGGCGGCCGCCTGCAGCAGACTGGTTTTCCCCGCACCCGGTGAAGAAACGAGGTTAATGACAAGGGTCCCCTGTTGAGTAAACCGGTCGCGCTGTTCGGCGGCCAGCTTCTTCTTCCCGGCCAGAACATCCGCATTCACCTCGACGACCGTTGATCTGGTTGTACCTTGCATCAACATGCCTCCTGTCGGTCAGGAATCTGCATCGATACGTTTAATAGTCGCATTGAGTCACCTCGAAGGATTTCCACTGAGCCGGATCCGCACTGTGGGCAGATAAACCGAAAGTTCTCCAGCACGAATTCTGCGAAACACATACGACACCGACATTCAAGCGGCACTTCGCGAAGCACCAGCCTTGCCGTTTCAAAGTTTGTCAACACCACCAGCCTTTCAAACGCAGACATCAGCAAAATTGGCTCGACGCCGCTGAGTGGCCCGACTTCAACCTGGATTTCGTCAACAGAAACAGCCTGATGCTGTCTGGCCAGATGATCTACCTGTCGCAACAGCGTTCGCATCAGGGATTCTTCATGCATTGATCGGCCTGCAGTTCTGTCAGGAGTTTGTCGGCACAATCCACCGCCGCCGTTCGAGTCACCTCGGAAATCTCATCACCCGGCTGAAAACCACTCCCTTCAATGGCCCAGATGGTGACAAACTCTGGCAGGCCACACGTCGCTTCTGCCAGTGCAAGAACCTCAACAAGACCAAAGTCATGTGAGCCGCGACGTTGTGTCAATAAATTCATTTCCCGACCGGCGCTGATCACTGATGGATGATTGTCGTTTCGGACTGTGGACCCCTGTCGGGATTTCCAATCGATCCGATGGTACCTGTCATTGGATGGCATCCGCTGGCACGCATCACAAACATGCAGTATGTCGATATCATCCAGCCAGTCCAGCAGATCCATGGGAATCACAGCAGTGCGAACAACAATATCGGCACGCTGATCACATCGATCGGCGATCCGGCGAACAGTCAGCCATCCTGCCTGATCATCACCATGAGGGCTTCCAAGTCCCATAATCAATATACGCTTCGTGTCACTCATCGCGTTCCTCAAAGCGAAACTTTCGGCCCGCGTTCATCCGACTGCCGGTCCACCGTCAGTTTCAGAAAATGAGTTGAACAGCTGATGCAGGGATCGTAACTTCGTATCAGTCGTTCGCATTCGTCAGCTGTGCGCTGATCACTTTCGCCCATCACGCGGGGAAGCCACTGAATTAAGTCCAGTTCGATCTGACGCTGGTTCTGGGATGTTGGAGGCACAATTTTTGCTTCCGCAATTTTTCCATCATCAGTGATACGGTATCGATGATAAATCAATCCACGGGGAGCCTCTGTTGCGGCGCAGCCTTCTCCATTGCGGTAAGAATACGGGAGTCGCGAGGGGCGAAAAGGCTGGTAGTCCTTCAATATCGCCAGCCCTTCATCAAACGCATGGATTACCTCCAGCCCACGAGCAATGATTGCCTTAAATCGATTGAAACAGGGCGTTTCGAATCCGATTTCATCGGCAATTCGCTTTGCGTTGTCACACAGTCGATCCCGATTCAAATTGATTCTGGCCAGAGGACCAACATGATAGGACGACTGGTCGGCCGTTCTGAGTGAATGCAGTGCCGTGCTGTGTGCCACATGACTTTCGACAAATTCACGCTCGTAGTCAGCGACATCCACTGACAGCCCGGACACGGAGACCACTCGCCCTTCATTCATCGGATACTCATCAGGGTGCTGCAGCGAGACCATCTCGCAGGGCTGTTCGAAGTCCGGGAAATCGAATCCGGCGACCCAGCGAGTTGCATCAATGGCAGCCTGCAGCCCCCATTCAAACGACGGAATGAGATCCTGCAGCTGATCCCGGGACGGCGCCTTATAAAATCCACCGACGGCCACATTTACCGGATGGATAGCCCGGCCGCCGAGCACTTCCAGCAGTGTATTTCCATGCTTCTTCAGCTGCAGTCCCCGATTGACCTCTTTGGGAAACCGGGCAGCCAGTTCAATCCCGCTGGCGGCTCCAAAGAAATCAGGAGCCTGCAGAAGGTGCATATGCAGGCCATGACTTTCAATCCATTCCCCGCAATACAACAGTCGTCGCAGACGACGAATTTCCGGACCCGGAGAAACGCCCAGAGCAGATTCAAGCGCGTGCACAGCACTCATCTGGTAAGCCACAGGGCAGATACCACAGATCCGAGCGGTAATGTCCGGCACATCCTCCAGCGGGCGGCCTCGCAGAAATCCCTCAAAGAACCGCGGGGGTTCGTAAATCGAAAGCTGAACATCCTCAATTTCGGAACCATTCAGTCGAATGTGAAGACCGCCTTCACCTTCGACCCGAGTCAGAGCTTCTACTCTGATACTTCGCGTTTCACTCATCAATCGGTTCCTTCACAGAGGCTGCTGCCGCCGAAAGTGCCTCCACCCGATTGGATGCTTCACGAAATTCCGGAGCATAACCATTAAAATTTCGCAGCAGTGGCAACAACGTTGACGCAGACGTTCCCGTTTGTAAACAATGATCCGTCAAACTGCGACAATTGGGCTGAGCGGCCGGTCCGAAGCAACCATAACACCCACGGTCGTATGTGGGGCAGATGGCGCCACACCCAGTGTGCGTTATTGGGCCAAGGCAGGGGATCCCCTGGGCTACTTCGACGCACACCGTACCTTTCAGTTTGCAGTCGAGACAAACGGAATGGGTGGCCAGTTTGGGCCGCTGGCCCCGGACAAACGCTAAAATCACTTCGAGAAGCTGATGCCGATTGATTGGGCAACCTCGCAGCTCATAGTCGACGCGAATGTGATCGGCGATGGGAGTCGATGTTGCCAGGGTGGAAATGAATTCCGGACGCGCATACACCCATTTCAGATAGTCTTCATGGTGAGCCCAGTTTTTCAGCGACTGGATGCCGCCAGCCGTGGCACACGCACCGATGGTCACCACGAAACGGGAACAGCGACGTACTTCCTGGATACGCTGTGCGTCGTGTGGTGTGGTGATTGACCCTTCGACCAGCGCAAGGTCGTACGGTCCGGGTTCCATGCGGCTGCTGGCTTCCGGAAAATATGCGATTTCCACGGCTTCCGCGGCCGCAAGCAGTTCGTCTTCACAATCGAGCAGCGATAGCTGACATCCATCGCAGGAGGCGAACTTAAACACTGCCAGCCGTGGTCGCGGTCGCGACCGGGGCGATGCAGCCAAAGTTCCGGCGGAAGCGGAATGCTGCCCCTGTTGCGGATTTCCGGAATTCGAGGAATTGCCTTTCACAGGTTATCCACCTTCAAAATGGAGGCTACGCGATCGTAGCGAAACACCGGCCCGTCCCGACAAATAAACTCATGCCCCAGCTGACAGTGTCCGCACAGTCCGATCGCACAGTTCATATTTCGTTCCAAAGAAACATAGATGGAATCGGCCGGGATTCCCCGGCTGATCGCACCCTGAATCGTGTACCACATCATGACTTCGGGACCACAGGTCATCAGCAGTGTCCCGGACGGATTTTCCAATGGAACCCGATCCAGCAGAGCAGTGACCACTCCCACGTGACTGTTCCATCCGTCCAGCGCTCTGTCGACGGTCACTTCCACCTGCATGCCCGCATCCCGCCATTCGTTGTATTCCGCAGGATACAGCATGGCTGATGGCTCGCGTGCACCAATCAACAGGATGAGTTTTCCGTATCGGTCTCTCTGCGAAAGCAATTCGTAAATCGCCGGCCGCAGCGGGGCCAGGCCAATTCCGCCCGCAACCAGAACCACGTCGCGTCCCGCACACTGTTCGACTGGCCATGCGGAACCAAACGGACCACGAAGTCCGATGCAGGAATTCTCCGGCAGGCCAGCCAGTCCTGTCGTGACACTGCCAGCTTCGCGAATCGTATGTGGAATCACGCCGACTCGACGGGGGTGGCCGCTGATGGAAATTGCAGTCTCCCCCAGCCCAGGGAGATACAGCATGTTGAACTGGCCTGGCCTAAACGAATAGTTGCGAGCAATTTCCGCATCGTCAAAACACAGGTCATAAGTCGCCACACCCGGCAATTCCTGAACGATTCGACGAATTCGAACGGTGCGTGCCAGCCATGGATTGTGAGGATCAACAGCAACCGTCATGTTGCAGATACCTCCGCATCTGAGATCGGTGGCCGTTCCGACCGACCTGAGGAAGGCGAACTGCGAATCGCAGCCACTTCTTCAGTCAGATCAATTCCTGTTGGGCACCAGGTGATGCAGCGGCCGCAGCCCACACAGCCAGATGATCCAAACTGATCGTGCCAGCTGGCCAGTTTATGAGTCATCCATTGTCGGTAACGACTATGAATACTATTTCTGACGGGAGCCCCGTTCATATAGCTGAAGTCCATATTGAAGCAGGAATCCCAGCGCCGCTCGCGGTCAATGTGATCTCCAGTTAAATCGGACACGTCCTTCACCGACGAACAGAAGCATGTCGGACACACCATGGTACAGTTCGTACAGGAAAGACAGCGATTTGCAACGTCGTCCCAGCGTGGATGCTGCAGATTTCCCATCAGAAGATCACGTATATCGGTGGTATCCATGTGTTTCGAAATCTGACTGACAGCCTGCTGCCGTGCCGATTCTCCCCGGCCAGACTGCTCGTCTGATGCGGGCTGAAGAGACAATCCCGATGCAACGGCATTGCCCGCCGCAGATCCGATCTCCAGCAGAAATCCGTCTGAAATCTCTGTGAGAGCCAGATCAAAACCCGCGGTACATCGTGGTCCGGTGTTCATAGAAGTGCAGAAACATGTGGATGCTGCCTGAGTGCAATTGACGGCAATGATGAACGCGGCGTTTCGGCGTTTCTGATAGATCGGGTCCGTGTACGGTCCGCCGAGAAAAACGCGATCCTGGACTTTGATTGCCGCCAGCTCACAGGCGCGGACTCCCAGAAACGCATACTTCGGGGGCTCAGCGTCCGGTGTATCGAGCTTCCAGCCGGTTCCGTCCCGCTCGGCCGTGGCCACGACCGCGACTGGAGGAAACAAAAATTTCTTCCACGAATGCGGGCCCACGGTATATCCGAAGAACGCCTGATCGCCTCGAGGCTGCAAACGGTATTTTCCCGCCTCCTGCAAATCCGTCCATCCAATCGGCAGATCATCGGCCCCGGAGATCTCTCCATAGATGATCGCCTCCTGCTCAAGCCGCGGACCGACCACCTGATATCCGTCTGCTGTCAGTTTCCCGATCAGCGTATTCAGGTCGTCGCGCGGAAGAAAAAGACTGGTCCCATCCGGATTATGGTTTGCCGGAGAATCGGGAGCTGGCGGCGAGAAAGGAAACTCTGACGAGGGCTTTGAACTCATTGCGCTGCGCCTGTGTTCTGATGGAACAAATCCAGTAACTGCAGTCGAGTTGCCAGCAGTCGCCGGGACAGGATCTGAGCAACACGGCGCATCAGTACGTAGCCCAGTTCCGGTTCAATTTCACAAAGCTGCTGTACTCGTCGCCCCGAGATCCCAATCAGCACAGTCTCTTCCACAGTCGTGGCGGTTGCTGTCATTCGACCGTCGCTGATCAGACCAGACCAGCCTACCAGATCTCCGGGACCTGCTGTAAGAAACGTCACATCGTCCTGACCTGGAACGTTCATTGACAAACGAACATGCCCTGAACACACGATAAACACTTCATCCTCGAATGAGCCTTCCTGAAACAGTTTTGTTTCAGACGGGACTCGAATGTGGCGGGCAGCCCTGCACAGTGACTGCAAATGACTGTTTGACAGACCTTCAGCAAACCGGGAGTCTGCAAGGAGCTTTAATAAGTTCGGCTGTTCAGCAATCATCAGAATTATCCAAAAGAATAGTGACGAATGGCGGCGATTTGTTTCTTCAGTTCTCCGCGAAAGTCAGGGTGCGCGATTGAAATCAGCCGTTCCGCTCGCTGGCGTAACGACAGACCGTGCAGGTTAACAGTGCCATATTCGGTGACAACCCAGTGAACATGACCTCGAGTTGTGACAACTCCGGAACCCGGTGTCAGCTCGGCAACGATTCTCGAAAATCGTCCCTCGCCAGCGGTTGATGGCAGAGCGATAATCGGCAATCCCCCGGCTGACATCGCCGCGCCTCGCATAAAATCCATCTGACCACCGATCCCGGAATAAATGCGGTGTCCCAGCGAATCCGCACACACCTGCCCGGTCAGATCCAGCTGCAGTGCCGAATTCACAGCCACCAGCCGGTCGATTTTTCTAAGCAGATTCGTGTCGTTGGTAATGTCACACGGTAAAAAGGCGACTCGCGGATTGTCATTCACAAAGTCAAAAAGCCGCCGACTGCCTGTGACAAAACTGGTCACAAGTTGTCCCGGATAAATTCGCTTGCGGCGATTCGTGATGACACCGGCACGAACCAGGTCCACGATGCCATCCGAAAACATTTCCGTGTGTACGCCCAGATCGGATTTGTTTCCCAGTCGAGTAAGTATCGCCGCGGGAATGGCGCCGATCCCGGTCTGCAGTGTCGATCCATCCTCAATCAGCCCGGCAATCTGTTCGCCAATTGCCGCTTCGACCGTTGTCTCCGGCTGCGATTCGTGCTGATGCAGCGGCCGATCCGATTCGATAAATGCGGCAAAGGCATTCAGCGGAACTGTTGTATGGCCATGCGTCCGCGGCATTTGCTGATTGACTTCACCGATCAGCAGAGGAGCACAGTCGGCCGCTGCCCGTGCCGAATCCACAGAAGTTCCCAGCGAACAGAAACCGTGGCGGTCAGGAGGTGATACCTGAAGAAATGCAGCATCCAGCCGAATACTGCCACTCAGGAACAGCGACGGAATATCCGACAAAAAAACAGGAATAAAATCTGCAAATCCCTGCTGGACCGCCTGCCGAGCCGGCTGTCCCGTGAACAATGACACCGACCGGAATCGCTCATGGCACTCCGCATCCAGAAACGGGGCCGGTCCTTCTGTGTGCATATGATAGAGCGTAATTCCGCACAGATCTGTGCGGCGGCACATGGCCTCCAGCAGCGGGGTCGGCGTCGCGGCCGCTCCATGCACAAAGATATTCATTCCCGATTGCAGACTGCTGACAGCTTCATCAGCCGTCACAACTTTCTTCAGTGAGCCCGTCAAGTGAATTTCCTTAGCAGAACCGACGTATGCCTTTCACGACAGTATCTCATGCACAACATGCGGTGACTCGACCCCGGTCAGTCGAAAATCAAGCCCCTGAAACCGTACCGACAGTCGATCATGGTCCAGTCCCAGCTGATGTAAAATCGTGGCGTGCAGGTCATGCACATGCACCGGATTTTCAACGGCACCGAAGCCAAATTCATCCGTTTCACCATAAACAATCCCCGGACGGAATCCTCCTCCGGCCATCCACATTGTAAACGCATCAATATGATGATTACGCCCTGTGGATTCCCTGACTTCGCCCATCGGAGTTCGTCCAAATTCTCCGCCCCAGATGACGATCGTATCATCCAGCAATCCACGTTCACGCAAATCTTTCACCAGCGCGGCACACGGCTGATCAATCTCCCGACAGACCTCAGGCAAATGCTGTTCCAAATTCTCTGTCGAACCTCCATGATGATCCCAGTTTGTATGATAGAGCTGAATAAAACGGACACCTCGCTCAACCAGCCGACGAGCCAGCAGACAATTCCTGGCAAAGCTCGCCTCACCCGGATTCGCAATACCGTAGGATTTCAGAGTTTCTGCCGTTTCACTGCTGGTATCCATCAGCTCTGGTGCACTCGACTGCATCCGATAAGCCATTTCATACGCACTGATTCGCGTGGCAATCTCCTCATCGCCGGTGGCCACGAGGCGTTTCAGGTTCAGGTCACGAACCGCGTCCACAACTTTTCGCTGCTGTTCGTCATTGACATCCTCTGGAGGAGACAGATTCAAGATCGGATCTCCCGTGTTCCGCAGCGGAACACCCTGGAAAGTTGTGGGAAGAATTCCGCTGCCCCAGAGTACTGCACCACCGCGAGGACCTCGCGGTCCACTCTGAAGAACCACGAAACCGGGCAAATTGTCACACTCGCTTCCAATACCATAAGTAATCCACGATCCCATACTGGGCCGACCGAATTGCCCGCTGCCCGTATTCATAAACAGTTTCGCCGGCGCATGATTAAACAGCTCGGTCCGGCACGTCTTTACAATGCACATTTCATCCACCATTCCGGCCGTGTGCGGGAGCAAATCGCTAACCCATGCACCACTATTTCCATGACGCCGAAATGTACGCTTTGGCCCGAGCAAATTGTTTCGGTGACTGGAGCCCATAAACGCAAACCGCTTACCGGCCACATAACTCTCCGGAATCGGCTGGCCACTCAGTTCCGCCAGTTTTGGCTTGTAATCGTAGAGTTCCAGCTGCGATGGTCCGCCAGCCATAAACAGAAAGATTACATTCTTCGCTTTGGCCGGGAAATGACCGGGTTTGGGCTGCTGAGGATTGCGAATCACGTTCTCAGCTGCAACAGACTGTGCGGCACTGCCAGCGCCCATCAGCGATGCAAGGCCAAGAGTACCCAGACCGATTCCACAACCGCCAAAAAAATGGCGACGAGTCTGTTCCAGAAGCACGTCATTCTCCCGCTGAGCATTCATTCGAGATCCTCGTCGTCGCATTGCCATGGTATTATCGATTGGCATTCAAACACCTCGTCACCTGAAACTCAGCGAAATCGTATCGGTTACTCGCGAGTAATCGTCTCATCAAGATTCAGTAAAACCCGAGCGGCGCTGCGAACATCCAAAGACTGCAGCACAGCCAGTTCATCCGGCTGAGGAAAACGGGACGTACAGCGTCGAAAAGCAGCTTCCAGACCTTCTTCCCGAACCAGCTTCTCCATCGCAGCTGCAAACTCAACACTTGTTGTATCGTTGAGCAGTGTCAAAGCCTGCAGTGGAGTATTGCTGCGAATTCGACGAGTACATGTACTGTAGCCATCGGGTGCGTCAAAAACATTCATTGCCGGAGGAGGTGATGCCCGGAAAACAAACGTATAAAGTCCCCGGCGATAACGATCCTCGCCGGTACTCACATTCCATGCCTGCTTCACCTGTCCCTGGGACAGAACTCCATCAGGAATTGGCGGAAAGACAGGAGGACCACCCAGTTTGTGCGACAGCAGACCGCTGGCCGACAATGCCACATCGCGAATGATTTCTGCGTCCAGCCGCAGCCGGCGCTGCCGACCCAGCAGAATGTTGTGTGGATCCTTCTGCAGAAGATCGGCCCGCTCAACCGACGCCTGCCGATACGCATGTGACGTTACAATTAGGCGGTGAAGATCCTTCATCTGCCAGCCCCGGTCCATAAATTCCACCGCAAGATAGTCGAGCAGTTCCGGGTGACTGGGAAGCGTACCCTGTGCACCAAAGTCATTCTCTGTCTCCACGATTCCCGGACCAAAATACTGCTGCCAGACCCGATTCACAAAAACTCGAGCACTCAGTGGATTTTGTCGACTGACCAGCCAGCGGGCCAGATCCAGGCGACTGGCTTTTCCCGTCGTATTTTCAAGCGGATGCAAAAGAGCAGGTGTGCCTGGCGTCACTTCGTCGGCAGGCCGGGTAAAATCGCCCTTAATGAAAACGGTCGTGCGGCGAGGCTGAGCGAGTTCCTGCATGACAAGCGTTGTCGGAGCACCATTCAACGTCTTTTCGATGTCCGCATATTCAGAATCCTTCTGAGCGAAATCCGTATCTGCAGCGCCCGCTCCTGCCACGTAAGCCGCATAAATCGTCCGTTTCTGAGCAATCGTTCGCTTATCTTCCGTGATTGCAAGTGCCGCCGTTACCGCCGCGGATAATTGCTTCTTGTGCTCCTCTGTCAGCCCCTTTTCCCATTCAGCCAGCGAGGACGCCCGCTGTGAGATGCGTTCCGATATTTCTTTTTCCAACTCCTTCATTCGAGCCTTCAGAGCAACCGGATCGATCGTGCGACCATAAACCCGCAGCGAAGGTTCATCCTGGTTATTGAGAAAGGCAAACAGCTGGTAATACTCCTTTTGAGTAATAGGATCAAACTTATGGTCATGACACTGAGCACAGCCGATGGTTAAGCCAAGCCAGACCGTTCCCGTGGTCGCCACACGATCGAAAACGCTGTCGATACGGAACTGTTCACGATCAATTCCGCCTTCCTGATTGATCTGCGTGTTACGATGAAACCCCGTGGCGATCTTCTGGCTCTCACTCGCATCAGGCAGCAGGTCTCCGGCCAGTTGCTGAATTGTGAACTCATCGAACGGCATGCCCGCATTCAGAGCGTCAATTACCCAGTCTCGCCAGGCCCAGATCTGGCGAGGAGCATCGATCGAATAACCATTGCTGTCTGCATAACGTGCCTGATCCAGCCACCATCGCCCCCATCGTTCGCCATAGTGAGGACTCATCAGCAGCCGATCAACAAGTTGTCTGTATGCCGCGTCGGCATCAACCGCAGTATCCTTCAAAAATGAATCGACCTCACTGACCGAAGGCGGCAAGCCCGTCAGATCAAGACTCACTCGACGGATCAGCGTTTCCGGAGTTGCAAGGGGCGATGCAGTCAACCCGTCCTCCGCAAGTCTCGCCTGAAGAAACCGGTCCACAGGATGTTCAATCCCCTTCACATCAGGTGGAATCGCCTTTTGCGGAGCTTCAAATGCCCAGTGTTTCTGATATTCAGCCCCTTCCAGGATCCATTGTCGCAGCGTTTCCTTTTGTTGGGCTGTCAGCTGCTTTTTTGAAGAGGGCGGAGGCATCATCACGTCGGCATCCTGTTCCAGAATGCGATGAATCAGACCGCTCTGATCAGGCTGACCGGCAACAATCGCCTTCATGGCAATCGCTTCTTCGCGAAGATCGAGCCTCAAATCGGCCTTGCGATGACTGGCATCAGGACCATGACAGGACAGACAATTTTCCGCCAGAATGGGCCGGACATCCCGATTGAAAACAACCCTTCCCGGTGCTCGAGGTTCTGCTGCATGTACCGTTGTGATGGCGATGATCAGCAGGCTGAAAAGTGATACTCTCATGGAAACGATTCGCCTGGTTGAACAAAGGAGGCGGAGATCTTTTGGTGGGATCACAATATTCTGCAGATATCCAGCGGTTTCGCCAGCAATCAGGCAAGCAGCAAAATTGTTTTTGTTTTTACCGGGAGGGCGAGGCTCCTGCCGAGCCGGGCTCGTTGCCGGGAGGGCGAGGCTCCCGCCGAGCCGGGCTCTTGACCGGGAGGGCGAGGCTCCCGCCGAGCCGGGCTCTTGACCGGGAGGGCGAGGCTGGGATGGTGAAACGGTGTTAAACCTTGAAAAATATTGTTTTTCATGATCCTGGTGGCCTGGCTCTCATTCTTCGTGCCTGGGTCGAGTCGGACAGTCCGGCGGCCTCCACCCATTCGGCGAGGTCTTTGTTTCGCACCCGCAACAGTCGCTCC
>JALHMY010000117.1 GCA_022843805.1 Fuerstiella sp.
CCATATCCGGCTGGTCCAATCCACAGGAACCTACTAACGGCGAGCCGTATGCGGGAAAACCGCCCGTACGGTTCTGAGGGAGGGGGAGCTGAAATCAATCAGCTCTCCCTACCCCTATCTTTGCAATGCATAATAAACAGACGAGGAGGAATGCGAGTGACAATCAACGGCAAATCTCGGAGGGCTGACGCCACTCCGCTCGCCGGAAGGAACAACGCGTAATAATAACGAACTCAGGCTGACGAACTTTTGCATCTACCGGGGTGAGCATGAGTTCAATCTGGCTCCGACGGTGGTGCGAGGTAAGTCAAAGCCAGTCGTCCTGTTTGGGGGCATGAACGGTGGCGGAAAGACGACCATTCTGGATGCGGTCCAGCTGGTTCTGTACGGCAAACGAGCGAAGTGCTCCAAACGCGGTGAGAAATCCTATGAAGACTTTCTGCGAAGCTGCATCAATCATCAGGTCGATCCTCAAATGGGAGCGTCAATCGGGCTGACGTTTCGGTACGCATCCGAAGGTTCGGAAAACGTCTACGAAGTGCAGCGCATGTGGGCAGCGGGATCGGGTGGTGCCATTCGCGAACGGGTGCTTATTCTGAAAGACGGCAATCCCGATCACTGGATGGCAGAGAACTGGAATCAACTGGTCGATGATCTGATTCCATTTGGGGTTGCTCAACTGTGTTTCTTTGACGCGGAGAAAACTCGATTTCTGGCCGAAGACGACACCAGCAACGTAGCGCTTGGTGATGCCATAAAAGCTCTGCTGGGACTGGATCTGGCCGAGCGTCTGGTGGCGGATTCGACTGTGCTGGAAGGACGGCTGGCGAAGAAGATCAGGAAATCGGAAGACCTTGAAGCACTGACGAAGCTTGAAGAAT
This sequence comes from Fuerstiella sp., assembly GCA_022843805.1. Lineage (GTDB taxonomy): Bacteria > Planctomycetota > Planctomycetia > Planctomycetales > Planctomycetaceae > F1-80-MAGs062. The sequence continues at coordinate 882 of JALHMY010000117.1, forward strand.
CGTGGCGAGAAAAGAAGGCCATTGTTGAGCGATTGAAACAGGATCGAGCCGGAATCGTGCCGCAGCTTGAACGAGCGCGGTCGCGTGCTCAGAAGGCCGAAACGAACTTTGCGAAAGTCGGCGGCAAACACTGGGAGCAGCGTGAACAGAGGACTCAGCAAAAGGGCGAATTGCAGAAGACCGTGCAGCATTGCGAAGAGTCGCTGGTGAACCTGGCCTCCGGAGCATTGCCACTGGCGCTGGTCGACGAACTGCTGGGACAGGTCGCCGAGCAGGCTCAGAAGGAACGTTCGGCGGCCGAGTCGGGGTTTCTGACATCGCTGCTCACAAAACGGGACAGGGATCTTCTGAAGACTCTGAAATCGGCAAAGGCCAGCGACGACGTGGTGAAGGTCGCGACGGAGTTTCTGGACAAAGACCGTCAGAAGCGAACGTCTGCCAATGACGTGGAAGCCTGGCTGGATCTGCCGGACGTGTCGGCCCGGCGGCTGGATGAACTGCTGGAAAGCGGTTTGACGAAGCGACTGGAGGAATCGGTCGAGTTGCTGACGCGGCTGGAGGATGCTCAGCGGGATCTGGAAAACGTTGAGCGAAGTCTGGCGGCGGCTCCGAAAGAGGATGCCATCAAAGATGTGGCGGCGGAACTGAAGGCGGCGACGTCGGAGGTTGCCGAACTTTGCCAGCAGTTCAATCGCATTAAAGCCGAATTGAAGGCGCCGGAGTTTGAAGTCTCCGAACTGGAGAAGCAGATTTCGAAGCTGCGACATAAGAGCATTGACGAACAGGTGACTCACGATCAAAACGCTCGCGTCGGCGCTCTGGTGCGGAGGACTCAGGAAACGATGCGAGAATTCCTGCGGCGAGCGACCGAACGCAAGATTGCTCGTCTGTCTGACCTGGTCACAACATCGTTTCGCTATCTCCTGCGAAAGCAGCAGCTCGTCGAGAGAGTTGTGATCGATCCAGCGGACTTCTCGATCACACTTGTGGATCAATCGGGGGCGGTGCTGCCGAAGGAGCGGCTCAGCGAGGGTGAAAAGCAGATCTTTGCGATCAGTGTGCTATGGGGATTGTCTCAGGCGTCGGCTCGTCCGTTACCGGCGATCATCGATACTCCGATGGGACGGCTGGATTCGGAGCACCGCAATCAACTGGTGGAACGGTATTTTCCGCATGCCAGTCATCAGGTCATCATCCTGTCGACGGACACGGAAATTGAAGTCAGCTATTTCGAACAGCTGCAGCCCAGTGTGGCTCGTGCGTATCACCTGAACTACGATGAAGCTGGCCGAATGACGAACGTCGAAGAAGGCTACTTCTGGAAGGCAACAGACTCCAAGGTGTCAGGATGAGCATTAAACAGGTCCGCCTTTCCAATCAGGCCAAAGAGCAGCTGATTCGTCTGAAGACACGGACAGGCATCCAGCAATGGAATATTCTCTGCCGCTGGGCTCTGTGCCTGTCACTGAAGGAGAAGACGCCGCCGACTCCCATTGATATCCCGGCCGACAGCAATGTCGAAATGACATGGCAGGTGTTTGGAGGGGAACACAATGAACTGTATCTGGCGCTGTTAAAGCAGCGGTGCAGGAACGACGGGCTGGACGTCAGCTCCGAAACACTGAATCGCCAGCTCCGTCTGCATCTGCATCGGGGTATTGGCTACATGGCCGTGCATGGTTTTATCAGAGGCGCTGATGACCTGATTCGCCTTACAAAGGAAACGTAATGACTTGTTCGGCAATGAAAAATTTGCCGGGCCTTTGGCGCGGAATGGTGGAAGGCAGAATCCTGTCGGCGGAGCGACAGGTGTACGGTACCGTACACCCGCCGCTTCGTCGGCGGGCGGGTTCCTGCAGGCCGGACATTCCTGTCCGACGTGAAATTCATAACAAATTGATGCGCAGGAATGCCCATCAAACTTTGGGAAAAGCTTACTCTTCCGGGTGGGGTTCTAAATAAGATTTCGTTGATGCAGGACATTCCAGGCGAGTTCAATATGTCGTACCGAGAAGAGTTCTCGCTTGCGACTGTTCCAGGCATGGACTGTTTCGATCACTTGTTCCAGCGTCTCCGCATCATCCTTTACTGCTGCCCAATGAACCGTTGCGAGGAGTTCCATTCCATACGGCGTTTCGAATCCGGCAATCAAACCTGCAACACGTTCAAAGCGAGACTTTGTATCCGGATGTGCATCCAAAAACTGCTCTGCTTCGACGAGCCCTTCCGGCAATAGCCAGATTGGTTTCTCAGGTGAGTCCTCACCATCAGCAAAACCCAGCGTAAAATGACCTTCCAGCTCGTTCAGGACAAAACGCAGCGTCTCTGAATAGGGGCCATACGGTGCTTTCTGAAATCGGAGCTTTGGAATTGGTTCCCCGACTTCGACAAGAAAGTACATTAGTTTGTGGATCTCCAGCAACGTTACGAATGGATCCATTGCGCCAGCCAGGTAGCGGCGCATCAGACCAAGCATCGCCGCTCGGGCGACAGTCAGGTTTGGCCTGATCTGCTTCTGAGCCATATGCTCGGCTGCAGGAGCACCTGCCGGTTCGTAAAGCACTACTCGAACCTCGGGCAGATTGACAAACGCCGATTCAATAAGCGGGCGAACATTTGCCCAATTGAGCCCACCGAGCCCGCAACCCAGCGGAGGGATCGCGATCGATTTGATTTTGCGAGTCCGTACTTCATGGACCAGCGCTTCCAGCCCGGATTTGATATCTTCCATCCGACTTTTCGCTCGCCAATGATCTTTAGTAGGGAAGTTGATCACGTAGCGAGGATTCAGGAACTTGCCGCTGTCATAGACAAGCATGATCCCGGGACGAAGCATTCCAGCGTCGCAAGCTCTCTTATATGCTTTGAAGTTCTCTTCGAACTGCTTTTTGAACTGCGCAGCAATTCCTCTGCCCATCACGCCAACGCAGTTGACGGTATTGACGAGAGCTTCAGCATCGGCCTTCAGTATGTCGCCGCGAATGTTCTCGATCATTGCTGTATCGTATTCAGAAATACCAACTGTTTTCAATATTGACTGTTGGTTGGTGAGTTCCCATAGCTGTCGCAAGCTGCACTCGTTTCAGGCTATTCTGATCAAAAACGCCGATATGTTCCACAAGGTGCCATGGAAACCAGTCAAACACCAGAAACTCGGCCTGTTTTCTTTCCTGGGTCAATCGACCTCTGAAATCTCGCGCGTGGACTGAATCCCAGTCAATTCTGTGAAGATCTTCTTTTCGAGTGTAGAAATCTGCAGTTAAGGAACCGGCATTGCTTGTAGAGAACGCAATCGGCTTGTTGTGGCCATTGGCCCAGACAACAACGGCATTCATGTCAGCCTGAAGGTGAACGATCGGTTCCTGCCCGCCTGTATACGGCAGGTCGGGGTGGTTTCGTTTGTGAAAGATATAGAGCATCACCGACCGTGGACACAAGTAGAACGGAACATAGTCACCGACTTTTGTCCCCGGCACACAGGTGACCTCGATGTCATTCAGACGTCGCTGCTTAATTGTTGGCATTCCCACAACTTCACAGTGAAAACCCTGCTGCAACCTCTGGCGATCCGACCAAATACAACCCGCATCAATAATCTTTGGCAGATTATTGATGTGGGTGATATGGTAGATTTTGGGATTAGCAGGAACGTTGCTCATTCAAGCGCCTTGAAGGCCGATGAAGTCCCGTAAACGTGGACGCGGGTTCGGGGAATTAATCGCTAATGAGAAAGTGGCTGCCTCCTGAAGGAATCGTACCGTTCCCTCGCAATCGGCAGGTTGTAAACACACCAGCCCCCCTCAGTGAGACCGAATAAACGCAAGCAGGTCGGCGGCTTCCTGGGCTGTGAGGTCGGACAGGACTGCATCCGGCATCAGCGATTTCGGGGACTTTTGAAGCTCATCCAGCTCACTCCGGCGAAGTTCAACCAGCTGACGTTCGGCCGTTCGCAGCACCACAAGTTCGCCGGATTCTCGTTCCATCAGACCATTGACCATGCGTCCGTCGAGTGTCACCGCAATCCATGCTGCAAACTTGTCGTCCACCTTCATTGATGGATTCATGACATGCTGCAGCAGCTCCGAATCGTGCGGATACTTTTTATGAATCTCGGTCAGCGTTGGGCCCACGGACTGAGCTGTCTCATTCACATGGTGACACGCTCGACATCGCGAATTGTCGCTGAAAAAGATTGTGCGGCCGCGAGCCACGTCGCCTGTCAGCGACAGGACTTCAGGGGGAAGGAAACTGCGGCCCAGTGTTTTCCTGCGCTGTGATTCCGGAACAAATGCGTCAAACAACCCCTGAATGTCGCTCTTCGAAGCCCGGGTTGCCCGGATGGCACTTTCGAGGTCCGCTTTGGTCAGAGTATCAGAATGCAGGCCGACAATCAGACTGAGTGCACCTTCCGTCGTCGTCACCAGCTTCTGAACGGCCGCATCACGGTCGGCAGGAGTACCGTTCGCCGTCCGAAGCTGGCTCATTGCCGTAAAGTGCTCCGATCGGGGTGTGAGCGGAGAAGAAAGCTCGGCAGCTGACTGCTTCGGCAGCGACTGAATCCATTCGGCCACCAGAGCGACACCGGCACTGTCGACCACCTGCGAACCAATATACGGCATTCTCGCATAGCCCAGCTTGGACATGCGGTACATCAGCACAGACCGAAACGGATCTCCCGGAACAATGATCTTTGCATTCTGCATGCCGAAAGTGCCAATGCCCGTCCCCTTGTTCGTATTCATCTGGTCAAATGGCAGGTCTCGGGTCAGAAAGAAGGAGACGATGGCATTGCCACCCCGATGGTGGCACATACTGCAGTTCGCGTGCAGATAGGATCGAGCACGATCGTTGAGATTCAACGAAGTGTTGCCAGGATCGACGAGCCGAAGCGGATGATTGCCGCCCTTATGGAAGTCGCCCGTAACCACTTTCCGGCTTACCAGACTGCTCAGCTGATCCGTCTTTCCGCCAACGCCGGTATCGCCGGTATTGCTCTCGGCAGGCACAGAACGTGCGAGCTGGTGAGGAACGAAGCCCAGCACAAAGCCTGGCCCTGCGTTATGACACAGGCGACATTCATTGACCGCGCCGGTTCGCCATGTTCGGTCCGTGAAACCTCCCGGAGCATCCGCATCCGGCCACTGCACGGTGGTATTTGTTCCCACGGAGCTGACGAGTTCGGCATCACTTCCATCGGCATTCCACAGATAACTGTAAGGATTCCAGACTCCGTTTTCGTAGTGCAGAATCTGTGTTTCGAGCGGACGTTCCGGGCTGCCGGCTGAGGTCGGAACGGACAGATGTTTTACGAACACCGTGCCTTCCGGGTACTCGGCGGAAGACTTCATTTCTGACACCACCGAGATCGAAGCAGTTCCGGGAATTGCGACCCAGCGTTTGGCCAGAGCACCATCCATCCAGCGCGGCACGATCACATCGTAGGGCTCAACACCTGATACTGGCTGAAGAGGCCGCATGCCTGAAAACAACCCTGTCTTGCTGAGCTGTCTGGGGAAAGACGCCGAGAGGTCTTCCACCTGATTCGGAAGCAGCTGATAAATTTGTCCGGTCAGGTCATAATCCAGAACAAACAATTCTCCGGCGGAGCCTTCAGTGAAGGCAATAATTCGCAGATCCGTATCTGCCAGAGTCAGGCCGGTACCGGATCCGTCGGCTTCCGGCTTCACGGCCCAGATCGTGCCTGTAATGTAGTCTCCGTACACAAAGAAGCCGTTCAGATCGGGCAGTGTGCTGCCTCGATAGACAGGACCGCCGATAACGGAATTCGCTTCGGAGTGATGATGATCGCGCAGCGGGGGCACGATGGGAGTTGGCCCTGGAGCAACTTCGGCTCGCAGTCGCGCTCGTCCTTCCATAATGGGCCATCCGCAGTTGGTGCCGCTGCGGGCCAGAAAGATGGATTCCCAGGTTTCCCAGCCGTTATCCGCCACAAGCACATCACCGGTGCTCGGATCGATGCCAAACTTCCAGGGATTTCGAAGTCCGTAGGCAAAGATTTCCGGCCGTGCGCCAGCGAGACTGACGAAGGGATTGTCAGAGGGGATCTGATAGTTTCGACCATTGCTTGTCTGGCTGACGTCGATTCGCAGAATGGCGCCCAGCAGGTCGCTGACATCCTGTCCCGTGGTCAGTCCGTCCGGAGGATTTGGTCCGGAGCCATCACCCGTGGCGATGTACAGCATTCCGTCTTTGCCAAACTGCAGGCAGCCGGCATTGTGACCGCCGGAGGGCCATGTAATGATCACTGTTTCACTGGCTGGATCAATCACAGGCTTGTCGGTACGGCTCATTGTGTAGCGAACCACACGAGTATGACGACCATCGCCGGGGTGCACCAGGCAGGCGTACAGGAATCGATTCTGAGCAAAGTCCGGATGAACGATCGCGCTGAACAGAGAGACGTCGCCTCCCGCAAGTTTCGCCAGATCCCCGGCGGCATCCGCAGTGGTCACTGTCGGATCTTTGGCCATTGTGAACAGTTGTCCGTTCATCTGAGTCACCAGAAGACGACCAGTGCCAGGAATTTCCTGAAGACCTGTGGGATGGTCAAACTTCAGCTTTGGAAACGCGGGCGAGATTCGGTATTGCTCGGGAGGAACCGGTGTGCCGTGCAGCTTTGATGAGGACCATGCGGGTCGTGGAGAATCGGTGCCATTGGCAGCCAGTGTGATGTCGACTGTGCCAGGACAGACGGCGATCGTGAGGCACCCGCAGAAAATTGCTGCAAACCGAAACAACGTGTTCATAAAGACCGGCTCCTGACTACGGGCCTGCATAAAAAACAGTCTGACATACTCATTTTTGCGCAGGCTCACCGAACATCTGCCCACTCAGCAAAGAGAACGACATTGCAACCCTTTCGGCGACAAACGTCAACTCAGATGAGGTGAGGTGCTTGACGTATGTCACCGGGCGAGTTCCAATGCAATGCCAATTGCCTCAGATCTTTTCAACCCTCCTCACATCCTGCTGTCCATTGACAGGAGTTTCCCTTGAGTTCTCCGACCCGCGTTTTTGTCGCCGGCCTGTTTCATGAGACGCACACATTCCTTGATGGTGAAACAACATGGGACGATTTCAGCGTATTACTGGGTCGGGATGTTCTGAAAGTTCGCGGCGATGCATCGCCCATGGGCGGCGCACTGGAAGCTGCGCAGCAGCTGGGATGGGATGTTTATCCGGCGCTGCTGGCGACTGCTCCTCCAAGTGCCATTGTCACCGATGACGTCTGCTTTCGTTACTGGGAAGAACTGCAGTCGGCTCTGACGGAATGCCAGCGGACGGGTCCGCTGGACGCCGTGCTGCTGATCCTGCACGGAGCGATGACCTGCCGAACAATTTGTGACGTGGAGGGAGAGCTGCTGGAGCGATTGTCGGAGCGGCTGAGTTCGCACCGAGTGCCCGTTTTTGGTGCCTACGACCTGCACGCCAATTTCACGGCTCGTATGGCTGCGTATTCCGACTGTCTGGTGGCTTACCGTCAGAATCCGCATTCGGATGCCCGGGAAACCGCGGTGCGTTCCGTTCATTTGCTGGAGCGGTCGATTCGCAGCAAAATCATTCCTCGCACGCATTTCGCTCAGCCTGGCATCATGTGGCCGCCAACCGGGACCGGGACAGCCACTGATCCGATGCTTTCACTTCTGAAGCTTGCTCGGGAGCTGCAGCAGGAGCATCCCAATTTCTGGGAAGTCAACGTGAATGGAGGCTTTTCGTTTGCGGATACACCCGACACCGGGGTCAGCTTTTCTGTGGTGACGTCCGGTCCGGCGCATGAAGCGGAGGCTGCTCTGGGACGACTGTGCCGAATGGCGCGTGAACTGGCTCCGGCAGGGAATGTGGTTGAGCGACCTGTTGACGAAGTACTTCCGACTCTGGATCGAAACGCTCCCGGCCTGACGGTTCTGGTTGAACCATCTGACAACATTGGCGGTGGTGCTCCTGGCGACTGTACAGGGCTGCTGAGAGCTCTGATTGCACATGACTTTAAGAATTCGGCTGTCTGCCTGAATGACCCACTGGCTGTGCGTCAGCTTTCACAGCATCAGCCGGGTGACAAGGTGACTTTGCCACTGGGCGGGCGAGGAAGCCGACTGGACCCTGGTCCGCTGACACTGGAAGTTGAGCTGCTTCGTCTGAGTGACGGTTACTTTACTCTGCGTGACAAGCAGAGCCATCTGGCATCCATGGCGGGTGATCGCTTTGATATGGGCGATTGTGCAGTGGTGCGTCACAAGGGCATCACGATCCTGCTGACGTCCCGAAAAACACCTCCGATGGATCTTGGACAATGGAAGCACGTGGGCATCGATCCCGCGGACTTTTCCTTTGTGGGAGTCAAGGCGGCCGTGGCTCACCGACGTGCCTGGGATCCGATCTCCAAAGGCAACGTGTGGGTTTCAACACCCGGACCGTGCTCAAGCGATCTGCTTCACCTTCCCTTTCGACAGCTGCGACGGCCAGTCTACCCGCTGGATCCGCTGCCCGCATCGGAATCGGTACATGCTCCTCTGGCGGATACGGCCGAATGGTATCGAATCAGCAATGAAGAGCAGGTGAATTCTCCTGCGGTTCTGGTGTACCCGGAGCGTATTCGAGCCAATCTGAAAACGATGATTCAGCTGTCGGGCGGGGCTGACCGGTTGCGACCGCACGTAAAAACGCACAAGCTGCCGCAGGTGATCGCGATGAAGCGGGAACTGGGCATTCACCGATTTAAGGTATCGACGATCGCCGAAGCGGAAATGACCGCCGCCGCCGGGGGCGAAGATATTCTGATTGCTTATCAGCCCGTCGGACCGAACATTGCCAGACTGATGGAGCTGATTCGCCGATTTCCGAAAACCCATTTTTCAACTCTCGTGGACGATGAGCAGAACCTGAATGCTCTTGGACGCGCTGCCACGGCTGCCGGCCTGATCGTTTCACTGCTTCTTGATCTGGATGTTGGCATGCACCGCACAGGTACTGCACCTGACGGAGGGGCCATTCGCCTTTATCAGAAGATCTGCAACACCGCCGGCATCAGGGCGGCCGGTCTGCATGCTTATGACGGTCACCTGCATAACGCGGATACCGTGGCGCTGTCCCGGTCAGCTCAGCAGGCATTCGATCCTGTCTGGAAAATGCGTGACACTCTGAAGGAGATGGGACTGCCGGTGCCGGTGGTTGTGGCCAGTGGAACTCCGACATTTCGACTGACCAGTCGTCATCCGGAGGTCGAGGTGGGTTGTGGCACGCCGGTGTTGTGGGACTTCGGCCAGGCAATCGTTTCTCCCGACCTGCCATTTCTCTCCGCTGCCGTTTTGCTGACGCGAGTGATCAGCAAACCGACGGTCGATCGGCTGTGCTTTGATCTGGGACACAAGGCGGTTGCTTCAGAAATGCCACAGCCGCGAGTTCGGCTGTTTGGACTGGAAGATGCTGAGATTGTGGGGCACAACGAAGAACACCTTGTTGTCCGAACAGCCCGCGCCGATCAATATCACGTGGGTGATGTTGTGTATGGAATTCCACGACATGTTTGTCCGACGATAGCCCTGCAGAACGAAGTCTGGGCGGTGATTGCTGGGGCAGCGTCTGAATGCTGGCCAGTCGTTGCTCGCGCCCGAAGGATTACAATATGACGAGCAATGACACGACGAGCAATAACATGAATCATGATATGGCGGGCGATGCAAACAACCCTTACACGAATGCGGGCGGTGTTACCCCGGGATCGACCGGGGATATCGGGCCGGGCGCACCTGCGCCAACGAATATTCGATATCGGATTGTGGGCATCAGCGTATTGATGGCGTTCAGTCTGTATCTTTGCCGCGTTTGTCTCGGCGAGATCGTTAAGTCTGATTCGTTCAACAACGACGTTCAGCTTCGGCAGGACGTGAATACCCGGTTTGACCTGGTGCTGACGGCGGTGGGCAGTAATGCTTCGCAGGTGACTGCACTGGCGACAAAACTTGGTGGCCTTCCGGCTGGTCAGTCCGCAGATCTTGCAGCTTCCGTTCCTGTTCGGCTGAAGGAAATGATTTCCCTGGCAGAGGCAGAAGAAATCAGGGCAGAATTTGAACAGGCGGGAGCAACCTGCGAGACCAAAATATCAAAGAAACAGATCGGCAACATTCTGGGTGTGTTCTTCTTCACGTATGCATTGCTGCAGGTGCCGGCGGGATGGATCAGCGACCGGTTTGGTGCCCGGCGAATGCTGACATTTTATATTCTGATGTGGGCCGTGCTGACAGGTCTCACCGGGATGATTACCAGTTCTCTGGCACTGCTGATGGCTCGGCTGGGAGTGGGCGTGGCTCAGGCGGGCGCATATCCGACAAGCAGTGCGGCGATTCGGCGCTGGTTTAGTCTGGATCGACGGGGTCGGGCCAGTTCACTGATCTCGTTTGGTGGACGACTTGGAGGAACTCTGGCCCCCTTTGTGACAACCATGCTGATCATACAGCTTGGCGGATGGCGTGAGACGCTTTGGGCGTACGGAATCACGGGGGCTTTGGTAGCGTTCGGATACTGGTGGATTGTTCGTGACCGTCCGGCCGACCATCCCGACTGTAACGAACAGGAACGAGCTCTGATTGGCAAACCAGCAGACGACAGACGTCCGGAAGCACGTGAAGTCATGGCCATGCTGGCGGCGTGTTGTCGGAGTCGCAGTCTGTGGCTGAATTCTTTACTGCAGTTCTGTATCAATGTGGGCTGGGCCTTTCTGATTACCTGGCTGCCGACTTATCTGAAGGAGACCAAGGGCGTACCGGAATCTCGCGGTGCAATGATGGTGTCGGCTGTGCTGGCGATGGGAATGGTGGGTCAGCTGATCGGCGGCTGGGCAACTGACTGGAGCGTTCGAAAGTTTGGTCTGCGACGCGGGCGAGTCATTCCGATCAGCGTTGCCTGTTACATTGCTGGCTGCTGTTATCTGGCGTGTCTTGCCCTGGATTCCGTCTGGGGAATTCTGGCCTGCTTTGCCATCGTGTCGCTGATGACGGATATCGGCAATCCCTCGACATGGGCGTTTATGCAGGATGTGGGGGGTCGCAATACCGGTGCGGTATTTGGCTGGGGAAACATGTGGGGGAACTTTGGAGCGTATGCCAGTGCCATGATGTTTCCGATGCTGCTGAGTCTGGGTGGATCGAATCAGGCGGGAGCCACACTTGTCTTCATGACTTGTGCGGCCGCCTTTCTGACAGCAGGCACCGCAGCATTGGGGATGGATGCCACGAAACCACTGAAACCGAGGGTGCAGACTTAGCGTAGATCGATGTGAGAACGACGTGAGACAGCAACCAGTCACCGTTCGCCCAGCGCTAAAACAACGGCGCTGGCAGCGTCCGAGGTGGCAATCACACTTCTGGAGATTTCCTGAGTGGTTGAGTTCTGCTGCTCAACGGCCGCTCGAATCTGCTGGTTGATTTCGTCAACCTGCAGGATGACATCATGAATCTGAGAAATCTCCACAGCGGCCGCTGTGGAGATGCTGCAGACTTCCTGGATTTGCCGATTGATATTCCCTGTCGCGGCGGCTGTCTGTTTGGCCAGTTCCTTGACTTCGTGAGCCACAACCGCAAATCCCTTGCCGGAATCACCCGCTCGAGCGGCTTCGATGGTTGCATTCAGGGCGAGCAGATTGGTTTGTTCGGCAATACTCTGAATCAGATCGGCGATCGAGCTGATCTGAGAGGCTGCATGTCCAAGATTTTTGACGTTTTCAACTCCGCGGCGTGCAACATCAGACGCATTTCGAGAGTTCGCTGCGGCTGATTCCGTGTTGCCGGCGATTGATTGAATAGATGCCAGCATTTCCTGAACGGCCGTAGCGTTCGAATGTGCATGTTCCTGCATCACATCAATGGCAGCGGTGATGGGTACAGTGACAGATGCTGTGCACAGGCGTCCTGCCACGATCGAAACGACAAGACTTGCAGCCAGTGACAGGCCAATCGCTGCGAACGCTGCCATCTTGCTGGCAGTAATCGAGCTTGTCATGCTTTCAACGGTGCCATCCGCTTCTTCCTCAACCACCGCCACATACTCAAGAAACTCTTCGCAGACAGAATCATATGCAATTCGTTTTGTCTGATGTGCCCGGAAGACGGAAACTGCGAGATCTGCCTTTTCCCGGAACTCGGACTGCAGCTCACTGTAGACATCCCGCAGCCTGCGGTCTTTAAACTGGCCTGACAGGAGATGCTCTCCGGTGGGCTGATCGAAGGATGCCGTCTGCATGATTTGATCAAGTGCAGACTTTTCGAGAATTTTTGCCGAAGACCACGCGGCCTCAAACGCCGCGGAATCCCCATCGACAAAATATCGTGCGATTGAAGATAACTGGCTGGTGCAGGCATTCAACAGTGCAGCGCTTCCGCCAGCCGCATTCCAGCGAACACGAATCTGGTCGTCCCAGGAGAAGGTGCCGGCTGGATCGGTCTGAAGTGACTGCATTTCTGACCTGCCGCGTTCCTCCATCAAATGACAAACAGGAAGCAGCTGGCTTGCCGACCGATCCAAATCGAGTTTAACAGCCGCCAGCTTTTCACCGGCCTGCATAAACTCCGACAGGGAATTCTCATAACGCTGCAGCCAGCCGTCGATTTCCTGACAGCGTTCCCTGGAGAGCAGGCCAGCATTCGTCAGTCGGCGAAAAGCCGTTCGAGCACCTTCCTGTGAGTTCGCCAGCATCAGACGATTTTTTTCCACGCTGACGCCATCGGCAAGGTTTCGAGCGGCAATCATCTGCGCTTCGATCTCGATGGATCCTTCCATTGCACCGTCAGCCGAGTCCCATGCGGGACCTGTTACAAACTGAAGCAGACTTCCGAGCTTCCAGATCCCAAGTCCGCCTGCCAGCCCGCATAACAGAGTCAGGCAGGCGACGGTGATATAGCCCACTGCGATCCTGCGCGACAGTGGAAGTTTCTGCAACAGTGTTCGGATGTAATCCAGTCCCATGGGTCAACCTCAGCGAATGCCCAACCACGAATCGAAGGATGCTGTTTCGAACGGGGATTCCGCGAAACGACGAAATTTGTCCCGACGGCTGCATATGCAGCTCCAGTTCGTGAAGTCTGCTTTCAGAATCCTGTCGGACTGGTGAATGGAGGCCGATCAGTATTCCGGATGGACTTCCATGGCGAGGTCATCGTGCTGTTAATCTGGAAGCCGTTATCGGGTACATCAAACGCAGCTTGCTTCAGGAAATGCCAATCGCGGGAATGTACCAGGGTGACTGGTGGACTTTTCCGCCTGGGAGACTTGTGTGGCTGAATTCCCTGCGGCTAAATCATTTCAGAAGCTGATCTCCGCGGTTCAGCAGTGTTCCGGACTGTGACAGCGTCCCGCGGGGTCAGGAACCTGCAACCGTTATATACAAGACAAACTGTCCGGGGGTTTTCCCGGATTTGACATGGCAGACTGTGGGGGCGTTGATGTGATCCATACTCAGGGTGCCGATGATGGACCTGCCATTGCTCTGTCAAAATCAGCGGAACATCGGGCAGGAAGCGTCAATCTCAATTTACACTAGTGCCGGGGTATCGAATGGACGTTGTTTCCCCAGGTCGGGCAGTACGACATGGAATTGTTGTCCTTGTCCTGACAGTGTTTACACCTGCGAGCAGCTGTCATGCCCAGCACAATCTCCCGGTCCCAGGCTGCCCTTCGCGAGGTTTGAGTGCTCCAGGAGACGAATCTTCTCCTTTCATCGTTCGCGGCTTCGGATGTGCACTGGATTCCGATGCGGATTCCTCGGCCAGCGATGAAACGGTTCCCATGTTTTTGCTGCCGGATAAGTTTCATCAGTACGAAGGCATCACGGCAGAATACATCTATACCGGAGAAGTTTTCTCCAATACCCGTGGCGGACTGAACACGAACAAGGCGACCCGTTATCGGGGTAACCTCGACCTCGTGCTGAACATGGATACTGGTGCGATGGATATGTGGAAGCACGGCCGATTCTTCCTTTATGGAAGTGCATTCCATGGTAAAACGCTGACGCCCGAGGATGTTGGTGACATTCAGCTCTACAGCAACATCGACAGCACCCCCCGGCCCAACGAAGTGTTTCAGGTCACGGAATTCTGGTATGAACATTCGTTCGCTGATGGTTCAGTTGTGCTGAAGGTCGGAAAACAGGATGCCAACGCAGATTTTGCCTACGTTGATCTCGGCGGCGATTTCGTGAACTCGTCGTTTGGACTCATTCCGACTGTACCACTGCCAACCTGGCCCAACCCAGGGCTCGGAACGTCACTGTTTGTGGATTTGACCGACCTGATCCATTTCAAGGTGGGAGCTTACGACGGTTCACCGACCTTTGGTGTGAATACCGGTGGCAAGTGGGGCGCGTCATCGCTGGGTGAAAATGGTATCATGACTCTCTATGAGCTTTCACTGACACCTCAGCTGGGTCAGGATGGAGAACTGCCTGGAACTTACCGCGCTGGGGCATGGTACCATTCAAATGACTTTGACAATCTGGCGACTGGAGTCGACACGCTGTCAGGTAACCACGGTTTCTACTCCAGTGTTGATCAGCTGCTCTGGCTTGAACCCGGTTCGGACGACGAACCTCAGGGGCTTGGCGCATTCTTCCAGTTCGGCTGGAGCCCGGCCGATCGAAACCTGCTCGACCGATACTACGGAAGTGGTCTGACCTACCGTGGCGTCTTCAACGGTCGCAATCAGGATCTTCTTGGTGGTGGCATCGCGATGGGCGAATTCAGCGATGCGGCCCTTTCTCCCGAAGTCGTGTGCGAGATCTTCTACAAGGCTCAACTCTGCGAATGGGCCGTGTTGCAGCCGGATGTGCAGCATATCAGTAACCCGAGCGGAAATGGTCGTGATGCTCTGGTCGTCGGCCTTCGAACCGAACTTGCCTTCTGATGAGCTTCAGCGATGCGATAAGCGTTTGTCCTGAGTGTCGGGAAATACATGGCGAACAATCTCTCTGGCAACCGGGCCCGCAGCCTGGCTGCCAGACCCTCCATGTTCCAGCACGATCACAAACACAATTTGAGGATCATCGGCAGGAGCGAAACCGGCAAACCATGCATGGTCCGGTTTGCCTGGGGCAGACTCGGCAGTCCCCGTTTTTCCACCAATTCTGACATGGTTCAGCCGGACAGTTTTGAAACCCGTTCCGTAAGGTTCCTCCACCACGGCTGTTAATCCCTCGCGTATCGCCATCAGGCTTTGGTCAGTCAGTCCGTCAATCCGGATTCTCGGTCGCTCATCCGCAACGGCTTCCCCGGGCACAACGTAATGAGCACTTCCTTCCGGAGTTGCAATATGAGGTGTTACAAGCCATCCGCCATTGACGACAGCCGCCATCATTCTGGCCATCTGAACCGGAGTGACTGTCAGCCTTGACTGGCCGATCGACATACCCAGTGCTTCACGTTCGAATCGGCGACGTATGGCCTCGATCGACAGACTGCCATCAGCTGTCACCGAAGTTGTCGGCGGACGCGGTATTGTTCCGGCTTTCTCGAAGGGCAGATCGATGCCCGTTCGCTGTCCAAATCCGAACTGTTCGGTCCAGTCGTGCAAAGGCTGGATGCCCATTCGTCGCGCGGCATCAAAGAAATAAACATTGCACGATTCGGCAAGTGCCATCTTCAGGTTCACCCGTCCATGCCCTTTTCCGAAGTGACGAAAAATCAGGCATCGATGCTCCCCCGGAGTTTCCAGAAAACCCTGACACTGGAACGAGGCGTCCGCTTCAATAATTCCTGTCTGAAGTCCGGCCGCTGCGGTTACCATCTTGAATGTGGACCCCGGAGGAAGCGCCATTCCTGTGAATCGTGACAGAAAGGGCCATCGCTGGTCCGCATTTGCTGCTTCCCAGGCCTGTGTCGATCCTTCTGTGAAAAGAGTCAGATCGAACCCCGGGGCACTCGCTGCAGCCAGAATGCGGCCGGTTGCCGCTTCCATCACAACAATACTGCCTCCTGCAGGAACAGGCTGTACAGGACTGGATGACGGGTCGTTGTCCCGAGCGTCTGTTTCTTCGCCATGACTGTTCCGGACCTGAGGGAGCGAAAGCAGAACCGCAGGGACATCTGTCAGCGTTTCGGCCAGCAGCTGTTCACAAAGTCGCTGCAGGTCAATATCGAGGGTCAGACTGATATCTCGTCCGCTGACAGGTTCACGGATCACCTCTTCGGAGATCACCTGCTGTCGGCGATTGCGTACGATTTTCCTTCGACCGGGTATTCCACGCAGTGCACTGTCATAACTCAGCTCAATACCAAACCGGCCTTTTCTGCGACCAGAAGGCTTTGATTCACTGACGTCACTGGCACTATTCGCGTCGATGGCCTCGCTGCCAGACGCCGACTTGTCGTCAGGATCGCGAACAGCCGTTCGGGCTCCCACGACATGTGCAGCAAGAGTATGTTCCGGGTACGATCTTCTGGTAAGCTGATGGACTCGCGTTCCCGGGAACTGTTCTGAGTGTTCACTGATTGCCGCAGCGGTCCGCAGATCGGTACTGCTGACCAGCGTGTGCCACGATTCTTCTTCACGCACAATGATTCGGGCATCACCCGTTCGCGATGGCGTGGTTGTGAGCGCCTGTCGAACCTGCGACGCTGCCTGCATGATCCAGCCGATCAGTCGAAATCCTTCGGGCGGAGGTTCCTCAGTGGCAGCAGAGGACGAGCTGCTGTGTCGGCGATTCACGGAATCAGCAATGGCCTCGACTCGCTTTTGAATCCTGGATCGACGAGTTTCGAATTCCTCAGGTGTGAGCCCCATGACGGCTGTCAGATCGGCCCGGAGACGCTGGCGTTTTGCAATCAGCTCCTGTTCAACTTTCGCTACAAGTTTCTCGTTCCGGCGTTCTTCGCGACTCAGTCGCTCGCGTATCTGCTGCTTCATCCAGACTGGATCCGCCGGGTCCTGCAGCCAGCGATAATGCAGCTGAATGGAATATTGATCAACATCGGCCGCCAATACCGTGTCTTCCGCGACGATTCGGCCGTCGCGACTGGGCAGCACTTCGTATTCAATCGTCTGGCGGTCCAGATGCGACAGATAGCGATCAGCCAGTTGTGTCTGAACCCAGGTGATTCGGGCCAGAATTATCACCAGACATCCAAAAAAGACTAATCCGGTCAACAGAAGATGCAGACGCGCAGGGGACTCAGGGAATTCCGTTTCGAATCCGGAATCCTCACCATCAAAGTGACTGCTGACTGGTGCATTTCGCATTTCAGAAAGCCGCCGGGAATGCGTGTCGTCTCAAACCCAGTTCATCAGCCAGACGAATGACCACAGAAATCAGGCCACTGACGGGCAGGGCACGATATATGACAGGAAGAATTTTTTCGGGCAGCAACTGCAGTTCTCCCAGCAAAGCACCGGGTTCCGAAGAAGTCCACGGCATCATTCCGCCTGCGTCGGCGATCTGATTCAGAACGACCATGGCCAGTACCATGGCCGGCAGCTGCAGTGGTTGCGGAATTCGCCGGAACAACCCGCGACGACGAACAAAGGTGTCTGATTTGAGTGTGCCGGACAAAACGGCTGCCGAAAGCAGCGGCACCAGGATCATGGTTAAAGGCAGCGTCCCGGGCCGCAGGATCCAGTCCGCCAGCAGAATCATGCCCGTAACAATCACGGCAATCGGACTTTGCAGCCAGAAGATCGTACCACAAATCACTGGAAACAGCAGACAGCCGTGAGGAAGCCAGCCGGGCCATGCCATCTCGATCACGAGACTCGCCCACAACAACACGACGAACATAATCAGCGATTTCATGGCTGGCGTGTCTCCTGATTGCCCTGCCGTTCTGCGGTTCGTCCGGCAGCAGAAGTCTTTGGCGGCTTAAGGACTGAGCGAACGATGCCAACACGATTCAGCTGCTGTATGCTGATCGCAGGCTGTACGCTGATCTGCCAGTGACCGCCATCCGTAAAATCTGCCCGGGTGACTCGACCGAAATACAGTCGCGGTCCCTTTAAGCCATCGATTTCCGCCGTGACAACCTCGTCCCCGACAGACACTGCGTCGGTGTAGGAAATGCCTTCAATCACACAGTCACCGTTTCCTGTGCCCTTCAGAATTCCTTCGCTTCCGAAATGCACGCCCTGAGTTGAACTTCGGAGCAGCTGAACACGGGCCGAAAATTCCTTATCAGTCACCGGCTGCAGCAGGCTCACCCATTTTGCTGTTTTAAGAATTTTGCCCGCTACAATGGAGCCCGCAAGCACACGGGCACCCGTCTGAATCTGCTGATCACTTCCCTCGCTCAGCAGCAGTCCTTCGCCATCAACCACCAGCTCTGATCGAGTGATACCCGAAGCGGATCCCGCGTTGATGATGTCCTGCCTGAGCCGATCGGGAAGTCCGTTTCTGCTGATTACATCCGCCGGAATGACATCAAACGCAGCCAGCCTTCCCGATGGTGAACCTCCAAAAGGAGAAAGCAGAGATTCTGCCCGGGAGATGCTGATCTGACGAGCCAGATCGTTTCGCAGAACGGCGTTCTCGATAATCAGCTGCCGACGCTGCCGTTCACCTTCGGCAAGAGCAGACCGAAGCTGATGAATATTCTTATGATCGTCTGCCCCGGTCTGCTCGGCGACGGCGGATGCCGCATCCTGAGGTGCTGCCAGTTTCATGGAGAGCAGGATGAGCCGGCCGGGGCTGACCACATCATGAAGCACCAGCCGTACCGATGTCAGCATGCCGACATAGTCGAAACATGCCGTGGCAATTCCCAGCACCGACATAAAAATGCCGGCAATCCAGACTGACGTTGTTGGGGTTTGAGCAGACATGTGCCGGAGTGAGTTAAAAATTTCTTTGTCCGTCGTCGAGACCCATTTTCCATTTGTCCAGGTGATCCAGACAAATCATCGCCCCTCGGGTAACGGCCGTTCTGGGTGAGTCAGCAACACGTACGGGGATTCCAAGATGCTGATGCAGATAACGATCGATTCCTCGAAGCAGCGCGACTCCCCCGGCGAGTACCATTCCTGTGTCGGCAAGATCCGCGATCAGTTCCGGCTGACAGCGTTCAATGGTTCGGCGAATGCAGTCTGTGATTTCCTCGAGCGGTTCGTAGAGCGCTTCCCGCACCTCTTCACTGGTAATCAGAGCCTTCCGAGGTACGCCACTGGCGGTATCAAGTCCGCTGACTTCCTGTGTGAGTTCCACGTCCAGCGGGGCAGCACTTCCAATCGAGATTTTCAGCTGTTCCGCAGACTGCAGGCCAATACGAAGGGAATATCGCTTGCGAAGATAACGAACAATCACCTCATCCATACTGTCGCCTGCCGTGCGGATGGACTGCGAGGCAACAATGTCAGCCAGACTCATGACGGCCACTTCCGTCGTT
Organism: Fuerstiella sp.; assembly: GCA_022843805.1. Classification (GTDB taxonomy): domain Bacteria; phylum Planctomycetota; class Planctomycetia; order Planctomycetales; family Planctomycetaceae; genus F1-80-MAGs062. The sequence continues at coordinate 20,258 of JALHMY010000117.1, forward strand.
CCGCCACCGATGTCACATATCATACTGGCAAGTGGTTCGGAGACCGGAAGTCCAACTCCAATACCAGCGGCCCGCGATTCGTCGATCAGCCAGATCCGTCCTGCCCCGGCTCGCTCGGCACTGTTAAAAACGGCTCGCCGTTCGACCGCTGTAATACACCCGGGCACCGCTATAATCACTCGAGGACGCAGTGCAAATGATGTCCCTGTGACCTTGCGAATAAAGTAACGCAGCATTGCTTCACACAGTTCGAAGTCGCTGATAACCCCGTGACGCAATGGACGCACGGCCTGAATCCCTTCCGGCGTTCGCCCCAGCATCTGATAGGCCAGCTTCCCTACCGCCGCACCCCGCCCCGCGACTCGGTTTGTGCCTCTGGGAACAGCCACGACCGAAGGTTCATCGATACGAATTCCCTCCCCGGGCAAACCAATCTGGGTAGATGTGGTCCCCAGATCGATCGCCAAATCAGCGCATAATCGTTTGCGTATCCACGAAAGCATCCGTGCCCGTGATTCCACAGGGGAAAATGGAAGAAACGGCGAAATTCCTGCAGTGGTTCGCCGTCCCGAGTCGCTCAGAATTGTCGTTCCGCAGATCTTATCGAAAAACCGGCATTTTCCGCAAGACGCAGATTTCTACAGCAGTTTTTGCCCTGAGAGATTTGATCGTCACAACGATGCGGGCTGTACAGTCGCGGTCGGGATGCAGTCCCCACTCGTGTGCTCGCAGCACCTTTACGCCTGGAACGAGACCACGCGCTCCCGTATTGTGGCTCAGGATCGAAAAGCCGATGGATGGCAAATCAACAGCTTGTTCAGCCGATTTTGAAACACGCCGCTGTCCGTGCGCACAGCTTGTGAAAAATTGGACAGAAACAGACGGCATCGCCTGTCCGTCAACGCCGGGTGCTTTTCCAAAAAAGCACTCGCAAGCTGCCGTCCATCGCCCGCCCTGATGTCAGGGGGCATCCGGGACAAAGCCTACTCGAAACCCTTCGGCATGGACGCGATCTCGAGTGCGACAGCAAACTACGCATGCCAATGCACAGGTTCCGTCCGTCGATTGGCTATGCCAGCGCGAAGTCAAAGGCTTATTGGTTAGGGGTGCCTCGGACATCTCGCGAGCCCTCGCCTGTAACCGATCAGGCCAACTATAGCGGCACCGAACACCACAAGACTGCCTGGCTCTGGCACCGCGCTGACTGGCGTGAACTCAGCGTCCAACCGGAGCGCAAAGGACTCCGCGTTAGCCCCCCGTCCCGCAAACGGAAAGCTGTCATGTGCCTTGATTGCAATCAGATTCGTGCCTGATAGCAAAAAGGCCGAGACATCCACGTCATGTTGGATGGTGGCCGTGTTATTGGTGTCGTTCACCACCAAGTGTCCGTTCAGGTAGATCAGAGCGTCGTCGTCAACGATGAAGTCGAGCAAGCCCGATGTCGGGATACCGGCGACGAAGAACGAGGTGCGGAAGTATGAGGGGGTGGGCCCGAAGAATTGCGGTCCTTCGCTCCAGATCCATGAGTTGAAGTGCATATCCGGCCCCCGCGAGACGGAATCGTGCCAGCCGTTCGCCGCCGAGTCATCGTAAAGCAGGCTGCTGTTCCAGCCAGGGTTCGCCGCCTCCCATGCCGCGCCGACGGAACCGATTGGTGTTCCTTCCAGGTTCCCTGCTGGTGCGATCGAACGCCACGACGTGTCGGTCGTTACCGTAACCAAAGCAGCACTTGCTCGCGGCAGGCCGATGCCGAGCAGCAAGGCTCCAGTGATGAACACAGCGATCAATTTAGGCATTATAACTCTCCTTGATGGAGTTTGGTAGCAGAGGTCCGGTTAAGGGATGCGCCACCGAACAGTTCATTCATACAGAAAAAAGCGTAATATCCGGATATTAAAAGCGAGTCATACGTAGTGCGTGGCATTCACCAATATTTGGGAATCACATGGACATCTCATTAGCGACATCTGATACCGATCGGCTTAGGATATCGATGGGTCTTAGACGTGTCAAATTTAGAATTTGTTAAGAATGCCCAGTGGGTGCGCGACAGGGGGTTATATGTCGTCTGCTGAGTGAAAAAATGTCCGAGTCAGTAATCGATGATTTTTGGCGACGAGCAACTTGCGGAAGTGCAGACCACCCGAAATAAGTTCCATGGTGAATGGAACTATGAGATCCACCCACCGAGCTAATGACTAGTTTGAAGGCTAGTTTCCGTGCAACGCCCCACCGCCCGTCCCATCGATCCAGTCAGTCCACGAACAGAAATTCGTTCGAACACATCAGAACCTGGGCCAGCTGTTCCCAGGCAGTGAGTTGTCTTAAAGTATCTGCCGTAAAATCGGCCTCTGAATTCCAGCGATCCGACAGGGATGGCGGCTCCGATGACGATCGACTGACAGGCTGGATCGTGCTCCGCCACAAATACTGGTCGCTGTTGAGCACCTCGCCGATATCGACAACGAAGTCGATCGTTTCCCCGGCCTCCACATCGAACGGCTCAACATTCAACGCAACAGACTTCTGATGGACAGCCGCGGACTGCAGTAATCCGGATCGCGAACTCACAATCCATGCCCGCACGCCATCCCCGGCCGCCGGTTCGTGAACCAGCTCGGTCTGTATGGAAATTCGCATCGGCTGAGGCGAAGTCCAGCGACGTACCGATGCATGCTGTCGGTCATTTCCAGGGTGGCCTCCGGTGGCTGTCAGCTGAACCCAGCCAAGAGTCGGGTCGGGCCATTTTGGCCCTCCCTGCCATGCTGTTCCAGTAAAATGCGGCAAGGCAGTGAAACCAGAGACTCGCTGCGTGTCGCCGTCCCAGTGTCCGTAACCGTAGCTCCAGTTTTCCGCTGTCCGTGATGGCTTTACCTCACTGGCAGGCTCAGCCTGTTGAATCATTTCCAGGGCATCCTGGATTTCACTGGCATCCGCGGGTCTCTGAAAAACTGCCTGAAACAACTCTTGCACACGGGCTTCAGGGTCATCGACCCCGGCTGTTGTTTTTGCCAGCTCGCGCGCACGTTCGAGCGCGACAGGGTGGTTCATCAGAAACAGAGCCTGCTGCGCGACAGTGGTTTCGCTCCGCTGTGGAATATGCAGATCGGGATTCGCAAAGTCGAACATCCGCAATGTACCCGGAAGGAACTGCCGATCGACCAGTCCGTAAAGAGTGCGACGAACGGGAAACGGTTCCGCAAAGAGATTTGCCGGCTTTCCTCCCGTGGATCGATCCAGCTGTCCGGAAACGGCCAGCATCGAATCTCGCATTTCTTCAAAGGATAACCGTCGTCCATTCATTCTCCACAACAGTCTGTTTGAAGGATCTGTTTGCTGAGCCAGATCCAGAGAATCTGAGTCGTCGGGACCGGATGAGCTCTGCAGGAATGTGGATGAGAGCACGATCAGCCGATGCAGCTTCTTCAGACTCCAGCCTTCGGCCATAAAACGGCTGGCCAGCCAGTCCAGCAGCTCCGGATGCGACGGGGCTTCTGCCCGAGTTCCAAAGTCTCCGGGTGTTGCGACAAGGCCAGTACCAAAGTGCTGAGCCCACACTCGATTCACCATGACTCGGGCTGTCAGAGGATTGTTGGGCGAAATAATCGCCTGAGCAAGCTCAAGACGACCACTGCCCTGCTGAAACGGACGTCTCTGTTTGTCAGCCAGCAGCGAAAGAAACTGACGAGGTACCTCGTCTCCCTTTGTTGCCGGATTTCCTCGTCGAAAAATCCGCGGCTGATGGGGAACATCGCGGTCTTTCAGAATTACGGCGAATCGTGCCTGAGCGGAGCCACTGATGATCCAGCGGTCCACCTCGGCCTGAAGTTTCCATAACTCCGTACACGCTGCAGAATCAAAGTCGTTCTCCGTGTTGACGATCGGCTCGTCAGGAACCTCACAGGGAGAGCCCGGACCATACAGAACTCTGCGCAGCTGCTCGGAATGCTCATTCGCAAGCTGCGCTGGTAAGGTACTGCCCGACTGTTTTGCCTGTGTCATCGCCTGCTGCCATTCTGAATCAACGCGGGCCAGAAGTGATGCATAGCGTTCAATCACGTCATCAAACGATTGCGGCGGGGCAGAGAATGCCTGGCTGACATCAGGATGCATGGCTGGTGCGTCCGGAGCCAGCAAAGCGGCATGCACTTCCCGGGCTCGAGCGGCAAAGTCGTCGGCCGGCAGGTCAAAGAAGGAGTGCCATGCAATAAAAATCGGGTCGGACTGGCGTTTCGTTTCTCTCAGCCACGCCTGCCAGCGGCGAACAAATGCCGGCAGAATATCGGTTGTTGCGAGAATCTGATCAAAGCCTTCTTCCGGATACTTGCTGAGTTCCTTCTGAGCACGCAGATAATCTCCGACTCTCGCTCGAATTCGGGAGGCGGTTGCTTCGCGCCGTTCCTGCATTGTCGAGGCCAGTTTCGCCTGCCGGGAATTCAGTTCGGTCCGGAAGGCCTCATCCGCGGGCTGACTTCCTGGCAACGCAACCACCTGCTCACTGCAGCTGGCAAACACGCCGTACAGAGAATAATAGTCGGCTGTTGGAATGGGATCATACTTATGATCATGACAACGTGCACAGCCGACCGTCAGAGACATCGTCCCTCGCGTTACAACGTCGATTCGATCGTCAATGATATCTCTTTGAACGCCCAGAAACCGTCGGCCAATTGTCAGAAATCCCATCGCTGCCAGATCTTCATCCTGGCGATCAGCCACCTGATCGGCCGCGATCTGCAGCAATAGAAATCGGTCATACGGCATGTCAGAATTCAGAGCATTCACAACCCAGTCGCGATAAGCCCACGCATGAATCCAGAAACGCTCCTCACGAGCATAGACATAACCCTTTGTGTCGGAATAACGTGCCACATCCAGCCAGCGCCGCGCCCAGTGTTCGCCATAGGCCGGTGAACTCAGCAACCGTTCGACGGAATTCTCCACGAAGTCGGGACTTGTATCGTTCAGGAACTTTGTGACTTCTTCCGAAGTCGGAGGAAGGCCGGTCAGCGACCAGGACAGTCGTCGAATCATGGTTCGACGATCAGCCATTGGCGATGGGGAGAGACCTGCAGCTCTGAGCTTCTGTAAAATAAACGCGTCAACGGGTGTGCGAACTTTGTCGGAGTCCGGTGCCGGGGGGACCGGTGGATCCTGAACAGCTTCGAATGCCCAGTGTGGTGGATGGCCTTTCGAGCCTTTACCCTCTTTGCCCTCAATCGTTCTGACCGCAGCCGGCCATTCAGCGCCGGACTCCACCCAGTGCACAAGCAGACGCACCTGATCCTCAGTCAGTTGCTGATCCGGTGGCATCTTAAGATCGTCATTGTATTGCACGGCCATAATCAGCCGACTGTTACCGGGTTTCCCAGGCACAACCGCCTCGCCGCTGTCGCCACCCTTTAAAAGATTCTGCTGCGAATCCAGACGAAGGCCGCCCGACTGTTTCTCAGGGCCGTGACACTCGATGCAGTGCTCTGCCAGAAGCGGCCGAATCTGATTCTCAAAGAATCGCTCGGATGCTTCGTCAGCGAACACAGCATGGGTCGCTGTTTGAATCAGGCTGCTCAAAATGACGGCTGACACAAGGAGGAAAATGTGCATCGGATCAGCCCTCAAGAATCAGAGTGCGAAGTTGGCTGACTCCGCGTCGGACATCCTCGGCTCGCTGGTCGCCTCCCGTGCGTTCGACGCAGACCCAGCCCTGATAGTCAGCTTCGGCAAATGTCGGTATCAGCTCCGTCCAGTCGACTGAACCATCACCCAGCGGCATTTCGATTCCCGCTCCATCAATGTCGGCGCTGGCATCCCTCGCTCGAATATACGACACGTGGCGATAGAGATCTCGAAAAACTCCAACCGGGGATCGCCCCGTCATCACGGCCGTTGCCGGATCAAAGACGAGTCCCACGGGGCCCGACTTCACCTCCGCCAAAAGTCGTGAGATCCGATCTGTATCGAAAGCCTGCAGCTGGAGTTGTAAGTGGCAGCCCACATGGCTGCCATAGCGCACCAGATCATTCAGGATGTCACACAGAGTTGCAAACTGACGGGCAGGGGAGGGACCAGATGCCTTTAACCCGGCTCCTGCTGGCGCGAAGGAAAACGGATTCAGCAGAGAATCCACATTGCTGTTCGTGGGTATTTTTGACCCTCGCCGCGATTCCTGGTTCTGTACGTCGTCAGAAGATTCGTCCGCCTTTCGCTTCCCGCCTTCCTGCGATCCATCATCATCCGGATTAGGAATCCGACCACACCGCACCAGCAGTTCTGACGTTCCCAGTTTCCGAACCAGCGGCATTGCTGCACGGATCCCGTCAATTCGCTGATCAAGGTGCTCGGGATCCTGAAGAGAAAATCGAGAAGAAAACATCAGCCCGGCGACCGACATTCTTCGTTCGGCAACAAAATGTTTTAATTGCCGCAGCGCTGTGTCAGAAAAGTCCTCCGTACGCACTTCTGTGCGAGCATTCAGGCGTATCCCGTCCACCAGGCAGCGGGACGCTTCAGCAATGGCCGATTTTAAAGGCGATCCAAAATCTTCGGTTGCAACGGCAAGTCGAAGTGACATGATCCGCACAATTCCTTCCGTGCCGGTACGATTCACACGGACCGGCAAAACGTGACGCACGATTTATGCGTGCAATGAACCTGCTCGGTTTCCCGGAAAGTCCTTTCGAAACAGTCTACAGCATAACGGAATTCACTCGATGCCAACAGTTTCGGACTTTTGCTCTTTTCTTCGCCAGTTTGCCCCCGAGCAGCTGGCTGAGTCATGGGACAACACGGGTCTGCTCATTGGAAGGCAGTCGGCCGACGTTTCGAAAGTCATGACGTGCCTCACACTGACCGCCGACGTGGCTGCGGAAGCCGTACAACAATGCGTTCAGCTGATTGTGACTCATCATCCCGTTCTTTTTCGAGGGACAAAACAGCTGTCGGATCAGTCGACAGAAGGTCGGATGCTACTGGAGCTGATTGAATCGAAAATTGCCGTTTACAGTCCGCATACGTCGTTTGACAGTGCACCGGAAGGAATCAACCAGCAGCTCGCCGTTGCTTTTGGACTGCAGAATATACAACCATTGAGGCCTTCTCCGCTGGATCCGTCGGCAGGAAGTGGCCGCGCAGGAACGTTAGCGAGGAATCTTCCGCTAAGCGACTTTTTGGCTGTGGTGGGGAACGCGGTTCGGGCCGATCGGCTGGAGTATGCCGGGCAGTGCGACGCGGTGGTGAGGAAAATTGCGATTGGGTGTGGCGCCGCGGAAGATTTTTTAAAGCATGCTAATGAACTGGGATGTGACACGTTTGTGACCGGGGAGGCTCGGTTTCATACGGCTTTAGCGGCGCGATCCATGGGGATCAGTCTGGTATTAACGGGCCATTATTACAGTGAACGACCGGCTGTTGAGGTGTTAGCGGGAATTTTGGGAAGTCAGTTTCCGGAGGTTGAGGTGATTTCGAGTCGGGCGGACACCAATCCGCTGAAGCTGTTTATAGTGAATGCCTGAGAGGTAAGGGGAAGTAGTTGAGGGGAAGTAGCAGGCCGGTCCTTTCTGAGAAACCCAGGCCAGTTGTTCAGTAATCGCGAGAATTTTGAAAAGAAAGGCGAGCGACCGGCGGCTGGCGTCACAGATTCAGCGAACAATGGGCAGGGATCGGGCCGAATCGGCGGGCAGATCTGAGCCGTGATGAGAGAAATCTTCCTGGAAGCAGTGAAATCAGTGCGATGACAATGGACCAGCGTAACGAGGCGAGCAGTGTTCCGGGATTTTCCACGGTGATTCGCAGGGGGTTGCGACTGCGATGTGCGTTGTGTGGTGAGGGTAAATTATTTCGAGGGCTGCTTCGAATGGAGCGAGAGTGCAGTCATTGTGGATTTCAGTTTGAGCGAGCACCGGGATATTTTCTGGGATCGACATATATCAATTATGGAATAACCGCGGGGTGCACAACCGCCACTTACGTGGTCCTGCATTTTGGGTTTCGGGTATCCAATCAGGTGTTATTGCCGGGGCTTTTGGCGTTTTGCGGAATTTTCCCTGTGGTTTTCTTTCGTTACGCCCGATCACTGTGGCTGTCTCTGGACTGTTATTTCGACAGGACGGGGGCGGAGGAGGCATGGGGTCGTGGGCAGTCGGAGCCACATTCGAGTTTCGAAACAGAAACACGAGATTGATGGGTTGACAGTTTCCGGAACCTCGTTACACTTCCCCGCTCGCCTGAACCCGGGTGAGAACAAAAGATAGTCAGTGAAGTGACCTGCAGAACGCAAGTCCGGTACTGACAGGAATTTGGGAAAAGCCTTAACAGGCAGGGTGCAGTAGAGATCGGTGTCAATTTGCGGTGTCCTGAGAATTCAGGAAATCCGGCGTGTTGATAATGTTTTCTGCGAATTGATCTTTGACAACATGGTTGAGAATGTGAGTCTGTGAGTTTTGGCTAGTGATGCTGGTTGGCCGTTCTTTGACCGGAACGGCGAACAGGTATTAAACCTATTCTTGCTACGC
>JALHMY010000118.1 GCA_022843805.1 Fuerstiella sp.
CCCGGGGGGGGGCCCGAGGGGTTTACCCCCCCCCCGTCGCTCCGCCGACGGGATTCATTTTTCTGCCCCAAAATTTTTCTGCCAATTCTTCCTCCTGCCTTCAACGTCATGGGTGCGCCGGGTGCGGACGAATCTGAAATGCTTATCCAAGCGCATAATTCGTCATTGAGTCGCATTTTTTTGACCACAGATAACGTCACAGATGGGCACTGATAAAACACAAACGCGGTCGCCCCTGATATCTGTGAAAATCTGTGTCATCTGTGGTTGAATGCATTCTGATCCGTGAACGATTCCCGGGGCATTGGCGAGGTATTGGGTCAGCGAGATATCTCTCCTGCCAAATCGCGAGCGATCTTCCGACCCATACCGACGTGTGGTCGCAACATACCAAGGAGCCCGAAGCGTTCCCCAATGATCGGCAAGCAGCCACACAATGCTTCACACTGGCTTTGGGCTTTGCGTCACGGGCTTCGTGAAAGGTAGTCTTTGGTCGAGCGTTTTGGTGATCGCGTTTCTTTCGAGCAGGAGCACGAGCAGGAGAACCGAACGAGCACGAGAGTTGATGAGGGGGGAGGGCAGCCAGGGACTGCGGTAATGAAAAGGATCAGGTCACGATGTCATGCACAACGCTGCCGTAAACATCGGTCAGGCGAAAGTCGCGGCCGGCGTAGCGGTAGGTCAGGCGATCGTGCTGAATTCCCAGAAGGTGCAGAATTGTTGCGTGCAAATCGTGCATATGCACCCTGTTCTCCACTGCATAATAGCCATACTCGTCCGTGTTGCCCCAGGCGAGCCCGCCCTTTGTGCCGCCACCCGCCATCCACATCGTGAATCCCTGCGGATTATGATCGCGACCATTGCTCCCCTGCACGATCGGTGTTCTGCCAAATTCTCCTCCCCAGACCACCAGAGTATCTTCCAGCATGCCTCGCGACTTCAGATCCGTCAGCAGCGCGGCAATCGGTCGATCGGTTTCCCGACAGTTCTTCTCGTGACCTTCACGCAGGCCGGAATGCTGATCCCAGACATTTCCTGTCGACACCTGAATGTAGCGAACACCCGCCTCGGCCATTCGCCGAGCCAGCAGGCACTGTTTTGCAAAGTTGTCGGTTGTCTTGTCACCAACTCCGTACAAGTCCTGGATCGATTTCGGCTCTTTGGAAATGTCCAGTACCTCGGGTGCGGTTTCCTGCATTCGGCTGGCCAGTTCAAATGATTCAATCGCCCCTTCAATCTGAGCATCCTGAACCGCTCGAGCAAGATGATTGCGGTTCAATGACTGCAACAGATCCAGCTGCCGCCGTTGGTCATTCAGCTGCTGGCCGGATACCAGATTATCGATACTGCCACTGCCCAGTTTTCCGGATCGCCCAATTGTTGTGGCCTGATAACTGGCCGGCAAAAAGGCAGTCCCATAATTTCGCGGGCCTCCATGTCCGGCCGGCGGGCTGATCGATACGAACGCTGGTAATCGACTGTTCTCCGTGCCCAGTCCGTAGGAGATCCAGGCACCGACACTGGGACGTACAAAATTGTCGCTGCCGGTATGCAGCATGCAGACCGCCTGCCCATGTGACTGTCCTCGGCTGTGCATTGAGCGAATTACACACAGGTCATCGGCGTGGCGCCAGAGTTCCGGCAACAGCTCGGAAATCCACATTCCGCTTTCACCGTGCCGGGAAAACTTCCAAGGTGATTTCATCAGAGTTGGTTTGGCATCAATATTCGGAGCCGCTTTAAAAGGCAGTTCCTTACCATTCTCCTGCTGCAGGCGAGGCTTGTAGTCGAAAAGATCGACCTGACTCGGGCCGCCATGCATGAACAGAAAAATCACACGACTTGCCCGAGCCGGATGATGCCGTTCCGGTATGGCGATTCCGGAGCCCGCACTGGCAGCCTGTGTGCTCAGATCCGCAAACGCCAGATAACCAAATCCACAGCCGGATGTCTGCAAAAGATGGCGACGTGAAATTCGGCTTTGCAAATATGCGGCAGTTGTCATGGAAACGCTTCCGGTCCTGAATTCTACAACTCTGAGATCGTCGATGATATTGCCAGATGTTACTGTTGCCGTTGCTATTATTGTCAGTCGGGTGTCAGGAGCCGGACACGAATATCACATCAGTCCAGCATGCGAAATTCCGTCGATGCAAACAATACCTGAATCACTTCACTCCACGCCTGACTTCGTCGGGATGCATCGTCCTGACACACGGACTGCACATAGTCGGTCAGCTGCTTTCGTTCTGTTTCTGTCGGAACTCTGCCCACGACCACTCGCATGACCATTTCAGCCAGCTGCAGGTCGGCAGTTTCCGAGTCCTGTTCAGTTTCAGCCCGACTTTCTGCAAGCAGTCGCTCGGCTGTACGCTTCGCCTGTTCCTTCACGAACGGATTATTCATCAGAAACATCGCCTGAGCGGGCACATTGGTTTCAGGCCGACGTCCGGTGACAATATCCGGATCGGCGAAATCAAACACGACCAGGAATGCTGGCAGTTCATTGCGAACAATTGGCAGGTACAGGCTGCGTCGACTGCTGTTGGCCGACTGACCACTGCTGGCCTGTTTCGAATTATCAACCGCCAGTGCACCGAGGTTCGCAACAGGAGATTCAGCAGCGGTCAGATCCAGGGATCCGCTGACCTGCAGCATGGCATCCCGGAGCGACTCCGCGGGAACTCGTTTTCGATGAGCACGCCACAGAAGCCGGTTGTCCGGATCCTTAGTGAAAGCCTGTTCGTCAAAATAAGTGCTCATTGCATACGTACGACTCAGCGCAATCCTCCTAACGATCGATTTAACAGAGAATCCGCTGTCCACAAAATCAGCGGCCAGCGTATCCAGAAGTTCTCCATGGGACGGCAGTTCCCCGAGGTGACCGAAGTTATCAACGCTGCGAACCAGGCCTTCGCCGAGTAAATTCTGCCAGATGCGATTCACCATGACTCGGGCAGTCAGAGGATGGTCAGGTCGCGCAATCCATTCAGCCAGTTCACGCCGACCACTTTCATTCTTTTGCTGAAGGTGGGCTGAGCCATTGCTGACAACCTGCAAAAAACCTCGATTCACAACCGGCCCGCGATGACTCACTTCACCACGAACAAAAATCTCACAGTCGCCAATGGTCGGAGCTTCACGAGCCGCCATGACTTTTGGTGGCTGTGGTGCCGACTTGTCATGTTCCCTGAGTTCGGCTTCCTTCTTTTTGACATTCTCTTTTAAAGCATCCGCAGCGGGATCCGCTTGTCCCGATGTTGCCTTTTGCTCCGTCGCGGCAGCAAGCTCCTTCTTTAAGGCCGCCAGTTCTGCCGTCAGTTGCTCTTTCTTCAGCTGGTGTTGCTTAATCGCTTCCGCCAGTTCTGCGGGCACGGGCAACGGAGTTTCGACCCACGTTGATACGTATGCCTGGCTCTCACCTTCCAGAACTACGGTGCTCCTGAAAATCCCCGCTAGCGCGTAATAGTCGGCTGTTGGAATGGGATCAAACTTGTGATCATGACAGCGAGCACATCCCAGCGTCATCCCCATAAATGCCCGACCCACCGTATCGATCTGCTCATCGACCACATCCATGACGAGCTTTTCCTTGTTCCGTTCGCTCAGCATTTTGGCGCCGATCATGAGGAAGGTGGTAGCTGTCAGTTGCTGTTCCTTCTGTTCCTCCGACGCTGCAGGCAGCAGGTCACCAGCCAGTTGTTCTCGAACGAACTGATCGTAAGGCCGATCCTGATTGAACGAATCCACCACATAATTTCGATATCGCCAGGCGTTGTAATAGGTGGCATTGAAGTCGCTGCCGTTTGAGTCAGCGTATCGGGCAACATCCAGCCAGTGACGTCCCCAGTGCACGCCGAACTGTGAAGACGCGAGCAGGCGGTCAACCACCTTTTCACGGGCTGTGTCGGAGGAATCTGCGAGAAAGGTGTCCTGTTCCGTGATGGATGCAGCGAGGCCGGTCAGATCGAAGGTGATGCGTCGCAGCCAGGTGAGGCGATCTGCATCACCGGCTGGCTGCAATTGATGTCGTTCCAGCCGTTCAAGGATAAAATTATCAATTGCGTCTCGTGGCCATGCCTGGTTTTCAACAGTCGGCGGTGCATGCGCTACGGGTGGCTGAAATGCCCAGAACTGCCGACCTTTCTCAATGTCAATTCCTGCTGGTGACTGCGGGACTGAAGATGGTTCCGTTCGAGGATCCGGAGCACCCATCTTTATCCACTGAGTCAGCGTTTCGATATCGGCATCCGGGAGTTTTCCCTGGGGCGGCATCTTGTAGGATTCATACTTTACTGCAGAAATCAGCAGGCTTTCTTCCGGCTGACCCGGGACAATCGCCGGTCCGCTCTCACCACCCGTCATCCAGCCCGCACGGTTGTGCAGAGACAGGCCACCTTTGATTTCTTTACTTTCAGCCGAATGGCAGGAGTAGCAGTGCCGGACCAGCAAAGGCCTGATCCGGCTTTCAAAGAACGCAAGTTCGTCCGCCGTGGGCCGGACCGAATCTTCGGTGGCTGTCTGAGTCAGATGCTCATCCGCCGTAACACCGCCAGCGCAGGCCGAAAGGAGAGCGACTGCTGTGAGTAAAATCCGAAGTTGCATGATCAGTCCTGGCGCAGAACAATCGTTTCGTACTGCCTTCGTACAATTTCTGTGTTATGTGAGAACTTCGTGAACAACCCGGCCATGAACGTCGGTCAGCCGGAAGTCACGTCCCTGGAATCGATACGTCAGGCGTGCGTGATTCAGTCCCAGCTGATGAAGGATCGTGGCCTGCAGATCATGCACATGCGTCAAACCGTCAACGACCGAAAGACCCAGATCATCACTTCTGCCAAACACCAGGCCCGGTTTGAAACCGCCGCCGGCGACCCACATTGTGTAAGCATCAATGTGGTGGTCTCTGCCCGATGCTTCACGCACTTCACCCATCGGAGTCCTTCCAAATTCACCACCCCAGACGACAATCGTATCCTCAAGCATTCCCTGCTGCTTCAGGTCGAGTATCAGCGCGGCAGAAGCCTGATCCACGTCTTTGCACATTTCCGGCAGATGTTTTTCGATGTTTTCAGTTGGTCCGCCATGATGGTCCCAGCTGGTGTGGTACAACTGCACGAATCGAACGCCACGTTCCACCATCCGTCGAGCAAGCAGGCAGTTATTGGCAAACGATGGTTTTCCAGGAGTTGCTCCGTAGAGATCCAGAACATGCTGAGGTTCTCCGCTCAGATCCATCAGTTCAGGAGCACTGGACTGCATTCGATAGGCCATTTCATAGGCACTGATGCGAGTCTGTATTTCCGGATCACCAACAACATCGGCTTTCAGGCGATTCAGATCTGATACGGCATCCACAAACTGCCGTTCTCTGTCGCGAGTTACTCCGGCAGGGCTTGTGAGATTCAAAATGGGTTCCGGACCGCTTCGAAACGGCACGCCCTGGTGGACTGTTGGAAGAAATCCGCTCGACCAAAGCGATGCTCCGGCACGAGGTCCCCGGGGCCCAGACTGCAGCACCACAAATCCTGGTAAATTATTGGATTCACTTCCAATTCCATACGTCACCCATGATCCCATGCTGGGACGTCCGGGCTGAGGTGATCCTGTATTGATAAACAGTTTGGCCGGCCCGTGATTAAAGACATCCGTCTTCATGCCATTCAGCCAGCAGACGTCATCGACAATTTTCTGATGACAGGGCAGCTGATGACTCAGCTCCTGCCCGCATTCACCGTACTTTGCAAAACGCTGAGCACTTCCAAGCAGAGATTCTGTCCCCTTCAGGAAGGCAAATCGCTTGCCTTCCATGAATTCCTTTGGAGGCTGCTGACCGTGATGCTTCCGCAGCAGCGGTTTATCAGCAAACAAATCCAGCTGACTGGGACCACCCGCCATGAACAGATAAATCACGGCCTTTGCTTTTGGAGGATGATGCGTTGCCCGGGCCGTCAGCGGGCCAGCCAGCTCTGTCGCTGCCTGTGCCTGTTCATTCTTCAGAAGTGATCCCAGAGCGATCGCTCCAAGACCCAGCCGACAATCTCGAAAGAGATGACGGCGAGTGATTTCCCGGAGCGAATTTTCGTCTGAATGGACGTTCATTTTGATTTTCCTGCTGTGAGTACACGGCATCCGGACACTTCCGGGCAGCCTGCCTATTCTCGCACGATAAACTCATCAAGATTCAAAAGTGTTCTGGCCAGTAAAGTCCATGCAGCTGATTCGACAACGTTCGTATCACTCGTGCTGCCATCTGCCTTCGTTTCAACGCCCGCGACCTGAGCCGCCTCCTCGGGAGTACTCTGAAGATCCTGCCGCAGTCGCTCCAAAAATGCGGTCAGTCGCTGAGCTTCCGCAGGACGTGCCGGTCGAGCAAAACAGATACGAAAGGCAAACTGAATTCTCTGACTGTCACCCTGACCATCACTCTGACTGTCACCTTCGGAAAGATGCTGAATGCGTTTCCCGAGTGCTCTGGCGATCTCCAGCATCGACTGATCATTGGCCATTGCGAGGGACTGCAGAGGTGTATTGGAACGAATTCGCATCGTGCAGGTCGTATCGAATCGGGGAGTATCAAATGTCGTGAGCATTGGATAAGGCGCGCTTCGCATGAAAAAGGTATACAGGCCTCGTCGATATCGATCCGCTCCCTGACTCACCGGCCATGCGGCATTTCGCTGAGTAAACGCGTAGACTCCATCGGGCTGCGGCGGATAAACACTGGCTCCGCCGATCCTGTTGTTCAGCAAACCGCTGACCGCAAGGCCAAGGTCTCGAACAACCTCGGCATCAACTCTCAGCCGCACCTGTCGTGCCAGCAGTTTATTCAGAGGATCCGAGTTTCGCAGATCAGGCCGCTGATTCGAAGACTGCCGATAGGTGGCCGACGTCACAATCAGACGATGCAGTTTCTTGAGAGACCATCCCTGCTGCATAAATTCCGACGCCAGCCAGTCCAGCAGTTCCGGATGAGTCGGCGGGGTTCCCTGAAGCCCAAAATCATTTTCCGTCTCGACCAGCCCCTGTCCAAAGTAGCGAGCCCAGATTCGGTTGACCGTGACGCGCGCTGTGAGCGGATTCCGACCGTCGACCAGCCAGCGGGCCAGATCAAGGCGCGTGGCTCTGACAGATGCTGCCGTTTCGCTGTTTTCTGCAGGTTGCCCACTGCCCTGCTCCGCGAGAGGCGGGAATACGGCAGGCACCGCAGGCTGAACCACATCTCCTTTTCGAAGAAAATCTCCACGGACCAGAATGTTGGTTTCCCGAGGAGTTTTCAGATCACCCATGATGAGAGTCGTCGGGATCTGAGACGTGAGATTCTTCCGAGCATCCTCGAGCGATTTTTGTGCTGCCAGCAAGCGTGCTCTCTCTTCATCAGGCACGTCCAGACAGGAGTGTGGTGCACTGGTGACAGATAAACGGAATCGTCCCAGATTATAAGCGGGAGGCTTCGGCCCGAAGAACATCTCTACTGTGATCTGACTGCCTTCTGAAACGGGAAGAACCTTCATCACAAAAATGGCTGTTCGATTGACGTTCAGGCTGCCACTCGGAACATTGATCGCCCAGCCTGTTTCCTGCTTTCCATCCACAGCATCCGCGACCGCGTAGTCCCTCTGAGAATGATCGGCCGTGGCATACATCCAGCTGGCATGCAGTGCATCGCCTGGTGCGGTTGCGGTTGCTGTTGCTGTTGCTGTTGCTGTGGCTGTGGCTGTAGCTGTTGCAGGCTGCGGCTGAGCCTGCAGAGTCAGCTCGTTCAGTACGAAGTTTCCGTTATCCGCCCGGCCCGGCCCGTTGGCCGGCAGGGACGGATGAGTCAGTGTCTCAAGGCGAATCGCTGTGATATTTTTCCTGGGTGACCGAAACGTGATCGTGTACTTTTCATTCGCCATATTGTCAGCGGATGCCAGCAGCGACTGATCTTCGAGCGTCTCAAACAGTGCGCCGCCGATCGATGTGATGCTGTCGACGCTGACAACAGTCCAGTCCACCAGCTGACTGCCTGTAACAGAGCCATCTTCATATTCAGCCACAGCGGCTTTGGCGTCTGCAACCTTCTGCTCCATCTCAGACAACTGCTGTGCCTGTTCCGTTGTGGGCACCTGAACCACCGGCTCCGTAGTGTTAATGTCCTGGCCCTGATTGAAGAAGGCGAACAGCTGATAGTATTCACGATGGCTCAGAGGATCGTATTTATGAGTATGGCACTGAGCACATCCGACGGTCAGACCCAGCCAGACAGCTCCGGTTGTGTTCACCCGATCGACGACGGCTTCGTTACGAAACTGCTCATCGTCGGTGCCGCCCTCTTCGTTGATCAGGGTGTTGCGGTGAAAGCCGCTGGCAACCAGCTGATCGAGCGTTGGCTGGGGCAAAAGATCGCCTGCCAGCTGCTCAACGGTAAACTGATCAAAAGGCATATCGCTGTTCAGCGCACGGATGACCCAGTCGCGAAACGGCCAGAGCGATCGTTCAGAATCAATCGTATAGCCATTGGTGTCCGCATATCTGGCCTGGTCAAGCCAGTGTCGTCCCCAGCGTTCTCCATAATGAGGGCTGGCCAGTGCATGATCCACCATGGTGGTATAGGCGTCCGGACTGGTGTCGCTGACGAATCGTTCAACGTCTTCAACCGTTGGAGGCAGTCCGGTCAGATCCAGGTATACTCGCCGAATCAGCGTTGTCCGGTCTGCTTCGGGAGATGGCTGAATATTCAGCGGCGCCAGCTTCGCAAATACGAACCGATCAATCGCATTCACCGGCCAACCGGAACTGATCCCTTTGGAATCGATGGCGGGTTCCGGCGGGCGAGCAATCGGACGGAATGCCCAGTGCTGCTGATACTCGGCTCCCTGCTGAACCCACTGTTTCAGCAATTCGACTTCACGGACAGTGAGTTTCAGCCCGGTTGATTCCGGCGGCATCTTTTGGTCCGGGTCAGTCGACAGAATTCGCTGGAGCGCGAGACTGGCGTGCACATCTCCCGGTTTAATCGCAGAGTGCCCACCGAGATCCCGGGTTGCGTTTTCAAAACTGTCCAGCCGAAGGTCAGCTTCCCGTTTTTCATCATCCGGGCCATGGCATCGGAAACAGTTGTTCGACAAAATCGGGCGTATGTCCCGACCGAAGTCAATGCGTGAGGCTGCAGCATCCTGTGCGGGCAGTTGCTGCCCCAAAAGTCCGGAAAGCAGCAAAATGCCGGAAATCGACAGAATTCCGGAACGCAGCATATACCGGAAAGGCAGGAAATACCGGGTGAAAACGGCGGGCAAAAATCGGCAGGTCATTGAACTGGTTCCCCGAAACACTCAGGCGCGGTTTCCTTCATATTACCATAAAGCAAAGGCCTTCCCCAACTGTTTGTCGAGCGAAAATGGGTTCTCAATCAAGGAGTTTTATTTTCTCCGCTCCTGCGGAGTTCGTGCTGGGTTAGGCCAGTCAGAATCGTTAAGCTGTTGTGCCCACCTGAAATTCACCGGCCGAATCCCGCCCACCTTCGACTATTCTCACTGCTCACTGTTCCGGATATCGAACCTATGAAGCGTGAAACATTGCTTTGTGGTCGTTTTTTGACGATGGCATTGCCGGAAACGGTGATTGCTTCCGCAATGCCCGTATTTTCGAGGCTGACTTTGTCTGCTGGGCTGAATGTGTTTGCAGCGCTGATTTTGTTTGCAGCGCTGACTATTTCTGGAAGGCCGATTTTGGCGGATCAGGAAGTCGACTATGAACGGGACGTCCGTCCTCTGCTGCAGCACAAATGTGCGGCCTGTCACGGAGCATTAAAACAGTCGGCAGGCTTACGACTGGATGCTGGTCAGCTGATTCACCAGGGAGGAGAAAACGGACCAGTCATTGACACGGACAATGTGGGACAAAGTGCAATTCTGAAACGTGTGACGGCCACGGATGCGGCGGAACGAATGCCGCCGGCAGGTGAAGGTGAATCGCTGAATGACGCGCAGGTCCAGCTGCTTTCACGATGGATGCAGCAGGGGGCGAAGTTTCCTCAGGACGAAAAGATTCCTGAAGACCCGTTGCACTACTGGTCATATCGAACTCTCGAGCAGCCGGAAGTTCCATCAGTTGCCCGCGCGGACTGGATTCGCAATCCGATTGATGCATTTATTGCGGAACAGCATCAGGTTCATGGTCTTTCTGCCCGCGGCGAAGCATCCTGTGATGTCTGGCTCAGGCGAGTTTGCCTTGACCTGATCGGACTGCCGCCCACTCGTGAACAATTGCATGCGTTTCGTGAGGACACATCGGCGGATGCTTATGAAAAAGTTGTTGACCAGCTGCTGGAACGACCTGAATATGGTGAACGCTGGGGAAGACACTGGATGGATGTCTGGCGATACAGTGACTGGTACGGAAGTCGCGGCATCAACGAAATTCGCTACAGTCAGCGTCACATCTGGCGATGGCGTGACTGGATTGTTGAATCGCTGAATGCTGACAAACCTTACGATCAGATGATCGTGGAAATGCTGGCCGGTGATGAACTTGCACCCTCCGATCCCAATGTGCTGCGGGCGACAGGTTTTCTGGGAAGAAACTGGTACAAGTTTGACCGCAATGTGTGGATGTTTGAAACGGTTGAACAAACCAGTCAGGCATTTCTCGGGCTGACGCTTAAATGCGCCCGATGCCACGATCACAAATTCGATCCGATCACGCAGGAAGACTACTACCGTTTTCGTGCGTTTTTTGAGCCACACGACGTCCGAACAGACCCGCTCTCCGGCGACAGCACAACCGAGAAGGACGCAACACTTGGGGCTGTCCTGAAAGCTGGAGTCGCTCGTGTGTACGACAAGCAGCCGGATGTGCCAACTTATATCTTTCAGCGCGGTGACAATCGCTATCCGGATGAGTCCCGAAAAATGACGCCTGGTGTTCCAAAGGCGTTACTGGCGCCCGGTGCAGGCGATCCGCATGTGGCTGAAGTGCAGCTTCCTGCCGATGCCTGGTACCCTGCTCTGCGTCCTGAAATCTCGGCGGATCTGCAGGCCAGTGCTGAAGCAGGCATCGTCAAAGCTCGCGATGAAAAGGCGAAGTTTCTTGCAGAAGCAGACCGAGTTCGAACGCAGATGGAAATGCTCCGCAGCCAGCTGGCGGCCGTTCCGGAAAATGCTGCTCCACCGGAACCGACGCCCGTTCTGCACGACGATTTTTCCGCCAGATCGGATGTCTGGAAAGTCCTGTCAGGTGACTGGAAGTGGCAGGATGGAAAGCTGACGGAAACCGCTGTCAAAGATTTTGCGACGGTTGTCGCAAATGTAACTCATCCCCGCAACTTTACCGCACTGGTTCGTTATCGGACTTTGCCGGCCGGAGGAGTTCGTTCCGTCGGCTTCAGTTTTGACTACGTGGATCAGGGCAATTCTCAGGACATTTACACGGCAACGGGAGACGCGGCTCAGTCTGTGCAGGCGTTTCACCGAAAGGACGGCCAGCAGCATTATCCGACAGCCGGTATCGTGAAGACACCAATCAGGCTTGGCGAAGTCACAACGGTGGAGATTACCGTCCGCGAACAGCAGCTCACCATTCGACTGAACGGCGAGCACAAACTGGACTATGTCATGCCGGAATCGCGGCGAGAAGGCCGGTTTGCTTTGTGGGTCCATAGCGGCACCGCCGAATTTCTTGAAGTCAAATTGAAGCCTCTGGTGGGCAGCCTTGCAGAAATGCAGGCAGAACATTTGGCAATAATGAATCAGGCGGCAGCGGCTGAGGTGAAAATCGAAATCGCCGAACTGCAGCTCAGGTCACTGCAAAGCCGTCTGGCTGCCGAAAAAGCCAGGTATGGTGGTCAGCCGGAAGACGTCGTCCGGGCTGCGGCACTGAAGGCCAGCCAGGATGAGAAACAGGTGGCAGTTGGTCAGGCAAAGGAAGTTGTGCTCCATGCCGAACAAATCCGCGTTGCGGTGCTCAACACGGAAGCTCAGGGCAAAGCAAAACGAGTGACGACAGCACTCGATTCGACTGCCGATTCCAACACCAGTGCAGAAGGAGCGAATAATCCGCCTGCTGTAGGTGATTCTGCTATTAATGCTGCTATCAGCGAACCCGCAGGCAAGTCGACCGCACTGGAAGAAGCCGATCGCCGACTCGAGGATGCTCGTCAGAAACTCGGGGCAGCAGAAGCCGCAGTCGTGGCCGCAGATGGAACGTATTCTCCGCTGGGCGAGACGTTTCCCAAAACCTCATCCGGACGCAGACTGGCTCTCGCCCGATGGATTGCATCGAGCAGCAATCCCAGAACGTCGCGAGTTGCTGTGAACCAGATCTGGATGCGGCACTTTGGCCAGCCGCTGGTCCCGACGGTCGCCAACTTTGGGCTGAACGGTGCCGTACCCACACATCCGAAACTGCTCGACTGGCTGGCCGTTCAGCTGATCAGCAATGGCTGGAAGATGAAACCACTGCATCGCCTGATCGTGTTGTCCGCGACGTATCGACAGAGCAGTGTGGAAGGCGCATCGAATGCCGACAGAACGATTGACCCGAACAATCGTTTTCTCTGGCGAATGAATTCCAGACGGATGGAAGCAGAAGTGGTACGTGACTCGGTTCTGGCGGTTTCCGGTTCGCTCGATAAGAATATGGGTGGCCCCGAAATTCCGGAGAGTGACGCCGAAAGTAATTTTCGTCGAAGTCTGTATTTTCGAATCACCCCCAACGAAAAAGCGGCTCTTCTTGAGACGTTTGATCTGGCCAATCCGAATGAATGTTATCGGAGACAGGAGAGCGTAATTCCTCAGCAGGCACTTGCTCTGATGAACAGCGGTCTCGCCATCGGACAGGCACGAATGCTTGCAGGGAAGCTGACGGCTGAACTGGCGGCAACGGACGATCAAATTGATCGGGACGCCTTTATATCTGCTGCGTTTGAGACCATCCTGTCCAGAACTCCGGACGAACAGGAACGCCAGGCCTGTCTGAGGTTTCTGCAACAGGATGCTGTGACCGTACAATCGGCAGACCTGCCGGTGTTCCCGGCCGGAGCACAGTCTGCCGTCCCGATTGCTTCTGCAGAACCATGGCAGCGAGCACGTGAAAACATGATTCTGGTTTTGATCAGTCATAACGATTTTGTGACAATTCGCTGACCGCTTTAATGCGTTCGCTGTTGAGATTTTCAGGAGCTGTAAAGATGGCCGATTTTCCGTGTGGTCGAGTGAATCGACGTGCGTGCCTTGCCGATATGGGAATGGGCTTTACCGGCGTTGCTCTGGGCGCCATGCTGGCGCAGGATGGTGTGACTCGCGCTGCAGATTCAGCTCGCTCTCAGGCAATGGCTGCGGCCAGCCATTTCGCCCCAAAGGCGAAGAGCGTGATTTGGTATTTTATGCTGGGTGGTACCAGTCACCTGGAAAGCTTTGACTACAAACCAGCAATCAATCGGTATTCAGGTTTGACGGTCGATGAGTCGCCGTTCCGGTCGGCAGTGCTGGATTCACCCTACTATCGCAAAAATGTCAGAGATTTCGCCGGAACTCCACGAGCTCTGATGGCTCAGCTGTATCCGCTTCAGATTGGTTTCCAGCGCCGAGGTCAGTGCGGCATGGAAGTCAGCGACTGGTGGCCGCACGTCGGTGGCTGTGCAGACGACCTTGCCGTTGTGCGATCCATGTGGACCACAGACAACGACCATGCGGCTCAGCTGCAGTTTCACACGGGCCGGCATATCTTCGACGGTTTTCATCCGTCGATTGGTTCATGGGTGCATTACGGGCTCGGCAGTCTGAACGAGAACCTGCCGCAATTTATTGTCATGGGTGGTGGTCCTGGCGATTGTTGTGGCGGCGTGGGTGCTCACAGCGGCAGCTACCTCGGCCCGGAGCATTCCGGCGTGAACATGTCCGTCGATCCTCAGAATCCCCTTTCATTCGGTACGCCCGGAAGCACTGTTTCGCTTGCTGAACGTCGGGAACAGCTGAATCTGCTGAGCGAACTGAATGGGATTGCCGGAGTTCAGTATCCTGAAGATGCGGCCATGAGAGCTCGCATCAGAAGCTACGAACTTGCGTTTCGGATGCAAATGTCCGTGCCCGAAGTGGTCAACCTGTCAGGTGAAACGCAGCAGACGCAGGATATGTATGGGCTGAGTGATTCGGCCACTGAGAGAGTCGGTCGATTCAGCCTCACGGCGAGACGCCTTGTGGAACGCGGGGTCCGGTTTGTACAGATTTATGACGATGGCTGGGACGCTCACAGTCAGCTGCTGCAGAATCATACGACTCGGTGCCGAGCTGTCGATAAGCCGATTGCCGGGCTGCTGAAAGACCTGAAGCAGCGCGGTCTGCTCGAAGAAACTCTAGTCGTCTGGGCCACGGAATTCGGACGGACTCCCGGCGCTGAGCGATCTGATGGCCGTGATCATCATCCTTATGGTTTCAGCGTCTGGATGGCGGGCGGTGGACTGAAAGGCGGAGTCGTTCACGGGGCAACCGACGAAATCGGTTTCCATGCCGTCGAAGATCGTCATTATGTGACCGACATTCATGCAACGGTCCTTCATCAGCTGGGTTTGGATCCGCGTCGACTGGAAGTTCCCGGAAACAAGCGACTCGAAATCGACTTTGGCCGCCCCATTGATGCAATCATCGCCTGAAATGCTGTTCCCCGGGTCGGAAAATTCAGTTAAAGCGATCGGTTCCGACGTGCAGCTCCGGAAATCTGAACACTCTTCCAAACTTTCGTGCCCCCACGTAGGCGAGTCTCTCCGAGACTCGCAGCCCCCTGCGTCTCCCCGGCACTCTGTCACAGGCGTTGACTTGTGAGTCCAGGGGTTTGACATTCGAGTCTCGGAGAGACTCGCCTTCGTGTCCCGTCTCTTCCTCACTCCTTGCCTGAAACGCAACCACAAACGTCGCGGCTCACGCAGGTTTTGTTAGGGGTTCTTACGCAAGACCGGCCAGTTTTCGGCCAACCCAGAATACAGTGATCGTCACAACGAGCAGTCCGGCCCATGCAGGATGACTCCAGACCCTCACTCGTCGGAGGGTTGACTCGGGCTCAGGCATTTTTGCGATTTCCGACGCCAGCTTCGACGCCTCGCTGACCGCAATCAGACGACCGCGACTAATTGTTGCAACCTCCTTCAGCACATCCAGTCGAGCAGGCTGACCCACACGTTCACGCTCCAGTCCCTGTACTGAGATCTCCGTCTCCAGAGAAGCACTGGTTTCTGCACAGCTGGTGGTCAGGCGGTAAACGCCACCTTCACGAGGTGTGAAAGTTCCGGTAAACAAACCCCAGGAATCCGAAGACGCAGGAGACAGACGGACGGAATCCGTTTCGCCGGATGGTGAATTAATCTTTACAACCACTGTTCCCTCGCGCAGTGGTTCGCCGGTACTGCTCATCACATTGGCGTTCAGGGTCAGAACATTGTCCGCTTCGGGACGGTCGGGCGAATAAAACAACCGCATTGACTCGCCCTGCGACATGTTTCTCTGGTAAGCCATCCAGCGAACGACCTGTCCCCAGAAGCGATAGTGGTAAAGATCTTCCACACCTCGGCGCCATCGCCATGCGGCATCAGTCCCCATAAACAGGACTTTTCCAGTTCCGGATGTCCGAGTTACAATAAGAGGAACTCTGCCAAATCTTGTTGACTGTGAATCATGCGTGACCAGTACCTCACTTCCCACGCGAGCTCGCAAGCTGGCCGCATGCCACTGAAATCCCGGCAGGCTGCGCCATGTTCGCTCGTTGTCGTCGTCCTGAGATTCCAGCTGAGTCAGCAGGCTGCGACGTCCGGACTCGGTGAGCGCATAGCGTGATGGCTGAGAGCTTCCGACTCCTTTGGGCTGAGAGGGATCGGGCACAACCGGATACAGCTCACCCAGTTCGGTTGGCAGAAGGGACGACTGTAAGCCGCGGAAACCCGGCAGAAAAACCAGACCGCCCGCATGACTGCGGACAAGCTGCCTCAAATGTTTACAATTTTCAACAGTCAGCTGACGCGGTTCAACTCCCACATCGCCCAGGAAAACCACGTCATATTCAAACAGTTGTTTTTCATCGGGAAATCCTTCCAGATAACCGCGTCCTCCTCCTGTCGATTCAAGATCCGGATGAAACAGCAGGCAGCTGACTTCCACTCCGGGATCACGTTCCAGGGCATTTCGCAGGTATCGATATTCCCATCGCGGCCATGATTCGACCAGCAAAACTTTGAGTGCCTCGTTGCGGATCGAAATTGGAAACGTCAGAACATTGTTCTCGGCGATCGTCTCACCATCTTCTACGGGAATCTGCATCGACAGTGCATACTGCCCAATGGTTGTCGGACGCCATTCGAGAGAATCCTGAATCTGCCCCATGCCGGGTACTCGAAACGTTTTCTGCACACTGCTGATCTCCGCCGGGCCGGCAGCAGCCGGAGTTCCCTGTGGTGCCGCTTCGAGTTTTCCGGAAAGCGTAATCGTGATGTCACGATCGCGGGGAAGCCAGTTCTGGATCCGAAAAGGCAGTCGCATGGCTTTGCCGACAACGCCGAATGTCGGTGCATCCAGACCTGTTAGCTCAATGTCCGGCAATCGATCTTCACTTCCAATACCCACCGCAAAGACGGGCACGTTTTTCATACGCAACCCTGTTGCAGCCGTGTTCGGCGCCAGTCCCGTATTCCAGTCTCCGTCCGACAGCAAAACAACGGCTCTCAGATTTGCATGCTGTTCGGTGGCCTTTTGCAGCGCCGCGTTCAGGTCAGTTCCCTTTTCCGGATTCGCGAGGTTCGACCAGAATGGTTCAAACACCAGATCGACCTGTTCACCTGCAGACTTCCAGAACTCTGGCTGAATCAGAGGCTGAATGGTTTCAGCACGTGTTCGTGGCGGCAGTGCCGGCTGATCAGGGTCGATCACATCCCGAGTGGTCATGCTTTGCGACATATCGTGCAGAACAACCAGCGTCGGTTTATCCTCCGGCCTGTACTGCTGAGTCAGTTCGGGCTGGTTCAGAGTCAGCAGCACCAGCCCAACAATCAGGAATCGCAGACACTCCAGCAAGCCGAAGTTTCGGGAGTAACTGCTGCGTTTCCAGCTGATCCAGCAACATCCTGCAGCAATTGCCAGAACGGCTGCCGAAATAATCAGGGTTGTTGCTGTCCATTGAAATGTCATGGGCGGAAATCTGTTTGCGGTCCGTGGTCAGGAAACTGAAGCTGAGCGTATCGGAGACAATACCTTTTCACTGCGTTCGGGAACACACAGCAGTGCCTCGGCAAGAAGCGCGACAATCATCAGGATCAGAAAGGCTCGCCAGATTTCACTGGCCAGTTCTGAACCGCTGTCGGTCTGGTCGTTGATAATAGTATAGTCAAGTTCACCAAAGATGCTCTGAAGGACCTCATCGCTTAATACACTGCCTGTGTCTTCGGCAAGAGGACGATTGATTGCAAACAGTGTTTCGTCACCTGCGAAAATTCCGGGCATCAGTGATCGGCGAGAGACCATCACGGCTGCCGTCAGATCATCCACCGGCTTCCAGTTGTTTGCCGCCTGACTCGCAAGACTTCCGCATTCAAGATTGCGAGCCTGCCCAAGTGCGCCAGCTCCCTGCGCGAGTGCTCTCTGAATCATGACATAAAAGACCACACCGTTGCTCACCAGACTCGAGTGCGACGGGACGGGAATTGTACTGCAGAAATACACAGCTCCCTGTTCTGTAAGAACTCGCGTCAGCAGGCCCCTGCGATTGTCCAGCTGGGCCAGCACACTGGCACTTGGCAGTTCTGAAGCATCTCCGCTCGATTCGTTTCCTGCCACCGCGCTTCCCTCTGCTGCACTACTCGCCGACGAAGCAGCAACGGTCGACTCAACCGAACAAACCTGATGGATGTCGAGCTGACCGGCTGGCAGAGGTGTACCACTCTGACTGTTCGCCAGCACGTCAGCATCTGTCCTCCATCGAGTCACAGCCAGTGGCTTGTCGCCTGGTGCAGACTCCCACGATGTCCAGCGGAATCCAAACGCTGAGTTTCCGTCCGGAAGTTCCGGGGGGAAAAACAGGATGCTGCGGCCCGAAGCAGCGAATTCGCTGAGCTGCGAAGCGATCACACCCGTTGGCAGCGGAGCCTGCCAGATTATCATGGCCGACTCCTTCCAGGGAATGGCGGCGGCCTGCGTACTGCTCAGAACTTCCGCAACACAGTTGATTCCCCGAGTCGATGACGTGGCAGCGGCGATTCGCAGGTATTGCGCGACGGCGGGCTGATCGGAAATAATGGTCGTTCGCTGAACGGCCGATTCTGCATAAACGAATCCATAAGAATTGTCAGAGGAGTTTGCATCCGCTGGCAGTTCAACTCGCCCCCATCCGCTTGTGGCTTCCCGATCAAGCGGTATCAGGTGCCCATTTTTCAAAAGCTGGGTGCCGGTAATCTCTACTTCCTGCGTCGAACGAGCCCCATCAATGACGAACGTTACGGGGACGCGTACGGGATCATTGGATGCGGCCTGTCGAGTAATCTTCAGGTCCATGACCAGCTCTGCACCATCTTCTGTGACTCGCCGATGAACTCCTGATACGCTGACAGCCAGATTTTCGGGAGCGAGTTCTGTGTAGGACAGGAGATAAAATCGAATGCCTTCTCTGCCCTCCAGCTGCCGACGAATGACGGGCCATCGTCCGCCATCGGGGTTCCAGTCGTTTTGTCTAAGGTCGGAACAGACCCAGATATCGGTACGACCTGTCTGATTCGTGGCAATGTATTCAGCAACCGATTGCAGAAGCGCCGGAATGTCGGCCGTTGTTGCCGTCCCTTCGATTTCCGGAAGATCGGTCAGGTTGACAGCAGACTCCAGTTTCAGGGGCTGCCCTGTCGCACTGTCAAACAATACCAGTTGAGAAGACGTACCCGCATTCTGCATCAGATCGGAAAGCTTTCGCAGAGCCACCTGACGTTTCGATTCGTTTGATCCGGCATCCTGCTCTTCCATGCTGGCTGAGCGATCAAGAACAACAATGACGGTGTCAGCCGCTCCGCCGACAGTCACACCGAGCCAGCCTCCTGACATCGGCCGACTGACTGCGAAGACAAGGCCGGCAATGACCAGCATGCGGGCAAGCATGATCAGCAAATACCGGAGCCTCGCCATGCCGGTTGCCATTTTCCGTGCCTGTAGCAGGAACATGGTTGCCGCCCAGTGAACCGTACGATGCCGATTCTGATTCACAAAATGGATCAGAATCGGAAGTCCGATCAGCGGCAGGGCATACAAAATCAGAGGCTGCAGAAATGTCATCAGGAATCTGGCAAACAGGAAAAGTGATACGGTGCGAAACGGTGTTTTTTAAACAGAGAACGACGACTAAAGGCCTGTTGGGGAGGCTGGCTCATTTCTTTCTGGCCAGTAAAAACTGAGCGAGCACATCGGCATAATTCTGTTCGATCCCAATTCGGCGATAATCGACGGCGGAATCTCGCGTTATCTGACGGATCTGTTCGAGATAGATTTGTACGGCCTGTCGATACTGTTTCGCAATTGTTGTGGGATCCACCAGCATGGGAGCAGCTCCCTCCAGATCAACAAAGCGAATTGGCCGATCAAACTCGAAGTCGATTTCATTCTGTTCCATCAGATGAAAGACAGCCACATCGTGCCGACGAAATCGCAGATGCTGAAAACAGCTTCGTAATTCTTCGGGATCCATAAACAGGTCAGAAATGATGACAACCAGAGCTCGCTGCGCCACACGTTCGGCGGCTTCATGCAGAGCCATCGGCAGTCCCGTTTCGCCTTCAGCCTTCATCAGGGCCAGTTCATCCAGCACATTTCTTAAAGCCGCGGAACTTCGTTTGGGCGGGATTTCTCGTCGAAAGCCCTCGCCTGCACAAAACAGGCCTACGGCATCCCCCTGCCCGGCTGCCACATATGCCAGTGTTCCCGCAAGCCGGCGTGCATAGTCCAGTTTGGACTGCCCCTGATCGCGCGTTCCTCCGGCCCCGTAGCCCATTGAGCCGCTGACATCCACAACCAGACAAAGTCGCAGGTTGGTATCGGCTTCGTATTCCTTAATATAGAAGCGATCTGACCGACCCCATGCACGCCAGTCAAGGCGACGAGTATCATCGCCCGGTACATACTTGCGGTACTCTGAAAACTCCAGACTCGAGCCCCGAGTTGGACTGCGGTGTCTGCCGGAAACGTTGCCAGCCATTGGAATGCGCGCATCCAGGGGAAGCCCCGCAAGGCGAGAAACGACTCCAGGATCAATAAAATCACGCATAAATTCGCCAGTTCTTTAGTGTGCTCAGAGCTATTCCGGGTTCTGTTTTAGTACCCTTAATCAGGCTGGATTAATTCGGGGGGAATGATCACCCTGGAAACCGGTCATCAGGCTGGACGTGCGGAATCGTCGGCTAACGCAATTGCTCGGCGTTCAGTTCATCCACCAGTCGTTGTACGACATCGTGGCTGCGAATACCTTCCGACTCGGCACTAAAAGTTGTGAGAACCCGATGTGTGAGCACAGGGCGAGCAACAGCAAGCACATCTTCAAGACGGGCCATATAACTGCCTGTCAAGGCTGCTCGGGACTTTGCCCCCAGAATCAGATATTGAACAGCTCTGGGACCAGCTCCCCAGGAAACAAGCGGTTTGAGCCATTTGGGGGATTCGTCAGAACCGGGACGGGTTCTTCGCACCAGATCGACTGCAAATTCGTAAATGTGCTGAGGAACCGGAACACGTCGGACCAGATCCTGAAATCGCTGCACCGAAGCACCATCCAAAACCTGTTCCAGCTTTGGAAGCGACATGCCGGTTGTTGTTCGAGCAATTTCAATTTCTTCCTGACGTGACGGATAATCGACCGTAATCAGGAACATAAAGCGGTCCAGCTGTGCTTCTGGCAGCGGATAGGTACCTTCCTGTTCGACCGGATTCTGAGTGGCCAGCACAAAAAACGGTGGATCCAGTGGCCATGGCCGTCCCACCACCGTCACCCGATGTTCCTGCATGGCCTCCAGCATCGCTGCCTGAGTTTTTGAAGGTGCTCGATTGATTTCATCGGCCAGCACAATGTTGGCAAAAACGGGTCCCTTGACGAATTCGAATTCGCGACGCCCGTCATGCGTCTCCTGCAGGATATCCGTGCCTGTAATGTCCATTGGCATCAGGTCAGGAGTAAACTGAATGCGGCTGAACTGCAGAGACATCGTTTCCGCCAGCCGACTGACCAGTAAAGTCTTGGCCAGCCCTGGTACACCCATCAGCAGAGAATGCC
The DNA here is from genome assembly GCA_022843805.1 of Fuerstiella sp. Taxonomy (GTDB): domain Bacteria; phylum Planctomycetota; class Planctomycetia; order Planctomycetales; family Planctomycetaceae; genus F1-80-MAGs062. The sequence continues at coordinate 21,256 of JALHMY010000118.1, forward strand.
CTCGGGCAAACAGGCAGATCGCCAGCTGCTCGATCACTGAATCCTGCCCCACAATCACTCGGGAGAGCTGTTCGCGAAGTTGCCGATAGACGTCCCGCAGCTCATCAATTGCGGCGACATCACTGGATTGTAGTTCGGAAGGTGATGCAACACTGGACGTCATTATAAGGATCCGCTTTGATGGAAATCTGTTTTTCGCCCAAAATCACAAATATCGGGTGATGCCTGCAGGAAAATCGAATTCGAATGGCGATCTGACTCGCACTCTGTTCGTCTTCTGCTGGCTTCTCATGGAAGCCGAAGTGTCAGCCAGTTGCCATTGTTTTGCTTTATCTTCACAGAATTTCCCTCATATTGAAACTGTCCCATCATTTGCTCCAGGGCATTCCACTGCACGGGAGTGAGGCTGACGTCCGACCGATTGTCCGTAATTCCCTGCAGCAGTGATGCGAGAATAGCCAGTTCCCTGCCCGGAAACGTCAACTTCGCCACGTCATTTGGCAGCAACTTTGCAATCACCTCGCGAAATTGTTCGCGCTGTTCGGGAAGCAGCCAGAGTTCTTTTTCCAGAACCACCAGCATTAGTCCGACGATGGCTGTTCGTCGGTCTTTCAGTACTGCTTCCTCGTCCTCATTCTGAGGCGGTTGCACAGAATTGAATGCCTGCAGCCAGATGGGATGGGCCAGCACGGTCGATCGCTGAATTTCTACCAGGCGGGTACGCCCCTGTCGAGCAACGGGAGGCTGCTCTCGGATCATCGGGAGAAATCGTTTTTCAGCTTCAGCTTTCCATGCATTTAAACACTTGATCATTGCTCCCTTGCCGGCAAGCCGAAGCAGTGATGTCTGCTTTTCAGTCAGGTTCCACCGATGCGCAAAGGCAGCAACCACCGCCTCAATCTCATTTTCCAGGTGAAGCTTTTGATATGCGGCAATCTGATTCAGTTCTGAACGAAAGGCTTCTTCTGATTCGGAAATGTCAATAGAAATACCTATTGGTATGGCCTGTCCCGGCATCCCAAGCTGCATGCAGGCCGCCTTCTGTTTAGCGTTCAGGTCAATTTCGTGCAGATGCACGGCAACTGAAACCTTCGACAAAGAGGTGAGCGGACTCTCTTCCGACTCAAAGCAAAACAGTCGAAAGTCATGCTGGCTGCGGAGAAACTCACTTTCCAGCAGGACCCGCTGCCCGGCCGTCAGTCTCAGTCGCTCATGAATCGTGGCCACCTGGTAATTAGAAAAATCCTCGGACTGCGCATCCAGTTGCAGAGCTGCTGCTCTTTCCAGTGTATTCCGCTGGTCTTCCGTCAGCTGGCCAATGATCTGCATTTGCAGAATCGTATGAGAAACAACATCTGAAAGCGTATCCGCACCAGTCATTTCTATGGGTGTATAGTCCGGAACCTGGGCTGGAATGAGCTTATGCTGGTTTTGTCGCCACTGCTCCTGCGAAAGCTCAATCTCCGCCAGACTGATTGTCTCCATTCTCTTTTGCTGCTCAGCAGTCAGTTTTCCTGTTTGCGTGTACCAGTCCAGCATGGCCGCCATCCAGGCGTGCAATCGCTGGCCGCGGTCCTTTGACTGACGGTCTCGCAGCTCGGCGTCCGCTGACGTCTCCTGAGACTGCACGGATTGTGAAATGCTGCCGCCGGTGTTGCGTTCCTTTTCAGCATCCTGTGCCTGCGGTCCGATCTGACAGAGCAGACCTTCCCAGACCAGAATCACCATGATGTGCTTTGCGTTCATCGAACTTTGCACTCCCCGCGAAAACGCAGATCGCGATCCTGCGAGAGCGCAGGTGTAATTCGGGCAAAGAGCACTAATCGGGCAATGACCATGTCAGTTGTGTATCCGTCAGAGTTCGCAGTTTAATCTGATTATCGCGCAGCTGGTACCTTTGGATCAGCAGGTCCCACACCTGCAATTGCGGTTCATTAAGGATCCTGGCAACTTCCGAACGACTGATCCGAGCAAGCGGAATGGCCAGCCACACGAGCTCACGACCTTCTGCCGAAATCTGTTCGTTACTGCTCGGCGTCGTCCGCCGGACAAGTTCCAGAAGATCATCACGCTGCTGTTCGGTCAGCCAAAGCTCACGATCAAGAGTCACGACAATGAACATTGCGATGGATTGCAGTCGCCGCTGACTGTCAATGATCTTTGGAGCATCCTCCTCCGGTCTGACAGCACGAACTGCCTGCAGCCAGATCGGATGATGAAACATGTCCTGCCGATTAATACCAGTGAGCTCGCAGTTGAGCTCAACAACGGCTGCCGGACGGATTGCAATCGCCGGATTGAGGCCCCTCGCCTGAGCCGCTTCAATTGTTAGCCGCTGGAGACGCTCCTGCTGTACGACTATTACTTCCTGCATCTTCTTTCTGGTGGCGGCCAGTTCGTTCAGTCTCACCAGATTGGCTGCCTTCCATTGTTCCAGATACTTGATCCCGGCACCACGACCGGCCAGTCGCAGATAGGTCACCTGCGCTGGATTAAGATTCCATTCCTTTTCCAGCTGAGCCACGGTTTCATCTGAGATCCGAATCATCTCAGAACGCTGCAGGGTCATGATCTTCTGAAGTTCAGTTTCCAACCGTCCTTCTTCGGTACTGCACCGAAATCTGAGCAGATTCTGATTCGCCTCAACAGCCGCCGTCAGTTCACTGGTTCGCCGACGCTGCTCATAGGTTAACGTCAGTTCACTGACACGAGCCATCACGGGAGCAAGTGCCTGATATCTCAACGGCTCAGTGCCCGGTCTCGCAGACACCAGTCGACTGCTGGCGTATGGCAAAAGAGTTCGAAAACGCTGCTCAAGGACATCGAACTGCTCGTTTGTCAGTTCAAGAACTTCGTCAAACTGCGAAGCCATGTAGCGACAATCGGCAGTATCATGCGATACGTCGCGTTTCGCTGTCGCCTTCTCCAGCTGATCAAGCTGCTCAGCAGTAAGCAGTTCTTTCAGCTGACTGCAAAATCTTGCACGCAGAAGACACTCTGCCGCACCGGCAATGTTCGTGAACTCCACCGGTTCATAGTCGGTCAAGCGAGTTGACTGCCGGAAATTCGGATCATTCTTCCACGATATCTGAGAGATCCTGACTTCTGCTTCACAAATCACACTGAGGCTCTGCTCCTGATCGTTACTCAGGCTGCAGATTTTCTTCAGCCAGTCCCGGAAGACGGCCATATGACGATCCAGGCGTTCTTTTCGCTCCTGCAGCCGCACTCCGTCTTCCAGAGGTGGCAGTTGCTGGCGGAGCACCGGTTTCGGCTTGTTCACCGCATCCGGCTGGTTGCCTGCATCCGGCCGGTTGCCCGCTACATCTTCAGGCTGATCACTGGACTCTTCTTCCGGCTGCCCGTTCTCCGCTTTTGCGGGCAATTCCCGTTGTGGCAATTCATCGGCCGAGACTATGTCGTCATACAGAGCGGCAGTCGAAGCGAATAGGAAGGTAATCATCCAGCCTGCGGGCAGCAGAATGTACCTGGACGCCTTTTTTTGTTGAAAGTTCGCTGCCATTATTCAAATACTTCAAACTCATCCGCACCTGAATGCATTCAGGTTGCCGAACAAACAATTCCCCGACATATATTAAGGTGCTTACAGGCGATTTGGTGGCAAATCAACAATTTCACTCGGAATCACTCATTTTTCTCCTCCTGATTTCTGCCCCTGATCGGCATCCGGCAGTTCCCGATTCGTCACGGGTTTATGCCAGGCATCACAATTCGTCCTGAGTTGCTGCCAGACCGCCAGCTGCGACGAATTCAGAAATTCCTGCAGTGATCGTTCCGGGATACCAAAAACGGCAGCTTCCAGCCAATTGAGTTCATTCCCCTGATTCATCGTCAGCAGAGCCTTGTCAATTGCCGATTCAAATGTTTGTCCAACCAGTTCCCTCATTGTGGCACGCTGCTCAGTCGTGAGCCAAAGTTCCCTGTCGATTGTCGTGAAGACAAACTCTTTGATTACCTTCTCTCTGCGTGCAAGACGGTCTGCAGGTTCAACCTGATCGACTTTGGACTGCTGCCTCATCGCAGCGATAGCGCGAATCCAAATCGGATGACCGGGTGGCCCGTCTATCATTGGTGCCGTCAATCGGCAGCGAATGTGCAGCTGCTGCGGCCCGTTATTGATGCCAGGCACGTTTTCCTGAACCGGAGCATCCCGAAACTGCAACCTCAGCCTTCCTGCCTGATCACAGGTTTCCAAGATACTCGCTGCGTTCTGCTGTCTCCAGTGAGCAAGATATTTATGAATGGCACCTCGAGCTGCGAGGCGAAGATGGCTGACCTGAGCGTCGGTCAGCTGAAGCTCGTTACGGACTTCTTCAACTCGCTGCTGCATCTGCTCCTCAAAAATTGATTTACGCTTTTGCAGAAACTCACTGATGGCCTCGTCCACCGGGCCGGATCTTTTTGGGTTATCGTCTTCCGCAAGATTGATCACCACATCCAGACTGATCGCTCCGGGCGCGTTCCCGGCCATCCTTCCGTCGGGTCGAACGACAGAAATTCCTGAAACAGCCATCAGTCGATCGTTCTGAGTGCTGCTCAGACGGAGTTCAGAAATTCGGTTGAATACCGGGCCCGGCTGATGGTAAGTCAGCGGCCCCGCGTCAGGTGACAGGCTGATGATTCGACTGTTCGCAAGATTTAACAGTTCAGCAAACCGCCTCCTCATTCCCTCCCGCTGTTTCGGAGTCAGTTCAACTGTGCTGTCAACGACTTCTGTCATGAGTTCCAGCTCGCTGTTCAGCAACAAGTGATCGCGTTGAGCGATCGCGATCGTTAGCCGACGGTATTGGTCGGCCGAAAGGACGAAGCGGGCGGACTGCTGAAAATCGAAGCCAAACAAACGACTGGCAGGTCCGAGCCGATTCGTAAATTCAATGGGCGTAAAATCAGGAAGCTGTCGAGTCGGATTTCGGCGAGAATCTCTCGCCCAGTTCTTCTGCAGCGACTCTGCGCCATCCTTCAGGATGCTTTGCAACTGCATTCGCTGGTCGTCCGACAGATCACAGACTTCAGCCGTCCATTCAATAAATGCGTCGGAATGTGCAATCAGACGCTGCTCACGCTGAAGAACTAAGTCTTCCGACTGCCGGGTTCTTTCCTTCCGGGGTTCTGCCTGTGCACCCGGCGAGTCAGCCGCCGCAGGCAGAGAAGTGGTCACGGTCATCAAACCTATAGTGATACCCGATAACGCGGGAGAATTTGACACCGCCCCCCCGATGCCCTGCGCGAGGATGCCCTGCAAGATCATGACAGGCAGCAGCCACATTCTGCATGTCTCCCTGAAAAAGCAGTGCCGCAAAATTCCCGCAAATCGACTGGCGAATTTTCGGATTCCCTGTCAGGAAAGGCAAGCCCGGCAGAGTTGATTATCCGATTTTCGCATCTCTCTGTGAAACCACCGATCAACCACGTTTATGCGAACTGACAGTCTGTATCCACCGTACAGATATCAGGGGATATCGAATTGCATTGGACGCCGTTTATTCTCAAAATGATGGGCTGTTGATAACTGATGCGGCAAAGTAACATGCGGCAAAGTAACATGGGGAGACATCCGGAATGAACAAAGCTTCTGAATCCGTGTCTGATTCCGTGCTGCAACTGCCCTGCTCTGATCGACGTAAGTTCCTCTGGCAGACTGGTGGAGGTTTTGGCGCCCTTGCTCTGCATGCAATGTTCGGGGAAGCGGCTCTGGTCGATTCGCAAAAGACTTCGGCCGACAGCTTTGGACTCGGGCAAACGGATTCCGTCAGCCGTCCGCCACTCCCACGTCCTCATTTTAGTCCTCGAGTGTCTCGGGTGATTTATCTGTTTATGCATGGCGGACCCAGTCATGTGGACTTGTTTGATCTTAAGCCTGAACTGCTGCGGCTGCACGGGCAGCCATTGCCTGACAGTTTTGGCGAGGTGATGACTCGGCGTAAAGTTGCACAAAACCCATTGCTGGCGCCTGTTCGACGATTCCGTCCACGGGGTCAGTCGGGAATTCAGATCAGTGACTTTTTGCCGCACACTGCCAGTTGTGCTGATGACCTGTGTGTCATTCGCAGCTGCCACGGTGACAGCGTTAATCATCCCCAGTCGGTTTATCAGATGAATACCGGCAGTATTCTGATGGGAAAGCCTTCACTTGGCAGCTGGGTGGCGTATGGCCTTGGTACAGAAAATCAGGACATGCCCGCTTTTGTTGTTTTTCCGGATCCAAAAGGCGGATTAAAAGGAGGTCCGCCTGCCTGGGGCAGTGGCTTCCTGCCCGCGGCTTTTCAGGGTACGCCAATGCGAGCCGGCAGTAATCCTATCCTGCATCTGAAACCGCCCGATGGAAATTCTGCACAGCGTCAGAGTGGAACGCTGGATCTCATTCGGAATCTCAATCAGCAGCATCTTGACCAACGACCTGTGGACCAGGAATTATCGGCACGTATAGCGGCATATGAACTGGCCTTTCGGATGCAGGCGGCAGCTCCCGAAGTCGTCAGCCTTGATGGTGAAACTCGCGAGACGCTGGAACTCTATGGACTTGGCCGGAAAGAAACGGCCGAGTTCGGGACTCGCTGTCTTCTGGCCCGAAGAATGATTGAACGGGGTGTGAGATTTGTTCAGCTGTATTCAGGCGACACCACCGGCTGGGATGCTCACGACAATGTTGACAGTAACCATTCGTATCAGTGCATGGCAACGGATCAACCGGTTGCCGCATTGCTCAAAGATCTGAAACGCCGGGGCTTATGGGACGATACACTGGTGATCTGGGGCGGTGAGTTTGGCCGGATGCCGATGAGCGAACAGGGAAAGGGCCGCGATCATAATCCATGGGGATACACGGTTTGGCTATCCGGAGGGGCCGTCCGCGGCGGCATGAGCTTTGGAGAAACAGATGATGTGGGCCTTCGAGCTGTAACGGACAAGGTGCATATCCACGATCTGCATGCCACGATCCTTCATCTGCTGGGTTTTGATCACGAACAACTGACGTTTCTCAGGAACGGCAGAAACGAAAGGCTCACCGACGTGGCAGGTCGGGTTGTTCATCAGATTATCAGCTAAAAGATCAGGCCTCTAAAATCCTCCTCTCCCAGCGAAGCTGGGCTCATCGTACCACACATCTTTTCTGAGATAAAAAAATGGGCGGCGTTCAGGACTCGGGTCCGAAGGCATCCCATGCCATGGCGAGGAAGTGAGTCTGCTGAAGTCCTGTCCAGAGAG
>JALHMY010000119.1 GCA_022843805.1 Fuerstiella sp.
ATGGAAGGAAGCTCTGAATCACTTCGCAATCCTCTTTCAGGAACGCATGCCCAAAAGTAATTGAACCTTCCATTCAATCTCAAGCATTTCCTGCCTGACACAAAAATTCTGACAGGCCCCCTTCGGCCGACCCCTCCCACTCCGCTTCGCTGCGCGGGAGGGGAGGTTATGAAAAACCTCCTCTCCCGGCGAAGCCGGGGGAGGTCGAGCGAGCGAAGCAAGATCGGGAGGGGGCCGGTGAACAGCGGGTTTCGGGTGTTGTTGGTACAGCGTTCAGTGTAACCCGTGGCGAGCCCTCCCCCGGCCTTCGGCCGACCCCTCCCACTCCGCTTCGCTCCGCGGGAGGGGAGGTTATGAAAAACCTCCTCTCCCGGCGAAGCCGGGGGAGGTCGATCGAGCGTCAGCAAGATCGGGAGGGGGCTGGTGAACGGCGGGACGCGGGTGTTGTTGGTACGGCGCTGAGTGTAACCCGTGGCGAGCCCTCCCCCGGCCTTCGGCCGACCCCTCCCACTCCACTTCGCTCCGCGGGAGGGGAGGTTATGAAAAACCTCCTCTCCCGGCGAAGCCGGGGGAGGTCGATCGAGCGTCAGCAAGATCGGGAGGGGGCTGGTTCAGCGCCGGGATGCGGGTGTCATTGGGGCGGCCATGATTTCAGCCGTCATTACCAGTCCGAGTAACTGGCGGGCGTTCCATCACCAGGTACCCGGGTGAAATAAATCCGAGCTTCTGATATGTCAAACGGGCTCGCTCGTTTTCCTGTTCCACGTAGAGTCTGATGGCCACGATGTCGGTTTGCTGATGAAGCTGTTCAGCAACATGCTCAAACAACTGACTAAACACGCCCTGCCGTCTGAAATCCGGATGAACATAAACGCTCTGCAGCCAGATGATCCAGCCATCACGCCAGTCACTCCATTCGCGAGTCAGCATGAGCTGGCCGACAACAATGGGGGTGCCTGATGAATCATGGCATGAAGATTCAGCAACCCAGTACTGAACTTCGTCTGCTTTCGCCAATCCTCGCAGGACACCATTCTGCACCGTGTCGCGGGGCAGAATTTTTTGTTCTGTTTCCCATGCGAGTCGGCAGTTGTATTCGGCAAGTATGCTGGCATCTGAGTCCGTTGCACGTCGAAAACCGATTGTCACAAATAATTCGCCTTTTGATGCGATCAGCGATCACAAGAATCAGAGTTCTGAAACCCCATTCTGTTTTTCAGACCAGCCGTTGATATCAAGAAAACGATCACGCCAGTAATAGTGATCGAGAAGTCCTTTGGTGTTTCGGCCCAGGATTTTCAGACCGGCAAACAGTGCTTCAATTGTGGCCAGTCCTTCTCCTGGATCATCAAAGACCGAAGATCGGCGAGGATAAGCCGTGTGAATTATCGGCAGCGAGCGCACCGGGATATGGCGATAGAAAGGTGCCATCCGCAATGCGAGTCTCCATGTTCCGTCCAGCAGCAACAACCCACGATCAGCATCATCTTCCGACAGCACTGGTCCTCCCAGTCCCAGCTGAACGTAATTGGAAAGGTCGATTGTCACCTCATTCGGGAATGTAAAGAACCGAAAATCGCTATGCTGACGCAGCGGTTCGACGGAACACTTCGCTCGGCGTTCACGTGGATGCACGACGATCACAGTCGCCGGTTTCCCATCCCGAGCCAGCGGAGAATCAGCGGCACATGGGTCAGCGGAGCATGGAGCAGCAGATGGCATTGTTCTGCGGTCGTTGTCGAACTGAGATGTGGATTTCGACACCGTCATTCGTTTTTTATCTTTTCAATTTCGGCATGCAGAGCAGCAATTTCCTTCTCAAGCTTAGGGGCTTCCGTCGGATCATCCGGCTGGTTTCTTGCTGCATTCAGCAACTGCTGAAGTCTCTGCATTTTATTCTTAATTGCGTCAATCTGTTTCTTTTGTTTCTTGTTCAGCGTCATTGCTTTCCCGTTCGACACTTTCAAAAAGGCCATTCTCGTTCGAAGTGTAATCACTGCATGCCGGATTTTCGATGTGTCATCGCCGTTTTCCCTGCGGCGGCTTCACTCGGTCTCTCCTTCGTCGGTCGCCAGTCCAAGAAGTTTCATGCGGCGATAAAGTTTCGGCCGCGTCAGCCCGAGACGACGAGCAGCTTCGGTCTTGTTTCCCTTACACCCTGCCAGCATTCCTTCAATCAGCTCCACTTCAATTTTCTGTAGTCGTTCCTCAAGCGAATATGGCTCGACAGAAGTCGCGGCCGACTGTCGCTGTGCCTCCTGCCCCACTCGAAACCCCATCGGCAGATCACCGAGTTGCAGACGATCGCTCGCTGCCGATCGGCAGGCCGAATCAATCGTATTTCGAAGTTCTCTTACCTGGCCTGGCCAGCGATATCTCAGAAAATGCTGGCACACTTCCTCCGACAATCCTTCTGCAGGCGACCGTCGGTCACGACGGCACTCGTCAATAAACTGCTGACTCAGCAGAAGTACGTCGTCACCCCGGGAATGAAGCGTGGGTAAATGAATGTGAACTGTGGTCAGTGCAGATGCCAGCTCCGGCATTAAGACGGACCCGGAGATCAGTGACGCTGCTTCTACTGTACTGGTCGCCCCTATCCACAAACCTCCATCCGTCAGGCTGTGATTCCTGAGCAGCCAGTTCTGAACTTCTGCCGGCAGACGATCCACTTCAGTCAGCAAAAGCATGCTGGTCTTCTGATGTGGCAGAGCAGATCCGGAAGTCATCAAACTCTTTAGCTGATGAAGCGTGGAAATCAGAAGCTCAGAATTAAGCAGGTGACAGTTCAAAACGGCAATTGACCCCTCCGCTCCACCACTGCTTTTGTGAATTACCCGGGCAAGATGTCTTCGCCCCGTTCCTTCAAGGCCGGTAATCAGAAAGTTCACTGGAGTTTTCGCCAGAAATTCGGCCTGTCGAAGCGCTTTCCTGATACCTTCGCACCGTCCAATGTAAGAATCAATCTGAAAACGCCTGCGAAGGTCCAGTCGAAGCGCGTGAATCTCTGCGTAGAGCTGCTGCGAAACCGACCGGCCCGTATTGCTGCTGCCCGTTGCAGCCAGCTTCTCGAAAGCAATGAGTACCTGAATCACGCGGCTTTCATCATCCGGAAGAGGTACGAATGTCAGCCTCACAGGAATCGCGTTTCCATTCCGACTCGGAATGACCACATCCTGCTGCTCCGATGCGCCTCGCCACACCGCGGCTGAGGGTGCTACCGAACAGGCCATGACCTCTGCCGTTCCTCCTGTTCCCGGCGCAGCTCGCTCGCAGGTCTTATTGAGCAAATCGTCTTCCGTCCATCCGGTCAGCTTCTGTAGTCCGGCGCTGACCATCCGAATACGCCGCTCCTGATCGACGATAATCAGTGCTGACGAACCCTCCTGCAGGGCCTGATGCAGTGACCAGCGACGATTTCTTCCCACTCCAGCCTCACCTTTCCCTGTCAATGCGAAGATCTGATCCCGTCGTTGCTCATTCCACAGGAGGGGCACGCTGCAAAAAAAAATTATCTGCCCTCAACTGTTCCTCGCTGCCGAAGCGGTTTCAAAAATCGAACCGCAAATCGAGTGACGATCATGGGCTGACGGATGGAACGCAGTGAAATCATCACTCCGACAAACAGTACCCACGGACCAGCCACATAAATCAGGAAATTCTGCAGGCTGTCAGACGAGCAGGATATGATCAAAAGACAGGCTGCGGCTACAGCCGCCCCACTGGAATGGATCGTACGCTGATTACCCACCTTTCCGTCGTCCGGATAGTATTCGGCGATTAAATTCAGAAAACCATAAAGGCATCCGGTACTCAGCGCGGCGGCTGCGGTCGCCACCGTCATGTATTGCCATGATCCGATCGTCCATGGCATCAGCAAACTGAAGATACATGCCATCAACAGGACGTAAAGCGGAGTGGTCAGTGTATTGCCCGCCTGGCTCGCAGCCGCACGAAACAACACAATCCCAGCCAGACTACCAAACGAGAGCAGCCAGATCAGCAACAGATTGTCACCCCACGCTTCCCTCAACCCCTTCTGCCAGAGATCAAAGTACGGACAGAACCAAAGAAGAAACGCGCTTGCGGATAACGTGATCCCAATCCACACCGGCACCGCCGGCGCCCCCATCACTCCACCGCAACATTGCTCAGCCTCACACAAATTATCAATCTCATCCCCCACCCCAACATGCCCATGCCCATGCTCATGCTCATGCTCATGCTCGTGCTCGTGCTCGTGCTCGTGCTCGTGCTCGTGCTCGTGCTCGTGCTCGTGCTCCGAGCAAACCACGTCACATCGTCCGGCAAACATCTGCCGTTCGGTCAAGTTCGGATATGACACCGGTTTCGGGCGAGGTACCGACCAGAAACCCGCGGCAATTGCGGGAATCGTTGTCAGTAGAAGGGCCAGCAGGATTTCCAGTTCGGCCGACGAACTTATCTCTGGCATTAGTATGCGGCAAAGACTGATGACCGTAGCCAGCGTCACTCCGAAACCGCAAAAGCTGAGCGACAGCAATCCGTTAATCCTCCATCGCGCAAAATTTGGAACGGTTGATCGAAAAATCTGTTCGCCCACCATCCAGGCAATCACCGTAAACAGTCCGGTTGCGAAACGGCATCCGGCATACATCAGCACTGATGAACTGGCCTGTGACATTGCCAGCACACTCAGCAGGCCGCCCCCAAGGGTGCCCGACCAGATCAGCGCTGGGCGTCCGGCGGCGGAAAGACCTCGAATACACAGCACGCCGATACAGACCCCGGCAAGCAGAGCGGCGTCCGAAAGCAACCGTTGTGGTGCGATGTAATCGGCACCGTCCGCTGAACGAACAGCAGAATCTGCGACCGCCCAGACAAAGAGAACTGCGCAGGTGCACTGCGACGCCGCACAGGCCATCAATCGCCATGGACACAGGGAACGCGAAACCTCCACCGCCTCGGTACGCTGCATTGGTGTCATCCACTCACTTCAGATAATCGAATGTCAGAATAAATCGATCAAAGCCTACCTGCAGCTGTTGTTTGATCGCATCGATTGTCATCCAGTGATAATTCAGCGTCATGCCCACATTTTTTTCGGAGAACAGATCTTTCCCTGTCTTTACATCAACAATTCGAACGGAATACACGGTCGGTCGTGCCGGACCCCGGTTTGGGCCTTCACGTTCAATTCTTGAAAGCAGGATCATCACTGGTACGTTTGGAAGAATCGGGCCGGGAGTTGCATCGTAGGTTCGAATGTGTCGATGATCGAGCGGCTCGTCCCACGCGAGTTTCATCGTCTGACGATCGATCGCGTACATCCGACCATAGACATGCATTCCGCCGGATACAGGATTCAGTTCCAGTGAGGGGTCTTCAACGGCTTCCGGCAAAACAATGAGCCGGTCCTGGGCTGACCTCAGGTAGAGTGCGTGCACGGCTTTGGCTGCTGTTACCTGTTCAGATGCAACTTCGCGGCCAGTATCGATTCGGAATATTCGAAGCTGTTGTTCATTACTGTGAACGGCCACGAGGTCTTCGTCGACATTTGAAAATACCGAATCCTGCGGCAGTTCGACTGACCACTGCACCTGATCGGTAGTCACGTTTCGCATCTCCAGTGCACTCTTAACGGAAGACAGTCGAAACAACAGACAGGAATCTTCAACTACTGCGATTCTCCACAGCAGCTCCATACCGGGTTCCACTTCGATGTCACGTACTGAGGAGCCCACGTTTTCATTGGCATCAATCCACCATTCCGGTACTGGTGCAACGGAAAGAAGTTCGCCGTCCAGCAGATCTCGGATCTCAATCTGTCTTTCTGACTCAGACAAAACCAGCAGATTCTCCTCTGTACCCAGCAATACGGCATCCTGAGGAATTCCCTCCAGTTGCCAGTGTCGTTCACCGGTGAGCGAATCAAAAACAACCAGTCGGCGGCCGGAGATCACAGCAATCGCCCGAGATGTCAGTGGACCGCAGGGGAAAAAGCCGGCGGGCTGAGGGGCAAAATTGGGAATACGTTCCCAGCCATGAACGAATTGCCGCATGAGGGAAGTTTCGTCATCACGGCTCAACGAGGCAAGATTGACTTTCCACAGCAGTCGTGGCCCGGATTCTGCTGTTGCCGCACTTGTATCAAGCATGAATAACTGATCATTCGCCTTAATCGCCAGCATGTGGCCGCTCGCCAGCAGATATTGTTCAGAGACGAGTCCTGTCTGCTTTGGGATCACGATGGGTTCAGGAATAAAAGTCCAGCGATGAGTTCCGGTTGCGTCATATGCCAGAATCCCGGGATGCTCAGCATCCTGGACGAAGGACCATCCGCGAAACAGTCCAGGCATACCAAACAGGGGCAGTTTGGAAACCGGGCCACGGCGGCGCTGCTGACCGGCCGGCCACATGCTGCTGTCGTCGGACTGCGTCACCTGCGGACTACTCTGCCAGAGAACCGGGCGGGCACCAAAGTCCGGATGCTTCTCACGCCACTGTCCGATGATTTCGCTCAACGGTACTTCTTCTGAGGCATGGTACTTCATACGGGCCAATGGATGAGTTCCGTCGGGGGAAAGCAAGTCGTCCATCATCGTCTGAATTGAAGTATGGTCTTCAGAACTCAGCCACTGATCCCATAGAGCAGTCAGCATTTCGCCAGCGGATGGATCAGCATTCTTCAGCGCCGCACTGGTCAGTTGCTCGTCAAGAAGTGTTTTTACCGGAATCGCGGGATCATTCTCCAGTGATTCTCGCAGTCGGGACGCTGCAAGTGATAAGCCGGCTGCATCCAGTTCCCGAATCAGCTGAACGGTGCCGACCTGCGAGTCCGGAGCATCCTGTGCTGAAACGGATAACGCCAGCAAGTCAGCCGTCTTCGCTGCGATGGCACCCTGAAGAGTCTTCTGATCATCAGGCGTTCTGGCCGTCAGGGCTCTGCGGATTCCGGTAATCAGCAGTTGTGAGTTTCGGTGGGACAGAAAGCCCGAGGAAGAGATTCGATTTCGAGATGACGGGAATTCCGGCAGAAGAGCCTCTATTGAAGTAATCAGCTGGTCGACAGGCGCGTTCTCGCTGGCAGCCAGACCACGCACAATCAGTTCGAACAGATAATCCATCTGCTTTCCGGCCCGGTCCAGCGAATCAAGCTGGGCCGGTAAAATCGCGGCATCGCCAGGTGTCATTCCCAGCATGAAAAGCAGGGTTGCAGCAGCCTGTTTTTGGTTCACTGAAGTTTCCGCAATCAGGGTGCGAAGCTGAGGAATAAACCGGCTGCTGGACACAAAGTCTGTCCGCAGAGATTCCAGCAGCACATCAATCACCAGTTCACGAACCGTAGTGCGATCCGGAGACTGGTCCAGCAAAGCAAGAAGCTTTTCAACCGCAGCCGATGTTTCGCCATCCAGCAACATCTGTTGAGCAGCCAGCCATTCAGGTGTGTCGGACGGAACAGTGGCCGAACCCAGCCTCGTGATATCTGTCAGATTCTGAGAAAACAGCTGATCATTCAGACTGAGCAGATTGCCGGGCGATTCCGTCAACCCCGCGGATCGACTCAGCAGCTGTCGTCCTGTGGCAATCTCCAAAGTCAGGATCGACGGCGCGGTCGTCGGTACATGAACGATCCGACCATCTGCCGCTGCGGTTCCACTCACCTGACCATCACGAATCTGATGGCTCCAGAGCAGTCGTCCGTCCTCCATGCTGAACGCCGAAACGGTTTTATTGCCAGTCAGCAGTAGTCGGTCTGATGTGACGGCAGCGACGGTTCGGGAAAGACCTCGCGGGATGCGAAACAGTTCGGCGCCGGAATTCAGGTCGAGACAATAAAGCTGATCAGAATCTCGCGGAGTAATAATGATTTTGTTGTCAACAATCCGCGTCAGCGAATCCGTCCAGCGAGAGCTCAGATCCACTGATCGGGAATGCATCGGACTCAGAGCCCCGGCGAGCACTGGTTCCGGATGCCCCAGATCAGGAAGCCTGACGATGCCGTTATAACGATACACCCACCTGACAGAATGATCTTCAGCAGAAATTGCGATGATGTGTTCATCACAGGTTGGGCAGATGATAAGTCCCTGCGCGTATGAGGGGATCAAACCAGCATGCTTTCGGACAGGATGTTCGATCAGTCCGAATTTGGGCACTGCCAGCAACTGCGAATGCAGGATTCTGGGATTTGCGGCCGCAGGTTCGGGCCCCTGAAACAGAGGCTCTCCAATTTGCAGCAGGAAAATTCCTTCATTATTCTCTGCCAGTACATACACATGCGATCCAAGAATCAGAGGTGCGCCCAGAAAATAGTATCCAGCCAGCAGATTGACTCGGGCGCCGCCCGCCCTCTGTCCGCCAGCTTCCCATCGGAAGACGCCGGTTTTCGGATCGTATGCCCGCAGATAATTCGCCGGGAGTCGCCTGCCTGCCGTCACGACGGAATCCGGATCCATTGACCAGGTCACCCACGACGAATCCTCGCAGACAAATAACGTGCTCGCACTTGCCGATAACTGGCCGGCGGTATTGGTCCTGCACATTTGAAAAAGCAATTCCACGGCCAGAGTTTGCGAGTTGACCGCAAGGTTCTGCTGCTCCCACGCCTCTTCACTGGCCACTCGACGATTTCCCGGGAAGAGGGGATTTCTGATCCCGCTGCTCTCTTGATTCGATCCCGGCTGCATCATCGCTCGCAGTCGTCCGTCAGGATGTGCGATCTCCCACTGAAGCTCCCCATTGTCAGCCCTGACAGCTCGAACTCCTGACGCCGTTCGAAATATCAGCAGGTCATCAATCAGCAGCGGTGTCCAGACTGGAACGACCGTACTGTTGTCAGCCAGAGACCGAGTCGAAAACTGCTTTAGAATATCACGTGTTCTGGTCAGTACAGGATTGAGCTGTTTTTCGAACAGAACATCATTGACCACAAACAAATCGGACGTCCATCCTGACTGCAGTTCAACCGGACCACTCTGCTGCAATCTGGCTCGACGGAAATCACCCAGAGGTTGTGACCACTGATCGGCGCCCGGGCTTTCAAGTCCCGACGATTCGCGGAGCCAGATACGCAGGTCTGCATCCGGGGCAGGAATCGTCAGACGCACCTCACCCGCATTGACGACATTTCCGGCTGCTTTCATCGACAGTTCCCTGACAGTACTGACGGCGTCGGCTGCCAGACCCGCTCTCCATGCAGTCAGAGCAATCTGCAATTCCAGCGATTCGGACGGTGCAGAATCAAGTCTTCGCAGTTGCTGCAACTGCAGTGTGGCTTCCAGATACTCTCCTCTCTCCAGGGAAATTCTGGCGAGCAGACGCATTGCAGACGCCCCGGCAGGCAGAAATCGCCAGCGGGCCGCCACTCCGCGAATCCGATCCGGGTCACCAGATGTCACTGCATCTCGAAAAACAGGGTCTGACGCTGCCACAAACTGACGCTGATATTCCTGCCGAAAGTTCGCGGGTGCGGTAAGGTAGAGTTTCTCAAGCTGTGATCGACCACCGGAAACAACCTGCAACGCCTCCGATGCCGTTGGTGTTAACGTGGGTGTTAACAATG
This sequence comes from Fuerstiella sp., assembly GCA_022843805.1. Classification (GTDB taxonomy): domain Bacteria; phylum Planctomycetota; class Planctomycetia; order Planctomycetales; family Planctomycetaceae; genus F1-80-MAGs062. Next base: position 9,545 of record JALHMY010000119.1, read on the forward strand.
GATCTTCGCCCTGACAGATACGCTGCCATGCCGCGTCAAATTTTTCCGCAGCCTGGACCCAGTTTCGCGCAGAAAGCGACTCTTCAGTCTCTCTGATGATCTGCTGCAATTCCCGCTGCTGAATATTTTCAGCCGCATCAGGCCTCACTCTGGCATCCGCCTTCTGTGCGTCAGGCTGAGGCGGGACCTGTGCAGTTCCTGTGGATGCAATGAAAAACGTCGCGAGAAAAAGAGTCAGCCAAATCAGCGGATGTAATCCGGCCCGTGACAGCTGGCCGCTCCACGGTCTCAGGAAAACCTCACACGAGTTAAGACAGTGATGATCTGACATACACAACAGGCTGCCCGGGAGAAAAAAGTCGAATGAACGCGGAGCGGATCAGCACCTTCCGGACCGATTTGTTTGTCCGAAACATCAGGCTCGTCTGTCCGAAAAATCGGGCAGACTCAGAGAAACGGTTCCAGTCGGTCGCCGGAATGTGCTATGGATTCTCCTTGATTTTCGCAAATCCCAGGGACTCCGTCCAACCGGAATCGATCTCCAAATCTGAACTCCGGTGTTTTGGCGGCCTCGCGCGTTTCTCCGCTTTCCACACATCGAACAACTATTTCAGTGCATGAATTCTGACGGTTCGAAAATCGAGATTCGTCGTTTCATCATGTCCCTGAAGACTGATGTGCCCGGCCGACAGGCGTTTTCCCTGCCGAGGATTCTCACTGGCCGCTCGGTCATCCTGCCATTCGACGACCTGATAACCATTCACCCATGTGGAAATTCGATCGCCCTGAGCGATCAGGGTCTGACAAAACCATTCGCGGTCACTTGAAACAACGTAACGCGCTGGAGCTCTGCGAAAAATTGCGCCTGTACCGAAGTCCGCCGGTTGCCTTCGATCATTGTTGCGAAAACCGTTTTGAATTTGCATTTCATACCCGTTTGAGGGTGCCGATTCAGAACCAGGCATTGCTCTGAAGAAAACACCACTGTTCAGGGCGTCTCCATTTGTACGAGCTTCAATATGCAGCACGAAATCCGCAAAAATGTCCGCCGTTTCCAGAAATCCCGGGCCATTCGAAACATGCATTGCCTTCTCTGAAACCTCAAATGTGCTCTTTGACCCGGGGACAACTCTCCACCCGGTCTGATCCTCTCCATTGAACAGCTCCTGACCGCCCAGTGGGCGCAGACTGAGGTTCCGAAAGGCGATTCGTCCCACGTTCATCTGCAGTCCCAGCTGACCGCTTAACTGCAAACCGTCAGTCGCATCGGTGAAATCCAGAATGGGCTTTTCATCCATCCAGACCTGAAAACGAGGGCCTTCGCAACGGACACGAAATGAGTGCCATGCCCCTTCAGCCGAAGGAACGTTCTCCGCGACGGCTCGCCCGACAAAGCTGCCAGTGCGATGCGTAGGGTGGCTGTCGCAGATATTCAGTTCATAGGTGTCTTTTGACGGATCCGCCACCGTCGACTGTGTTCTCAAAAATATTCCGCTGTTGCCACCTGCTGACAAATGAAAGTCACAGCGAAATTCCAGATCATTGAAGCGAAAAGGTGTCAGCAACAGACTTTTTTCACCCTGATCGGCCACGATGCAGCCATCTTCCACGTGCCAGTTCGATTCAGGAGGGACAACCCAGCCAAAAAGAGTTTCGCCGTCAAACAGGCTGATCCAGCCAGCCCGCAGTTCTTCTTCCGTCAGATTCGGCTTGAGAAATTTCAGTTCTGCCGTCTGATTTGGCTGAGTTTTCGGTAAGTTCTGAGAAACTGCCAGTGATTGATCGCCAGCTTCCGTATTTGTCGCCTGTTCCGTATTTGTCGCCTGTGAGGATACCGCGGACGGGGATCCCGAATCGCCTTCAGAGCATCCCGGAAAGATGAGCATTCCTGAAAATAACGCCATCAGCAGCACCTGGCCGACGGAAATCCTGTTCCCATACAGCGAACCGGAATTGGCGGTGGAACCCATAAACGAATATCCTGTGGCAGGGTGCAAACTGTCTGGGCGCGAACTGTCCGGATGCAAATCATGGAGCGTAAAGCCCGGGAAAACCGGCCTCAACCAGAATCAGAATACCCGGCCGATCACAGGCATCCAAGTGTGGACTGCCAAACCATGACGCATTGATTGACAGGTTTGCGAAAACATCTGTGTTTCCGCTTTGGCAACTGTAAGGTAAGACGCTATTCTAGAGTATTATAAAGCGGCGTTTGATCACATGAATCTGCAGATCCCTGGCAACGACTGGAAAAACAAATGAATCAGGAAACCCGGCAATACGATCCGTATTCTGTTTCCATGAATTATTTTGCGGCCGATGCTGCATTAAGTGAGCGTCTTCAGTTTCTCAGACGTGTCTATATTCATGTCTTTGGAGGAATTTTGCTGCTGACAGGGCTGGAATACCTGTACATGACTACAGAGATCGGTCCGATGATCTTTGGGCTGTTTGGAACCATGTGGTGGGCAGCGTTGCTAGGCTTTATCGCCGTTTCATGGATTGCACAGCGGCTGGCGTTTAGCGGAGCGTCTCCGGCGCTGCAATACGCAGGGCTCGGTCTTTACATTTTGGTCGAATCCGTCTTTGTGGCGCCCGCCATACTTTTCGCTCTCCGTTTTAATCCCGATCTGATTGGGCAGGCGGCATTTCTGACCCTGGCGATTACTGGAGCACTGACTCTGTTTGTGGTCATGTCAAAAACGGATTTTTCGTTTCTGAGGAATGCGCTTTTTCTGGCAGGCATGGCATTATTTGCCGTGGCAATTGGGTCGGCATTCTTTGGCTATAGTCTTGGGCTGCTGTTCTCCGCGGGCGCTGTCACTCTGATGTGTGGCTATATTCTTTATGAGACGTCTCTGATTATGCATCATTTGCCTGTCACAGCCCATGTTGCAGGCGCTTTGATGATTTTTGGTTCCATCGCTGAGTTGTTTAAACATCTGATCTACCTGCTGTCGTATCTGAACGACGATTAGGACCAGAAGTACCGAACGGTTTTTGGAGCATGTGTCCACATTCGGAATCAGGCCGATTCGCCTGGTGTTTTGGACCGTGCTTCGGTCGGTGATCACGAACGCAGCCGGGAGTCTCGCCGGAATGTGGCAGGCATCGTTCCTGTGAGTGCGCCAATATTTATTCTCTCCCCGCGGAGCAGTTACCACATGTCGCAGCTGACTCCAGGCACGGATCCGCTGTTGCGTTTTGCAAGCCGCGTTGTGGATCATCTTCAGGACGCGCAACCTCGTACACTTCGACTTTTGATCTCAGATGTACTGGCCGGACTGGGCCGACGTCTCAGTTGTGGACATATTCATCTCTTCTCCATCCGGCAGCGGGATCGTAAACCCTCGACCACTCGTCTCCTTCATGCCTGGGCAGAAAATGGCATCGAATTACCGAAGAACAGTCTCCGAAATGTCCCGGTTGCTTTGTTCTCATCACCGGTCGTTGAATTATTGATTTCAGGGCATCCCGCTTTTGTTTCGCTGATTCCGGGACGTAATGGTTGCAGTCGCCTGATCACCGGTCTGATGCATGAAACGGGAACAACCGGTTATCTGCTGTGTCCCATTCATCTGAAGAGGCGACTTTGCGGAGTCATCGGTATCGCACACAGCTTCGGTTCAGAGCATGTCAGCAAGGAGGCATGCCAGCACCTTCGACTCATCGGGAAACTGGTTCTTCAGGCGGCTAAATCTGTGCGTCGGGATGCAAAGCGCCGACGCGACCATCGTCAATGGAAAAAAATAGCCGATGCATCCTGCGACTTTGGCTTCTGCATCTCAGAGAACGGAGAGATTCTTCGAGTCATCCCGTTTGGCTGCAGCGATCCGCCCGATACCAAAGGCGTCCGTTTGGAGGGCTTTTTTGATAAGGTACATGTGGGCAGTCTGCGGCAGGTGGTCCAGCAGTGCCTGGAGCGAAATGAACCGTCAACCTGTGAGGCTCGCGGCATGGGAATTGAAGGCGGAATGCGATGGTATCACGTAAGAGTTGAACCACAAATGACGTCTGGTACACGTCAGGTGGCCATGTTTCTGTCGGATATTGATGAACGCAGAATTCAGTCGGATGAACTTCAGAAATTGCAGGATCAGTTGCACAGAGCGTCCCGCCTGAGTCTGCTCGGGCAAATCAGCACTGAATTCGCCCATCAGATCAATCAGCCGCTGCAGGCGATTATGAACTACTCCGAAACAATGAGAACTCGGGAAGAAAACCGGCGAGGAAATTTTGAAAAGCGAATGACGTCCATTTCCCGCATTCTGGCATCGGTGGAACAGGCCGCGATGATTGTTCGGAGGATTCGGGAATTTGCTCAGCGACGATCTCTCACGCTCAGGCCAGCAGACCTCTGCTCCGTTATGCAGCGTGCAGTGATTATCGCCGGTCCGCGCGCCGAAGAATGTGGAGTCCAGCTTCTTTGTCGGACCAGCGAGGGCGATATCTGCACAACCGATACCGGCGATACCGAAAAATACGCGGCCCTCATTGATGATGTGCAGACCACTCATGTTGTGATTAACCTGATCGTCAACGCGGTTGAAGCCTGCAGCCAGGCAAAGGTGACGAGGCCGCGAGTCGAGGTGAGTCTGTCTCTGCACAGCGATCCCCTGTTCCTTCAAGTTCAGGTCAGTGACAATGGGCCTGGACTACCGAAAGCCAATCCTAACTTCGTCTTCGAAAAGTTCCGGACCACAAAGCCGGAGGGTTTGGGAATGGGCCTGGCGATCAGCAAAAACGTCATTGAGGCTCAGTATGGTCAGCTTTGGGCCACGAACAACCCAGACCAGGGCTGCACATTTTTCTTCACCGTCCGACGTTGTACTCCGAACTCCACAGATACCGATGTGATTGACACAGTTCAGCAGGATGTTATTCCCGCCGATTAAGGGGCCGGGGAGGAAATCTTTCTCAGGGTGCAGTCCGATAGTGTAAGTGACGCAGTTCATCTCGCGAGAATTCTGCGCCGAAATCTTGCCTTGCCCGGTTTTATGGCCTTTAACAGGGTAGTCACTATCGGCAAATTTTGCCGGAACACCAGTAATCGGGAAGCCATCGTTCAGACGCAGCTGTTTTTTACCGATCCACACAAGTTGCGAACCGTAAGACGTCGAGCAGAGAAGACAGCAGGAACTCGTTTCGCATCAACGATTCGGAGCAGAAAGTCTGACACGCGTTCCTGGCCAGCATCGAAATCGCGAACGATGGCCCCTTTGCGGAGCTTCGCAAAATTCAGTGAAAATTGCCAAAACAATTAAACTTTTTATTAACGAGAATCTAACTGCATTTTTAGACTTGAATTGATACGTGCTCTTGGTAGGCTTTCTGACAGGTGGAGACTTCTTGTACACCACATTTTCTTAAGAATGTGTTGTTTTGCTCACTAGGGGAATCCCCGTTCTGGCTGAATCTGTTCAACTCTGTGTCGCTAAGTGAAGCATCGTCGCCCGAAAACTTCGCACGCATTTGGCGATCTTTATTAGATTCTTTAAAAAACAATTGGTTTTTAAATCTTTTGTTGAGCGGTATAAGGTTTGCTTGTATAGGTGTGCTTGTTCCTGAGGCATGGCTGATTTGTAAGAGCTTCAAACCCAAAGATGTGGAAGTTGTACTGAGTTCAGTTGTCTGTTTTTTTTGCGGTCTGAGGCGATTCTCGCCAGCTGTTCGGATGGAATTTCTGTGCATTGTCGGGTGACAGTGCAGGACAGTTTTTGTCTTCGTTCTGGATTTCAGAAGGAGGGTGTTATGCGGATTCGTCGTTTGGGGTTTACCCTGATTGAGCTTTTGGTGGTGATTGCCATCATCGCCATTTTGATTGCACTGCTGTTGCCAGCTGTGCAGCAAGCCCGCGAGGCAGCCAGGCGTTCACAGTGTAAGAACAACATGAAGCAGATTGGGCTGGCACTTCATAACTACCATGATACGCACAAGAAGTTCCCCCCTTCACGTATTGAGATGGGGCAAACTGGTCAAAACATGATTGACCCGGGAACACATCGCCGTCAGTTGAATCACACTGGCTGGGCGATGCTTTTGCCGTTCATGGAACAGGGGAACATGTATAATCAGATGGACTTCAGTCAGGCGTCCAGCTGGTCACATGTTTATGGTGCGTATTCTGCATCGACGGTTGCTGGTAATCCGGAGAGGAACTGGCCGATTGTTAGTCAGCGTCTTTCTGTGTTGCTGTGTCCAACAGACTCAGCAAATGATTACAACTACACTTCAACGAATAAGTATTATTCGGTGAGTGCAACTCGTCCTGGTGGTGCTCGTACAAACTACGACTTTAACTGCCATTACCTTGATTATTATTATCAGGGTTACACGATGCTTCACACGCCAAGTGCAGAGCGTCCGATGTTTGCAGGTAACTGGTCGACGGACATTGCTGCGGTGCGAGATGGTACCAGCAATACTGCGATGGTTACTGAAACCATTCGCGAAGTGTGGAACGGTGTTCCTCCAGCTTGGGGTCATGGTGGTCACGTGCAGGTTGGCGTGGACCTGACCTTTATGCCGATCAATAACTGGGTTTATGGCTGGATTCAGCCAGACCCTCAGTATCTGCATATGCGAAAGGTTGGCCGTCTTGCTCAGTGGGCTACTGCAGGAAGTCTGCATACAGGCGGCTGTCAGGTGCTCCTGGCTGACGGATCTGTACACTTCGTGTCAGAGAACGTCGACACCGGTGTGAGAAATCGACTTCATCGTATGGCTGACGGTGAGCCTCTGGGACACCAGTTCTAAGAGTTGGTAACCGTACGAGGTTAAATTCAATTGTGAGTTTTAAAGCCTGATAATCATTGCGGGCAATGCGTCGTCAATTTCACTTGTTATTGACATGCTGTCTGCTTTGAAGCTGGTTTAATGAGGGCGGCGTCTGGATTTCGTATTCCAGACGCCTGCTTTCAGTTTTCCATAACCGTTCGACTCCTTTGATGAATTGCTTCGATAAGACTCAGTTCTGATCTTTATCGTTCGGGCTCGGCGACCTGATCTTTCGCGACATCTTTTGACGCCAGAGCAGTGTTGGCCGTGAAAAGTAGATCTCATTATTTAAATAACAGGAGTAGTCGTTCCGTGATCAGATTTGTGGCAATGCTGGCACTGGGTATGTGTTTGATTGGTTGCTCAGGAGCAACTGAAGCTCCGAAACCAAAGTCGATTGTGCCAGTGACTGGTACTGTGACACTTGACGGGAAACCCCTGGATTTCGCACGAGTGACCTTTGTTCCTCTCGGAGGTACCGATCAGGGATTTGGTGGCAGTGGCTCTACGGATTCTGTTGGCAAATACGAACTGCGTTCATTGATTGGCAATGAAGCGGTGGTTGGTGCGCCTCCAGGAGAGTATAAAGTAACCGTGAATCGAATGGTGAAACCCGACGGCACAGTTGTGTCACCCGATTCGCAGGAGCCACCAATGATGTCGGCAGCTAAACCTTCGGTTCCAGTTAAATATATGACCACATCACTGACTCCACTAAAGATGACGGTTTCTTCTTCGGGCGGAACATATAATCTTGATCTGAAGACTAATTGAGAATTGGATCGTAAAATTCAGGATGATGTCCAGGTGACACTGGTGTGGTGAATTGGTTGATCACCAGCCTGTCCCCTCCAAAATAAATGGTCTGATCCATGCGCCGAGTTGGGTGGGCGTTGTTGGTTCTCTCACTGATTCTGATTCCCACAGTTGTGTTTCTGAAGCAGCATTGGGTTCAGGGCAGGTTGAAAGAATCGCTGGCCCAATTGCGGTCCGGGCATCCTGAAAAGGCTCTTGATCTGGCCGAAGATGTTCTCTCACACAACCGCGAGAACCTTCAGGCCGTTCGAATTGCAGCGTTGGCTCATCAGGAACTGGGGGACTTTGAAAAGTCCGCCAGTTTTTTTTTGCGGCTGCCGGACGGACGAAATGCCGCTCGTGATGTATTTCGCAAAGCCGCCGAAAAATCGCTCGGCTCCGGTCATCTGCTGAAATGCAGTGAGCAACTTCAGCAGGTGCTGCAAGTTGATCCCGATGATGCTGAAGCCCATCGTCGACTGGCCGCTGTTTTCGACGCATGCGGCCGACGATGGGATGCCGTCCCACACCACCTTGCTGCGATATCGAAAATGCAGTTCTCTCTTAAAGAACTGCTGTTGTTGGGGAATCCGGATGAACCCTGGCTGGACAAGGAGATCCTTCCGGCTGCGACTATCGCCTGTTCCAGTGATCCACTCGTCGTCCTCGGAAACGGATATCAGCAGATCGCTGCTGAGCGTTTACAGGACGCCACAGAACGAATTCGAACGGCACTCCGATTGTCCGACGGAAAGTGCATCGAATGTTATGCCCTCCTGGGCACAACCCTTTTTGATCAGGGAGAACTGGCACAGCTTAAGGACTGGATTAACTCCCGTCCGGAGAAATCCGACACGCATTCAGAAGTCTGGTTCGCGATTGGGCAATGGGCTCAGGCTACGAACCAGCCGGAAGCGGCTGTCCGCTGCTATTGGGAAACGCTGCGACGAAGGCCCGAGAAACGTCGAGCGAACTTTCAGATTGGCCAGATCCTGAAAAAGCTTGGCAGGTCCGAAGAAGCAAAGCCATACCTCGAGCGTGCCGCACAATTGACGGAACTGCACGATCTGATGAGGCCAGTTTATGCCAGCGGGGCAGGTGCAGACCTCATGAAAGACATCGCAGCGAGGCTTGAATCGATCGGAAGATTATGGGAGGCCTGGGCATGGAATCTTGCGATTACCCGATTTGCTCCGTCGGATAACGGGGCTGCCGAATCAGTCGTCCGACTCAGGAAACGACTTGTTCCCGGAGCGACTCCACAGACCTTAAAGGAATTCAATCTCGCACTCTCCTCGGATTTTTCGGGTTTTCCGCTGCCTGACTGGAATCGGCCTGATTTTTCGGACAGGTACAGTTCTGCTTCTGATCACGACGATGTCGAAAAGAGCGGCCTGGCATTTCGTGATATCGCCGCATCGGCCGGCATTGAATTTCAGTATTTCAATAGTGATGAACCTGCGACTGAAGGCAAACGAATGTTCGAGACCACCGGGGGAGGCATTGCAACTGCCGACTTCGATGGTAACGGATGGCCTGATCTTTACTTCACTCAGGGATGCATCCTGCCCCATTCCGAACAGAATCAGACCTTCCTCGACCACTTTTACAGAAACCTCGGTAATGGTCGATTTGTCGAGTGTGCTCGGGATGCCGGACTTATTGATGCCAGCTTTAGCCAGGGAGCCAGCGTTGGCGACATTAATAATGATGGCTTTCCAGACCTCTACGTCGCGAATATCGGACAGAATCGACTGTTCCGAAACAATGGTGACGGCACGTTTGAAGATATTGCCGTGTCAGAAGGAATCGTCGGCCAGCACTGGACGACCAGCTGTGCGGTGGCCGACCTCGACGGCGACGGGATGCCGGAAATCTGTGATGCAAACTATCTCGCCGGAAAAGAAGCACTGGAGGTGATTTGTGGTGAAGATCACAAACGCACATGTTCCCCTTTGACATTCGACCCTGCTAACCAGCAGATCTATCAAAATATGGGTGATGGGTCCTGGACAGAAGTCAGGACAGACAGTGCTGGCAAACCACTGCTCGGCAAGAGTCTGGGAATCGTCGCTGCAAAATCTTCTGAAGGTCGGTTTCTTGATCTGTTTGTCGCAAATGATGGTGAAGCCAACTCGTTCTTTCAGTCAGGGGTTTCGGAAAAGGGCCAGTTAATGGTGGAAGAATCGGCGGTGATCTCAGGGCTGGCGTTTGATCGTGACGGACGACCACAGGCGTGTATGGGAATCGCTGCAGAAGACGCCAACGAAGATGGTCTGCTGGATTTTTTTGTCACCAATTATTATTTGGAATCCAATACTTTGTATCTCCAGCAACCTGGCGGTATTTTTCTGGATGGAACACGTGATGCAGGATTGCGCGAGCCCAGTTTTCTGATGCTGGGTTTTGGAACTCAGTTCCTGGATGGTGAACTGGACGGACATCCGGATCTTGTAATTGCCAACGGACATGTGGATGATTTTTCGTACGACGGAAAACCGTTTCACATGCGGCCACAGTATTTTCACAATGCCGGGGCTGGCGAGTTTGAAGAGGTGCGATTCACTGATTCGGATTCATGGTTTTCGTCGGAATACCTTGGCCGCGGTTTAGCCAGAATTGACTGGAATCGCGATGGACGGGAAGACTTCGCCGTATCTCAGCTCGATTCGCCTTCTGTGCTGGTTTCAAACGAAACTGCTGTGACAGGCCATTCGATCTCAATTCGATTAATTGGAACAGTCTGTTCCCGGGATGCTATTGGCACGGTAGTGAGCCTGAATGCAGGAAAGAATCATCGCACTCGTCAGCTCACCGCCGGAGACGGATATCAGGCGAGTAACGAGCGAGTGTTGATTTTTGGACTGGGATCGGAAATCGCGGCGACCGATATTCGGATTGAATGGCGTTCCGGGATGGTGCAGACGCTGAAGCAGCTGACGGCAGGCAATGAATATGTTATCGTGGAGGGGCGTTCGCCAATCTCAATTCCGTTCAATGCAGCTCGGATTACTGCTGATGCAGACGATCCGGTGCGTCCATAGGCGGATGCGAAGTTATCATTACTCCAGGAAAATGGGCACACTTCCCTGGTCCTGTTCGCCAGAAACGAAAACAATGAGAGATTCGGCCGCCGCCTGTGCGGGACATCTGCTGTTAGCAATTTGTCTTTGCATGTTCGGTTGTGCGCATGAAAGTGCACCATCAGATCCCGGACAGCCAGCTCAGGCTTCGTCCCCGTTGTTTGAAGAAATTTCCCTGCAGGCTGGAGTTTCCGTCAGGCATTTTGCCGGTCCGACAGATGAATATCCCATGCCTCAGAGTATGGGAAGCGGATGTGCGTTACTTGACGTCAATGGTGATAACCGACTGGATATCCTGATTGTGGCTGGTGAAGCATCCGACAAAGTCAATGCGACTGACAAAAGAATGTGCTCACTGCTGATACAGGATGCGGACGGGCGATTTACGGACCGTACCAGTCAGGCGGGGCTCACAGTGAAAGGCTTTGGAATGGGAGTCGCTGTCGGTGATATCGACAACGACAACGACCTTGACATTCTGATGACATCTTTCCTCGGGGCCAGCCTGTTCCGGAATGACGGGAGTGGTCAGTTTCAGGACATCACGGAAATTGCCGCAGTGTCAGCGGCTCGCTGGTCGACCGCAGCTGCATTTGTGGATTATGACCGCGATGGCTGGCTGGATCTGATGGTCACCAACTATGTGGACTATGTTCCTGGAAGTATTTGCGAGGATGGGGCCGGACGTCGTGATTATTGCGGTCCTCTTGCGTTTAAAGGTACTGTTGATCGTCTGTATCACAATCTCGGACGAGTCGGCAAGCCCGGCATCTTTTTGGACGTCACGGCAGAATGTGGGCTTGTGACCGGACCAACAAAGGGACTGGGGCTGATCTGCAGCGATCTGAACGATGATGGTCTTCCCGATCTTTATGTGGCCAATGACTCAGAACCCAATCGGCTCTGGATTCAGCAGACTGACGGGACGTTTCGTGACGAAGCCGAAATCCGTGGTTGCGCCGTGGATGTCCATGGTAAGCCGCAGGCCAGCATGGGCACTTTGTTTGCCGATCTGGATGGAGATGGCTTGAAGGATATCTTCCTTACGCACCTGCGCGGGGAAACGAATACACTGTATCGTCACGCAGTCGCAGGAATCTTTGTCGACCACACCGCGGCCACCGGTCTGGGTAATCCATCGCTCAACTATACCGGATTTGGCACAGCCGCCGTTGATATTGAACTGGATGGTGACCTCGATCTGCTGGTTGCAAATGGCAAAGTCATGCGAGCTCCGCTGCTCGTTCCGGAACCTCTTTCTTCGCATTGGGATGAGTATGCAGAACGGAACCAGATCTTCTTAAACGATGGAGCCATGCAGTTTACTGAACTCACTGATCTGACGGAGCCTTTTCTGAAAGACGTCGAGGTAAGCCGAGGGCTGGCGACAGGCGACATTGACAATGACGGGGATATCGATGTACTGATCAGCAATACGGCGAGTCGGGTTCAACTGTTTCGAAACGTGGCCGTACGAAAAGGACACTGGCTGACAGTCAGAGCAATTGACCCCAATCTGCGGCGGGATTCCATTGGTGCAAAAATCGTGGTGAACTGCGGGAGTCGTCGCTGGGCTGCTGAAGTGCTTCCAGGTACCGGATATCTTTCAAGTCATGATCTGCGAGTTCACTTTGGAATCGGAGAATGCACCGAGTACGATTTTATTGAAGTACAGTGGCCCGATTCGCAGAATTCACGTGAACGTTTTGAAGGTGGCCCCGTCGAACGCCAGGTCGATTTAGTTCGCGGAACCGGAACGCCGACTGCAGCTGCGATATCGGAAGTGCAGCAATGAATCAGTTTACCACATCAAATGAGCAACCTTCTGACGCTGCTCCCGATCCAGCGGTGCCGGTAGTCGATCGATTCCGTTCCAAAAACCTCATCCTGCTGCTGGTCACGGCGATTGTTGCCACAGCGGGTATGGTGTTTTGGATGCAATGGGCCACTCCGCCGCTTGAGATACCTCAGGTTGACTTGTCAGCAGCGCGCCCGGCGTTAAGAGAACTGATTCATCGTGCGTACGACAAAGTAGCCGATTTTCCAAACTCTGCCAGTGCCTGGGGCGCCTATGGGATGTGCCTTATGCAGCATGAACGTCCGAAGGAGGCCTTGATCTGCCTTTCGCGGGCCAGTGTTCTGGAACCACAATCGTCGCGATGGCCATACTATGCTGGCGTCATCAGCGAGCAAACCAACTACAACGAGGCGGTTAAGTGGTACAGGAAAGCGATGGAGCTGGATAGTAGTTATGCTCCGCTCCGCACCCGGCTTGCTCGAGTGCTCAGTCAGGTGAATCAGTATGACGACGCCATCAAAATTCTGGAGCCACTCCTGACGAACGATGCCCAGTCAGCTCCGGCATGGGAAGAAACGGCACGGCTGGCCAGAATTTCCGGGAACACGGACCTTGCGGTCAGCACCCTTCAGAAAGCCAGTGATTCCGGAATTCTGAGTCGAGGTCTGAAGCTGGAAGAGGCAACGCTGGCCCTGTTGCGGGGCGATGTGACGCTTGCCGCCAGTGCAAAACAGGAAGCCGAACGTTTGCCGTCTCACCGGCCGCCGGAAAACGACCCCTGGATGAAAGAACTGCAGCGATTCGATGTCAGTGGGTTTGTTGCGTCACAGGAAGCGGATGCGATGGTACAGGAAGGCCGCTATCGTGACGCGATGCAGTCGTTCAGCCGAATGACGCGTCAGTTTCCGGAGAGGTCACGACCGGCCCTGAACCAGGCTCTGGTTCTCCTGAGCGTTGGGCAGGTGGACGCTGGTATTGCCGAACTAAGAAAGCTCACGGAAGTATTTGGTGATGACCCCTTGATTCATTTCTATCTTGCCAGGGCCCTGATTCGAAAAACTCAATACGCCGAAGCAGAGAAGTCACTGCTGGAAGCCATCCGACTAAAGCCCGATTTCGGCAACGCATTTCTGACACTGGGGTTAGTTTATGAGAAGACCGAACGCCTTGCTGACGCATTGAAGTGTTATCAGTCCGCCACAGCACAAAACCCCGAAGACGTGGCCGGCCATATTAGTCTGGCTCGACTGTTGCTGGATCAGTCCCGATTGGACGAGGCTCAGCTGTCGCTGCTTAAGGCGGAAAAGCTGCAGCCATTGCCACCGGAAATTCTTGATGAAGTACAGGGCCTCCGAACGCGAATTCAGAATGCCAAAGCACAAGCTCCTTAAGGCAGTGCTGAAAGGCAGTTGTGTCACGAGAAACGGAGATTTTTCCTGTACGGGGAGGACTGGCTCTTATTGTTCTTCAAACCTCCTCCCGCAACGAAATCCTCCTGATTCCCTGTTTGCCGAGTGTAAATCGGGGCGACTGTACGCCAATTGAACTTTTTGTGACCCTGATTGAGAGATGCCCAGACACGATTTGCGGGTTGCTAACGGCCGCATGAAGCAATAGCATGGCCTACAAGACCTTATGTTATGACGTAGGCTCCGCTTGCAAATAAACGACGAAAAGTCATCAATAGCCGACCGCGACTCCGAGCCACAACGGTCGTGTGATCCGGGAATATACCAATGACCGAAATGATTCAGCAGGTTTCGCTTGAAGAAATCCCAATCCCAGTAAAGGACAAAACTGTGGATTCGCGACTACCTGGGCTGGATATGCTGCGGTTTATCGCCGTCGTTCTCGTTCTTGGTCACCACATGCCCCCCCCCCGGGATTGGCCACACATTCCAAAACTTGCCCTGCTTTTCTGGACGACAGGCGGATGGGTTGGCGTAGACTTGTTTTTCGTACTTAGCGGGTTTCTTGTGTCTGGTTTGTTGTTCCGTGAGTACAAGTCTCGCGGGCGATTTTCGATTGGCAGGTTCTACGTCCGACGAGGATGGAAGATTTACCCGCCTTTCCTTGCGCTTGTCGCCACAACAGTCGCCGCCCAGATGTTGATTGGCACTGGAGTCTCGAAAAGATCCCTGGTATCTGAAATCATTTTCATACAATGCTACGTTCCGGGTTTATGGATTCATACCTGGTCACTCGCCGTTGAGGAGCATTTTTACCTCCTGTTGCCGTTATTATTGTACTTTATACTAAAGCTGAATGTAAATTCGGCCGAGCCTCTGAGGCCAGTCGTACTTATGGCCTTTTGTGTCGCTGCATTTTGCCTGGTGTTACGCCTTATTAACTGGAATTACAACCCGTCGTATATTCCTGGTCTTTCATATGACCGTTATGTTTATCACTTTCCCAGCATTCTCAGGCTTGATTCGTTGTTCTTTGGTGTGGCAATATCTTATCAATATCATTTCCATACTGACTGGTTTGTCAAGTCGTTTTTCCGATGGCGTGCATGGCTTATTGTTGGTGGTGTTCTTGTGCTTTTGCCAGCATTTATTTTCCCACTGGATAGTATGCCAGGGGTCTTCACAACAGTAGGCTTAACGTGTTTCTACTTAGCAAGCGGTGCAATTCTTGCTGGAATACTGCTGTGCAGAGTCCGCCGAAGCCCCCTCGTTATCGCGGCTGCAACACTGGGATCCTATTCCTACTCGATTTACCTCTGGCACTTGCCGGTGCAGTCTTGGGGGGTGCGGGCTATTGAGAGAGCATCTGGTTTATCGCTTGGATTTGAGGCTAAGACAACAATTTATCTGCTGGGCTCCATCGTTATCGGTATCGCAATGGCGAAAATAATTGAGCTGCCTGCATTGAGAATCCGAGACGCTTGGTTTCCGTCTCACGCCGATGCGGGCACGCCTCGCCAAACACAACTGACTGCCGATATTCACGCAGCGAAGTAGAAACGGTATGGCAGGTAGTGGGACATACAGCGAGTCCACCGTGATCCCTTCGTTCCCGCTACTCTGTTCTGTTTGAGAGGTAAAGGGTTCTGGTGTTTTCGTGAAGTGATGGGAACTCTGTTGCATAGTTAATAATTCAACAACTCTTCGACATTCCCCCTGAAAAGTACAACGAACCGAGTCTGCCATCATAGGCATTGACCCGGTTTCTTCTTTTATGTGTTCACTCCGAAACTCCCCGCAGGGCATGAGTTTACCATCTCTTGTAGTAGTTCTGTGGCAGAGTTGGCATGGAGCTGGCCTGATCCCTTCTTTTGCCCGTGGATCATCCCCCAAAAAAAAATCTGCCCGTCAATTCAGAAGAATCAAATGGACACTCCTGTATGCGCTGGAGGTCCATCATGAAAACATCTTTGAACTGCGAGTTGATTGACGAGGGGCTGCAACGCATCTCGGAAGCGGCTCGCTTTCTGTGCGTCAGCCGGTCGCTTATCTACCGGCAAATAAATGACGGCGTGCTGCCCACCGTGCGTATCGGTCGAAGCCGCCGCATTCCGATTCGTGCTGTCCGCGAACTTGCCGCCGCCAACATGGTGCGGATGTTGCGATCAAGGCGTTTGAACTCTCGCAAAACCTTGTAGCCAAATGGGTTCGAGCAGATTTCGATGCTAAGCGTCGGTTGCTGGAAATTATCTGTTTGAACCTGACACTCGACGGCGTAACTCCGTGCCCTGAACGGAGAAAGCCCTTCGACTTGTTGGTCAAAGGGCTTCCTTTGGAAAAAAGTCGGCCCGGCAGGATTCGAACCTGCAACCAAGGGATTATGAGTCCCCTGCTCTAACCGTTGAGCTACGAGCCGTTATTGACGATCAACATCCGGAAAACACCTGGCAGTATCTGTGAGAACCGTGAACTCTTCAAGCTTGCGAAGAGAACTGTGTTGCTGAAAGGTATTCTTTGCTTCAGGAGAATGCCTGCCGATCCTCTGTCGAATCCGGGATACTTATCGTCGGCAGCATTTTTGAAATTTCTTCTAAATCCGCCATGTATTGTTGCAGAAATGTACAAATATCTGGCAGTATCGCCCATTGCGCTGCGAGCAAAGTGGTTTCTCAGATTCGAATGGAGGTATCTGTGAAAAAACTCCGAAGTGGGTTTGTGTTCGCTGGTGTCATGACAGACTCTGCCGAGATATTGTCCTGTGGTGACACCAAACGAATCTGAAAAAGTGCACGCTGTGTTTGCCGCTCTTTGTTTGGTCGCCTAATCGCACCTGGTTCACGAGCAATTTTGCCATTTTGACTTCGTCGGCCCGAAAATCGAGAACGCACTACATAATGTTAATTTGTTAACCCCCGCGGGTTCGGGGGGATGGGTAAACTTCAAGTTTCTTGTTAGTTCAGCTTTGACCTGGAGTGATGATTCGTGCAAGATCCAGGTCAGATGATGGCAAATGCCAGAATTTATGTATCGACATTCCCTGAGGATATTGGGATTTTCCGGGAATGAAATTTGCGAGTCGATTCTGCCGCGGATTGGCTTGCAGCGGTGTTTGTGTGGACTGGAACGGTTTTCTGCAGATCGGGCAGTCGTTCGGTTTTGTTGCAGTCACCGTGATTCGAGCAGGGCTTTTTGGTCTTCACTCCAGAGACCTTAAATGCCTGGAAAGGGCTGAAAACAGCGTTGGAGGAACGAGACATTGTGGGAACCACGAGTTACGACATTTTGCCGTCACGATGTTTGTCAGCAAAGGGAACACCACAGGATAAGAACGGGCGGGATTCGCTCTGCCACAAG
>JALHMY010000120.1 GCA_022843805.1 Fuerstiella sp.
GAGATGAGACAGCTGCGTTCACCCCTTCTTTTCCTCGAACCATTTTTTTCAAACCGCCAAATCGGTTGCGCTACCACTGCGCGCTGTTGATAAAATCATCGCCCCCATATAGCAGCTTTTGCTCTTCCTGGATGATTTCTGGAATTGAGTGAAGTCAGGTGATGCATGATTTGATCGTGTCAGGATTAATGCCGAGATCCCTGAACGTCTGTTGGCATGTTTTGGTATGAGGGTGTCGCTTCAATGGCCTGAAAGACAGCATCTTTGCGAATTGTCAGAGTTATGACTACGATCGCGGATCCGTTCGATTCTCAATCATTGCCGCACGCAAAATGTGATTCCGTCCTTAGATAGAGGAACATCTGCAATGTCAGTTACAGCCAAATGCTCGTGTGGTCGCTCGATCGTCGCGAAAGATGCAGCCGCAGGAAAACGGGTGCGGTGTCCCGTGTGCAGTGAACCCGTACGGATGCCGTTGCTGGAGGCCGAGGAAACGGAAGACGAATACGACATGCCACCGGCTCGGCTGCCGAGAAAGCGAACCAGCCGGAAGCCGCAGCCCGCGCCATCCAGCCGGCTCCCAATGATCATCGGCGGGATCGGCGGAGTCAGCATGCTGATCCTCGGTGTGATTGTCTGGATGGTTTCTGGCCCCCGGAACCAGGCAGACAACGTTCAGTCTCCGCTGATCGACGCCACTTCCAGCCTGAACGCCGCACCGCCTGCTGCACTTCCTGCAACAACCTCAGCAGTGACACCGGCCGCGTCGTCGTCAGCAGACACAGACTATGCAACGGCTCGGACACAGTTTCAAACCCGACTCATCCGTAAGTCGGGCTCACCCCAGCCCGGTGAACCGGTTGTCGCACCTCCAGGAACAACCCTGATGAGCTATATGTCAGGCGACCTTCAGCTTCCGGCGATCCTTGGACTTCCCGGCGGAACCGGCAGGCATCCCGCAGTGGTTTTTCTGCATGGAGGATTTGCCTTCGGCGACGGCGACTGGGACATGTCACTGCCGTTTATCAATGCTGGCTTTGCCGTGATGACTCCGATCCTGCGCGGTGAGAACCAGCAACCAGGTAATTTCACGTTGTATTACGACGAGGTCGATGATGTGCTGGCAGCGACCGACGCGCTGGTTCGTCATCCGCAGATCAACCCGGACCGGGTGTTTATCGCCGGACACAGTGCGGGCGGTACGCTGGCGACTCTGGCATGTCTGACGTCACCCCGATTCCGGGCGGCTGCATCGTTTTCCGGCACTATGGATATTGAGACCGGAATCTCCGGCCAGTCAGCGCTGGTTGTGTTCAATCCGGTGGACCCGAAAGAAATCCAGATGCGTTCGCCCCTGTATTTCGCGACCAGTTTCAAGTGCCCGGCCCGATTGTTCCATGGTGTTAACGAAGACTTTTTCGCTGAGCAAACTCAAATAACAGCCAGGCTGGCGAAGGCCAGCGGCCTGGATGTCGAGCACCTCATCGTGCCCGGCGATCACTTCACGTCGGTGACGCCCGCCACCGCTCAAACGATTGAATTTTTCCGTTCGAAGCTTTGATCGGGCGGGCGAACGTGATTCATTCCCTGCGTGTGAAGCGGTGTGGACCGATCGGCGTTTTCCGCATTTCAACTGTCTGATTCTCGATCGTCTCGCACCAAATGAGGTTCTGGACTGCGATCAGTTCAGGAGCAATCAAACGGGGGGGGGAATGTTACACTCACATTCTCCCCCCCATGAAGGACTGGTATCTGCCGATCAAATGCAACCTACTGGATCTCTGCCGTCAGCCAGCCGTCCGCCGTGGAAATCTGAGTCAGCGTCAGCATCAGCGTCCGGTCACCTGCAGCCTGAACGTCAAACGTGGTATCGAGTTCGCGGCGAATGATTTCACGGCCAAGAATTCGGCGAATCTGATTGGCTCGGGTAATCTGCTTCACCCGGTTGGATTCCTCTTTGCTGTTCACTCCAATTGTACCGGGATCCAGAACAAGCTTGCCGCCGGCAATGGACAGAGAAATTGGGATCGTGATTACCTGTTCCGGAATTTCTTCTCTGCCTTCCTGAAGCACAGCGGTCCGAAGTACGAGTACAATCTGATTGTCATCGAAATGTGCGCGAATCGGGTCTGACTGGCTGAATACGAATGTCGTCGGTGGCTCGGGTTCGCCTTCCGTTGCTGGTTCCGCGGGGGCCGCTGCCGCGTCATCTTTTTTGAGCTTCACTTCCCGCTTCAGCAGGTCGCTCAACGACTTCTCCAGCTCGTCCATCACCTCTTTTTCGGGAATCGCTCGCCCGTTAAATCCCAGTGCATCAACTGTGTTATTCAGTGCTGTCTCGTGCAGCTGAACTGCCATTCCACGAGGGGAAAGAACAACGGGCGGCTGACTTGAACCCCCCAGTCGATTAACCCCCATTGTGCGGGAACTGACAGCGATATGAGTATTGCTTGAGCGGGCACTGATACTTTCAGGGCCAACGCCTTTCGACTCCAGTGAGGAGAGCGTCTTCTGGAGCGAGGAATCCAGCTCTGCCAGCTGCTTTGTGACCTCATCCTCAAACTTTGGAAATGCTTCATCCGTCAGCTTCTGAGCAGTGATCGCCTCAGACTGACCTTTGCTCTTTGCAACTTCCTTTCGAGCGATGTTACGAATGATGCCTCCAAAAAGAGGAATTCGATCGTACTTGGTACTGACGCCAACTGTCTGGCTGTTGACATCAACCCAGATCGATCCGCGTCGGCCGGAGACATGCCGGCCGTCGAACTGCACTGGCTTGGTGACGTTGAAGAAGTGATTGCCAAGGGTCCGCACAGTGGCAGGATCCTTGCGAGCGATCGTGTTTGACTGGGTGTTACCATCGGCGGAGATAACAAAGGTGGCCGTGGTTGCGGATGGGCGAATGTCGGCACGAACATTGACATTCGTCACCTGTGAACCGGTCACCCATGCGCCCATGACGCAGTCCGCAATGCAGCCGCGTTCACTGCGATAATCGGACACCATTCGTGACAGCAGATCCTCTGACACCGTGAAGTGAAGGTTATGATTGAAATAATAGGACATGATCTCGGGACGAAGCAGACTGGCCGCTTCCGGGAAACGCACTTTCAGCGTTCGATAGGCGTTTCGGGCTGACTCGGCATCATGCGTCAGACGCTGTGATTCGTAGTTCAATAACGCCGCAACCAGTTCATCCACCTGCCGGTTCAGCTCTGATCGTGCCGCGTTCTCATCCCCTTCGTATGCGGTGGCGGCGAGGGCAGCGTCAATGGCGGCCTTCAATGCCTGCAGCAGAGGACGATTAAAGAAGGCCTTTTGCTCTTCCGTAACACCTTCAGCGGGGGTCAGGTTCTTCAGAACCTGCTGGAGTATCGCTGAAGAGGGATTTGGCGACGTCAGGTCTTTCAAATGGAGATATTCAGCCCAGAGCTCTCCATTTCGAACATTCAAAAGCCAACTGGCTGTCTCGGCAGCGGCCGAAGCCACTCCGGATAAGGCACTCTCGGGTGCCGCTGAGATATTCTGAACACTCGCAGCAGATAAGCCGGCATCAAGAAGGGAAACACGACGCAACAAGCGACTCTTCAGAGATGCACCGGCATCCGTGGCAGCACTCATCTGATTAACTGCCGCTTTGAGTTCCGTCGCAGCCTGCTTCCGGCGGTCAGTGGCTTCATTCGTATCGAACAGCGTTGCAATCAGAGGCGACACCGTTCCAGCAGTCGCCATATCGAAATTCTCGATCGCTTCTTCAGAGATATCTGCCGGAATTCGCAGTCCCGACCGGGAATCAGTCGGTGGCGTTTCTTCCTGAGCAACCTCAGTCTCCTGCTCCTGAACAGCCCGCAGAACTCCATTCGAGAAAATTGCTGCAACCAATAATGCTGACGACGCAGCCAGAGTCGCGAACACCACAGACCATCGTCGGCTATTTTTTGGCAAAAGTGTCTTCACTGTCGCTCCTCCTCGAATTCTGTCCGCAAACGACAGCCACTGCCGCTCCTCATCGTGTATCGGAGGAAACCGGCAACAAGTCGCTGAAATGCAGAACAACTGTCACATCCTGATCCTGCGGCGTTATTACCCCGTACTTCCGAGGTACGCCAGATTGTTCAGATTACGCTTTCGGAACAAATCTCTCAATCTTCTGAATCCGAAGAACCAGCAGATTTCACCTGACGATCTCCAGTTTGCCAAAAATCGTATTTTTTTCTAATGGCAGTGGACATCTGGTCTGAGATCTGCCGTCCCATTTGCAGCGCTTTTTCTCGGCTCGGTGGGAGCATTGCCGTCCCGTCTGCTGATCGCCTTAGCCACTTTTCACCTCCCTGGTGACCAGGTGAAAGCTAACTCTCTCTGTTTACCCCAGATTATCAGGGCCAGCATTTTTAAAGGTTATTCGATTTCCCGGGGTAAATTGCGATTAGGATTCACGAATCCCGTCGTCTTAAAACTGAAGATTGTGCCAATAACACTGCGAAACAGTCGTTTTCCAGCAGGATGATTTAATCGAAAAGTCGGCAGTCTCATGAGATTTGGTTCGGCTGGTCACAGGTTTGTATGCCTCATCTGTCAGTTCGTTTGGCTGACCGACGGCATCGGCATTGCCGGTCTGAACGCACAACAGAACTCAGTTCCGGCGACTGTGCAGAATCAGCAGAATAAGCCGGAAGGTAGTACGGCTTCCTCTGACACGGATTCCTCCGACACCCCGGAAAATGAGGAGTTGGGCAGGCAGATACAACTTCTGGGAAACAGTGAATTCCGGCGGCGGCAACAGGCCAGTCGGGAAATTCTGGCACGAGGGCTCGCTGCAGTCCCGCTGCTCAAGCGTGCAGCGTCACAGGAATCGGCTCAGATTCGAAGTGCGGCGGCATTGTTGCTTGATCAGATTTATTCCAGCGAATTCCAGATCCGGCTGCAACGTTTGAAAAGCGATGTTGTTCCGAGCAATGCGACGTCCCTGCCGGAATGGGATCGATTTTCACAAATTGTTGGGGACGACGCGGAATCCCTGCAGCTCTATCTGGAGTTACTTCAGTCAGAACAGTCCCTTTTTAATCTGCAATTGTTTCAGCCAGCCCAGCTTCCCGCGGCACTCGAACTACGATCTTCGGAGCTTGCCCTGGAATTTCACGGCCGAACAGATGAACCATTTCCTGCAGCTTCGTATGCCGCGTTGCTGTTGCTGGGAAGTAACAGCAACGTGAGACTGATTCGCGCCACATCATCGAATATCAGTGCCGGGATGGCGGATGAACGGCTCGCAACACTTCTGAGGGACGGCCTGCAAAAAGAAGTTTTCAGCCAGCTGATCAACGCATGGATCGCTCGACCGGGAATTGCTGCCGAGCGTCCCCTGTTGTTTGCCATGCAGCATCGGTTCAATTCGGGAGCCGTGGTGGCTCGGCGAGTCATATCCGAACGATCTGGTCGTCCGGATATGTTGCTGGCGATTCTGGCTCTTGGCGCTCTTGGTGATTCTGCTGACATTGCCGGGATAGAAAAGCTTTTCGACGTCAAAACAGTTCTCTGGCCAATGCGAGGGGCGGCAGCAGCGAAGTTGCAGGAAAACGGGACGGTTCGCAATACGGATTACAGCGTGCAGACCTGCGATGCCGCCCTGGTGGTTGCCGCTCACCTCCGGGGCATTCCGTTCAAACAGCTGGGGCTTGACGTTCGTTCCTCAGACCAGACCTTATTTGTCGTGGATTCGCTGGGCTTTGAAACACCTGCGGCCCGCGAAACAGCATTTGCGGCCTACCGGGCAGCAGTGAAGGAACTGGAAGCCAGCCCCGCCAGATGAGGTCCGGTTCTCATACCGCACGCGATCAGGTTTGATGCGTTAAAGTGCCCTCAGCACTGCAGCGGCACTTTGGCCCATTGCAGTCCTGTTCACCGTGATGGCCGTTCGAGTATTCAGTCTTCGTGCGTGTTCTCGCACGACGTTCAGGCGACAGCGAGGGTCAGGAACTTCGTAATTCAAAGTTGCCGGTACTTCACCATACTTCAGAGCGAGCAGGGTTCCGGCCAGTTCCACAGCGCCAGCGCCTGCATCAAAATGTCCGACAAAACTCTTCATTGCTGTCACTGGAATTTTTAGCACGCAGTCACCGAATGCTCGATGATAAGCCCGTGATTCGACAATGTCATCGGGCTGAGTACTCTTGCCCTGGGCATTGATGTGTCCGAGTTCATCCGGGCGGATGCTGGCCCGCTGAATGGCTGACTGCATCGCTCGAACGAGCCCTGTGCCAGCGGATTCATTGACATGTCCTCGTCCGTCGCAGCCAGCACCGACTCCAAGAATTTCTGCATAAATATCTGCGCCGCGACGCACGGCGTGCTCATAACTTTCAATGACGAAAGATGCGGCCCCTTCGCCTACTACGGCACCGTCACGCTCAAAGTCGAATGGACGACATGCTCGCGAAGGATCATCTGAACGCCGGGAAAGACCTTCAAAGCGATGGAACTTGGCGATGTCCACAGGGTGGATGTTGGAACTTGACGCCCCAACGATCATGCAGTCCGCACGTCCACTTTCGATGACTCTGACGGCCTCCGCCAGAGCAAGCAGAGCTGAGGCATCGCGACAGGTAATCGTGTTGTTGGGCCCCATCGCATTGTGATCGATCGAGACATGGCAGGCAGGCATATTCGGCAGCTGACGCAACAGCCATAAAGGAGCAATGTGGCCCATCGGTTCCGGACCCCACCGCTCAGGATGAAAGCCCTCTGAATCCGAACACAATTCGACCGCTGCAGCAAGCTCCGAAGGATGAGACGTCATCCGTCCGGCACCAAATTCCACACCAAATCGCCACGGATCCACATCCCCAGGCTCGATTTTGGCGTCTTTGACGGCCAGATTGGATGAGGCAACACCCAGCTGAATGTCGCGACACATCACCTTGACGAATTTTTTCTCACGCAGATATTTCAGCGGATCAAAGTCTCGTACTTCGGCACCAAATGCCGAAGGCAACCCGTCAGTCGACTGAGAATGCAGGAAGTCGATCCCTGACCGATTCTGTACAAGACTATCCCAGAAGCGTTCGTTACCAATGCCAATTGGAGAAACTACTCCGACACCAGTAACGACAACACGCACTCCAGTGTGCCTGTTCATCGTTCTGCCTCAACCAGCGATCTCCGGAAATCGTCCGGGACTCTCCGAGATCTAACCCATCTTGGATTCGCAGACAATGTCACCCAATGTCTGCACGGAATCGAACGAACTCCCCAGAATTCATGTGCTCGATTCAAATCATGTTTTCAGCAACTGTCATCGCTGACAGCTACTGACTGAAAAATCACTTTCGAAACAGCCACTTCAATTCTGGTACAAAGCCCCCGCGATGTACCAGAATCCGGCTAACCGCCTCTATAGCAATTTTCGTAGCATGGGCCTTAGCCCACCTTTATCAACTGAACGATTCGAATTTGACCAGCTTACCCGTTTCCACTCGAAGCCACTGGACTGCTCCCGGCAATCCGGTCCTTCGAGTTGATTCATAGATGATTACACGCGTCTCAAACCGATCTGTCAAGTGGTTAAGAAGCCACACGCCCCCACATTCGGAATCCGGAGAATTCTACGGAGAATGTACATGAGTGCAGTTAATTGGCGGTTGATTCGCGTTTACCCAGCGTTTTTCAGGTTGATGAGACCTTGGCCAGAAATTGAACGATTCGATTTTCTCCGGCTTGAAGTAATTCATGGCGATAAAGCATGAGACAAAACAATCGACTTTTGGTAAAAGACTTTTCGGCGGGAGTTCAGCGAAGTTCGCAGTGAAAAGCGGAATTCCCTGATGAGGGAAGTCAGTCTGTGCAAGTCCAGGTAACATCTGGCGAGTAACCGCGTGACAGGCCCGGGCAGGAGAATGCCTGAACGGGAAGAATACCTGAACCGGAAGAATACCTGAGCGGAAAGGGTCATCTGTGTCGGAAGTTCTTGATAGCTTTCAGATTGAATGGCACGGCAACACGGTTGTTGTGAAGCCGGCATCGAGTGTGGAGTCCCTGAACTGGGACCTTGTTGAGCAGGCGGCCGACCTGGTGATGGAGCCACTGGCGGGACAGGAAGCGCCGATGGTGATTGTGGATCTCAGCAGTGTTGGATATTTCGGATCGGTCTTTCTGGCTCTACTTTTGCGTTGCCATAAATTTGTGAAGAAAAAAGGTGGAGAGCTTGTGCTGTGCGGAGCCAGCGACATGGCTCTGGAGCTGCTGCGAATTACAGCTCTGGACACGATCTGGGCCATTTATGACACTCGCGAAGAAGCGCTTCAGGCGCTCCTTTCTTAACTATCCACCGCATGAGGCAGGGGAAATGCAGAAGCGGCAGCATCTCAGGCATCCGGACGCATCCGAAACAGAGGTTGTGGATCACACCACCGAAGTTCGGCAGCATTCGGATTTGGTAGACGAGATAAAGGCCACCGCCGACAAGTTACTGGAGGACGGGGCTGCTCGTGGGGATCTGAAGATCCTCAGTCGCGCACTGCGTGAGCTTCGGTATGCGTTTAAAGTGTTTGCGCCATACCGACGCAATCGAAAAGTGACGGTATTTGGCTCTGCTCGAACGACACCCGATCAAAAGTCCTGGCTACAGGCGGAGCATTTTGGCAGGAGAATGGCCGAAGAAGGCTGGATGGTGGTGACCGGAGCCGGCGGGGGAATCATGGAAGCCGCTCATCGGGGATCTGGCCGTGAAATGGCAATGGGGCTGAATATTTTGCTTCCGTTTGAGCAGGCAGCCAATGACACCATTGCCGGCGACCCTAAGCTCGTCAACCTCAAGTATTTCTTCACTCGAAAGCTGTTGTTTGTCAAGGAAGTGCATGCCGTCGTCAGTTGCCCGGGGGGATTTGGCACTCAGGACGAAGCATTTGAAACGCTGACGCTGGTGCAAACCGGAAAACGGGATCTCATGCCGCTGGTGATGCTGGATGAGCCGGGCGGCACATACTGGTCGTCGTGGCTGGCCTACGTTCGCAGCGAATTACTCGATAAGGGGCTGATTTCGCCCAGTGATCTTTCATTATTCAAAGTTACGGACAACATTGAGGACGCAGTCGACGAGATTATCGGCTTTTACAGTATTTATAACAGTATGCGATTCGTCCGCGATCAGTTGATTCTTCGGCTGCATATTGAGCCGTCTGATGAACTGGTACAGCGTCTGAATGACGAGTTCGGCGACTTGTGTGCTCGAGGGAAAATCGAGAAATCTGCTGTGGACAAGCTGGAATCCGATGACTACCACCTCATGCATCTGCCTCGACTGTCGCTTCAGTTCAATCGAAAATCGGTGGGCAGACTGAGGGAAATGATCAATTTCCTGAACTGTGAACTGGAAGGCTACTGCAGTGGAATCTGCTGATTTCGGCTGCCTGTTGTAACGATTTGGGAAATCGCGAAAACATGGCAAATTCCCGGATTCGGACGAATCTGCATGAATCAGGGGTCGAACAAGGGTCGACGGATTTCTAAACTGCAGACAAGCAGTTTCTGCCGAACTGGCATCAGTTCATGTGAAACGGAAGTCGAAAGACAGCCGGAACACTGAAAAATGCCCCCGGTAAAGATCGCCGACTTTACTGCATGTTTGGAAAAGTGCAGCACCATCATCCCTGATGTCAGTGTCTGCAAATCGTGGCGGTTTTGAATCTTGAATCGGCTGTTTTGGATAAATCTCTGAGGTGATGACGTTGGCTACTGTTGAAAAGGCGACTCAAACAATTAATGGAGCCCAGATTCTGGTCGAAATGCTGATTCGACTGGGCACCGATAACATCTACGCCTATCCGGGTGGCTGCAGTATGCCTCTGCATCAGGCACTGCGTGAACAGCGGACCCGAATTCGCACAATTCTTCCCCGCCATGAACAGGGAGGTTGTTTTGCGGCGCAGGGTATCGCCAGATCGACCGGCAAAGTCGGCGTCTGTATGGCGACCAGCGGACCAGGCGCCACCAATCTGGTGACCGGTATTGCTGATGCAAAGCTGGACAGCATTCCAATGGTTGCGATCACCGGGCAGGTTCCTCAGTCGGTCATTGGAACCGATGCGTTTCAGGAAACGCCTATGGTGGAAGTCTGTCGTGCCATTACCAAGCATCACTACATGATCACGGATGTTCGGGATGTGGCGAGAATTGTGAAAGAAGCATTTTATATTGCTTCAACCGGCAGGCCAGGCCCTGTTTTGATCGACTTTCCAAAGGACGTGCAGCTCACCAGTCTGCCTCTGAAAGATGTGGATTTCGATCCGGACTTTCGTTTGCCAGGTTATCGTCCGGAAGTGCGAACAGCCGCTCCGGAACAGATACGCCAGATTCTGGCTGCTGTGAAGCGGGCCAAACGTCCTGTTCTGTATGTGGGCGGTGGCTGCATTCAAAGCGAGGCCGCTGAAGAACTCACGAAGTTTGCAATTCGTACCGGCATTCCGGTAGCGATGACGGTCATGGGGCTGGGAGTTTTCCCGGGAAATCATCCTCAGTCGCTGCACATGCTGGGAATGCACGGCACGGTTTACGCCAATTATGCGGTAGATCAGTCAGACCTGCTTCTGGCATTCGGCGTTCGTTTCGATGACCGCGTCACCGGGAAGCTCGAAGAATTTGCAAAGCATGGCAAGATTGTGCATGTCGATATCGATCCTTCTGAAATTCACAAGAATAAAGAGGCTCACATCCCCATTGTCACGGACGTCAGGTCGGCCCTGGTAGCGCTGAACGAAGCGATGACCGATGCGGATATTCCCGATCTGTCCGAATGGCGTCAGCAGATCGCTGTTTGGAAAGAAAAGTTCCCGCTTGCCTACGCCGATGCAGGCGACGCAATCCTTCAGCAATATGCGATTGATGAATTGTGCCGACAGACTCAGGATCGCGATACCTACATTACAGTGGGTGTTGGTCAGCATCAGATGTGGGCCGCTCAGTTCTACAAGTTCAGCAAGCCTCGTCGCTGGCTGAGCAGTTCCGGACTGGGAACCATGGGTTTTGGCCTTCCCGCCGCAATGGGAGTGCAAACAGCCCACCCGAATTCGCTCGTCGTGGACATCGACGGCGATGGCTCGTTCCAGATGAACATTCAGGAACTCGCCACTTTGTTCTGCGAGAAACTGCCCGTAAAGATCCTTCTGTTGAATAATCAGCATCTGGGTATGGTTGTTCAGTGGGAAGACCGTTTCCATTCCGGCAGTCGGGCACATACGTACCTCGGCCCGGTCGACCATCCTGAAGCTCTGGGCGAAGGGGACGGCGCGATGCCGGATGAGACATTCCCGAACTTTGTGCAGATCGCACGGGGATATGGTGTTGCGGCAAGCCAGGTACGCAGCAAAGCCGCGTTTCCAAAGGCACTTGCCGAGATGCTGAATCACGACGGGCCATATCTGCTGGACGTAATTTGCCCGTATCAGGAACACGTGCTGCCAATGATCCCAAGTGGCCGTACCGTGCGTGACATCATCACGGAATGATCCATTGATGCAGTGGGTCTTCACCGGGAGGGCGAGCCTTCTGCTGTGCTTTTAACGGGAGGGCGAGGCTCCTGCCGAGCCGAGCTATTTGCCGGGAGGGCGAGGCTCCTGCCGAGCCGGGCTATTTGCCGGGAGGGCGATGCTCCCGCTGTGCTTTTAACGGGAGGGCGAGGCTCCTGCCGAGCCGGGCTTTCACGGCTCAGCAGGAGCTTCGCCCTCCCGTCTGCTTTTTCGGCTCAGCAGGAGCTTCGCCCTCCCGTCTGCTTTTTCGGCTCAGCAGGAGCTTCGCCCTCCCGTCTGCTTCTTTCGGCTCAGCAGGAGCTTCGCCCTCCCGTCTGCTTCTTTCGGCTCGGCAGGAGCTTCGCCCTCCCGTTTGCTTTTTCGGCTCAGCAGGAGCTTCGCCCTCCCGTCTGCTTCTTTCGGCTCGGCAGGAGCTTCGCCCTCCCGTCTGCTTCTTTCGGCTCGGCAGGAGCATCGCCCTCCCGTCTGCTTCTTCGGCTCAGCAGGAGCTTCGCCCTCCCGTCTGCTTTTTCGGCTCGGCAGGAGCATCGCCCTCCCGTCTGCTTTTTCGGCTCGGCAGGAGCCTCGCCCTCCCGTCTGCTTTTTTCGGCTCAGCAGGAGCATCGCCCTCCCGTCTGCTTTTTCACGGCTCAGCAGGAGCTTCGCCCTCCCGTCTGCTTTTTTCGGCTCAGCAGGAGCTTCGCCCTCCCGTCTGCTTTTTTCGGCTCAGCAGGAGCTTCGCCTTTTGGCCCTGCAGGTTCCATGTGTCCTGCGGTTTCTTTTTTGATCCCGCAGCAGTGAGTGTTTCCCCTCAGGCATGCGGACTTCCGCTGCACTGAGGGTTTTTGCCCTGACAGTGTCCGTGCTAATCCCCTCCCAGCAGCCATGCGAGGAGGCCGCACAGTTTGCCTGACCGTCAAATTCGTCACGCGTTCATGGGTGCGATGTCGATTGCACATGAGTAAGCACGTTCATTTCCGTCGTCGTGACTGCGCGCTGCTTTGATTGATCAATGCTGGTTGCTGGTTGCGGGCGGGCAACTTTAAAAGGGCGCAGTGTATGCGGCACGGGGCAGCGGACGACGAAACGCTGATCCAGGCATATCAAAGCTCGCGTGGTGGCGAAATGTCAACGTCGGAAGAGTAACGGCTATGGCGGAAGAGAATAAGGCACATGACGAGGCAAAAGCTAAAGGCAAGGGGGGCATAATTCCCTGGGTTGTTGTTGGAGTATTAAGTGCCGGGGCTGGCAGTGCGGTTCCCATGTTTTTGCCCGCAAAGGCGGAAACCGTGAAGGCGGAGGGAGAAACTGCAGTCGTTGAGAAAAAACAGGAACGTAAAACCAGGAAGGAAGATGAACCCACGGTCTTCGTACCATTTGGAGATCCTGAGAAGGACCAGCGAGTCGTTGTCAATCTGAATGAAGGTCGCATGACTCGCTATCTGGCTGTCGCGATTACTCTTGAGATTCCCCAGTCGCTGGAGCTGGAGTTTCCAAAGCTGCTGGAGTCGAAAAAGGCTCAGCTGCGAAACTGGCTGTTGAGTGAAATTTCGGACAAAGACCTTGAAGAGATTCGTGGAGCGGCAGGGCAAAACCGACTTCGCCGGGCGATTGGTGAGCATTTCAATTCCGTCCTGTTTCCGGATGGATACGACAGGATTCATGATGTGCTTTTTGAAGAGTTCAATGTTCAATGAGTTCAACTGACCAAATTCCCAATCTGGACTTCTCGGCCCCTCGTCGTTTGACGGGGATGGCAAACCGCGCTCTGACCGCATGGCAGACCACGGCGTGCAGCGTCCTGAAGGAACACTGGCACGGACTGCTTGGATCCGGGGTGGACCTCGAAGCCGGACTCGTGGATTCAACCATTGCGTCGAAGGCTGTTCGGGCATTGCCTGATCCGGGTTTTGCTGCGAAGCTTGCCGTCGGCCCGGAAGGCTTTCCGGCATTTTTTGTCTTCTCTGCAAGGCTCGTACAGACTCTCGTCTCTGACATGCTGGGCACTCTCGGAAAGGAATGGCCGGAAGTAAGGCAGCTGACGCCCGCAGAGTCTTCGATGGTCGAGCTGCTGTTTGGCGAAGTTGCACGTTCTGTTGGGCTCGCATGGCCGGATGTGGAACCGCTTCCCTGTCATCTGGACAGTGTGATTTCCCGACCTTTGCGAAGTCGAGTTTTTCCGCCCGATGAAATTCTGATTCGAACACTGGTGCGAGTCACGACCCCGCTGGGAGAAGAAAATCTGATTGTGCTGTTTCCCAAAGCAGGGCTTGCATCAATCGGGATTTCAGATGGCGTTCAGGCAGATAGTTCAAATCAGCGTCCCGCTCCGCAACTGCGGCAGCTCGCTGAAAGAATACCGGTCACGATCTCTGTTGAACTGGGAAGTGCTTCACTGAGTCTTGCAGCAATGAATGGCTTGAATACGGGTGATGTGCTGATTCTTAACCAGCATATCAGCAATCCGCTCGAAGCAAGAATTGAAGGAAATCTGCACTGGCTTGGCTATCCGTGCCGGCTTGGGCAGAGGCAGGGGTTTCGTATTCTGTCAGCTGCCGACGGATGGGAGACCGGCATTCATTCTTCCACTCGCGAAAAAGTATGAGTTGGCCAAAGTTGAACGGACAGAGTCTGTCATTCGGATAAATCGTGGTGTGCAGGGTCAGGTGTCTCCATGTTGGATCAGATAACAGGAAATGCAGAAGAAGCGGGAGTGCCGGAAGCCCATCCGGTCGAGTTTCCGCAGGCTTCTCGGTCTCGTTCCGGAGCCGCCATTCCTTTGGAGCGTTTTGCCGACGTCAGTATTGAGATCTCCGTCGAGATCGGAAGAGTGACCATGTCGATTGGAGAGCTGATGCAGCTGGGAGAAGGTGCTGTTGTTGAGCTGAATCGAAGTGTGTCGGAGCCAGTTGATATTATGGCACAGGGAGTTCGTATCGCGAGCGGAGAAGTGGTTGTCATTGAAGATCGATTTGCTGTACGAATCACGGAGATTGCAAGTGTGGACGAAGGCCGCGAACGCAGTGGACGATCCAGCGGTACTGCTGCTGCCGTTCGCTGAAATGGCAATCTGGAATTTCAATACCCGACTTTCAGGGTGAATGCTGACAGAATTCTAAAAACTGCAGGACGCATGAGGGCTTTTGTGACAATTCGGGCAACTCATACTGACAATGCCATGGACGGGCGGTCGCAGTCGGAAACCGACGCGCGGGCTGACTATTCCGGCGCAGTGTTCCGGTGTGAGTGCTGCCGTGCAGTACGGCGATTCGTATTTCTGGTGGTGCTTGCTGCAGCGTCCCAGTCGAGTATTGCGGGGAACGAAGAGGGGCTGCCGTCAGCTGGATCGACCGTAACCGGCACTGAAACCAGCGATGAATCCAATGAGCTGGTTTTGCTGCCCGTCGAATCGTCAGAAAATCATCAACTGCGTCCCGTGCCGGAATCCAGGGCGTTTGAGGAAACGGGCTGGACGTCACAGTTGCGACTCAACAGCAACTGGCTGATTAGCGCTTCCTCTTCGCCGGACCAAAGCGCCGGACAGACAACCGACAATCGATTCGTACAGCCAGCCTTATACCGACCTGACGACAGCGTTCAAACCAGTGTGGCTGCGAGTGCGAATAGTGACTCTGCGACTCCATTTTTCGACTTATCAAAATCAGAAGAGGCCGACAGCCCGGCACTTTCCGCTCCTGACAAAGCGGCGGGCGGAACGAGCGAACAGATTGCCCGAATGATGGCGTGGATGATCATCCTGATGTGTTTGTTTTGTCTGACCATTCTGGGGCTTAGAAAATGGCAGCGAAGCCGGGGACTTTTGCCTTCGACGAATGGGCAATCCAAAGTCCTGGAGACGCTGTCACTTGGCCCCGGAAAATCGGTTTCACTGATTGAGATGCGTGGCATGCGTGCCTTTGTGGGACTCGACGCAGGAGGGATTCGTTCGATCGTTCCTGCACCACGTTCGTTCGAGGATGAGTTATCATCAGAATCAGCCGACAATGTGAGCTGATTGAATTCAGTCGGTCAGTCAGTCGGGGCCGGGGTTGAGCTGCAGGACGCAGCTTTAGAGAAAAAGAGTGCAGGAATGGATTCCGCTTCAACGGTACAGCAGATGATGGGCTCGGAAGGTTTTCAGAACCTTTCGCCGCAGCTTAAGGTTGCGCTGTTCCTGGGCGGAATGGCGCTGATTTCTTCCGCACTTGTCACAATGACCGCATTTACGCGAATCGTAATTGTGCTCTCATTCGTTCGCCGGGCATTGTCGACGCAGGAAATTCCACCCACTCAGGTCATTCTCGGCTTGTCGCTCTTTCTCACGCTGTTTGTCATGGGGCCAACCCTGGTAACGATTGAGCAGGGGGCTGTCCGTCCCTATCTGGAAGAGACGATTACCGGTCCCGTGGCAATCGAGAATGCGTCTCAGGCGCTTCACGACTTTATGCTGCGACAGACCAGAAAGAGCGATATTGCGCTGTTTGCGACAATGTCGCAGGTCGCAACGATTCAGACTCCGGAGGAGACTCCAATGCGTGTTCTGATTCCGGCCTATGTCATCAGCGAGCTCAAGACCGCTTTTATCATGGGGTTCTGTCTTTACATCCCGTTTATCCTAATCGACCTGGTGGTGTCCGTCATCCTGATGTCGCTGGGAATGATGATGATGCCTCCAATGGTGATTTCCACCCCATTCAAAATTCTGCTGTTCGTACTGGTCGACGGCTGGCAGCTGATCGCCCGCGTGCTCAGTATGAGTTTTCACTGAAGTCCGGCGTAATCGTCTTTTGTTTCGAAAATTTTCACACAGCGACACACGAGTACAACTGTGGCACCAAAGCCTGCAAATCTCAGTCTCCTTCAGCAAAGCCAGACATTACTGTCGCTGGCCATGCTTTTGGTGCTGGTGATTATGCTGGTTCCGCTGCCGCAGTGGCTGCTGGATGTTCTGCTGGCGGCAAATCTCGGAGTCACCACATTACTTTTGCTGGTGACACTGAGTGCCCGGCGAGCACTCGATCTGTCAGTGTTCCCCTCGCTGCTGCTGCTTTTGACGCTGTATCGACTTGCGACAAATATTGCCACGACCCGACTGATTCTGCTGGAGGGAGATGCTGGCCATATTGTGACGGCATTCGGCAACTACGTTGTCGGCGGCAACCTCGTGGTTGGGATGGTCGTGTTTCTGATTCTTGTTGTTGTGCAGTTTATGGTCATCACCAAAGGTGCGGGAAGAATTTCGGAAGTTGCTGCCCGGTTTACTCTGGACGCAATGCCGGGCAAACAGATGGCGATAGATGCCGAATTGAACGCTGGCAGCATTGACGATAAGGAAGCCCGACGGCGGCGTGATGATTTATCGAAGGAAACAGAATTCTACGGGGCGATGGACGGTGCCAGCAAATTCGTTCGCGGCGACGCCATCGCGGGACTAATGATCACAGCTGTCAATCTGACGGGCGGCGTGATCATGGGAGTATCCCGGGGAATGTCGTTCGCATCGTCCCTGTCGACCTATTCCATTCTGACAATTGGTGACGGCCTGGTCACACAGATTCCGGCACTCATCATTGCCACGACCGCCGGTATTCTGGTGACGAAGACATCTTCTGAGGAGAGTCTGGGTGATGAAATCAAAGCCCAGATGCTGAGTTCTGATCGTTCGATCATGGCTGGGGCCGCGATCCTCGCGGTCATCGCGCTGATGCCGGGGCTTCCGAAGTTTCCTTTCCTCGCCGTGTCGGGCGGGATGATGATGATTGTTCAGAGAAGAAAAGTGCCCGTTCATGAGGAAACGATTGATTCGACAGAGCCGGAAAAGCCGACACCGCCGGAACCGGATGATGATCGGCATCTTGATGAATTCCTTCTGACAGACCGTGCAATCGTTGAAGTGGGTTCGCGTCTTGTTCCGTTTATCCAGAGTAAGCGAGTTAAGGGGCTGTCCGAGCGAATAACTGCCCTGCGGAGGGAATTCTCCCGAAGCAATGGTCTCTGGATACCGCCGATTCGAGTCAACAGCAATTTGTTACTGCAGCCTGAGGAATATCGGGTTCTGATCGCCGGAAGAAAGGTTGCCGGATCAGAACTGCGAACTGAGCTGATGCTGGCAATCCTGCCGGAATCCAAGTCCGTCAGTGTGACGGGGGAGCCGACCACAGAACCGGCATTCGGACTGGACGCCAGGTGGATTGCGACTGAAAGTCGACGAATGGCAGAACTGCAGGGCTGCACTGTTGTCGATCCGCTCAGTGTCCTGATCACACATCTGGGTGAAGTATTGAAACGCTACGCCCATGAACTTCTTACTCGCGAAGCGCTGAAGCAGATGCTGGATCGCGCCCGCGAATTTGCACCGACGATTGTTGACGAGATTAAACCGGAGATGATTCGTATGGGAACTTTGCACCAGGTTCTGGTTCAGCTTGCTGAAGATCGGATTCCACTTTCCGATATCGCACTGATCCTTGAATCAATCGTTAACCATGCACCTCAGTGCAGGGATGCGGAACAACTGGCTGATCATGTTCGAGTCGATCTTGGCCGACTGGTTTGCGAACGATTCAGAGCTGCAGACGGGCGTCTGCGAGTCATTGCCATGGAGCCCCGACTGGACACTCGTATGCGACAGGCCATGCATCAGGATCAGCTGGCGCTTGGGGCTGTTCCGCTGACTCGACTGATCGAGGCTGTCGGCCGGGCCTGGAAGGATTCAGAGCGTCGTCAGCAGCCCCTTGCGCTGCTGGTCGATCAGAGTCTGCGCCGTCCGCTGAAAAGACTTCTTGCACGTTCTGCGCCGGAACTGGGTGTCATTGCCTATCAGGAAATTCCGACAGACGTCGTGATTGACTCCGTCGTCATGCTGCAGCATGACGACATACTGGAACCGGATACTTCTCCCGACAATGCTGCCGGGAGGAATTCCCATGGGGATTACCAGGCATCTCGAAGGGATGCCGCATGATTCTCAGTCTGAACACTATTTTGGTTATTCGTCAAATTCATATTTGTGTGCAGTACGATTGAAGATACGAGGGCTGTCATCGGAATGCCATGCCCTCAGGTGATCAGCATTTCTGATAACAAACTCAGCAGTGAGTTGTCACTAAGTGGTACACGATCATGGAACAGGACTCTGGCAATACTCAGCTTCAGCCCTGGGGGAAAACGATAGGTTTGCTGACAGGCTGTCTGACGATTGTCGCCGGAATTCTCAGAAGTGTGGAACCCGCGGAGATTGTGATTCGTGCGTTCGTGGCCAGTTTGATGATTGGCGGAGTGGTCAGAGGATTTATCAAACTGGTCGCACTGTTGACTCCGCATACTGAGAATTCCTGATGGATGCTGAAGCGAAAACGTCGCCGGCGGACAGATAACGTTCGCTGGTATCACAGAGATTTGGGACAAACTGAACATAGTCGTTACGCGGTGAACACATGAGCGTCGGCATTCAATCAGCTGTTCGTGCCTATCATCAGGTCTGCAAGGCAGATCTGCGCGATCAGCTGATTCTGGACCATCTGTCTTTCGTGCGGCACATTCTGGGGCGTATGCTCGGAGGGTTGCCTGAACACGTTGACAGTGAAAATCTGGAATCCGCCGGAATACTGGGTCTGGTTGAGGCGGCCGGGCAGTATGACCCGGGACGAGGTGTGGCTTTTACGACGTTTGCCTATCGCAGAATTAAGGGCGCTATTGTTGATGAACTCCGACGAAACTGCCCGCTCCCTCAGAAGATGCTGCAGCAATGGTCACTTATTCGTACAAAGTCCGTGACACTTGAACTGCCGCTGACCTCAGAAAAGCTGGCGGATGCCACAGGTCTGACGATTGATCAGGTGGAAGAGTGCATGGCCGCCATGCGGCTCACACGCCCTGAGAACTGGACCGAAGAACTGTATGAGATTCCAAACCCTTCAGAACGAAACGTTGAAGCAGAAGCAGTCTCAACTCGGCTGGAGCAGCGGGAAATCCTGATCGAAGCAATCGCGCAGCTGCCTGATAATATGAGAAATGCAATCGCCATGTATCATTATGAAGATATGCGAATGAAGGAAATTGGTGAGGTGATGGAACTCTCCGAATCCCGTGTTTCGCGATTGCTTGCCGAAGCCGAACTGCGGCTGAAGACAACCGTTATTCGAATGATGAAGGACCATTGATCTCAGCACGGGCAGTTGTGAATTCAGTTCCTGATTACTCAACCCGCCGGTCACGGACAGGACAAATGAATAACTTTTCAGGTACCAGGGGACGTATCCTTTCCAGGTCGCAGGTCAGTGTCAGTGAATCGCCGGTAGCACTGGGGGAAAAACAGAAGTGCGTCCAGCGAAAGGCGGCTGTTTCGTTAAAGACGGACCCGTCTACCGGCGACCTGCTGGAAATTCGAGTTGAATGCAGTTGTGGTGAAGTGACCATTCTGGAATGTCACTATGACGGCGAAATCGCTGTTCGCTGACGGAGACCATGTCAGGGATGATGGATGAGATGGAAATCATGAAGAGCAGGATGAATGCCCAGGAAGGCTGCCCAAAAAACGACCCCTATCCATACGCGATTGCTGCGGACCCTGATTCGCATCAGTCAGGCACAGCGTGCTGCCGACGGGTCGTTGTTGCGAAACGCAAACTGCCGGTTCCGACTGACAGAACTCGATGGTCGCTGATCGCAACTTTCGGATTCGGTGTACTTTTGATGGCGATTGCTGGCTGTTCCACTACGCGATTATCAATCGCCGGACGAAGCCACGAGAGTCATAAATCCGGTACGGCCTCTGTTGAGAATCACTCAACGGCCGCCGCACCCGCGTGTGCCGCGCCAACATGTGTTGTGGAGCAGCACCCTGTTGTAAGCCCGCCGCAGATGCCAGGCCAGGAATCATCCGTCACTTCGGCTCAGGTACCACCTGTTCCGCCCGCCTCTTCTCGCGATCATGCTTATGAACCCTCTGCGGATCCGCATGGCAAAACCGGTGCTCTATCCGGACAAAGTGTCGAGGATTGTCGCCGCGAAGCGGCTGAGCTCAAACGCCGGATGGAAACGATGGAGGCCGAGGTCAATTCCTGCCGCCGCTCCAGTGAAGTCATTGCGCAATCCAATTCCGCGATCAACAGACAGCTTGAAAAAGTGGCTCGTGACAACGAACTGTTGCAGCAGGAGATGCTGGAAATGCAGCGAGCGGCCGAGCAGCAGCTCAGAGCAGACCTCGAATCACTTGACAACATTTCACAGCTGCTTGAACAGCAGCTGAACGACTCCTCACAGTCGAATGGGTCAAGTGACTCCCGGAGTCCTGCTGACGGAGGGCAGCCTGGATCCGATTCCACCGCACCTTCGAGATCCGTGCAGCCCGAAGGTATGAGTCCTGACCAGCAGCCTTCACAGCATTCGACATCGCGTCAGCAGCCCGCCGGATCGTTTCGTCGTTCAGTGCGAGCGCAGCCTGCGAGCGTAAGCCGAAATCCCGGGCAGACACGAAATGATTAGTTCCCAAAAGTCCTGTGACACCGGCTGGCAATCGATAGCCCTGCTTATGGCAGCGATAAGCTGTTTCATTCCGGCTGGCTGCCGTTCGACGGAGGTGTCCGAATTCGTTCAGAAACCTGCCGTCAAATCGCGTTTCGCTCCATCGGGAGATGCAATTATCCGCTCTGAGGTGGGTTTGCTGGTGCGATGCAGTACTGAACACGGGCAGGTTCAGCTTTCTCAGCAGCTTGCCTCAACGGTCGCAACGGAGATCGAGCTTGCGAGTCCCGGCGTCCGAGTCTATCCGTGGGCTCCTGCGATTGGCACAGAATCGGTATTCAGTATTCACGATTCAATCAACCCCGACATGTCAGTGCCATTTGAGGATAGTCCACCAGGCGAATCGGACAACTCTGGCGACACGGACAGCTCTGACGTGATCAATGTGAGTTTTCAGCCGCCCAGTGAAGTCCTGCCCCCGAATGGACCAATGCCCGAACTGGCTCCACTGCCTCGCCATTTTGACCAGGGATTAAAGATCCACGTCATGGAACTGCGTCCCTGGTTTCCCATGAAGGCCGTACTGCAGCTCACAATCTTTAACTGCGAAACAATGGATCCGCTCTATTCCACAACTGCCGAATGGACTGTGCAGGACGGAAACGTCTGTGGAGGATGCCCGGTTCCGGAAAAGGTCAAACGCCGGGAAAGGCGGAAAAAGCACTGTGAAGAAGTCACCGACTGCGCACCCTCAGCCGCCTACGACAGTCCAACCGCTTTCGTGCAGATCATCAGTCGTGAGATTGCCGCGTGGTACGCGGTAAACAGTGGCGTACAGTCGATGACAATCCTGTGAAATGACTGATGATTTAGCCAGTCCTGTTGCCGGGTTCTTAAAATACTCCCGTAATGATCTGTCCGTGGTCGAGCAGCGGGTGAGGTCGTCCGAACTGATCGGCCAGCCTTGTTTCCATGGAAATACCCAGCGCATCGTAAACAGTTGCTGCGACATCGGCGGGGCCCCAGGGAGTTGTGGTGGGCCATGCCGCCTGTTCATCGGAAGCTCCGATGACAGTTCCCGCCTGAGTCCCTCCGCCAGCGAAAAACAGTGATCCACACATGCCCCAGTGGTCACGTCCCCCGGCCGAATTAATTTTCGGAGTACGGCCAAACTCAGTAACAAACACGACCAGTGTTCGCTCCAGCATACCTCGTTCTCGCAGGTCCCGGATCAGCGCAGCACAGGCCCGGTCGGTGCCAGCCAGATGGTATCCTCTTTTGCACATCTCTGAGATATGAGGAAAATTCTGGCCGGGAGCATTGTGATTATCCCAAAGATTTCCGTAATCCGGGTCGTAACCATAGTCGACCATGACAAACCTCGCACCCGCTTCAACCAGTCGGCGGGCCATCAGACATCGCCGACCAATTTTTGTCTGGCCATAGTCTTCGCGTGTCCGTACCGATTCTGAAGCCAGATCAAAGGCTTGGCGGACTGCAGGGGATGTCAGCAGATGGGCGGCACCTGCAAACTGCTTTTCCTGTGCCTCAGTCTTCTGAGACTGCTCCAGTCGTCGCCTCGCAAGATCCAGCTGATTT
This sequence comes from Fuerstiella sp., assembly GCA_022843805.1. Lineage (GTDB taxonomy): Bacteria > Planctomycetota > Planctomycetia > Planctomycetales > Planctomycetaceae > F1-80-MAGs062. The sequence goes on from JALHMY010000120.1 coordinate 22,563, forward strand.
TTCAGTGAGAGCCGTACATGCAATCGCCCCTGAGACAACTCGTCCAGAGGTTGCAGTTCGCGGGGACGCAGGTCTTCATCGGAAGAAGGGCTGGGATTCGGCGATTTTTCTCCAACGGTGAAGTCGGGCTGCTCGGGAATTCCGCCGAGACAAAACGGAGCATGGCCATTACCCAGCCAGCCTCCAACAAACAAATTATATGGCGGCGGGCCGGGTCGAGTAATGCCGGGGACGGCAATGTAGCCGGGGAGTCCGTTTCGAGGTCCCTGCAGCGACGAAACAACCGATCCGACATTTGGCTCCGAAAACAGCTGAGCCATCGTGACTTTGCGCCCCGATAACGTATACGCCTGGCTTAGCAGATGGTCATTGCTGTCGTGTGAGAAGCTTCGAAGCAGGCACAGCTGGTCAGCGATCTGTGCCAGCTGATACATTGGCTCGCCAAACTGAATTCCGGGCAGCACAGTGGAAATGGTGCCCAGCGTTCCGCGAATCTCTTCAGGCGCCTGCGGTTTGGGATCAAACGAGTCAATATGCGTGACACCGCCCCCCATCCACAGAAAAATGACAGAATCCGCCCTGGGGCGGTTAAGTTCTGTACGCTCGCTGCCTGCACATGACCCCTGCCATTGATAGGGCAGCACGCTGGCCGCAATGCTCAATGATCCAATTCGAATGGCATCGCGACGAGACAACATGTCTGCACATGGGGCAAGTGAACTAACGGCGGCAGGTCGGCTCATCGAATTTCCACTCCGCAAACAGTCTGAATCTAAAATCCCGGATTCGACAATACCATGCATCAGAAACATTGTGGTTTAATGATTACCACTCGGCAATGTAGCTGTAAAAAATGATCCATGGCAATCCGCTGCTGCGGAGATTTTGCCGCGGTTTTCCAAAGAACAGGTTCACTGGATGAATTCGGAAGACGCAGAACCAAACCGCCCTTTCTGCCCGTTTCATTTTCAGGTTACGATGCGATATGATTCCAAAAGTCTTCACGTCACGACAAAATAAAGTTCAACGTTCATATGACTGAAACGCAGCAATGACACTGATCAACGGCAGTCTTTTGCTGGGACTGGCCCTGGCTGTTTTGCCAGTGGTCCTTCATCTGGTGATGCGTGCTCGCCCAAAGCGAATCGAGTTTCCCGCGCTTCGGCTTCTGAAATCTCGAACACCGTCGAATTCCCGTCGCCTTCAGCTTCGGCACTGGTTGCTGTTGTTTTTGCGTACAGCGATGATTGTCGTACTGGTGATTGCCGTCGCTCGTCCTTCTCTGCCTGCGGCAAGATATGGCCTGCGCTGGTGGGAATGGCTGATCTGTGGCTCTGTGGGAGTTGTCGGATGGGCGCTGTACCAATGGCTTTCGCGAAGAGACAAGTCTGCCCATCTGGCCTCACATCAGTTGCGCGACGTGCGCAGTCGCCGGAGGACCTGGATTGTCGCGGGAGGAGCGTTGATCGCTTTGCTGGCCGCCGGAGTTCCCTGGGGGATCCGCGTCCGGGGCGAACTTCTTTCCCCTCGAAATGAGGCGATGGAAAATATTCCGGTGGCTGTTGTCTTTATCTTTGATACCAGCCTGAGCATGAATTATCGACATGAAAACCTGACACGACTGGACCTTGCACGAGAAGTAGCCGGCGATTACCTGAGTCGACTGCCATCGGGTAGTCGAGCGGCGATTGCGGGACTTTCCCCTGATGAAGAAGTCGTGTTTCAGGCGGACCTCACCGGAGCGCAGTCCCGCATGGATGCGTTACAGGTCACGGCCGTGCCGGAGCCGTTGAATCGACGAATTCGAGCAGCCATTCAAAGCCAGACTGACGATCAGCAGCGGGTGCGTGAAGAGACCGGCAGCGCAACCGATGGGGATCTCTTTGCCCGCGAAATATGCGTGCTGACCGATTTATCGCAGTCGGCATGGTCGATTCCGGATGAAAGCGGTATCGCTGATACCCTGAAACAACATGACTGGCTGCAGACGTATATTGTGGATGTGGGGGTCTCAGCTCCCCGCAATGTCAGCATGTCGAAGCTGAGATTGTCGGAAGAAACGAGTGTTCCCGGCAGAGAAGTGCTGCTGAATGTGACATTGTCAGCAACTGCTGGCAGCGATCCTTCGTCCGTTGTAGAGACGTTTTTGCTTGACGCTGCCGGAAAGGAAATCCGGGTTGGACGACAGATTGTGCAAATGGGTACCGGTGCAACGGAAATGCAGACGGCGATAGAAACGCCCTCCGGCGCGGCCTATGTGGAAGGGTTCACGAGACTTGCCACAACAGACCCGCTTCTCGACGACAGCATTCGATACTTTGCCTTTGGTGTGAGACCCAGACCCCGGATCCTGATGGTCTCCGATCGGGTCGATCTGGCAGAAAGCTTTTATCTGAAGAACGCACTCCAGCCTGACTCTGGTGAGAAGCAGGGGCTGGAATTCTACGAATGCACCAGGATCCACACAGGGCAGTTTAGTCAGCAGTCGCTGGCCGGTTACGACGTTGTGTGTCTGATCAACTGCACGCGGCCATCCCCCGGGATCTGGAGTTCTTTGCGGACTTTTGCTGAAGCGGGTGGTGGAGTGCTGGTGGTGGCAGGTGCGGAGGGAATTAGTCTGACACACTGGCTGACCGCTGACAGTTCCGCACTGCTTCCGGGACTGCCGCTCCGGACTGTTTCCTGGCGAGATGATCCGGCTCGACTCCGGATCATCGAAGGGACGAGTGCTATTACCCGGCCGTTTGCTCAATCAGAAGACGCTCTGGTCGAACTGAATCGAGCCACATTCAGTCGCTGCTGGGCAGTTGAAGTGCAGCCCGGCGCGACTACCGTACTGGGCCTGACGGACAGGGCGGATCGGGCGGCATTACTGGAACGACGCATTGGCAGCGGACGATGCCTGATGTTTACTTCGGCCATGGATAATCTGGCGAGCGGCGGCAGTAACTGGAACAACCTGGTCGTGGAGAACTGGGCGTTTCTGGTGCTGGCGGATGCGATGATGCACTTTCTGACAGGGGCAACGGAACAAAATCGAAATTTCGTGGCGGGTTCCGCTGTCGACATTGCCGTACCGTCAAGTCAGAGGTTTAGCGAATATCTGCTCCGACGCCCGGGATTTCGGCAGACCCGGGGAGAACTGCCGCTGAATCAGTCTTCGATCCTGATTACAGATGCTTCTGACGTAGGGCACTATCGAGTTCGGCCGGCAGATTCGACCAGTACTTTTGAATCGGCGTTCACCGTCAACATGAGGGACAATGAAAGCGATTTGACACGCATTCAGGAAGAACGACTCGACGAAATCTTCGGAAAAGACAGGTATATGCTGGTCGCAAATCCCGGCGATCTGCAGCAGGCGGTACGAGTTGGACGGCTGGGCGTTGAAGTCTTTCCAGTCCTTGTTGGGTTGCTGATCGTATTGTTCTGTGCGGAGCACCTGATGGCGAGTTTCTTTTATGATAATCAGGCGTCAGCAAATGCAAAGGAGCCTCGAGCCGGGCTTCAGGGAAATGCCGTTGCGTAAATGTTGCTCCCGTCTGTTTTTCCCGGGAGGGCGAGGCTCCTGCCGAGCCGTGAACGCGCGTCATGACGGAACGCCCCATCGTTTTGCGAAATCGCCGCTTGTTTCGTTGGAGCAAACGAATGCCGCGTGTGCGGCTCAGCGGGAGCTTCGCCCTCCCGTTTGGTCTTCCCGGGAGGGCGAGGCTCCTGCCGAGCCGTGAACGCACGTCATGACGGAACGCCCCTTTGTTTCGTGAAATCGCCGATTGTTTCGCCGCAGCAAACGGATACCGCGTGTGCGGCTTCCCGGGAGGGCGAGGCTGGGATGGTGAAAAGACGGTTAAGTGCGTGATTTGGGTAGTTTTAGGCTTGAAATACTGTTACGCGCCAACGTATTCGTTTTGTGTCAAACCCACGAAACG
>JALHMY010000121.1 GCA_022843805.1 Fuerstiella sp.
GGGCCCTCCCCCGGCCTTCGGCCGACCCCTCCCACTTCGCTTCGCTGCGCGGGAGGGGAGGTTAATAAAACCTCCTCCCCCGGCGAAGCCGGGGGAGGTCGATCGAGCGATAGCAAGATCGGGAGGGGGCTGGTGAACCGCGGGGCGATGGTGTTATTGGGGCGGCGTTCTGTGCAACACGCAGCGAGCCCTCCCCCGGCCTGTCGGCCGACCCCTCCCACTTCGCTGCGCTGCGCGGGAGGGGAGGGATTTGCGAGGGAGGGGAAGTGTGTTGAGTTTCGCTTAGGCGGGGCTGCCTGCAGGAACATCGGAGGTGGCTTCAGCGACCACAGCTGCCCCTTTTGAGCGACCGATCGTCAAAGCATAAAGGACAAACGGAATCGCAAGCCACAGGGCACGATTTCCCATTCCCTCAGGTAACGCAATATCAGAACGGTTGAGAGGGAACAAAAACGCTGCTGCAAACGGGTAACCCACAGCGGCAATCACCGAGCAGACAACGACGGTGATTGCGGCCTGCATACTGATCAGCGGGCGAACTGCGAAGCACAAAGTGAGACTCAGCGCGATTCCGATCCCTCCGGTCAGTGAAACCTGTGTAAGCACACCCTTGATAAACGGATCCATAGGATTCAAAAGAAGTCCGCGGAACGTGAGGGCACTGGCTGCTCCGCCAGCAGCACCCAGCAACAGGCCGAGCACCCCGCCCAGCACAAATGCTTTTCCTGTTCCGCGTCCCGCGTTGGCGGCTGCCGCCCCGCCCATCACAGCGCATCCGATGGCACCGATCAGGCCACCAATCGTTCCCATGTTTTTCATGTCTGCCTGCAACTGTGCCGATTCAATCTTTTCCAGAACTCCCGGTGGAAATGGGGCACTATAGCCCTGCAGGTTCACGGGAATCATGAAAGTCTCAGCCAGCAGCGTGACGGGAAGACCGAGTAATACGCTAACGATTGCCCCGGCAAAAAGACGCGACATGAATAGATTCCTTTTTTGTAAGACAGGGAATTGACAGGAAAGTATCAGACAGGTTAAACGACGATAATCGCCCGAACAATATACATTCGTATCGAAGTCAATGAAATCCTGTTCGCTCCTTTGCCTTGGATTATGTCTAGGGCTCAAAAGCTCTGTGACTTGTCGGCGTCTTATGATTTGCGGGTGCAGTGATCCTTTGCCGCAGCACATCGGCCCATTGCGATTCTCTGACTCCGGGCAGCAGATAAGCCTGTTTTGCTGTGCTGAGACCATTATCCGGGTAGCCCGCCCCATCCCATGCTTCCATCAGCCGAACGAGGATTTCAGCGTTTTTAAAGTCGGTCAGTACAGCAGCCCGATTGGCGTACTGCAGCGCCGGTACGACCTGGTTCTGCTCGGTGAGAACCCTGCTCAGGGCCGCACAGGCCATGGCATCATTCGGATCAATGCTGAGCGCATGCTGCAATTTTTGCTGTGCCGCGTTCCACTGCATCAATTCAATCAGGGCGAGCGCCCAGCGGTAATTGTTTTCTGCGGTATACGGATAAATTTCTTCTGCCTGGCGGAAGTTCTCCGAGGCAGTGGAAAAGTCACCCCGCAGGTATGCCAGCCAGCCCAGCATATTGTTTCCGTAGGAATTGTCAGGATCATGTTTGAGTGATTCGGCAAGATGTGAAGTCGCTTCCTTCTCTTTGCCGAGTACCGCCAGAAAGGTGCCCACCTTTGCCAAAGCCATCGCATGATCCGGCTTCAAAACCAGCAGCTCGCGAAGTTCCGTTACAGCGTCTTCAAACCGATTTTGCTGCTGCAGCTGCATAGCCCGGGAAAAGTGCTGGTCGATTTTCGTCTGAGTCGAGATGGCAGCGGCAAGCTGCACCCTGACGGAATCCGAATCATCCCAGCGAAGAGCATCCCGCAAAGCACCGATGGCGGCAAAATACCGATAATCGCCGGTCATTCTGGTGGCAACGGAAAGGAAGTGCTGAGCGAGCTGCTGCTTCAGACGGGCAAGTTCGGACCGAGTCTCCGGCGTTTGTTTCTGTTCAGGCAAATCGGCGTACCATTCTGCGAGAATTGCATCACGTGCTTCAGGATAAACAGCGATGCGATGCTGCGTTGGCCGAACGGGAAATACGTACCGATCATCCTTCGTGTGAAAGCGAACAGCCAGACGGGAGTATTTTGGCATGTGGCAGGACGCACACCTGCCCTGAATCTCGTCCGGAAGCTGATCCCTTTCGGTGCAGCTTTCCGGCTGATGACAGCTGCGGCACGTGTTATCTCCCTGGTCAGCAATGGTCGTTTGATGATGCGGAGAATGGCATGTCACGCAGGTCAGAGAACTGCTCTCGACGTAGCACCTGCTCTGCTTCAGATACTTCACCTGATTGGCGACGTGATCGTCTTCGTAGTTGGGGTTTTCGTTCTGACGAAAGTGATCATCCAGAGAATCGCCAGGTCGAAAGGAAAACAGGTCCGTTTTGCGAAATACTCCACCTGAGTGGCACTGGCCACAGTTGTCCATCGACTGATCGCGAGTGAAGTGGCCGGGGTGCGTGATTCGCTTTCCATGCTTCTCCTGCGGATTCTGTCGATGGAATTCAACATGGTCCTGCCCCGGACCGTGGCACCGCTCGCAGGTGACCCCCATCAGAAAACTCTTTGGGTCATATTCATTTGGCGTCCCTTTACGATGCTCAAACCAGGTGTTGTGGCATTCCAGACAGCGAGTCGTGGCGACGCGTGAAAAATCATCAGAACTCGTCGGATCCGAAAACTGCTGCGCTCCCCAGGCATCATGAGAATGCAGCCAGCCAAGTGGCAGTTCCCGAAGTTTATTTCCCTTCCATGCAAAGTAGACCTCATCGGCAATGCCATTGATCCCATAAGCCATGCCGATGACTGCTCTGCCGGATTCCTGCTGACTTCCGGCACGCCGGACACTCTGTATAAACTGATCGCCTCGTCGTGTTGTCAGGAATTCAACCCCAGGCAAATGTGAGTCTATGGACGTCTGCTGCTCGAATCCCCGAGGCATCAGTCGCTCATCAGGTTTGGAGGCTGCTGCGAAGTGTCGTGTTTTCTGAAATTCCAGCAGTCGTTCCTGATGGCATTCGCCACACACTTTTGCACCCAGATAGCCCGGATTGGAATTGACCAGCGGAAGATCCAAAGTCAGGTCCGGACGCCTTTGCTCGGGACTCGCTGGAGTGCCATCCTGCGAGTCAGAGACAGGAGAGGAAACGGAGGAGGCACCGGTGCCTCCTTCGTACTCGGTGTTACGGCCGCAGCCGCAAACAGCGATTCCTGTAATCATCAGAATGGCGATTTGCAAATGTCGAAGCGTGCAGGCCTCGCTGCGATAGCAGAAGTGAGAGCCTCGAAAAGCGAACAGCAAACAATTCACACGATACTCCTGACACCGGAGCAATTGATATCACGCGATGATTTTAGGCAAAATCGCCTTAAGCCAGCCAGCAACGGTTGCAGCGATCGCCATGGCGGCCCGCAAGTGCATTTCCACGCTGCCATTGATCTGATAACCAGATCGGAATAAGAAGGACCATCTCCGCATTGGTGTACGCAATATCCGTATTACGTTCAGGCTAGTGTTGTTATGGCCATGCATAAAGGCCCTTTATGCGAAAGTTTAAGCAGATTTGTTAATAAAACCATCAGTGGAGGTATTGCAAACTGATGAGAAATTCACCATTCTAAGTGTTCAGGAAAAGGTGGTAATATTCCTGAGAATTTTTGGTAATTGGTGAGATTGTTTTGTTCCTGTCTTTTCTCTATCTGGAGGTGTTGAATGAGGAATCATCGTTCGATGAAACGCGGATTCACGCTGATTGAGTTGCTCGTTGTCATCGCAATTATTGCGATCCTGATTGCTTTGCTGTTGCCGGCCGTTCAGCAGGCCCGCGAGGCAGCCCGTCGTACGCAGTGTAAGAATAACCTGAAGCAGCTGGGGCTGGCGCTCCACAACTACCACGACACTCACAATATTTTCCCAATTCAGGCTGGTATGAATAACCAGACTGACTCCAACCATCCGGTCGCGAATACCCAGCCATGGGTTGCCGGTGCTCATCGAAAAGGAAGTGTTCTTGTTCAGCTGTTGCCATTCATTGAACAGGCACCTCTGTACTCCAGACTGCCATTCGCCGGACAGCCAGTATGGCCGACCCAGGGTGGCAATAACGGCAACGACGTCGACGCATTCATCTTTGACGTTGCCAATGGCCTGCGTACTCTGAGGATTCCGGGATACCTCTGTCCATCGGATACGATTTCTGTCAACGTAGACCGTGCCCATGCCAACTACATGGTTTCCATGGGTAATCAGCGAATGAGTGACAATGGCGGCTGGTGTGCAAATCGCTGGCCAGGCAATGATCTCGGAACTGGTGCGACTGTCGGCCACGGAACAACGATTAATCTCGCACAGATTTCGGGATGTTTTGCCCGCGGTGGTGCAGCAGCTCGTATGAAGGACATTACCGACGGAACGTCGAATGTCATTCTGATGGCAGAAAGCCGACCGGACTGCAACGACCATGGTGCTCAGGGCTGGTTCAATTCCAATGGTACCTTTGCGCTGGCAACAACCGCCCCAATCAATTTCATGACATGCCGTAACAAGCCTGGTTATGCGCCTGCAACATGCGGCGACTGGAGCAACTGGCAGACTTCCATGGGAATCAAATCCCTGCATATCGGTGGTGCTCAGGTTCTGATGGGCGATGGTTCAGTTCACTTCATTAGTGAAAACATCGACTATATGAATCTGCAGAGACTGGGTGATCGACGTGACGGACAGGTTGCTTCGATTCAGTAGTGGTACATCGTACCAGTATTGGTATCAGTAGAATCCCGGCAGACCTCTTCCTTAGAAGGGGTCTGCCGCTTTGATTCACAGACAACATTTTCAAGTGACGTTTAAGCAAGACAGGTGGGAAAATGCGGATTGTTACTGCGGTAGCCATTTTGTTGTGTGCCGGATGCGGCGGTGTCGTTGACAGACCGCAACTGGCTCCTGTGTCGGGCGTCGTTATGATGGACGGTAAGCCCCTGGCCGATGTCAACGTGACGTTCTACTTTGACGGAGAACAGGCACCTCGACCAGCGGTTGGCACAACTGATGAGAGTGGAAAGTTTCGGCTGACGACGTTTGATACGAATGATGGGGCCATTGTTGGCACTCACATTGTGACAGTAACGAAAATCGAAAAGAAGGCTGATGCTGCCAATATGGAGATCGGTGGAGATGCTTACACAGCGGCGATGAATGCTGCGGCCAATCCAAATGCGCCGCCGCCAAAGCAGCTGTTGCCATCAAAATTTGCAACGAAAGACACCTCCCCGCTGCGAGTGACAGTGGACGCTGCCGGAAAGGACGGCGTTCAGCTGATTCTTGAATAATGTTCAAGCCCGGATCGCGAAGAAATCTGGCAGGCCTTGCTCTCACCGTTCTGGTGTCCACTGCTGTGTTCTGGTTTGTTACGTCTGCCAAAACGTCGAACTCGGATTTGCTGGTGCAGGGCCTGAAGGCAATCGAGATCCACAACGACACCGCGATTGAGCAGGTGCGGGAAAAACTGTTGAAGAATGGCGGCAAAGCTGAGAGGGCGATTCTGGATGCCCAGATCGCCCTCAGTCGCTCAGACTTTGACGAAGCAATCTCTCTGTCGTGGCTTGCTGAAAGCCTGTTGCCTTCCGCCCGCGCCTACACGTGGCCAGTTCAGACGGAATCGCTCTACCAGCTTGGCAGGCTCTCCGAAGCGGAGGATCAGGCCAGAGAATGGGCTAACGCTCAGCCCGATCATCCGGCTGCTCATCGCTGGCTCGCATCGATCTACTACGATCTGGGTGCCATGGAACAGGCTCGAACGCATCTGATTCGCCTGATCGAACTTCGCCCGGGTGACCACGCGGCTCGCTACCTCCTGGGAATTGTCTACCATGACTACGAACGCTTTACCGAGGCTGCTGCGGCTTTCGAGGGGCTACTGAATACGCCCGGCGCGCCGGCAAGCATGGCCAGAGACTCGACTCTTCGTCTGGGGGATAGCCTGATTCGACTGCACCGTTACGAAGAGGCTGTCAACAGACTTCGGCCACTTTCCGATTCAGCGGTGGCACAGGCAAATTGTGCTGAGTCGCTCATTGCTCTTGGGCGAGTTGAAGAGGCGAGAACATTTCTTGATTCCGCTGCCGCTATTGATTCTGCGGAAATAAGAGTACTCGACGTTCAGGCTCAGCTTCAGATGCAGGATCGTGATTATTCCTCAGCAGAAGCCAGCCTGAACGCTCTCCTGGCAAAAGAACCGGGAAATGTGACGGCCCGCTATGCACTGGCCCAGTGTCTGCGTGCCCTCGGCAAAGCAGATGATGCAGACCGGCAGCTAAAACAGCATGCGGAGTATCAGCAAGCCTTGATTACACTTGCAGATCTGCATCGTGAGGCCATCACTAAACCCTGGGACCCTGGTACTCGAGATCGTATCGCTGACTTATTTCAGGAAATCGGAGATCAGGAGAAAGAGATGGCATGGCGGCGAGCGGCAGACGTATGCCGTCAGGCACAAACACCAGTTGCAGCGCCCGTGCCCCGCTCCTCAGCATCGTCTGCCATGCCCCAAAAGTCGGGCAGTCAGCCAGCAGTAATTGAGTTCTGATATGTGCGCCACATGCACGTGGGTCCAGTCGGCCAGTGCCTGGCCGCTTACGGTATTCACAGTGACATCGGCATCCGGAGTGACACTGACGCGGCGGAAAACCGCAGAATCGCAGGTGCGCGGACCTCGGAGGGCTGACGCCGCTCCGCTCGCCTTTTTTTGATAATCAATCTGTTCTTCAGCCACCTATCGCAGCAGAAACTCCAGCAGATCGGCCATTTCTGATACATTGATCTTCTGCTCAAATCCAACCGGCATCAGAGACTGACCTGTGCTGGAGATTTCGGCTATTTTTGTGCGAGGAATTTGAGTTTCCGTTCCGGTGCTCAGTTTCAGTGTAATCTGGTGCGGTGTCTCTTCCGTAACGAGCCCTGTCAGTAACTGACCTTCCTCTGTGACGACCACCTGAGCAATGTAGTTGGGTGCGACTTCCCGGTTTGGATCAAGAATGTGCAGTAACACCTCGTCGGGAGCCCTGTGGCGAATCGTTGCCAGATTCGGTCCCAGATCCTGCCCGGCCGTTCCAACTCGATGACAGATCTGACATTCACGCTTGTAAATGACTTCGCCCCGTTCCTTCGCTGCCTGCTGTGAAGGAATCTGGTCACGATAACGGTCAACGACTTCACGGCGAGCGGTCAGTGTTGCAGAAAACAGTTTAACGGCTCTCGCCTTAATCTGCTCATCCCGGCTTCGCAGCAGCAGATTTCGTCGCAAATGCGGAATGTCGAAGACCGGAATCGTTCCCGCTTCAGCAGCCGTGAGCAGAATGTCGTGCCATTGCGGACGAGAAAGCAGGGCTTCCATGGCCTCCATACGGCCGGGAGCACGCAGCGAACGGTAAACCGATACAAACATTTCGGCAACCTCGTCCGTCTGATGTCCAGCCATCACACGCACGGCAACGGCCTGAGTATTTGCCGGCTGTCCTGACTGCAGCAGCGGAGTCAGCAGGTTCTTAACGGTCTCGTAATCGGCAAAGGCCAGCAGTTCCGTGGCGTCTGACGCGGACGAGCCACCCGCTGCAATTCGTTCAGAAAAAGTGTCAATGCTGGAGACATCGGAAAAGGTCTTCATCAATCGGGCAGCCCCGGGATGCTGACTTTCCATTAACACTGACTGCACAGCTTTATTCGACCGTTTTAATCCTCGGGCAAATCCCAAAGCCAAAGTGGGAACGATCTGCTGCTGCAGCGTTCCCTCATTTATGGACATCACAGCCTCATACAGCGAGTTCTGTTCCGCCAAATCCCCTCGGGCACCGGCGATCAGAGTCAGGTCATGAAGGAGCTGATCCAGTCCGCCGGATAACAATCGTTCAACATCTTCAGGCGATTTTTCATTCAGTCCCGGAAAGATACGCCGCAGAATCGAAATGGGAATTTCACTGGCTGACGTCAGGATCGCAGCACGCGTGAACTGATCAGCGGAGTCCCGCAGACCGATGACTGCAAGAGCCTTTGCAACAGACTCCTGGTTTTCTGCCGTCACCGGCAGCGAGCCAGCCGTCAGGGCCAGCTGGAATCGGACTTCGGGATCAACATCAAAAGCAAGGGAAAATACAGCCTGATACAGTTCGGGATTCTGAGTCAGGCGAGATTCCGACAAAGTGATTGCATTGGCCCGAATTCCCGGATGAGGGTCCGCAAGGGAAATTTTCAGATCGTCGGTCGTTAGTGCGTTCAGTCCTTCCAGTGACCAAAGGGCATTCAGGCGACCTGCGGCCTGGGGATCGGCAACCGTCGACCAGGCATTCGAAGTGCTGCCCACCGAGGGCGACGATTTTCGCAACAGCTGACGAAGCAAAGGAACGGCTTCCGGATCCTGCCGTTCGAACAGAAGGCGATGAGCAGTGTCACGGGACCACGACGAACTGGCGGTAAGGGCGCTGACCAGGTCTGAAGTTGTTGCTTTTTCCAGCGTACGGCCTTTGGGTGGCTTGAACCCCTTTGGGGCAAGTCGCCAGATGCGCCCGCGATCACGCCCGCTTTCGAGGTCCAGTTTCGCCTTGATATCATCGGGGATCGACCATGGATGTTCGATTGTTTCCCTGTACATATCCATCACATGCAGAGTACCGTCCGGTGCGTTAACGAAGTTTACCGGACGGAACCAGTTATCTGCAGATGCCAGGAATTCGGCCCCGTCACTTGTTCGCTCCGAAGAAAATGCAACACCGTTTTTGGTGAGTTGCTGGTGATGGATCAGGTTACCTGCAACTTCTGCCAGAAACACGGTTCCATAAAGTTCAGCCGGATAAGCGTCCCCGCGATAGATGGTCACGCCAGATGCCGATGTCATATATCCGGCCGCAACGGACTCGCTTTTTGGGGAAGCCACCGAAGGATCACTGGCGAGACGCCTTGCATTCAGTACTCGCCATGGTTCAGGCTGGCTTTTTCGCCAAACGGGCACTGTATCACCGGAAAGGGCCACGTCATGCACTGCTGATCGAAAAGGGACCCATGAATTGCGAGCCAGTGCAGTTCGAGGCAGCACGATTTGCTGGATCGGATTACGAATATTGCAAATGAACCGATGTCCCCAGTCGTCAAACGAATTCCCAAACCTCGCACCGCCAGACAGCAATTCAAAGGATTGATGGACGTCGTCCGGCTGAAAACGAAAATCTCCTGTGGCCATCGTCAGTGGGGCTGTCCCGGGATGGTCGGGAGAAACAATTTGCCCTCCGTTCGATGATCCGGCTCCATACAGCCGGTGATCAAGCCCCCACTTCAGATTGTTAATGACGGCCTGTACGTTGAACTTTCGAAACCCTGTCAGCACTCGGTTTCTGATATCTGCCGTACCATCGCCATCAGTGTCCTTCAGATACCACATATCCGGAGTTGCGACGACAAAAACGCCACCTTTCCACAATGCCAGCCCGGTCGGCCATGAAAGATTGTCTGCAAAGATGGTACTCTTGTCGAAGACACCATCGTCGTTGGTGTCTTCGAGAATTCGAATTCTTCCAAGAGGCAGATCAGTCGTTTTTTCGGTAAACGGCTTGTCGGCGTTTTTGTCGGTATACGGGTAGTCTCGCATTTCAGCGACCCAGGCGCGTCCCGCTTCGTCATATTCCATGGCCACCGGATCAGTTACCAGTGGCTCTGACGCCAGCAACTGCATTTCAAATCCTTCCCGAATCGCGAAGGACTGAGCGGCCTCGATCGGTTCCTTTGGGGCAAACCGCGGGAGAGGCGCGTCACTCGCAGTGTCAGCCGAACCCGTCATCAGTGCCAGCCACAACATGCATAACTCGGCAACATTCATTCTCATCACGCTTTTCGTGTTATCCGCTGGATATAAGCCGGCGCTTCTTCAATGACCTGCTCACAATCAGCGGTGATGTGTTCGAACTGGAACCACCCGGCGACACTGAATACGTGTCAGACTATTGCATGAACAGGAATTCATTGCTGTTCAGCATTGCCCGACAAAATTCCGTCAGGCTCTGATCTTTAACAAACGTTACCGCTTCGTCCAGTTCCGTCGAATCCGGTTCTCGGGAGAAACATAACTCGAACGCCCGCACAACCTGCATGGCGGAATCTGATCCGGCTTCATTTCGCAGACGATCGGCAAAGAATCCAGCCTGTTGCAGCATAAAAGTGCTGTTAAACAGATTCAATGCCTGCAGCGGCGTCGTGGAACGTGTACGTCGAGGTACCGACGTCGCAGCATCCGGGCAGTCAAAAATCCCAAACACTGAATCCTGCTGCTGCCGCACCTTCGTCATATAAATCATTCGGCGCCAGTCTTCCGGTCCATATTTCTGTTTTGGAAAATAGTGACGGACATTTTCCATCTGAACCTCAAAAGCGCTGAATCCCGGACCATACATGCGGGTATCCAAAAGTCCGGTGACGCTGAGAATACCGTCACGAATCGGTTCGGCTTCCAGGCGTCGTGGCGGAAACCGCCACCAGAATTCCGTATTCGCATCCTTTTCCAAAGCCTCCGCCAGCGGACGACTGCTTTGTTTCCAGGTGGCCGAAGTCAGAATCAGTCGATGGATATGCTTTAAGGACCAGTTGTGGGAAATCAGCTGTGAAGCCAGCCAGTCCAGCAGATCCGGATGAGTCGGTGGCACCCCGGCAACTCCGAAGTCACTTGGCGTTGAAACCAGTCCTTTTCCAAAATGAAACTGCCACAGTCGATTCACTATCACCCTGGCTGTCAGTGGATTGTTGTCCGCCGCAATCCAGCTGGCCAGTGCCAGTCGTCGGTCCTGTTCTGACGCAGACTGTTCCAGTCCGAGTGACCCGAGGAATGCAACGGTTCCTGGCAGGACGGTTTCTCGTTTTGCCATGGGATCGCCTCGGAACAGACGATGGACAGGTCCGGGCTGCTGAAACTGCCCTGCGTAGACCGTCGCTGCTGCGTTTAACTGCTTTCTGCGTTCGCGAAGTTCTTCCAGCTGCTTCAGCCATGCCTGCCCAGCCGCCGCTTCGTCGGAAGTTGCATCTGCAAAATCGTATACGGGTGGCTGCGGGCGTCCCTGCGAATAAGGACGCCTGTCTGCCGAAGATGCGACGGCGTGCAGAATTTCCGGTTCCGTACCGACTTCAAACTGATAATCAGTCGCTACACGATCACGGAACTGATCGTTCCGATCACGCCCCCAGGTAATACGGTCAATGACAAACTCCTGTGGAAACTCCAGCTGAACCCATCCTTCGGTCTTATTGGCGATCCAGCTGCGCTGATTGCCATATCGTCCGTCGTTGAGATGTTCCAGCTTATGAATTTCGTAACCAGGCAGATCGCCCGAACTTGTCACTCTGGTACCGAAAGACGCCAGTGCAACATTCTTTCCCGATGAAAAAACTTCCAGTTCATCAACACATGGTTCCGATCCATTGGTTGCTCGAATGGTAAATCTGACGAATCGGGCTTTTGTTGGCTTCAGCAGCTCTTCATTCACCAGGTGCGTAACCGGATCTCTGGTTCCTTCGGAGTTCTTCTTTATGAACGGGCTCAGGCGAACGGTCAGCGATTGAATTTCCTGATCCACCAGGGAAAGCTGCTTTGCGTTCGATTCAGACAATGGCAGGATGCGATCTCCATGACTGACGCCGGCAAAGATCGCCTGCCAGGCGTAGTAGTCCGTCTGTGACATTGGATCAAATTTGTGGTTGTGGCATCTCGCGCATCCGAGCGTCAGCCCGAGAAACGCGGTACTCGTCGTTCCGATGATGTCATCCAGTTCGTTATTTCGCTGCATCAGTGTCAGACTGATATCCGGACTCTTTACGAGATCGTACGGACCCGCGACGAGAAAACCGGTGGCTTCCGGAACTCCCAGAGCATCTCCCGCCAGCTGCTCCCTCAGGAACTGATTGTAGGGCTTGTCAGAATTCAGCGAACGAATAACGTAGTCCCGCCATGGCCACGCGTTAGGACGTTCACGATTCGTCTCATATCCATTGGTTTCTGCAAACCGAACCAGATCCAGCCAGTATCGAGCCCATCGTTCTCCATAATGAGGGCTGTTCAGCACCTGTTCGACAAGCCGTTCATAAGCTCCTTCCTCAGTGTCCTCCAAAAACTTACGGACGTCTTCCGGTTTGGGAGGCAGTCCGGCTATATCAAGCCAGAGACGACGAATCAGCTGGCGACGATTTGCCTCATCGCTGCCCGTCAATCCTCGAGCCCTCAGAGACTGAACGATAAACGCATCGATGGGATGAGAAGATCCGGATGCCGCGAAAGGAGGTTCCGGCGACCTAATCGGAAGAAATGCCCAGTGATTTACAGCAGGTCGGTCGTCGCTCTCAGCACCGTCAGGCCCCGGCCATGCCGCCTGCTGATCTATCCATGCCCGAAGTAGTCCGATCTCCTGAGCGGACAGTCGATCGTCGGGATCAGGTGGCATTGTCCGGTCGGGCTCCAGCCCGGATACCAGATGAATCAAATGGCTTTCCGCGCTGTTTCCGGGAAGGATCGCCGGTTCTCCTGAACTGCCTCCACGGATCAGCGAAGCTCTTCTGTCCAGTCGCAACTGGCTTTCCTGCATCTCCGGTCCGTGGCATCCAAGACATCGACTCTGGAACAGAGGGCGGATATCCGTTTCGTAGTTGATCGTTTTCGAGGCTGCGGGAGGCAACATAGACTTGTCGCTTCCGGCAACAGGTTGTGTCCTGAACCACAGACTGCAGACAAAGACCATACTGCAGACAGTCAGCCGAAACCGTTGACCCGCAATTTGCTGCAGGTCTGGCCGTTGTGTTAGCCGTTGTGAAAAATGAGGCTTCATAAGACAGCCTGTGAGGAGAGAAAACCGGGCAGACAATAACGCGAACGGTATTCTACCAGTTTCGTCGGGTGGAATACCAGAAGCTGTCGCGTCATTACCCGCTGATCGAATGCGGTTTTGAACTGTGAGCCCGCGGCCAATGACCAGTTCTGTTGACCCCAGCCTTAAAAGAATACCCGTTCAACATTCCTGTCCCACTGCGTGACGATGGGCCAGAAAGCCGATCTTGCCTCCGCGATTCGTCGTTAACGCGGCACTATTCTGCCGGCGTTTCAGGAACGACTCGAATTCGATTGTGAATTCTGGCGGTTCGAACGGCTGGGCGAATTGTTTCCTGTGCCAGTTGTTTGGCATACCACGAGTTCACATTGCCCGACAGAACAACACGGTCATCGTCGAGCTCGACCTGTACAGAGCCAGAAAACGGGAGGTGCTGCGAAAGCACGGCGGTCAGTCGATGTGCCGAATCCAGTCGAAGTGTTCCTGCCTGAGCACTGTCACTTGCCGTAATCCTGTCACTTGCCGTAATCCTGTCACTGGTTGTAATCCTGTCACTCGCTGTAACCATGGAAACCAGAATCCTTAAACGGGAAAAAACGATGTGGTGATTGACCACGAACTTAAGGGGGTGATCTCCTTTCAATGTTTCTCGTAAAAACGAGGAATTTGTAACGTTCATACGGAAACGATGCATTTTGACAACGTTTGATGATCGAGTTTCCGGATTTCCACATTTTTGCGGTCGCGGCGTGAGGAATTTTCCCGGCGGGACCCGCCCCGTCGGAATACTCCTGCATTTTTTCTTCGCCAGTTTATCCCTGTAAAGTACCTTTGGTTGATGGCACTCCTGTTTGTCGGGAATCGATTGTAACGGCCATGCGGAGAGCGCGAGCGGTGGCCTTGAAGACAGCTTCAGCGATATGGTGGCTGTTGGTCCCATGATGCTGAAGAACATGCAGATTCATCATTGTGTTGGAAGCAACAGCGTTCCAGAACTCCTGAACAAGCTGATTGTCAAAAGTTCCGGTCTTTTCTGTGGGAAACTCAACACGCCAGCTGAGTGCGAATCGACCGCTCAAATCGACTGCAGAAGTCACGAGTGTTTCTTCCATCGGCAGTGTCATAAATCCATAACGCTGGATGCCCCGCTTATCTCCAACGGCCTGTCCCAGGCATCGTCCAAGGCATATACCGATGTCTTCGACCGTATGGTGGTCATCGATATGCAGGTCTCCCGTTGCACTGACATTCAGATCGAACATGCCGTGACGAGCAAACAGTGTCAGCATGTGGTCAAGAAAACCGACTCCTGTTTTGACACTGGACGTGCCTGTTCCATCCAGATTCAGAGTCAGCTCTATCTGAGTTTCTGATGTATTTCGAGAGATGGACGCCGTTCGACTCATATCATCCTCAGTATTTGTCTTATGAAACTGCTGGCCACTCTCATCAAACGATAAAAGGCTGCAGCGAAGAATAGTCCGTTAGATTGGGGTGTAATCTGCTCGGGTGCCAGCAGAATGGCCAGTCAAACAGACATTCATGCATTAATTTCCGCCGCTTTTCGGACAAATCGGAACAGATGGGAGGGCGAAGCTCCCGCTGAGCCGAATGGGAGGGCGAAGCTCCTGCTGAGCCGAGAGAATCTCGGCTCTCGGCTCGGCAGAAACCTCGCCCTCCCGGTAAAAACAATTTCGCCGCTCGCCTGGACGATCTCTGCCCGGATTCGTGACCAGGCAGAATTTGCCGAGCCGGATATTGGCAGGATGCAGGTTCGTACCATCGAAATACTGGTATTTGCAGTTCCTGCCGAATGAATCCCGCACTCTGCTGCGAGCCCATAATGAATCTCAGCGAACTGCGGGAAGCATGTTGACGCCGGAAAACCGTTCCACGTATCGTCTCCTGGAGTCATTTCTCACATGATTGCTGCCCTGTTCCAACACCGACGCAATTACGGGTTGCTGGTTCATCCCACCAGCGAAGCGTCGGCAAACGAACAGGGCAAAACATCCCGACCATCCTGTCCAGCCATTTTCCTGTCCCGTTAGTAACCTGTCCAACTGACCCTGCTTCTGACTGCAACATTCTGTTGTCAGCGTTGCGCCATCGCATTGACGAAGTCAATCGTGTCGGCCTCTGTCTGACATCAGCGGAGCAGTCCGATGCCAGACACCTGCCCTCGGCAACGTGGTCCGACATGTTTCGGTACCATGCTTGCTGCGTCAATGGATCCACGCCATGTCTCCAGGAATCTCCGCCTCTTCCGTCCTGGCCGAGTTCAAAAAGGTACGTCAGCAGCGTCGCGAAGGCCGACTGCGCCGACTCGTTGGCACATTGCTGCTGGCGTCAACGTGCGGATGTGCCTCCGGACTGATGAGTATGCCTTCAAAGGATTTCTTCAGCCTGCCTGACCTGAAGGGGAAAAAAACCGCTTCGGTGAAAAGCAAAATGGATGACAATGAGTTCGGCAGCCGCGTGGAAACACCGCTGTTGAGCGAGTATATCAGTGTGCAGGGAAACAATCTGGTTGTGCTGCGATCTGTCGGCCTGGTCACAGGGCTGGACGGAACCGGCGACAATCCGCCTCCGTCATCACTTCGAACAGCTCTGAAGGATGAGATGTCCCGTCGGGGTGTCAAGAATATCGAAGAAGTACTGGCATCCAAAAATACAGCCCTGGTGATTGTTACGGCCATGCTGCCGGCAATGGTGACCAAAGGACAGCATTTTGACGTTCGCGTCGCGTTGCCACCGAACAGTGAAGCGACCAGTCTGAAAGGCGGCTGGCTTCTTGAAACCCGACTTTTTGAAGAACAGGTCATTGAAGGCCGGGGCACACTGAAAGGTCACAACTACGGGATAGCCTCCGGAGCGATCCTGACAGAACTCGGGGCAAAACGTGATCCAACTCAGCTTGCCGCGGAACTCCGCCGAGGAAGTATACCGGGTGGTGCCGTGTCGAACACGGAACGTGATCTGAGTATCGTCCTGCGAGCTGATAAACGAGGCTATCGTAATGCCAAACGTATTTCCTCTGCCGTAGCCGCTCGTTTTCATGACTATGATCGATATGGTCGCCGAGTTCCGCTGGCTGTCGCCAAGACCGACACCATGCTGGAACTGAAAATGCACAAGACGTATCGCAATAATTTTCCACGATACCAGCAGGTCATTCGCAGCATCGCCTTCAACGAAGGTGATGTGGCTCGCCGAATGCGCATGGAATCTCTGGAGCGTGATATTATGGAGCCATCCTCGGCCAGCCAGTCAGCTGTGCAGCTGGAAGCGATTGGGGATGCTGGCGTGCCATTCCTTAAAAGGGCGATGGCTTCACCCGAATTTGAAGTACAGTTCCATGCGGCGCAGGCACTTGCCTATCTCGGAGATCCGACCGGAGTTGAAGTCCTCACAGCCGCGGTCCGAGAACAGCCGGCACTACGAGTCTATGCTCTCGCTGCACTCTCAGTCATTGATGATGCGGATGCTGTGGTTGCGCTCCGTTCTTTGATGAGCGAAAAGGAGCTTGAGACACGATATGGGGCCTTTCGAGCACTGCAGGAGCTGGACCCAAATGACCCATACCTGCGCGTTATTGAATATCCCAATCGCTTTAAACTCTTCCTGATCGATTCCGAAGGCGAAGCGATGGTGCACGTAAACCGACGCCGAGCGGCCGAAGTCGTGCTGTTCGGTGCGGATCAGATCGTACGTCTTCCAGTTGTACTCACAGCAGGCAGGAACATCCGCATTATCGGCGATGGCAGTGGCCATTCCGTTACCGTTTCGAAATACTCGCTGGAAGCCAGCGAACCGGAAAAACAGGTCGTGGGTACCCGCCTTGCAGACATCATCAAGGTCTGCGGAGACTTTGGTGCCACCTATCCGGATATCGTTCAGATGCTCATCGAAGCTCAGCAGCAGCATAACCTGACCGGTGATTTCGGAATTGACCGACTGCCGCAGGCCGGTCGACTGCTGTTCCGCGACACTGACGATCTGACCGGCGACAGGGATTCAGCTGCCGAAACTGATCCTTCCGATCTCGATGAGTCGGGCAAACGAATTGGCACTCCGGCAATGATTCCAAACCTGTACGACAGACTTGATGAGGAAGAAATTCGTCGGCAGGAATCTGAAGACAAACTGTCAGCGCTGAAGTTCGACAAAATGGGTGAGGACGACGAACCTGCCGGGGAAAATGACACCAAAGAACCTCAGGCCGGCAGTGACGAGTCTGGCAGTGACGGGCCTGACAGTGATGATGTCAGCAGTTCATCGGAAAAACGTCCTGTTGCGGATTCTGAAGCTTCGGAAGACGGCCGACAGAAATCTGCTGAACGAAAAACGGGACAAACCACCAAAAAGACGTCCGATGAAGCTGAACCGACCGAGCTGGAAGATCTGGAACTGCAGCAGGATGAACCACAGTCTGATGCAGGAACAGAGCCTGATGCGCCAGCCGGTGCAGAGGAGGTGGATATGTCGAAAATGCGGTTTGGGCCAGGTGCTCGCATCATTAATTTCTTCAAGCGACCATTTGTATCCGAGAAAACGACGGACGCGGAATAACAGATCAGGATTCAATCTTCACCATGACTTTGGTCTTCCAGTGACAGTAATCCGGTGATTGCCGGACAGCTGCGTACGGTACGCACGTCAGAGAATCACAGACCCATGACTTAAAGGACTGGGACAGCGCCGCAGCGTGTGGCGTCTGTCGTGGATATCGCTCAATGCTCAGGTCGCTCGAGCTTTTCGGCTTCAAGAGCTTTGCCGACAAGACCGTTTTTGAGTTCTCCGCCGGGATTACCGGAGTCGTGGGACCAAACGGAAGCGGCAAGAGCAACGTTGTGGATTCCATCAAGTGGATTCTCGGCGATCAAAGTGCAAAAAGTCTCCGCGGAAAGGAAATGACGGACGTCATCTTCAATGGCTCCGCCAGCCGCACCGGAGCTCAGTTCGCAGAAGCGACCCTGACATTCGACAACCGTTCTCGTTTCCTGCCGGTAGAACTTGATGAAGTCTCGGTGGGGCGGCGACTGTGGCAATCGGGTGACTCTGAGTATCTGATCAATCGAAATGCTGCCCGACTCAAAGATGTACGAGACTTGTTTGTCGGCACAGGTGCAGGCGCTGCAGCCTACTGCATCATTGAGCAGGGGCGAGTCGACCAGATCCTGCAGTCCAATGCGGCCAATCGACGACTGATCTTTGAAGAAGCTGCGGGAATCAGTCGCTTTAAGACTCGCCGCACTGAGGCACTCCGGCGTTTGGAGCGAGTTGAGCAGAACCTGCTGCGACTGACAGACATTGTCGATGAAGTCGAAACTCAGGTTAGTAACGTTCGAACTCAGGCACAGCGGGCAGCTCGATTTCGCGAAGTTTCCACCGAGCTGGAACAGCTTTGGGTCGGGATGACGGCCGACGATTTTCGACGCGAATCGCGTCAGCGGGAACTGCTGGTGCAGCAGATGAATGAATCTGCAGAAACGCTGGAACTGCTTCGCCGGAATCAGGCATCAGCTCAGCAGGAACTGTCCGTTGCCGATACGGCCCTCTCCGAAATTGACGATGAACTCCGCGATGTGGAACGTCGTCGTGCAGAACTCCGCAGCCGAATCGCGAGCCTGGACTCCACGCTGCGACATCAGACCGCGCGGGAAGCGGAACTGGCGTCCGACGTTCAGCGTCTGCTGAGGCAGCAGACACTGATGAACAATCGAGTGAGTGAAGCTGAGGCAGAACAGGTTCATCTGCACGGTGTCCTGCAGCATGAACGATCAGCGTTTGAAAAGAAAAAAACTGTCCTGCTGTCAGGTGATGACCAGCTGAGTCTTCTGCAGCAGGCTGTCGCCACGTCCAGAGTCAGCATAGAGGCAACGCGCCAGCAGCAGCTGGCTCAGGTACGATCCAACTCCGAAACCTCCTCCGCACTGGGCGGATTGAGATCCGAATATCAGGCGGCGCAATACAGAGGCGCTGAATTGCAGCAGCAGATGGAAATGCTGACCGTTCAGCTGGCCGCTCTTGAGGAGTCGATTCGTCAGAATCAGGAAACACTGCAACAGGCTCAGGCTGAGCTGCAGGCAGCCGAGAATTCGGCTGATGCCCTCGTACGCAGTCGTGAGCAGCTTTTGTCGGAACAGTCTGTCTCCCAGCAATCGCTGGCTGATCTGCGAGAACAGCGAAGCGGTCTGATGGCCCGTCGGACGGTTCTCGAAGATCTTGAAGACAAACAGGAAGGATTCGGCATCGGTGTTCGCGAAATCCTGCGGCGAGCCGAAGAGGCAGAATCGGAGCCGTGGAATCTGATCTGCGGCAGTATTGCAGACTTGCTTGACGTTGATATGGACAATGCGGCCCTGCTGGAAGTCGCCCTTTCGGGACGCGCTCAGCTGCTGGTGGTCAGAAAACTTCAGCCATTTATCGAATATCTGACATCCGGTCGATGCCGAATCGCGGGCCGAGTGGGCTTCATTTCTCTTGAAGATGCAGATTCCGGCCCGATTCCCGCGACAACACGATCGACGACTGCAGAACAGAGACAGCGAACCCTCGGCTCAAGGTTTAACGAACCCGAACCTGCCGATGATGATTTTTCGACCAGCTGGTGGAGCCGCCCGGAAAAACGTTCGACGGATCTTTCGAAAACAAACTCTCTGGCTGACAGCGCTTTGGGTGACCCGCTTTCGGCGATGGTATTTTCCAGCAGTGTTCCGGTCACATGGTTTGACTCACGGACCGAAAGTACGATCGTTCGATCAGTGTTTTCGCATGGAACCAGTGTTCCTCCAAATCTCTTTGGGCGACCGGGAGTCGCGGGCCGTGCAGACGCTCTGGCTCGTTCCCCAAGACACTTACCCAGCCTTGCCAGCGATCTGCTCGCCGATACCTGGGTTGTGGAGAATCTGAATGACGCATTGAGGTTGCAGGCTGAAACTGAGGGCTGCTGCCGCTTCGTGACGCTTCAGGGAGAACTGGTCGAGTCGGACGGCACACTGTTTGCCGGTACTGTACGCAGCGAATCGGCTGTCTTATCCAGAAAGAGCGAACTCCGCCGATTGCGGAACGAACTTCATCGGGTTGAACATGAAATCGCCCAGCGTGAACTGCGTCTGCAAAACCTCAGCAGCTCAATTCATTCTACCGATGAGGATCTGACTCTGGGTTATCGTCGGGTCAATGAAAAAGCGGCGCTCGTACGCGCCGTTGAAGCCCAGCTCAGAGATCGTCAGCGAATTCACAATGAGTCAAGGGAGCGACTGACACAGCTGAATGATCAGCAGTTTAGTCTCAATACTCTGCAGGATCAGCTGCAAATCAGAATCGATGAAGCAGAGGTAAAGCAGCTTGCTGGTGATCGGACTCTGCAGCAACTCCAGCAGCAGATTAGTGAACTTGAGCAGGAGCAGGTTGCCAGACAGCATGAACTCGAGGCACTCGAAAAGGAGCGAACCAGCGCCAGCATGGAGCTGACACGATCCGAAGAACGACTGCTGGGCCTGCAGGAATCTGTCGAACGAGTCCGTGAAGACCTCACTCAGAGGCAGCTGCAGCAGCAGGAAGCAGAACGTCGCCTGCATGTTGCCCAGGACCGCCAGCGGGAACTGCTGCTGTCCAAACTGAACACAAGTGCTGAAATGGCAGAACTTTACGTTGACGATGATCGGCAGTCAGCCGATGTGCGGCAGCGGGCTGATGCCCGAAATGTCCTTCGACAAACACGGAACGAAGCAACGAGAGCCGAATTGCAGGTGCGAGAACAGTGCCGTCAGCAGGAGTCGAAGCATCACGAATGTCAGTTGCAGGTCAGGGGAATTGATCATCAGCTGCGGACGGCCACGGAGCGAATTCGGGATGAGTTTCAAATTGAGGTCGAACAGGCCGTTGCCCAGGGACGCTCAGCAATCGCTGTCTGGCTGCATCGCCAGAATACCAGTGTCGAAAGCGACGACATTGACACGGATTCCGATCGGGAGTCAGTTTCGAGATTGACGAACAGCCGGGATCTGGCTTCGTCTGAACAAATTCCATTGTTCAGCGAAATATGCCAGACGATCCTTAATGACCCGATTCAATACGCGGAAATGCGGACGGAAATTGATCGGCGAGTTGAACGTCTGCGCCGCCAGCTGAAGAAAATCGGACACGTAAGTTCAGAAAGCCTTGATAATCTTAATGAACTCGAGACTCGATTTAATCGACTGCACTCGCAGCTGAAGGATCTTGAAGCTGCCCGTGATGCACTACGGGACATCGTTCGGCGAATTAACGTCGAGAGTCGGCGAATGTTTGTCGAATCCTTTGAATGCATTCGAGGCCATTTCCGCGAATTGTTTCGACGGCTTTTCGGCGGAGGTGAGGCAGACCTGATTCTGGAGGATCCGGAAGATGTGCTTGAGTGTGCCATTGAAGTCGTGGCTCGGCCTCCGGGAAAGGAACTGCGAAGCATTTCACTGCTGAGCGGTGGTGAGAAGACGATGACGGCCGTGGCGTTGCTGTTGTCGATTTTCCGAAGCCGCCCAAGTCCGTTCTGTATTCTCGACGAAGTCGACGCAGCGCTCGACGATGCCAACATTGGACGATTCGTGAACGTGCTTCGCGATTTCCAGCAGTCGACTCAGTTCATCATGATCACTCACCGGAAACCCACGATGGCGGTTACCGACGTGCTGTACGGAGTGACGATGGAAGAGAGCGGCATTTCTCGCCGATTGTCGCTGCGATTTGAGGATGTTGATGATCGAGGCAACTTCAATCCTAAAACTGCCTCATCCGCTCGTGCGGCTTAACAATTGAACATCTGAACATCTCCATTTCGTCGCCGGGCCGTGCATTCGACCGCGGGCGGGTTTTCACCCTGCCGTACGTGAAAAACGAGCGAAACTGGCCGGTAAGGTGAAGAGGAACACACCTTAAGATCTCGTTCGAACGCGGATGACGTTTGGGCAGGTGGGAGAGTCTGCGCACAATGGCAGCGACCAGGCATGTATGAAAGCCATTGAGGGGAGAGCGGTTACGGCGACTGGGATGACTTTTCCAGGGTCAAAATCACGCTGTTCGACGCAGGTGATTTGTCTGAAACAGACGTCAGGGAAAGCAGGTCTGTTAAACAGGTTAAAGTCATTGCCCGTGAAAAGTCGAACAAAAGTGCAGGCGATTGTTCATCCTGTTGTGGCAGTGGGCATCCTGATGCTCATTGCGGGGAGGCCAGGAAGCACAATTGGCTGAATCGCCAGGGGGGCCGTTCAGCAGGCAGGTCAGTGCGGCAGGGATGTCCGTTCTGATCGGCAGCTATATCTCGGTATAGCAACTACTGAATTGCACTCCGCCGTGCCTTGTGCAGGCACAGGACTGTATCGCACACAGTCCAAATTGACCCCTGTCACTACCCAGACCCGTAATCTGCAGTGGTTCACACGACAGTCCAGACTCATTGAGTCGAGGACCACGTCAGAAATCAGGGGGTGACGATTCAGTTTCTCGGGATGGGAAGCTGAATTGTGCAGTGAGAAATGATTGGAGAGCCCGCCCATGAAGACGATCTTCACTACTGGTCAGGTAGCAAAGATCTGTAAAGTTGCCCCGCGTACAGTCTCGAAGTGGTTCGATTCCGGACGACTTCGCGGCTATCGAATTCCTGGCTCGCAGGACCGTCGCATTCCACGCGAACATTTGATTCGCTTCCTCAAGGAACATGGAATGCCACTCGGCGAACTGGAAGACGAAGCGATGGGTAAGATCCTCCTCGTTGGTTCCGATATGATCACTCGTTCAAACCTGAACGAAATGATTTCCAACGATGACTTTAAGATCGAAGTTGCTGCCAGTGGTTTCGAAGCTGGAATCCAGGCAGAGTCAATTCACCCCGATTGCGTGGTGGTCGACTTTGTTATGGGACGTGAAGAAGCTTTAATGATTGCTCAGAATCTCCGCAAAAATACCGAGTATGCGGAAACAGTTCTGATCGGTCTTTTGAGCGACGAAGACAACGCATCCGGTTTCGACCGTTCCGTGTTCAATGAAACGTTCCGAAAACCGTTCGACGCAGCTCTGCTGGCCGAACGTATCAGAACGCTTGTCAACCGACGCAAGCAGCTGGCTTAATATGCTGGCTGGTCTCTCGGCGAACTGACCGCGTCGAGTTCCCATGATATGCCACTGATACAGCTTACGGGATGAAAATTCCGCTGGCTGTACAGTGGCTTTCTCCATTTACAGTCTGCTTGAGCGGTTCGCTTACCGAAACATCTGTTCTTTGCTATTGTCGTTGTCTCATCCTGAAACAAAACAGGGGGGAGGCGATGAATACAGATGTCGGAAGTCGAAAATCTTATCGGGCATGTCATTGTTGTGGCATGATTCACCAGCTGCCTGCGCTGGCACCGCACCAGACTGCCGTGTGTACTCGCTGTCATAGCCGCATTATGCTGCCGGGATGTCGCCGCAGAATGGCCAGCCGCACCGCCGCCGCTGCTCTCGCCGCACTGGTTCTGTTCTGGCCAGCCATTCTCTGCCCTATACTTGAAATCGAAAAGCTTGGGGTGCGGACCAGCTCCAGTATCCTCGGCGGCACTATCGATCTGCTGAAGGGCGGCAGCTGGTTCGTTGGAGGAGTTGTGCTGTTATTCTCCGTCATCTTTCCACTGACGAAAATGCTGCTCCTGCTGGAACTGAGCCTCCTCGAGTTTCTGGAAAGCAGGCATAAGGCGATCTCGCTTCGCGCTATGGAGCATCTTGGGAAATGGAGCATGATGGATGTCATGCTGCTGGCATTTCTTGTCATGCTGGTAAAGCTTGGAAACCTCGTCCATTTTCAGTTTGGTCCGGCTGTCGCTGCCTTTATCCTGTGTGTTACGATGAGCATGATCGCGTCCCTTTCGTTTGATCCTCACGCAATCTGGGAAGACAGCGAATGACCGGGGCCAGGAACGATGAGCAGCCGACACCGAATTCCGTTTCTGACGGCTCCGGACAATGCGAAAGAAACATCGCACCCGAAAATGTAAGCACGGTCCTGAACGACAGCTCGCACGATCGTCAGTCAATCGTGCGTGAATCAGACGCTGGCAACGGAGTTGTGCCAATGCCAGCAGATTTCCCGATGGCCAGTGTTGTTCGAGGGTCAGCGAGTGCTGGTGTCCTGGTGCGTCTGTCCCGCATGTGGTGGCTGACGCTGATCTGTTTTGGACTGGCTGTCTGGCTCACATGGAAATCCGTGCCCAGCGCCGGACCCTCAATCCTCATTCACTTCCCGGATGGACACGGACTAAAGGCAGGCGACAGTCTGCGCCATCGTGGTATTGATATCGGGATCGTGTCTGAGGTTGCACTGAAGGGAGATCTGTCCGCAATTACCGCAAAGGTGACGCTGACTCCCGGCGCTGGTGAGCTGGCCCGTGAAGGGACACGCTTCTGGATTGTTCGTCCACAACTGAGTCTCAGTGGCATCAGTGGTCTTGAAACGGCGGTGGGTGCCAAATATATCGCAGTGAGTCCGGGTGATCCCACCGCGAAGCGTTTGACAGAATTTTCCGGGCTCGCCGCTGTTCCCGCAGATGAAGCGTCCGGCGAGGGCGTTGATGTGATTCTGCGTGCCGATCAGCGATATGGAGTGAATGCGGGATCCCCCGTTGCATGGCGAGGAATTGACGTTGGCAAAATCCTGTCTGTCAATCTTTCACCCGACGCCCGATTCGTCGACGTTCACGTCAGAGTTGATGCTGCATACCTGCGATTGCTGCGAACCAATTCAAAATTCTGGGTCATCAGCGGCCTGGGTGTGGATGTTGGTCTTAGCGGGGTACGAATCAATGCCGAGTCTCTCAGCACCATGATTCGCGGCGGTGTTGCATTTGCAACTCCCGGCTCAGACGGAACGGCAATACCAGTCGAGGCCGGACACATCTTCACTCTACACAGACAGCCAGACCCGGAATGGCTGACGGCTGCCTCGACAATCCCGCTGATCGATGTGGCTCTGCCGCGAACCGTTACGGTATCGGGCAGTCGAAAAACAACATTGCTTGGAATTCCCCGCACCACAACTTTTACTCAGCATGGCATGCTGATTCGACAGCAGGACGGCATCCTGACTCTCCTGACCGTTGTCGAAGGAAACGACGACGGCGAGCACTCCCAGGCCGCCGAATCACAAAAGAAAGATTCTCCCGCCTATGTTGTTAAATCTCCCGTGACACCTGATTCGACAGCGGTCAGCTCTGACAAGGATGTCATCCAGAAATCAGCCAATGGTGTTGCATATTTTCGCCTTGATCCGGCCCAGTCACTTTTGCCTGAGAATCCGGATGCTCAGCTTCGAATTCCGACCACTCCTGAAGAATGCTGTGTGGCACGAACAGTTCTCAGCAACGGTCGGGAATCGAATGTGATTCAGTCGGTTGGACGACACCAGCTGGAAGCCGCGGATGGGCTTTGGAAAGTGACAATCGACAACTCGGATCTCACAGCATGGCATGGTGCACCCGTGGTCGCGATGAGCGACGGAAAAGTGATCGGACTCTTCATGGCTTCGAAAACCGGTCCCATGATCGCACCTCTGGAAAAAAGAGCCGCCAGCCCATAGCGTTCTGTCAGGTTCAGGAACAGGAACACTCTGTTTATCACAATGCTCCGCTTCGCGGCGTTTGATGGGTGGTCTTGCCCCCCCAACCACCCCCCCCCCCAGAAGTCGGGGGAGGTTTTTTATACCTCCTCTCCCAGCAAAGCTGGGGGAGGTCGAGCGAGCGAAGCGAGATCGGGAGGGGGACGGTGAACCGCGGGATGCGGGTATTACTGGGACGGCGTTCTGTGCAACACGCGGCGGGCCCTCCCCCGGCCTGACGGCCGACCCCTCCCACTCCGCTTCGCTCCGCGGGAGGGGAGGATGATGATACCTCCTCTCCCAGCGAAGCTGGGGGAGGTCGAGCGAGCGAAGCGAGATCGGGAGGGGGCCGCGTGAATAGCGGGACGCGGGTGTTTTTGGTACGGCGTTCTGTGCAACACGCGGCGGGCCCTCCCCCGGCCTTCGGCCGACCCCTCCCACTCCGCTTCGCTCCGCGGGAGGGGAGGTTAATAAAACCTCCTCCCCCAGCGAAGCTGGGGGAGGTCGAGCGAGCGAAGCGAGATCGGGAGGGGGCTGGTGAACCGCGGGACGCGGGTGTTGTTGGGACGGCGTTCTGAGCAACACGCGGCGGGCCCTCCCCCGGCCTTCGGCCGACCCCTCCCACTCCGCTTCGCTGCGCGGGAGGGGAGGTTAATAAAACCTCCTCCCCCAGCGAA
>JALHMY010000122.1:0-12070 GCA_022843805.1 Fuerstiella sp.
CCTGCTGAGCCGAGAAAAGATGCGGACGGGTGGGCGAGGCTCCTGCCGAGCCGAGAAAAGCTCGGCTCGGCAGGAGCCTCGCCCTCCCGGCGAAAAGCTCGGCAGGAGCTTCGCCCTCCCGGCGAAAAGCTCGGCAGGAGCCTCGCCCTCCCGGCGAAAAGCTCGGCAGGAGCCTCGCCCTTCCGATAAAGATATTTTCCCGCTCGCCTAACGTCCAGTGCCACTCACTGCGGGCAGCCTGGTGGGTTTCACCGATGGGCTGACTTTAGCAGGGGGGACAACCGGGGATTTACCGAACAACGGAGGAGTGTTGGACGACGTGCGAGATCTCGGCTTTGGTTCGGTGGAAGAGCTCGGTGCGGACCTCTTCATTTGGGGTATATTCGGCGATGCTGTTCCGGACGCCGGTTTTACAACCGATGACTGAGGAATCACCGAAGACCTGACACCGACGGCTGTTTCAACATCTGGCAGACGATCACCGGATCCTTCAGCGATCACTTCATCACTCGTCTTTTCGTCAGAACGAGATTTCGCTCCTCTCCACATACCCTGCATTTTAGGGATCAGGCCGATCGTCTTTCCCCTGCGATCCGGGCCAGCAACCTGCTGAACTCGCGATGCAGTTTCCTCCGGAAGGCGAGTGACCCGATCTTCATATTTCCGGGGCATCGGCTCATTTTCGGGCTGTTGCTGCAGGTTTGGTTCACTGTCGTCTTCTTCCGAGGCTGGCGGAACAGGTGCCGGATTGCCGTTTCCGGGCATCGGACTGAATTCAGGGCCATTTTCCGAAGGAACGTTGGGTACCTCAGCCGGAGCGGACATCACCGGCGGTTCACTTCCTGGAGGCAGATCCTGAGTTCCCATCAGCGTGTGAGGACGAACGGGCTGACCGTTGGATTCCCATGCAGTAGATGCCGGCCCGCCAACAAACTCGACTGGTTCTGTCTTCAGATGCGGATTGTCGATCGCTGCAGAAGTCGCTTCTCCCCGTCGACGAGCATCGTCATAGGCGCCAGGATTCCACTGACCTTCCGCCAGGTAGATTGACTGATTTGAAAGTGACACACCTTTCCGGAAATTCAGGTCAACGATTGCTTTGTTGTATTCCACGATGCTTCGCAGGTATGACTGTTCCGCGTCCCGCTGTGAAATCTTGGCATCGAGTACCTGACCCAGAAGAGTCTGAGCATTGCCGGAGTCCTGACGCATCAGAAATTCAACTCGGGGCTCTGACTGATTAATGTTATCAATGGCCGCTGCAAGACGCTTTGTGGAACTGTCGGCCAGTCCATACCAGCGGTCCATATTCAGCAGGGTATTGTTCAGCTCGTACGCAATTTCCTGTTCCTGATGGTTCAGAACCGCACGAGCTTTCACAAGACGGAGCTCGTAGTGTCTGACGGCCGCACGCGTAAGACGCAATCCAAGCGGCATCGAAAACGACAGTCCAAGATTCCAGGTTGTGTTCAGCCCCTGCGTGAGCGACTCGTAGGCGCTAGCATATCCGGCGTCCGTGCTGCCGTCATCATCTTCTTCACCCAGCAGGTTGTCTCCAAACCCGTTCACACGGTATTGTGATACCATATCGAGACGGGGACGAGCCAGGTTCTTTGCTGCTCGCAGCTGAAGCTCAAGACTCTTGATTTCCCACTTCTGACGACGCAGTTCCACTCGATGAGCAAGTGCCTCGGAAAGTGTGGCCTCCCAGTTCACTGTCAGCTTTGCTTCGGAAGGATGGTCGGCAGGTGCAAGGAACTCGCCATCACTCAGAGGCATCCCCATCAGCCGACGCAGACGAGCTTCCGCATCCAGCACATCTGCCAGTGAACCCTTCAGACGTGCATCGGCTTCATGAATTCGGGCAAGTGCCGAAGCGGTAATCCCGCCGGCTTCCTGACGTCGTGAAATTCGCTGCCAGAACTCGAACAGATCCTTAAATGTCTCTGTTTCTGAATCGTATACTCTCAGCGACAAATACAGGTCCCAGTATCGATTTTCAACATCCCGGACCAACGTTGTGACGGACTGTTCAAAGTCGATCAAACTGATGTCGGAATTGATTCTGGAAATGAGTA
Source organism: Fuerstiella sp. (assembly GCA_022843805.1). Lineage (GTDB taxonomy): Bacteria > Planctomycetota > Planctomycetia > Planctomycetales > Planctomycetaceae > F1-80-MAGs062. Next base: position 2,079 of record JALHMY010000122.1, read on the forward strand.
CGCCCTGAGAAACCCCGGAAACACCGCGAAGATTCTGACTCAGAGGACCAGCAATTCGAGTGAACTCGGTTCCCGAGCCAGCAAGCAGTGGCTGTCGATATTCGCCCTGCAGAAATCCCGTGTAGGCGGACTGAAATAACCGCTGATTGACATTGTTACCGCTGTAATTCCAGTCATGCTGAACGGCAAAAGTTCCCGAGTTTGCGAATGGTTTTTCGATTCTCGATGACCACTGAGCACTCTCTTCCGTCAGGGTCTGACCGGAACCGAGGTTGAAGAAGGGGGTATTCTGAGGATCCTCGGAACGTCCCCACTGCATATTGTTCGTAAACAGGGCGTCAAAGTCGGACAATGCTGCTTCCGGACCTCGATTACCGAACAGGAAACTTGTCTCCTGAATTGCCGAATCATACACCGAAGAAACCCGACTCGGATTGGCCAGCAATGCGTTGCCTGGAGACGTGAAACTGGAATCGTCTCTAAGAATCGCGGCACGCGATACTGCCATTCGGACGCATTCATCCAGAGTGACTTTACGATGCTTCACGTCTGTCAGATCATTGATCGACCGAGGAGCCAGAAAAAGGCTGGGATCGACCTGACGCGGATCGTCCTCAACCGGATATTCAATGGCTGTGGCCAGATCTTCATAATGGGACAGCGACTGCTGATCGCCAAGAAAGTAATGCAGGCGGGCGTTCGGAGCAGCGCATCCCTGAACCAGTATTACTGCCATCAGCAGCAACGCTGTCGTTCGCTTTCCAGGGGATGACTGCACGGTTGTTCCTCCTGAGTGACACGGAAACTTAAGGTTACCAGGCCACCCTGCATTGGATAAACAATTTCGTCTGCAGGAGCATGACGAAACGGCTCGTCCGTGAATTGCTCGTCTTGTTGACAGAATTTCTGACACCGTTCAATCCTAAACTACGGATTGCCGTTCCTTCGTTATCGACTGAGCGGACGTTAAACTTTGCCCAATCGTTACAATCGATTTGATCGGAAGGGTCGCAGAGACGATAACAGCAGTTTCTGCAGCTTCTGATCGTCGTCCGGAATCGCTGTTTTCTTTCCGCAGCAGAACCTCTGAGGGTTTGTTTGAGGTTCCTGGATTCATCAGCGATGCCGTTTTTCCGGGACTTGAGCGAAAAACATGGCATCGCCAGCGTCGCATCCGGATGCATTGCCGCCTACCATCCACGGTTTAGTGAGAAAACCGGGGGGAGTCTCCTGTCGGCCGAAATTGCCGATACCGGGGATCGAGCAGGGGTAGTCAATTCCTGAACGTCAGGTGATCATGGCGTTTCAGTAGTGATTTATTTGGGGAATCAAGCTGTGACAAATGGAATACCGGTTCCTGCGAAGACGATTCGCAGAGAAGACCTGAAGCCGGGTGAAGTGCTGTGCAGTTATTGTACAGCTCGGTGCTGTCGTTATTTCGCCCTCGGGATCGACACGCCGACAGCCTGGCCCGATTTTGATAATATTCGATGGTACATGATGCACGGAGCCGTGTCCGTGTTTGTGGACAGTGGTATCTGGTACCTGATGATTCAGGGCGATTGCCAGCACCTGCTGCCTGACCACCGCTGCGGTACCTACGAAACCCGACCTCGCATCTGTCGAGCGTATACAACAGATAACTGCGAATACGGCGATGAAGGACTCTACGATCAGTATTTTGAAACCCCCGAACAGCTTTGGGAATATGCACACGCAGTGCTTCCCGCCAAACCACGACGCCGCGCCGGCGATAAAGTCAGTCTGTCTGTGCTGTCGTCCGTCAGCTAGACAAACGGCAGTTAAAAGTCAGGATCCGGTCATTCTCCCCAGTCAGATGACGCCAGTTTCAGAAGCCAGTTTCAGTTCAGGATTTCAGCACTGTGAGTGAATCGAAGACGCGCCGAATTAAACCCCAGACGCTTCGGGGATTTCGCGATTTTTTGCCCGATCAAATGATGGCTCGCGAACATCTGATCGATACGGCGCGGGCTGTTTACCGCAGCTATGGATTTGCACCCATTGATACGCCGGCCCTTGAGTATGCCGAAGTGCTTCTGGGAAAAGGCGGCGAAGAATCTGACAAACAGGTTTTTCGATTCATGGATCAGGGCGACCGGGACGTTGCCATGCGTTTTGACCTGACGGTACCTCTCGCACGCTTTGCAGCCCAGTATGCTCAGGAACTGGGAACGCCTTTTCGTCGGTATCATATCGGACCGGTATGGCGAGGTGAACGGCCGGCTCGAGGCCGCTTTCGTGAATTTATGCAGTGCGATTTTGATACCATTGGTACCACCAGCAATTCGGCGGACATCGAAACTCTGTTCGTGATTCATGATCTTCTGGAAAAAATTGGAATCGAACGATTTACGATTCGCGTCAATAATCGCCGAGTGCTGAATGGTCTGCTGGAGAAGAACGACCTGCAGCAGCACGCAGTGGGTATTCTGCGAACACTCGACAAACTCGACAAAATTGGCCGCGATGCGGTAAGCGCCGAGATGGTGGAAAAAGTTGGAATCACCACCGAACAGAGTGGGCGAGTCCTTGATATGGCTCAGCTGAAGGGAAGCCCTGATGAAATTCTGTCCGCTCTGGATCGAATGCTGGCGGGCAGCACCACGGGTGAACTCGGACTCAGCAATCTGAAGGAGCTTTTTTCGGCGGTCAGCTCGTGCGGCATACCGGCCGGCCGAGTCTCACTGGATGTCTCGATTGCCCGCGGACTGGATTATTATACCGGGACGATCTACGAGACTCTTCTGGGTGATTTGCCGGAAATCGGTTCCGTATGTTCGGGGGGCAGATACGACAATCTCGCGGAGCTGTTCACTGCTCAGCAGTTGCCCGGCGTAGGAGCCAGTCTGGGACTGGATCGGATGCTGGCTGCTCTGGAAGAACTCGGAATGCTGAAGAAGACGACCACACCAGCCCCTGTGCTGGTGACAATGTTTTCTTCCGACCACACCAACGATTATCTCAAAATGGGTCGTTTGCTGAGGAAAGCGGGAATTGGTGCCGAGGTTTATCCGGAGGCCAAAGGTATTGGCAAGCAAATGAAGTACGCAGACAAAAAGGGCTTCCGGCTCGCACTGATTGCGGGAGCCGATGAGTTTGCAGCCGGATCATGGCAGATTCGCCATCTCGGAAACGGCACTCAGGTCGCTGCCGATGAATCAGACGTTGTAAAGACAGTGTCGGAATTGCTGTCGCAGTCAGCAGAATGCAGTGCTGCGACACTGACGAACCAGTGAAATTGCACTTCGGCGGAGACTGAGGGAACTCGCAGTAACAGGCAGGCTCGCCACTTGCACTTTTTGATGGGCAAACGTAGGATGAAGTGCGTGAGTCAGGTCACCCTGTGGATGTCCCTGGGGAGACGCAAAAATGGTAATACCCCGTCAGCAAATGAGTGCGTCCATGAGTGATCCCACTGTAACCGGCACCGTGCATTTAATTGAACCGACAAAGACGTTTGGGCAAAAAGGCTTTCGCAAGCGACTTGTTGTTGTTGAACAGTCAAATGGTCGCTTCACCAACTATGTCCCACTGGAATTTGTGCAGGATGGATGCGACAGCGTCGACAGCCTTAGCCTCGGTGACAAAATCAGTGTGTCTTACCGCCTGACCGGGCGGAAGTGGCAAAAAGATGAACGAAGCGAAGTGAAGTTTTTCCTGAGTGCTGAAGCGACCGGATTCCAGCTGCTTTCCGCTGCCTCAAACAGCAGTATTCCTCAGGATATCCCGGAAGAAAGCTTTTACAGCGGCGACGACTCAGCTCCATTCTGATCGGCCGCTCAGGACCTGCAAAACAATAAGTTTCCGCCATAGTCGCCTTTCGCTCCGCGAAAGTGCATGCTTTTGCGGAGCAAAAGGCGACACTGTTGAGGTCCTGATGAGTATTTCTCAGCTCTCTTCCAGTCACAGAGTGATGAAGCTGCCGTTTGGCGACGTGCTCGGCTGCAGCTATCGGTGGCCTCAGGGTCAGTATTGTGCCGTTCATACTGATAAAGGAATTCTGGGCTGCGGGCTGTACGATTGTCAGATCGCGACAAAGTTCGGGATGGCGGTGGCGATTGCTCGCGGGACGCCCGAACATCCCCTGTTTGAACCGGAAGACCTTCTGAACGCCAGAATCGCAGAAGTGAGTGATTCCGCTGCGGCACTGGGAATTCGTACGGGCATGTCCGGACTTGAGGCACTGCAGCATTTCTGCAGCCAGGAGACTGTCAGCAAATGAAACGCCTGCCATACGGATAACTCAGGCCTCGCAGACCGTCCTCCTGATCAGTCCGTCCATAATTCAGCAATGCCGACACGTTATCGGTTCTCGAATTCACTGCACCATTCCTGTCGAAAAGTTTTGGGCCAGACCCCCTTATTGGCAATGACTGCTTCATCAGATTGCATGGAAATCGTCGTCGACGGACTCTTTGCCCGGCATTCTCCCACGGCCGCCGTGATACGTTGCCAGTGCCGACAAAATTCACACGCTCGTTCGTCGGCTTCCGTCATGCGACGATCCTTTTAGTGCAGACCGAGAATCTTTCCATTCGGATCCACGTCAATTCGACGAGCGGCGGGATTGCGTGGTAATCCTGGCAAAAGACTGATGCCTTCCGCCATTGCCAGGACGAATCCGGCACCGGCTGCCAAACGGACATCCCGCACCGGAAATCGAAAGCCGCGAGGTCTTCCATTGAGTTTAGGATCATGTGAAAGTGAATACTGAGTCTTCGCCACACAAACGGGAAGATGCCCGTACCCGCGATCCGTAAACTCTTTCAGCTTTTCCCGAACACCCGTTTCAAATTCAACATCCTCCGCCCCGTAAATGTGGCACGCCAGACTTCGCAACTTATCTTCAAGCGTCGCCTCAGAAGGATACAACAACTGAAAATGATTCGGCTGTGATGCGATGGCAATCACGGCTTCCGCCAGTTCCAGAGCCCCCTCGCTGCCTCGTGCAAACACGTCAGCGACGGCGGTTTTTGACGCCCCTGCATCCATCGCAATTCGTTGAAGTGTTTCGATTTCACGATCCGAATCCGTGGGAAAACGATTGATAGCGACAACAGCAGGAAGGCCAAACTTCCTGAGAATGTCCAGGTGACCGAGAAGATTGCTGCTGCCTTCGGTCAATGCATCAACGTTCTCGCGAATCAGTTCGTCCGGAAGCGGGCGACCGGGACGCACGTCAAATCGGCCGCTCTGATATTTCAGAGCACGTACCGTACAAACAAGGACCTCGGCATTCGGACGAATTCCGGAAGCCCGGCACTTAATATTGAAGAGCTTCTCGGCACCGAGGTCCGCGCCGAAACCACTTTCAGTCACGACATATTCGGCAAGTCGCAGGGCCGCCAGATCGGCGACGACAGAACTGTTTCCGTGAGAAATATTGGCAAACGGGCCTGCATGCACAAACGCCGGACTGTGTTCGCAGGTTTGAACAAGATTGGGACGGAACGCATTGATCACAAGAGCGGTCATTGCCCCGCCGGCTCCGATGTCGTCGGCGGTGATATAGTCGCCTGCAACTGACCGGGCGACAACAATCCTCCCCATGCGATTCCTCAGGTCAGCCGGGTCTGTGGCCAGCGCAAGTACAGACATCACTTCCGAGGCCGCGGTAAGGTCGAATCCGGTTTCCCGCCGAGGTGCCTGGATCGGATCGTCGAGTCCGCTTTCAATCCGGGCGAGGCCTTTGTCGTTCATATCCAGCACTCGTCTCCATGAGATGCCTGATATGTCGACCTGCGGGGTCAGTCGGCGTTTCGCATGATTGTCCAGCATCGCCGCAAGCAGATTATTTGCAGCCGCAACCGCGTGCAGGTCTCCTGTGAAATGCAGATTAATCTGGTCGGCAGGAAGAAGACTTGCCCGACCCCCACCCGCGCCACCCCCCTTGATTCCAAAGACCGGTGCCAGTGACGGTTGCCGAAGGTTCACGATCGTTCGTTTGCCCAGCCGCTGGAGAGCCATGGCGAGACCAATGGCCACCACCGTTTTGCCTTCTCCAAACGGCGTGGGACTGACTGCAGTAACTCCCACATAGCAGCCGTTCGGTCGATCCTGCAGCTGCTGTATACAGTTCAGCTCGAGTTTTCCGGCATACCATCCATACGGTTCAACCGCAGTTGCGTCCAGCTGCAGGCCCTGAACAATTTCAGAAAGGGGGCGAGGAGAAGGCAGAGGACTATCGGAAAGCGACATGCGGTTGACTCAGGGAAGAATTTTCAACGACTGCCACCCCAATTTCATGGCCACAGCATCGGTCTGCTCAGACAGGCAACTTGCGATTCAGGCCATATGGTTCAGGCCATGCAATTCGACAAATCCGGTTCAGGAGCAATGCACACAAGTTGTTGTGAATGGCAATGCTTTCAGCCGTTCGGCGCCGATCGCTTTTCCACACACCGAACACTTGCCGTAAAGCCCGTTCTCAAGTCGATTCAGCGCGAGCTTCACTTCATGAATTTCACGTTTTGTCATTTCACCAATCGACGACATCACTTCGTCGTCTTCTGATTCTGTGGCGTTCTCCTCCCAGTCAGCGCTTCCAGGAGTGCTGAGCGACGACTCAATTCCCTGGGCTCGATTCATCAGTTCGGCCAAAATGGATTCGAGTTCGGCCCTGATGGCTGCGTCATCTTTCATGAACTATCGCCTTTGCTTTTGTTTTTGTTTAATCCTGGACAGTCGTTCCCTGGACAGTCGTTCCCCTTTGTAAGGATATCAGAAATCGTTCAGAAATTCCATAACCGCGCGGCACACAAACGGCGAATGTGCTTCACAGGAATGACGATCGGCTCATCATTATTCGACCGTAACGCTTTTTGCAAGATTCCTGGGGCGGTCAACGTTGCAGCCACGCAGCAGAGCAATATGGTAACTCAGCAGCTGCAGAGGGATGGCACACACCAGCGGCTGCAAATACTCTTCAACCTCCGGCACGTAAATCACTTCGTCCGCGATTCGTGCCACATCCAGGTCTCCTTCACAGGCAATCGCTATGACGGGGCCTCGCCGAGCGCGGATCTCCTCCATGTTGCTGATTACTTTGGAATAGATGGCCCCCCTGGGAATAATGAAGACGCTCGGAGTCTGTTCATCCACCAGAGCAATGGGCCCGTGCTTCATCTCCGCAGCCGGATATCCTTCCGCATGAATGTAGCTGATTTCCTTCAGCTTCAGAGCGCCTTCGAGGGCGACCGGAAAATTATAAAGTCGGCCCAGATACAGATAGTTGTTAAAGTGATAGTAGCGGTCTGCAACCTCCCGAACCTTGTCGTGGCATTCCAGTGTTTTCTGAATCATCTCCGGCATATTTCGGAGCTGTTTAATGATTCGTTGCCCCGTCGGAAACGACATGTGTCTCATCCGGGCAAAGTACAGGGCTAACAAAGTCAGCACAGTGACCTGCGATGTAAAAGCCTTTGTCGATGCGACTCCGATTTCGGGCCCGGCGTGCAGGTAAATGCCGCCATCAGCCTCCCTCGCAATCGATGAACCTACAACATTACAAATGGCGAGAGTCGGATGGCCCTTTCGCTTACACTCCCGCATGGCCGCCAAAGTGTCAGCCGTTTCGCCGCTTTGAGTGATCGCAAAAACCAGTGTTCTGTCAGACATGGGCGGATTGCGATACCGCAGTTCGCTCGCATACTCGACTTCAGTCGGCATCCTGGCAAATTCTTCGAGCAGGTATTCGCCCACAAGGCCCGCATGCCAGCTCGTACCGCATGCAGTGAGGACAATTCGGTCGATTCGCCGAAGTTCTTTTGCAGAAAGATTCAGTCCCCCCATCACTGCGGTCGCTTCTTCGCTGTCAAGCCGTCCCCGAAGTGCATTTTCGACTGTCTGAGGCTGTTCATAGATTTCCTTCAGCATGTAATGCGGAAAGCCGTTGAGTTCAATATCTGAGTTCACCTGTGACAGTGTCTGTATCGAAGGCCGAACTTTTCCTGTATGCCGATGTTCGATTCGCAGAGCAGACTGGCTCAGCACAGCAATTTCGTTATCGGAAAGGTAAACAACCTCTTTTGTGTAGCCGACCAGCGGACTCGCATCACTCGCAAGAAACGATTCGTTTTCTCCAATCCCGATGACGAGCGGGCTGCCGCAGCGAGCGGCAATCAGCGTTCCTGGGCACTCGCGGAACAGAATGGCCAGTCCATACGTACCCTTAAGACGTGCCAGAGTTGCTTCAACTGCCTTTAGACATAAGTCAGTGTCAAGCCCCTCCTCGCCGGATCCTCCCAGACCTTCCAGCCGAATCTGTTCATTCAGATGATGTGCGAGCAGATGAGCTGCAACTTCCGTATCAGTCTGCGAACGAAAGACGTAACCAAGCTGCTGAAGTTGTTTTCGGAGTGAATCATAATTCTCGATAACGCCATTATGGACAACGGCCACCTCGCCGGACCCGCCGAAATGCGGATGCGAGTTGACGTCGGTCGGTTCGCCATGTGTCGCCCATCGGGTATGCCCAATGCCAACAGATCCCGGGATCGGCTGCGATTCGATCAGCATCCCCAGCTCAGTGACGCGCCCCGCTCGTTTCCGAACATCGATCCCAGTTTCAGAAAGTACAGCAATTCCTGCGCTGTCGTATCCTCGATATTCTAGCCGATGCAGCCCTTCCAGCAGGAAATCAGAGACGTTTCGAAAACCGGCGTAACCGACGATTCCACACATGTAAACAGCCTTTCGGGACCATGACCAGAACCGGCGGTCTGAGCGGACCGTGATACGGCCGCTTTTTTGGTGCCAGTGTCTTACCGGAAAGGAAATTCTGGTGTCAATCCGGCTTTGGAGGCGGAAGACGGACTAATTCGGGAGAACACGAAATCGGAGAATTCAGGCCGAAATTCGGGGAAAGTGGGGTTGAAATGAACGGTCGGCATGCTGCTCTTGTTGCTAACACTTCCCCGACACTATTGCCCCCGGATCCTGCCAGTGTGGCGCTTTATCCTCAAAAAGTTGAGCAAACTTGTTGACGCAACGCTCCATAGTAGGTGCAGGGCCTTGAAACCTGGAAATTGGATGCGTAACTTCAGCAATATGTGATCAGAGCGAATAAAGACTGGCCGCAGACTGGCTAAGTCGACTGCTGATGCCATGCGATTCTATTCGCGTTCCGCGATTTATTCTGGAGATGGATACATGAACAATCTTGCGCCTCTTTTGGCTGCTTTATTCAGGCTGCAGGTGTCGTGTGGAGCGCTAATGGTCTGCAGTACTCTGCTGACCGGTTGTGGCGGAGAATCTTCCACGCCACCGGATGCAGCGGCCGGCGGTGCGGCGGACAGTGGTGCAGCGGCGGCCGATCCCGGTTCGGGAGCGATGCCCGGCGGTGGTCCAGGCATGATGCCGGGCGGCGGAGCTGCAGGAATGATGCCACCAGGAGGTGGAGCGCCGGCAGCAGGATCCGATGGAACGGCAATGATGGGCGGAGCCGCGGGCATGATGCCAGGCGGCGGAATGATGCCCGGTGGGATGATGCCTCCTGGCGGAATGCCAGGAGATACGGCGGCAATGGCTGGAGGTGGTCAGATGCCGGGTGGTCAGCAGGCCCCCGCCAAACCAGCTCGCCCTGCCGCTCCACAGGAATGGAATGATGAAAATTTCAGGGATGCTGTGCGAGAACGAGATGAAAAGGTGTTGGAAGCGATCACCGCAAAGGTCAGGTCTGCTCCAGGCGATCCAGCTATTGCTCAATTGTTGACCGGGCTTTTGGCCGTCAGTCTGGAAGCTCCAGCTCCAGCGAATTCACAAACTCCCGGTGCGGCCGGCAGTGTTTATGGCGACAGCCCCTACGGAACGACACCCGACGCAGCCGGAACTATGCCAGGCATGATGCCGGGTGGTGCGATGCCGGGTGGTGCGATGCCGGGTGGTGCGATGCCGGGTGGTGCGATGCCGGGTGGTGCGATGCCGGGTGGTGCGATGCCGGGTGGTGCGATGCCGGGTGGTGCGATGCCGGG
>JALHMY010000122.1:12080-25675 GCA_022843805.1 Fuerstiella sp.
GGTGCGATGCCGGGTGGTGCGATGCCGGGTGGTGCGATGCCGGGTGGTGCGATGCCGGGTGGTGCGATGCCGGGTGGTGCGATGCCGGGTGGTGCGATGCCGGGTGGTGCGATGCCGGGTGGTGCGATGCCGGGCGGTGCGATGCCGGGCGGTGCGTTTCCTGGTGGTGCAGCACCTGCTGCCGGCCAGTTGCCACAGGGAAGTACGTCATCGATCATCAGGGTTCGTGAATCACAGCCTGTTGTGGCAGTGGATTCACTTTCTGTCATGATTCTGGAAGCATCGGTTGGCTATTATCAGCAGGGTGCGGGTAAAGGTGGGTTGACGCCGGCAGCTGGTGGCGGTGCAACCGGGGGTGCTATGCTGGGTGCGCCAGCTGGTGCCACGGCAGACATGCCTGGTACAGCCGCCATGCCAGGGATGGACCCGACCATGATGCCTGGGATGATGCCGGGAATGATGCCCGGAGGAGCTGCTCTGGGGGGATATCCAGGCGGTAGCGGCGGACAACCGGGCGGTGTACTGGGATCGCTTCAGGATCAGCAGCTGGTGCAGGCCATTGTCGACGGCTTACTGGAAAATAATTCAGAAGATGCATGGAAGACAATCCATGGAATTTTGGTAGATCAGGTACAGACACCGCTTCCAGCCAGTCAGAATTGTGAAATCATTACAGAGGCCCTCTTCCGCAGACTTAATGGAGATACAGGCCCGGTTCCGCAGACTCTGACAGCAATACTGGAAGGGACAGCTCCAATGTCCCCGGCCAATCGTTCTGCGTGCCTGAGAATCTTTGCTGGCGTCTCAGCAGCAGCCACCGACAAACTGATCGGGATCACCGTTGAGGCCCCGTCTGGTCCATCATCTCCCATGGCTGGTGGAATGGGTTTTGGTGGTACTGGCGCCGCTGCGATGCCGGGAGGCACTGCAGGAATGATGGATCCAACGATGGCAATGGGTGGTATGGCCATGCCAGGCGGTATGGCCATGGGCGGCGGAATGGGCATGGGAGACGGTATGGCAATGGGCGGAAATGCCGCTCAGAATCTGCCGACCGGTTCCTCAATCCCCGTAATCGATCTGGACGGTGAGACGCTTGGAAAGGCGGCCGCATTTCTATGGAGTCCCGCAACGATCGAAAAAATTGTTGGTCAGCTGCAGAAGGTGTCGGATCTGAAATCAGCGGGTGACATTGTAACACTGTGCGCGTCCGTGCCTCATTCCTCAGTGCGGGCAGAGTTGTTTCAAACTTTTTCCCGCTCCCAGGCAACATCCGCAGATTCGCTGATGGCTACGGGACTGTTTTCCTTCAATGCGCATGATCCCGCGATGCTTGTGGTGCTGAAGGCTCTGCCTCGTCAGAGACCAGCAAGGAACGCCGCAGCCGCAGCTCAGGTACCGCTTGATCCGTGGTCGGCCGCATCGCAGCAGCTTGTACTTGCATGGCGCGATCGTCTTAAGAAAACTGCCGACAGTCTTCCGAAATTTGATGGCGCTCAGCCCGTTCGACTTCATAAAAATGCGGTTCCCGAGATTGCGGTCGTTCTCACACTTCCTGCAGGCTCCAAAGACTTCCTCGGTGCTGCCGCTCCGGCCGAAACTAAGGTCTATTACACTCGAACAACGTTTACTCCGGCAAATACGAAAGAACAGACTCAGATTGCCGAACACTACGAAGAGCGAGCGGCCGGACAACGTCGCGCGGATCCGCAAAAAGGCATTCTGTGGATCGATGGAGTTCGAACACTCTCGTCAGGCGAACGACGTACCATGGATGTCGTGATTCAACAGTCGGCTAATGCTCCCACTCAGGGAGGCTTCGGTGCTGGTTTCGGAGCAGGAGCTGATCTGGCGGGCGGAGCCGGAGGCGCAGGCGGCACGTCATTCACGATCGAAATTATCGTTGTGGAAGCAGCAGACCCCAAAGGCACAGGACTGACAACGGCTACTCCATGACCATCGTCGTTCGAATCATGATGAGCCGAATTCGTTGTCGAGCCGTGTCACCAAAGAATCCCGTACAAAGCGTGACCCATGCGAGGATTATGGCGTGCACGCCTGTGTCCACGTAAGCCAAGTGGGGGAAAGAGTTTTGGCTTGTCTCACCGAAAATCCATGATCAAGTGGAAAGATTTGCATTCAGAAACTCATTTTCGCAGTGAAAAACCTGTAAAGGCGTGGTTGAGATTCCAGCCAGCAGTCGATACACTCCGAATCGATCGTTGAATTTGGGATGACTCTCTGACGGCGATTAATTACGCCGAAGACATAAAACGATAAGCGCCGCATTGTTAATGGCGACCATGTAGAGTGGCGACCATGTAGATTGTTTAACCGGTTTGACCTGGAGTGTGTTGACGTGTCCATTGATAAGACCCTAAAGTCACAGCTGGGCCTCGCTCGTTCGCGAAATGTATTGTCACGTGGCGAACGAATTGCCCAACTGATTGAAGAAGACCGCTGGGCTCCGGGCAAGAGTCCTCTGGGCCTGCCAAAGGTTCGCGTTCAGAAGGCTGTCGCCGGTAAGAAGGCCAAAAAGACTAAAGAAGAGCCTGCCAAGAAGTAGCGGTCTTACGTCGATACTGATTTGGAAGCCGCGAAACGACAAAAAACGAAAAGCCATTTCTGGTTTGGGACCGGAAGTGGCTTTTTTTTCGGTTTTTTTGCATGGGAGTGTGGAACGCTTCAATGACACGACTTCCCATGATCAATCGAATACGGGCTCTGCTGGGCGAATCCCATCGTCGGTCTGTGCTTCAGCTGCGGCAGACGTTTATGGAGCTGGCCCGCGATGCCTGTCGTGAAAGTCAGCGAGAGGTCCTGCAGGATCTGTTGCGTCTGAATACCGGAACTCGATTTGCCGCCGATTTCGGTTTGTACCCCGGTATGTCGCTGGAGGAATATCGTCAGCGAGTACCCGTTGGCGGATATGATCTCGTTCAGCCTTATGTCGAACGTCTGACCCAGGGCGATACGCAGGCGCTGCTTGGTTCAAAAAATCGTTTGCTGATGTTCGCTGTCACCAGTGGGACGACCAGCGAATCCAAATTGATTCCCGTAACGAATCGTTTTCTGCGAGATTATCGGCGAGGGTGGCAGGCCTGGGGAATTGGTGCCTACTACAAACATGTTCGACTCCAGAAACTGAACATTGTTCAGATCATCAGCAGCCACCGTCGATTTCTGAGTCCGGCCGGCATCCCCTGCGGCAACATCAGCGGGCTGGTGGCGTCCATGCAGGGAGCCATTGTCCGATCGATGTACTCTGTACCCGCTGAGATTGCGGAAATCCCTGATCCCGCCGCAAAACGTTATGCCGTTGTGCGATGTGCCGTATCTGATCCGTTTGTTGGCATGATTATTACCGCCAATCCGAGCACTGTGCTGCAGATGACGGACGTGATCACGCAGAATACAGAGCGACTGATCCACGACATTCGTACGGGCGAAATCAGTTCAACAGAGATTCCGACCCCGCTGCTAAAACGGCTCAGGAAGAGGTTCCGTCCGAATCCTGCCAGAGCCATGCAGCTTCACGATCAGTTGAAAAAGCACGGAAGTCTTTCGCCGAAAGAAATCTGGCCCGAGCTGGCGGCATTGGGCGTGTGGTGCGGCGGAAGCGCAGCCGCATATATTCCGGAGCTGCGGACACTTTTTCCCGGCATTGCGATTCGAGACCATGGACTGCATGCCAGTGAAGGTCGAATGACGATGCCGCTTGAGGATGAGAGCTCGGCTGGTGTGCTTGAAATTAGTACACACTTTTTTGAATTCATGCCGGTCGCCGAAGAACTCTCCAGCAATCCGGTCACTCTGGAAGCCCATGAGCTTCAGGAAGGTCAGGAGTACTTCATTCTGCTCACCACATCATCCGGATTGTGTCGTTACAATATTCAGGACGTCGTCAGGTGCGTGGGCTTCTACGGTTCAACTCCGCTCCTCGAATTCCGCCACAAAGGCGCGCATATCTCAAGCATTACGGGAGAGAAGCTGGCTGAATCACAGGTTGTTGAAGCCGTCCAGGCTGCGGCAGCCGATCTGCAAGTCAGTCTGCGTCGTTTCACTCTGACGCCGGAATGGGCGGATCCACCGGGATACACGCTGTTCGTCGAACTGGGCGACCACGGGATCATCAGAGGCGACAATAACATGTACCTCTCATCGGAACACCAGATCCGCCTCAACGAACTTGCTGAAGCGGTCGATCAGATGCTGGCAGCAAACAATGTCGAGTATCGTGAAAAACGGGAATCTGGTCGACTTCGACCTGCTCGCTGCGAATTCCTTTCACGCGATGCCTGGCAACGATTTCATGCATCCCGTACGCAGCGACTCGGGGGCAGTCTGGAACAATACAAGCATCCATGCCTTTTACCGGACCCCCGGTTTGAGAATCTGCTTCGTCGATTCGCCGACTAACCAGACCTCGTTATGCCGCCGATGTATCAATGAAACCGGAAGGCGATTCTGAGCGAGGCAGCTTCAGGGTAAAAGTCGTCCCTTTACCAATTTCACTCTCGACCCGAATGCGTCCTTTGTGAGCATCAACAATTCGTCTGCATAAAGACAGACCCAACCCCGTCCCCCCCTGACCGCGTGCATCCGCCTTCTTCGTCGTATAGAAGGCATCGAAAATGTGTGGTAACTGATCACGCGGGATCCCGCAGCCGGTATCCCCAACGGAAATTTCCGCCCAGCCTTCTTCAGCATTGTCCCGGATCACCAGTTTCAGCCGACCGTTTTCACTCATCGCCTGTCGAGCGTTCACAATGAGGTTCATCAGGATTTGCTGGATCTGACTGCTGTTAACTCGCGCCCAAACGCTGCCGGGTACATCCAGGTCGACAGCAATGCGGTGCATTTGCAGGTCTTTCTGAACGAGCACAAGCACGTCATCCAGCAAACGCTTTAAATCTGCCGGCTCCTGGCGATCACTGGTGTTCCGCGCATATGCCAGCATACCGGTTGTGATTTTTGATGCCCGCTGTCCTGCCGCAAGAATTCTTTCAAAGGAACGTGTGCGCGTGGCATCGTCCTGATGACGCAGCCCCATTCTGGCATAGTTGATCACTGTGGTCAGAATATTGTTAAATTCGTGGGTGATTGAAGAAGCCAGTGCTCCCACAGAACTTAACCTTTGAGCCTGAAAAAGCTGATCCTCAAGCTGTTTCAGACGCTGCTCCATTTCATTTAGCTGGCTTGCCGGATCCGTCATTTCTCTGAATACCCCGCGCTGCAACCCACTGTTTGCTGCGCCTGAAGTGACTCAATGCCTGTTCGTTTGCCACAATCTGCGTATCCTGCTTATCGGCAGGATCGGGACGAAACAAATAGTCCCAGTCCTGGACGATATGAACGAAGTCGCATTCTACCGGTTTTCAGAAATCGCGGCAGAATCAGAGCAACGATCGTTCGTAACCGGACGGGAGGGCGAAACTCCTGCTGAGCCGAAAAAAGGACGCGGGAGGGCGAAGCTCCTGCTGAGCCGAAAAAAAGACGCGGGAGGGCGAAGCTCCTGCTGAGCCGAAAAAGAGGACGCGGGAGGGCGAAGCTCCTGCTGAGCCGAGAAAAAGGGACCCGGGAGGGCGAAGCTCCTGCTGAGCCGAGAAAAAGGACGCGGGAGGGCCGAAAATGGCTCGGCAGGGGCCTCGCCCTCCCGGTAACAACCAATTTGCCGCTCATCCAGAAAACGTCGAATGCCCGGAATTCTCGCATCCTTCTACCCGACGTTCGGCAACAACTGCCGACGAGCCGACAGATGCGCTGTTTTCAGCCGAATCCCTTGCGCCAAATTATGCAATCGCCGAGTCTGATAGCTCACAGCATCAGTGACTGTTTACGCAATTACGTCTTTACCCATCCATTTTCTCAGGACCTCTGGAACCACAACTGTCCCATCAGCCTGCTGATAGTTCTCAAGGACAGCGATGATCGCCCGCGCACATGAGATCGCTGTACCATTCAGCGTATGGACAAACTGGGTGCCCTTCCGGTCGTTACTTCGGCTTCGAATTCCCAGTCGGCGAGCCTGATAGTCGGTGCAGTTTGAGGCGCTGGTGACTTCGCCATATTCTCCGTTTTCTCCACGTCCCGGCATCCATGCTTCCAGGTCAAACTTACGATAAGCCGGTCCGCCGAGATCGCCCGAAGCTGTATCAATGAGTCGATACGGGATTCCCAGAGCCTGAAAGATCTCCTCTTCAATTCGCACGATTTCCAGATGCAGTGCATTCGATTCTGCGACATCACCCGCAGTGAATCCAAACATCTCCACTTTGGTAAACTGATGAACGCGATAGATGCCCCGGGTTGCACGGCCATGTGCGCCGGCTTCAGTACGGAAGCAGTGTGAAAGTCCGCAGTGCTTCATTGGCAGCGACGTCGCATCCAGAGTCTGATCCTTCAATGCGCCACCCAGAGTAATCTCGGCCGTAGCCACAAGGCTGAGATCTGTGCTGGCCACGGAATAGATCTGCGTTTCGTCCCCACGAGGATTAAAGCCGATGCCTTCCAGAACGGAATCGCGAGCGAGGTCAGGCGTTGTGAACAGTGTAAAACCTTCACTTCGCAGTTTGGTCAGTGCAAACTGCACCAGGGCCATCTCCAGCATCACTGCATCGTTTTTCAGATAATAAAAACCATGCCCTGCAACACGAGAACCCGCCTCGAAGTCAATCAGGTCAAGTTTTGCGGCAATCTCCACATGATCAAGCGGCTTGAAGCCAAACTGTGGTTTCGTACCCCAGACTCGAATTTCTCGGGCATCCGCTTCACCCCCAATGGGCGCATCCGGATGCGTCATGTTGGGAATGCGGGCCTGTTCGCACTTCAACTGTTCTTCAACGACTTTCAGTTTTTCATCAATCTCAGCAATCTTCTCGCGAAGAATTTTGCCCTGTTCGATCAGGCGAGGGCGTTCATCGGCAGAAGCTTTCGGAATCTGCCCGGAAACTTCCTTCTGCTGTCGGCGCATCTCGTCGCCGGAAGCAATCATCGAATTCCGCTCATCACGCAGTCGGACAACGGTGCCAACATCCACCTTGACGCCACGATTCCGACAATTCTGCTCGACCTCATCGCGATGTTCGCAGATGAACTGCAGATCCAGCATTGAAAGCACTCCTGCGTTGATTCAACGGATTAACAAACTGAATTTGAGAGCGAAAACGAAAACCAGGTCCCCGTATGACCCCGAAGACCTGAAGACAAACTGGCCCGAACCTTCATCCCGGATCGGCCGTGCAGGCGGGTGCATCGGGAAAATCTGTTAAGAAGTCCGCCTGACCGTGGCCAGATGCTGCCAGAGGCAGGCACTTCCCAGCGTTCCCCGATGAAAGTCAGCCACATGCATATGTTCATTTGGGCTGTGCAGATTATCGGTATTCCTTCCCCAGCCCAATAGCAGCGTGTCCAGTCCCAGAATCTGCTTAAAGCTGAGCACAACCGGGATGGACCCACCCTCGCGAATAAAAACGGGAGGGCGACCAAATGCCACTTTTACCGCTTCGCTTGCTGCCGTTATCCATTCACTGGTCGGGTCAAAGACAAATGCCTCACATCCATGAAATCTTAAGAACTCGAACTTTAAACCAGGAGGACACAGCGAACTTAGAAATTTCTCAAGGGCGTCAAGGACTTTTGCCGGTTTCTGACTGGGAACAAGCCGACACGTGATCTTGGCCGTTGCTTTCGATGGAATAATGGTCTTGGGCCCCTGCCCCGTATATCCGCTGATCATTCCGTTGATGTCACAGGTTGGTCGAGCCCAGCGGCGTTCCAGAGTTGAACGGCCCGATTCGCCAAACGGTGCACTGCTGCCTACTTCACTCAAAAACGCAGCTTCATCAAATGGCAGCTGACCAAACTGCTGTTTTTCCAGCTCAGTCAGTTCCTCGACGTCGTCATAAAAGCCGGGAATCTGAATCCGCCCGTCGTCACCCACAAGCTGCCCACAGATTTTTGCCAGAGCGTTCGCCGGGTTGGCGATGCTGCCACCAAAAATCCCGCTGTGAAGATCCTTCGAGGGTCCGGTGAGCCTGACTTCCGCCGCCACGATGCCACGCAGTCCGCATGTGATTGCCGGAATTCCATCACCGTACTGACTGGTGTCACTGATCACGGCAACATCCGCTTTCAGGCGATCAGTGTTCTGTTTGAGGAAGTGTTCCAGATTATCGCTGCCGACTTCCTCTTCACCTTCAATCAGAAACTTAATGTTCACGGGCAATCGCCCGCGGAGCTTCATCCAAGCCTCAATTGACTTCAGATGAGTAAATACCTGACCTTTGTCGTCCGTCGCCCCGCGGGCAAATAATCGACCATCTCTGATCTGGGGTTCGAATGGCGGCGATGTCCAGAGATCCAGAGGATCGGGTGGCTGAACATCGTAATGCCCGTAAACCAGAATTGTGGGTAGCTCGGGCGATTCAATACGCTCACCATAGACGATCGGATGGCCCTTCGTCGGAATGATCTCCGCCTTCAGACCAGCCTTCTCCATTGCCGAACGTACCCATTTGGCACACCGAGCCACATCGGCCGCAAAAGCACTGTCTGCACTGACGCTGGGAATTCTAAGAAATTCACACAGCTGCTGAAGTGCATCGTCCTGCTGCCCCACCAGATAATCAATAACATCCTGCATGACGGATCTCGTACTGGTTAACCTTTGATGTCGTAACAGCAGATAATTTCCTGATCTCGAAGGTACAGCCGCCCGTTGCTGATGACAGGATGCGACCAGATCTTTCCTCTTGCAGACCGCTTCGTCGTCTGAGGAGTCATCTTAAAGCGGCTGATTTCCTTCCAGCCAGCCGTCGATGCTTCCGCCAGCACACAATCTCCGCTGCCTTCTTCAAGACAGTACAGCTTTCCTTCGGCGTAGGTTAGCGAACCCTTGGAACGATTCTTGCCATCCTCATTCCAGACCTCTTCTCCGGTTTGAAGGTTCTGACAGATCCAGCCGGTCGAATCACTGTGGCCATAGATGTGGTTATCGACGAGCACTACGCCCCCATGGTGATTCTTCATCAGTTTGTTCTGATAGATCTTTTCGACCTGATTGTTCGGGCCAATGTTCAGCAGCATGCAGCCTGCTCCATAGCCGGATGTCACATACAACTGTCCGCCCTTATATACCGGAGTCGGAATCACCGCAGTAGCTCCCACCCAGTCCGCCGACCATGCCAGCTGCCCCGATTCACTCAATCCAAATACCTTCTTTTCAGTCAGCTGAATGTACTGACGTTTCCCAAAATGGTCGACTGCCAGGATTGACGAATAATGAGCCGGTTCGGTGATCTCCGCGGATTGCCAGACCTTTTCCCCGGTTTCCAGCTCGAAACAGGCAACAGTTCCGTTCGCGCCACCAGGGGTACACAGAACATGGCTTCCGTCCACAAGCGGAGATTCACAATATCCCCAGTTTGGAATTCCTCCCCCAAGTTCCGTCATACTGGCGTTCCACTTCAATGTCCCGTCTTTCGCCGAAACGCAGGCCAGATTACCCTTTCCGCCAATACCAACCACCAAATCGCCCGCCACGGTCGGAGTACTTCTCGGTCCACCGCCCCAGTTGTTTTCCAGAAAGTCGCCAATCTTCGTCTGCCAGAGTTTTGAACCGTCTTCTGCCTTCAGGGCAATGATGTATTCCGACGAGTCATCTGAGCCCATCGTGTAAATGACCCCGTCGGCGATCGCTATACCGGAATATCCAAGCCCCGCTTCGCCGGATGTCCAGAGAAGCTTCGGTCCACCTTCCGGCCAGCTGCTCAGCAAACCAGTCTCCGTGGAGATATCATCCCGATCTGGTCCTCGCCATGCCGGCCAGTCACCGCCCATCGCGTTCTGAAACACAGCAGTCAGACATGGCAATGTCAGAATTGAAATCAAAAGAATACGCATAGTGCACCCTGTCACTGATCTTCGGTAGGAATATTTTGAGGAGGGATTCTGGAAACTCGCCAGTTGCTGCAGGAAATTACCTGAAGAAAGCCGCGACAGCAATATAGCAGGAGACTCCCAACCTGTCGCTGACACTGCTTCCGTTCCCGACTATGACTAATAAATCCGACAGACTCCGCATTGCTTCAGCAATCACGAATATTGTCGAGCAAAGCCTTACGGAGCCCGAAGCTCGCGCGAGATTGCACGGAGCTCGTCGAGATTCAGCTGATCGGCTGACTCAGGGAACTTCATCGGTGCAAGCCACCATTCCTCCAGAAAACTGGCCGATCTTCCTGGTGGCAGTTTTTCACGAGGACCGATCGGTTCCAGTTCCACCATGTCTCCATCCGGGTACCAGACCGATATCGTTAACCCTGCCGCCTCATTATAGACACGATCCGGAAAGGTGGGAAATCGTTTGACGAACAACAAATCATTGGGGGCGACGTACGCCATCATCCCGGCGTAACTGTCAAACCCGAGTTTGGGCTTTCGAGGAGTACCAAAGATTTCCAAAAACTCATCACGTCGCCGAATCTTTGGATCCTCAGGCTTCATGTTGATCAGTGATCCCTCTTCGTACTGAACGTATGAATTCGGAAATCGACTGGGATCGGAGAGCGGTATCAGGCAAATTCCACGGCCTACGGCAAACGTTCTGCTCCAGTGGCACCACTCACGAGTCTGCTTGGAAATATTGGTGATCGTCTGCCGACAGAGCAGCCTTGATGAAGTTGCGTGCAGCTCGAATTCCCGTTCGAGACGCACGCCCGTTGCAGGGTCGTCTCCACTGGTCAGCCGAGCACGTCGAGGACCAGTAATTTCTCCCTTCCACTCGCCGCTCCACAGGACCGGGCGAGCAGGTATCACCAACTCCGGACCAATGTCAAAACGGCCGGCGGATGACGCGGGACGCTGCCCCGGGCGCCATTGTTTTTCTTCTTCAGAAACGAACAGGACGTTCTTACCATCAAGCGAATACTCAAGAATCCGGCCACCCACCTCAGGACAAAGAACTACTCGAACGTGCTGATTCCTGAGCTCAATCGCTGACTCATACCCATGCCATGCAATTTTTGTGGCCCCCAGCTCAGCGGAATAAGCAAGCCCATGAAAGGGCAGCTGGAAAGGCAACAAGCCGTGGACTGAAGTGAGCGCCATGACGCAAAACGCCAGGAGTATTCGCTTGTGTCTGATGGTCAGGTGCATAGTCGAAACCTCCTCTTGTGATGTTGGTTACGCAACAACGCAGGACCCCTTCCCTCGCGACGGCAATACGTTCGCTTCAGCAGCATTCCCTCCTGCGGTGAATGTTTTTCTTCACCGAGGGGACTCTCCCGCAACATCGATTCGCACACCAGTGGTGACTCCAGGATTCCTGTATTCAATAGTCAGAACTGACTTTTGCAGCTGTTTCCTCACGAAAACACAGCAAAAACTGAACTATAAGGGTACATGATGATCTTGCAAGCAGGTCAGCGATTCCATCCGTAACGCCTTCGCAGACAAGACTCTTAGGTGGGGGCAATACCCCAGCGGGAAGCTCCTCTCTGTAAATTTTCGCATCTCGCGCTAAAAACCGCACCATCGAGGAGTCCCACTCAGCAACGGGTGCGGAGCCTCAGATTCAACAATCCGACTTCATTTTGGGAAAGGAATCCCTTACTGTGTCCAGCACCCTTGATCGCCCCACAGACTCCGTAATGAGTAGCCACCTGCAATCGGCTGATGCGATTGTGGCTGACTCGAATCGCGTTAACTGCGAATCCGTTGCCTGGTGCCTGAACGCCTATGGTGGTTTCCGAAACGTAAGCACAGCGTCTTCTTCATCTGAATTGCTGCAGGCCATTCGAAGCCAGCGTCCACGAGTGGTTCTCGTGGGTGAACGGCTCGTGACAGCAAATCTCCGCGACTTGTTTGCTGAACTGGCCGTCCGACTGGGGGAGACGAGGATTGTGGTGTTTGCGGATGGTCTGACGGATCGCCAGCTGGATCTTGTCGTGAACAATCGAGTTTCAGGTCTGCTGTCTCGTCAGGACTTCATGAGAACAATCAGCGAGCAGCTGATTCAGGTCGCTGCCGGCAAGCCCGTACTCTCCGAATGCCTTTCGGGCAGAGTTAGCCTGGGCAGCGACGGCCGTTTCCGATGCTCCGCCAGTGCTCAGCTGCGAAAACTGACCGATCGCCAGTGGGATGTCCTTCTGCGAATCGCAGAAGGTGGCCGAGTATCCGAAGTCGCTGAGGCTCTCGCTATCTCAGAAAAAGCAGTTGAAAGTCACAAATACCGAATCATGAGGGCAATCGGTGCCAGTGATCGAGTCGACCTGTGCCGATGGGCCATTCGCGAAGGGTTGATCGAAGCGTGAGCTGAATTGAGGTCAGTCGAACCGTCTCATTCAGCGACTCCTGAAAGCCACTGCCCACTACGACTTAATCGGCAGCGAATTTCCGCACGAAAGAAAGATCCCGGCTGCCAGCAATGCACCCAGAATCGGTCCCACGACCGGGATCCAGGCATAACCCCAGTTACTGTCGCGTTTACCGGGAATCGGCAACAGCGCGTGCATGATTCTCGGACTCAAATCACGTGCCGGATTGATGGCATAGCCAGTTGTTCCGCCAAGACACGCTCCTACGGCAAAAACGACGAGTGCCACGGGAAGAGCATTGATTGCTCCGAGCCCATGTTCCGGGTCCGCCATATAGAGCACCGCCAGAACCAGAACTCCCGTCCCCAGAATTTCGCTGAGCAGATTCTCAAAGGTGCCTGGAATTGCCGGTGAGTTGCAGAAGACAGCCAGCTTTGCATCCGCGTCATTGGTGACGGCAAAATGCAGTCGATGCTGAGCCCACACCAGCGTGGCACCAATGGCTGCTCCGGCAAACTGAGCAATCAGATAAGGCACCACACCGGACCACTCAAAACGACCAGCCGCAGCAAGACCGAGCGTAACGGCCGGGTTCAGATGAGCGCCGCTGAATTGTCCTGCGATGACAATTCCGACAAAGACCGCCATCGCCCAGCCGGCCGTAATCACAATCAGCCCGCTTCCGCTGCCTTTTGTTTTATCAAGCACCACGTTGGCAACAACGCCGTCCCCCAGCAACAGCAGAATGGTTGTACCAAGCAACTCTGCAACAAATGGCGACATGTCTGTCCTCGACGAATTCCCAGGTGATGCAAGACGAATAC
The DNA here is from genome assembly GCA_022843805.1 of Fuerstiella sp. Lineage (GTDB taxonomy): Bacteria > Planctomycetota > Planctomycetia > Planctomycetales > Planctomycetaceae > F1-80-MAGs062. Next base: position 25,219 of record JALHMY010000122.1, read on the forward strand.
ACTCGCCGGATCCTGGCGGTTCAACTCTCTTCACGCAACCGACTGCACTTACCAGACCCCTCCCCACAATAACCTCCCCTCCCACGCAATAACCTCCCCTCCCACGCAGCGAAGCGAAGTGGGAGGGGTCGGCCGTCAGGCCGGGGGAGGGCTCGCCGCATGTTGCATTCAACGCCGTCCCAACAACACCCGCAACCCGCAGTTCGGCCCCCTCCCGATCTCGCTGCCGCTCGCTCGACCTCCCCCAGCTTCGCCGGGAGAGGAGGGTTTATTAACCTCCCCTCCCACACTATAACCTCCCCTCCCACGCAGCGAAGCGGAGTGGGAGGGGTCGGCCGAAGGCCGGGGGAGGGCTCGCCGCATGTTGCACTCAACGCCGTACCAATAACACCCACGCCCAGCAGTTCACCAACCCCCTCCCGATCTCGCTGCCGCTCGCTCGACCTCCCCCAGCTTC
>JALHMY010000123.1 GCA_022843805.1 Fuerstiella sp.
AGAACATCTCCCAGTCTCCGTCCAGGCTCAACGAAGACTCGCCTTTTCCCCTCAAATACCGTAAACAAATCTCACCTGATCAACATCGCAACGCAACCCCAACTTTGCCGCTGTCTAGCCTCGCCCTCCCGTGATATGCTCGGCTCGCGGCTCGGCGGGAGCCTCGCCTTCCCGTGAAAAGCTCGGCTCGCGGCTCGGCGGGAGCCTCGCCCTCCCGGTGAAAACTCGGCCCCCGGTAAAAACTCAGGCATTAACGCTGGCTGGCACTGGCAACTCGCGTGTAGTTCTGCATGAATTCGTCCTGACTCATTTCCGAAATTCGAACGCCTGCCTGTTCAAACATAGGTCGAAGTCGCCGGCTATTGTCCCATTCATCCATATCGATTCGGCCGTTCTGATTGCGGTCCATCATGCCGAAGTATCGCTGAGCGGTGGCGTTCGCATCCTGGCCGGGAGCACCGCCACCACTCCAGCTGCCACGGGACCGAGGGTCGCCGCCAACCGCACCATTTGGCCCCTGACCATTTTGATTCGGCGCAATTTTGGCACCGACAATCACGAGCCGATCGACCTGGATATCGGCGAGCCCTGCAGGCTGCGCCTTTGCTGCAGCACCGGAGTCATAATCCAGGAGCTCCTGCGGAATCAGAAATCCGTCCATATCGACGTCAATCGTATCAAATTCCTCAATGTCGTCCCGCCGCGATGTCAGCCATTCATGAAATGCCAGTTGCCCATCGAAATCGGTATCCAGTTCGTTATATTTTGGAGGCAGGTCCACCGTCACTCGAGGCTGTTCCTGCTGACGGTAAGGCTTTGGAACGACGACCTGATTTTGAGCAGTAGGAGAATTCGGATCATTCGGATTGTTAAATCCGCCCGGGCCTCCAGCTCCCCCTCGCATTGAGGTGCGGAAATCATCCACAGACATCCCTGCTTTTAGCTGAACGCCGCGAGACTGCATCATGTCACGGAAAAAGGATGGCATCTGGTCAATCTCTTCCTGATCGACTTTGCCGTTTCCATTCCTGTCGAGCATCGACGTAAACCGACTCGACCGATCTTCACCTCCGGGACTTCCGCCCCATGGTGAACCACCGCCGCCCCACGGTGGACCACCGCCGCCCCATGGCGATCCGCCTCCACCACCCCACGGAGAACCGCCGCCTCCCGGACCGCCCCAAGGGGATCCACCGCCAAAGCCTCCCGGTGCCCCGCCACGTCCACCGAAACCGCCCGGAGCACCACCAAATCCGCCAGATCCGCCGAAACCGCCCTGGCCGCCACCAAATCCGCCCGGGCCACCAAATCCGCCCGGGCCGCCACCAAATCCGCCTCGATCACCGAAACTTCGGCCCTCGCCGCCCCCAAAGGAGCGTTCTCCACGGTCGCCACGATCTCCCCGTCCAAAGCTGCCGCGGTCCTGAGCATCGGCTGTCACGGTCAGGATGGACATAATGCCCAGTATACCCGAAATCCAAATGACCTTTTTGACGACCATGACTGCCATTCTCCCGAAGTACTGAATAAACCAACAGTACTTCGTCTGTGTGCATCAGAACTTTTGTAATACAACCAAAACGTTCACGAATAAAATTTTCGCAAGCGTCTTCTAACTCTATCAAACCCCAAAGGTACCCGCAAAGTTTCGATTTGTTTTCCAGGTTTCCAAGACTCTTTTCGAGCTTTTCCGGGTTTCATCGAATGGTGAGTGCCTGTTGTGGTTTTCCTGTTCTCGCTGTTACAGCACCCGGATTTGACTCAAACCGCACAGATGTGAGTAATTGTCTCGCATATTCTCCCATGAACCGGGAATAATTGCCGATTCCAGAATATTGCTGTTTCCAGAATTCTGCACATGACTGAATCAAATGTGCTTAATGTGTGCGCATGTTCAGATTTCTGACTGAGTTTATGAATGAGCACCTGATCATGAATCCAAAGCCTAGTTTTGCCAGTGTTCCAGCGATTCTGGTCGTCATGTTGATCATCACGTCATCAGGTCCGTCAGCCTATGCTCAGCGGGGAGCGGGCGGGGAGCTTGACTTGTTGCGGCGTGAGGAGATTCGTCAGCAGCTGGCACTGTCTGAAGCACAGATCCAGAAGCTCGAAGAATTGCAGAAGGGTGCTACTCCCGGTCGCGAGGTTTTTGACCCGTTTTTGAAACGCATGGCAGCGGTGGAGAGCGAGGAAGAGCGATCAAAGATTCGTGAGGAAATGAATCAGGCGGTCGCGAAGGCCCGTTCGGCATTTCAGGATTCAGCGGCTGAGCAGCTGACGGATGCACAGAAAAAGACGTTGCGGGGCCTTTATATTCAGTCGGCGGGTGTTCGTGCTTTGAATGACGCCCGCGTGGCGACGGACCTGGGTCTGACCGACGAACAGAAGGCCGCTATTTCCAAACTGAATGACGAACGCCGTGCCGCATCCCAGCAACTGGGTTTCAGTGCAACACCGGAAGCACAGGCGAAATTCGAGGAAGAATGGAAGAATAAGTTCGTTGCGGTGCTGACCCCCGAACAGAAGACGAACTGGGACAAGCAGGCTGCTCTTGCTGCTGTCGCCGCAGAAACGCCGTCTCCGATGGCACCCGGCTCGCCGACCGCAGTTGCGGGTGCGCCAGCGGGAGCAGCCGTTCGATCGGTGGAGCCTCCTCCGGGGGCGACCGCGGTCTCCAGTTTTGGTTCCGCGGCTCAGGGGTCGGATGGCACAAAGAAAGTGGAGACGTTCTCCTTTAACTTTCAGTATGCACCATGGCAGCAGGTTCTGGAAGACTTTGCTCGTTCAGCAGGTTACACAGCGGACCTGACTGTGATTCCGCCAGGCACGTTTAACCATATCGACAACAAAACCTATACCGCGGACGAAACGCTCGACATCATCAACGGTTACCTGCAGCGTCGCGGATTCGCGCTCGTTCGCAAAGACGGTTTTCTGGTTTGCGTGAACGTGGATAAGGGAATTCCCGAGCAGCTGATTCCAGACGTTGCCCTCACGGAACTCGACAAGATTGGCAACAACGAGATCGTGCGAATTGAAAAGCCGATTCAGGGTGTGGACGCTGGCATTATGGCGCAGGAAGTGGAAGCGCTGCTGGGGCGACCTCAGGGAAAAATGACGGCATTCACTCAGACAGGGACACTGATCATTCGCGATGCCGGTGCCAACCTTCGACGAATCAACACCTTCATTGACAACTCAATGAAGCTCAGGAAACCTGATCAGATTTTCAAGTCGTACTATGTGAAGAATCTGACTGCCGATGAGGCTGAATTCATGCTGCTGACCCAGTTCGGTATGCGTCAGGGTGCAGTCAACGTCAGCTCGTCAACGGAAAGTCGTCAGCGAGGACCCACGCCACCGGTACAGCAGCCCGCCGCTCAGCTTCAGGTGGCTTCGGATGCTCGAACCAACAGCATTTTTGTGACCGGCACTCCGGTGCAGCATGTGCTGGTGGAAGAAATCATGAAGGCCATCGACGTATCTGAAATAGACGGAAGGAAGATTGATTCGCGGGGCAGTTCCGGTCCGTATTTTCAGGCTTATCAGCTGACGGGCAGTGACGCCGGGGAAGTGGCAAAAAGTATTGACGCGATGATGCCGGGTGTCGTGGTGAATGATGCTCGCCGCGATGGTCGCCTGCATATCTGGGGCACTCAAAAGCAGCATGATCAGGTGAGGGAATGGATTGGACAGCTGAATGGTGTTGGAGGTGCTGCCGGTTCTGTCGCTGTCATTCCGCTGGTGAAGATGGACCCGCTTTCTGCTGCAGCAATGTTGAAATCTTTGTTCATCAGTGAAGGTGCAGCCGCTCCTACTGTAGAAACAGACCTGTATGGTCGCCGCATTATTGTGAAAGGTACGGCCGCGCAGCTGGAACAGATTAAAACGGTGCTGACTCAGCTGGGTGAGGACGGCACCGGAACACGCACATCAAGCGGCGGGAATACTCGGCGATATTCGCTGCAGGGTCGCTCGGCCGGTGAATTTCTTCAGCTGATGCAGCAGCACTGGGAAGCCACGGAGCCGAATGCGGTTCGCATTATTACTCCTCCCAAACAGAATCCGATTCGTGAACTGAGAACACCGGCAGGTGCAATTGATCAGGAAGAGCCAGATCAGGATCAGCCGTCGCGTCGGGCTCAGCCACAGCAGGGTGACGTGCAGCAGCGACAGCCTCGACGTCAGCGGCCTGCTGACGCCATTGATGAAACCAGTCGTCGCGGGAAAACCGGGCCAATCAATGCTGAGGAATGGGAGCGGTTCGCGGGAACCGGAAGTTATGTACCAGCCAGTTTTGATGCTCAGCAGACTGAAACTGAAGATAACAGCAGGTCAGATGTGAATAAATCGGGCCAGCCCGAGACTCCTGCTGCTTCGACGGCTCCTTTGTCTCAGCCCCAAAACGGGACGGAGCCCCAAACAAATACTGCTGACTCACAAAATGCTGACTCACAAAGTGCTGACGCTGAGGCGGTCAATGTGATTGTTGTGGGGGACGAACTGATCCTGAATTCCAACGATCAGGTTGCCCTGGATCGAATGGAAGAATTGCTGGACACTCTGCATCAGACACTTCCGTTTCGCCCGACGTATACCGTCATCTATTTGCAGTCAGCGGATGCGACTGAAGCAGCTGCCATGATCGAGCAGCTGATTCCCAGTGCCTCAGTTTCAAACACGACATCGTCGTCATCCGGCTTTAGCCTTGGCGGGATGTTTCGTCCGGTGACTGACACTGTTTCAAGTCTGACGGGGCTTTCCGGCCTGAACAATTCACCTCAGACGCTGCGAATCATCCCCGATGTTCGGTCAAACTCCCTGTTTATCACCGGCCCTGAATCGGTTGTTGACGAAGTGTCTCAGTTTCTCAAGGTACTGGATTCCAATGAAATTCCACAGTCGCTGAAGGATATGCAGCCGCGAACCATCGAAGTCCTGCATGCTGATATTGATGAAGTGTCTAAAATCGTGGGAGATGTGTTCAAGCCCTACATGGAAGTTGCTGCCGGACGACAGCAGCAGGGAAACCCATTTGCCATGCTGATGGGAGGTGGCGGAGGCGGCGGTGGGCGTAATAATGAAGCCTCCACGGTTCGGATGACTGTTGGCGTTGACCGACAGACCAGCAGCCTGATTATCTCCAGCAGTGAATCGCTATTTAGTCAGGTTGAGCAGCTTGTGACAAGTCTTGATGATGCTGCCCGATCTTCCAATCGCACGGTGAGAGTAGTGCAGCTGAAGAATGCCGACCCAACTCAGGTTCAGCAGTCACTGTCGTCCCTGTTCCCAAGAGTGACGACGAGTTCCGGGGCTACAGCCCCAGGGGGTTCTGCACCAGGCGGGGATGCCGATCGGAATCGCGGCGGGCAACAACAACAGGATGCCTTCCAGCAGATGATTCAGGAACGCATGCGTCAGCGTATGCAGGGTGGTGGCGGCGACACTGGCGGAGCTCAGCCCTCATTTGGTGGCGGTTTTCCCGGCGGCGGATTCCAGGGTGGTGGCCGGGGCGGCAGTGGTGGTTTCCAGGGCTTTGGCGGTCGAGGCGGCAGTGGCGGTGGTGGTTTCCAGGGCTTTGGTGGTCGAGGCGGCCGCTGACAGAGGACTGAGGTTGCGACATCTCAGGTCGCGTGATTCGGCAGCAAATTCCGACTTTGCAGCATCCGTTTTTGCAACAAAGGCTTAGTATGGAACTCGGTCAACTCCTGATGAACGAAGGTCTTGTGACTCGCGAGCAGATCAATCTGGCTCGCGAAACACAGGCCGGATTGCGCATCGATCAGGCGCTGATCAAGATGGGAATGATCACCGAAGACAAGGTGCTGCATACCCTCGCCGACGAACTGGGGATGAAGTATGTCGATTTGAAGGACATTCAGATCGATCTGGAACTTTTGTCTCGCTTTCCCACCTCTTCAATTTACCGCCATTCGCTGCTGCCACTGTATCGCGAAAACGGGCATGTCGTTATTGCGACTGGTGATCCTCTCAATATCGAGGGGCTCGATGAGCTGAGTACTGTTACCGGCCTGAAACTCGAACCTGTCCTGACCCGCAGCGGAGAACTGGGCACTCGCATCAACGAGCTTCTTGGTGTGGGCGGTGATACGATTAACCAGCTGGTTCGTCGCCGCAGCGAGGAAGGCATCGAGCTGCTGGAGGAGATCGAAGAAGATTTCGGGGAACTGGCCGAGGGAGCACAGGCACCTTCAGTCATCCGTCTGGTCAACGAACTCCTGATGGAGGCTGTTAAACAGCAGACGAGCGACATCCATATTGAACCGCAGGAAAACGGTTTGCGTGTTCGATATCGTATGGACGGCCTTTTGCGAATTCAGCCGGTTCCGCAGGAAATTTACCATTTCTATTCGGCGATTGTGACTCGACTGAAAATCATGTCACATCTGAATATTGCCGAAAAGCGACTGCCACAGGACGGCCGAATCAAGCTGAGGGTCTCGGGTCGTGAAGTGGACGTCCGAGTGTCCATCATTCCGATGCTGCACGGCGAAGGCGTCGTGATGCGACTGCTCGACAAGGCTCGGATGTCATTTGACCTGAAGAGCGTGGGCATGCCGCCCACATGCATGAAAATCTTTCGTCAGCTGATCGATCTGCCTCACGGCATCATTCTGGTCACTGGTCCGACCGGGAGCGGTAAATCGACCACCCTGTACAGCGGGCTGAACGAAATCAAGGACCCTGCCACCAAGATCATCACGGTGGAAGACCCCGTTGAATATCACATGGATGGAATCAGCCAGATTCAGGTACACAGTCGAATTGGGCTGACATTCGCCGCGGCACTTCGCAGTATTCTGCGACATGACCCTGACGTGGTATTGATTGGGGAAATTCGTGACGGCGAAACGGCTCAAAGTGCCATCCAGGCGTCGCTGACCGGGCATCTGGTATTCAGCACGCTGCATACCAATGATGCACCCAGCGCTTTTACTCGACTGATCGACATGGGCGTCGAACCTTATCTCGTTGCCAGCACGGTCGAGGGAATTCTTGCTCAGCGGCTTGTTCGGCGGCTTTGCAGTCACTGTAAACAACAGACACCGGTCGAGAAGATTGATCTTCCCATCGACTTTCCAAAACCTCTGCCCGAATTTCTGTATGAGCCGAAAGGCTGTCGCGAATGTCGGGACACTGGATACAGTGGCCGAATTGGTGTCTTTGAACTTCTGCGAACAGATGCCATGATCCAGCGAATGTGTGCCGAACGCAAAAGCAGCACGGACATTCGTGACTATGCGCTCAAGGCCGGAATGACAACATTGCGAAGCAGCGGGTGGGAGCAGGTCATGGCTGGTGTAACCAGCGTGGACGAAGTGGTCCGCATCACCCGCGGTGACATCATTGGATAGATGGTTGCAGGACAGCTATGCCCGATTTTGACTACCTGGCTCGCGAAGCCACTGGCAGACAGGTCAGCGGATCACTTTCCGCTGCCAGCGAACGCGATGCGCTGTCTGCTCTGGCAGGTCGCAGTCTGTTTCCGATCCGTGTGACGGTGTCAGAAGCCTCAAAGAAACAGGCAGCAACAGGTTCACGACGTGTGGCCGCCCGTTTTCTGACGGTGTTTTATAACCAGCTGGCGGACCTGCTGAAATCCGGTGTACCTCTGCTGAGGTCCCTGCAGCTGCTGGAGGATCAGACATCCAGTCCTGCACTGAAGTATGTGATTCAGGATGTGCGTGAACAGGTCGCGGACGGAAGTCGTCTGAACGATGCCATGAGGCGACATCCCAAAGCGTTTAACTATCTGACGGTCAGTATGGTGAAGGCCGGGGAAGAAGGCGGGTTTCTCGAGGAAGTTCTGGCTCGCATTGCTGCTTTCAACGACCATCAGGAGGAATTGAAAGGACGGGTCACCGGGGCGATGGTTTACCCGTTGTTTCTCATGACCGTCGGAACGGCAATTATTACGGTCATGATGGTCTGGTTCGTTCCGAATTTTGCCGCGATTTTTGATCGCATGAAGGCTGCCGGCACTTTGCCATGGGCCACAACCACGTTGCTGGCGATCAGCGAGACGTTACAGCAATGGTGGCTGGTGATTCTGGCAGTAATTGTCGCTGCGGTCGCGGGATTAGTCGCCTATCTCAATACTGAGGAAGGCAGCCGTAACCTGGATCGCTTCAAGTTGAAGGTGCCGGGGCTTGGCCCTATCCTTCAGAATCTTGCCGTCGCTCGCTTTTGTAGAATGCTGGGAACTCTGCTTCGAAACGGAGTTCCGATCCTGCAGTCTTTAAGAATCGCGAAAGACGCCAGCGGAAACGTTGTTCTTGCCGAAGCGATTGGCAACGCGGCCGACAATGTCAGCAGCGGACAGTCACTTGCCGTTCCCCTGCGAGCCAGCGGACAGTTTTCCCGGGAACTTGTTGAGATGATTGCTGTTGGCGAAGAAGCTAATAATCTTGAAAATGTTTTAATTAATGTGGCAGATAATCTGGAAAAACGCACAAGTCGGCGAATCGATATGGTGGTTCGACTGTTAGAACCCATGTTGCTGCTGGTGATGGCGGTCATTGTTACGTTCGTGATCGCCGCTCTGCTGCTGCCAGTGCTGAACATGTCATCGATGGCCTGATACAGGAAAAAGGAAAATGAGAAAACTCACCCACAGCTCCCGAACAATCATCCGCCGCGATCGAGCGGGTTTTACTCTGCTTGAACTGTTGATTGTGCTGGGCATTATTCTGGTGATTGCCGCGATGGTGGTCCCAAACCTGATTGGAACTGCTCAGACGGCCAACGAAAAGGCGACTATGGCAACGGTCAAGTCGGCCGAAAAGACGGCCATGCTGTACGCCACAGATCATGACGCTGCCTTCTTTGTGGGTTCCGGTCAGGAAGCATGGCAGGAATTCATTACGCCACAGGACTTTCGCGGACGCAAACTGCGTCCCTATTATGCCGAAGCGCCAGTGGATGCATGGGGCAACGTCCTGATGTATGAATGGGACGGTTCAGGCCACAGTAAAATCCCCAATGCTCTCTCGCCTGCGATCTGGTCATGGGGACCAAATAAGCAGGATGATGGTGGTTCAGGCGATGACATTAACAACTGGACCACTGCTCAGGCGAAGTAATGCCTGAACTACAACTCAATTTCCGATGGCCCTGACATGCCGACTCCAGTCACACAGCGAGCCTTGAAAGCACGCAGCGGTTTCTCGCTGATGGAACTGCTGATCGTGCTCGGCTTGCTGGTGGTGCTGGCGGGAATTGCCATGCCGAACCTGATCGATCGGATGAGGGACAGTCAGGTACTGCGAGCGGCTGATTCCGTGCGGGAAATCCTGTCCGAAGCCCGCACCTATGCCATCGATTCCGGAATTGATTATCAGTTCCGCTACGAAATGAACGGCCATTTTTTCGTTGTACTGCCGACGGAAATTGAGCCGGCCACGTCAAACTCAACCACTTCCGAAACGGACACGGCCGACTACATGCGACTGTCCGGTGAACTCGAAGACACGCTGTTCCTCCGCTCGATGAAGGATGAACAGGTGGCGACAGAACGACTTGAACCAGCATGGTTTGGCGCGTTGCCGGATGCGGGAGAACTTGGAACTAAAACCTGGTCCGCCCCGATTTACTTTCGTTTCGACGGCAGCGCAAGCGACCAGACTTTTCGGGTAATGGATGAAAGTGGAAGAACGTCGGAATTGTCCGTTCGTGGTCTTACGGGATCGGTCCGTCTGACTCCGGTATTTCTGGAGGCAGATCCATGAAGCCTTTTCGGAAAATGCTCAATAAGGTTGCACGGCGTGGGGATGATGGCCATCCGGCTGCTCGAAGCGGGCTGACACTCCTGGAAGTGCTGTTGTCCGTATCCATTTTTCTGGGTTCCCTGACCGCCATTCTGCACCTGCTTTCAATTGGCAAACGCTCCGAGCTGATGACTCGACTTCAAACAGAAGCCGTGATTCGCTGTGAATCGAAAATGGCCGAGGTGATTTCGGGAGTCGAAGAACTGGCGACCGTCACAGATCAGGAGTTTCCGGATAACGAACAGTCCGGAATCTGGCAGTGGAGCATGGAATCTTCAGACACGGGTACGGCCAGCCTTCTTAAAGTGACGGTCTCTGTTGAATATGTTGTGGGGGCCGAAACAGTCAGTTCGTTTTCGCTCAGTCGCTATCTGCGGGATCCTCAGTTGTTCATTGATGCAGCTCTGTCGGAGTCATCAGAATGAATCGCCGGCAGGAATTCGAAAGCAGTCAGTACGAAAAGGCGTCTGGCATAAGGGCGGGCTTTACACTGATGGAAACAATGATTTCCATTGGCCTGCTGACATTGCTGATGGCAGCCCTGTATTCCGCAATGAGCCTGTACTTTAATCTCCAGATGGATAGTCACGACGAAATAGAAAGAATGCAGATTGCCCGCATTTTGCTTCGTCAGATGACACGGGATATTCATTCGGTCGTATTTGAGGAACAGGAGACGACTGAGGAATCATCGAGCAGCAGTTCTTCGTCGTCCTCGACCGAGGAAACGGCAGAGCCGGTTGCGGCCGATCCGGCGAAATCAATGTCTGCGTATTCGAATGGTCTGGTTGGCACTGAAACAGATCTGCTTCTGTACGTCAGTCGTCCCGACAAGGATCTGAACTATGTGACTTCACAGGAACTCAAGTCGTTCTCTGATCGCAGCGGAGACCTGATGATCATTCGCTACTTCACTGCAGACAGAAGCAGTGGTGGATTGTCTTCGGATATTGCTTCGCGAGAGGGCGCCGGGCGCGGAGAGGGACCTGCAGGCCTGGTTCGTATGGCAGGCGATCTTTATGGTCTTAGTATGGCAATTGACGAGAACGAAGATCAGAGCCAGATGTCGGCGGCAAAGATCTTCGCCAAAGAAGTCACCAGTATTCGCTTTCAGTACTTTGATGGAACTGCATGGCAAACAGAATGGGACAGTACTCAGCTGAATCTCATGCCTTCGGCCATTGAAATCACAGTCACGCTCACCACGCTGGCCCCTTCAGGCTCGACGCAGTCCGACTCGGACACAGAAGATCCATACAGGCTTCCCGACTCAACGCACCGAATGGTTGTGAACATTCCCGTTGCTAAACCGTATGTCGCGGAGACAGCTTTATGAAAACGGCTTGCAAAGACCGAGCGACAGCATTCCGGCGAACGGCATTTGTCGTTGAAATGAAGAACGTTCGCAAAAGCCGTCGTTCCGCATTCATTCTGGTTGTGGTAACGATTGTGGTTGCACTGCTGTCGCTGGCAGCTTACACGTTTTCCGGCACGATGCAGGTGGAATACAGTGCGACCGTCATGCACGGACGCGATGTTGAAGCCCGCCTGCTGGCGGAGTCCGCGATTGAATATGCAGCGATGAAGATCGCGGAAAGACAGGCTGACCCGACCATCGACCTGTTTCATGATCCTTCAGTTTTTCAGGGAATCAGTCTGGACGAAGCGCCTGCACCGAGATCTCAGGTCAGATTTTCGATTGTTGTCCCAAACGACAATGCCAACCTCGAAAGCACCATTCGATTCGGCTTTATCACCGAGAATGCTCGGTTTAATATCAATCGGCTGATGGAATTTGTTGACGACGATGATGAGGAGACCGACCCGTTTCTTGCACTCTCGTTTGTCCCGGGAATGACTGAAGATATCGCCAGCGCCATTCTGGACTGGATCGACACCGATAACGAACGCCGCGTCGGCGGCGCGGAAACTGCTGACTATGAAGCACTGGCGGTGCCCTATTCGGCTCGAAATGGTCCGATGGATTCGATTGATGAACTGCTGAAAATTCAGGGCGTCACGCCCGAACTTTTCTATGGAGAAGATGCAAATCGGAATGGAATTCTGGACCCCAATGAGAATGATGGGGACGCATCTGCTCCATGGGATAACGCCGACGGGATACTGGATATCGGATGGCGGGAATTGTTTACCGTTTCCAGTCGGGAAGTGAATACTCAGCCGGATGGATCAGAAAGAGTCAATCTGAATCAGGGGCTGATGACAGAACTGTTCGATGCGCTTGAGCCGGAGTTTGGTGAAGATGGTGCCCAGTTTGTTGTGGCTTATCGACTTTATGGCAACATCAATGCCAGTTCCGCGACAACTCAAAGCCTGACGGTTGATCAAAAGGATGCAGCAACGGCTGTGGGCAAGGCCGTAACCGGCGGTATTGAGGGAAGTGTGACCCGTGCCGGACTCGACCTGACTCAGGTTGCAGCCTACTCATTTCGATCCGTTTACGATCTGCTCGACGCGGAAATTACTGCTCAGGTGGACGGTGTTTCAACGACGCTGCAGAGTCCCTGGTCAGCGTCAGGCGGCAGTGTTCTCGAAGAAATGCCGGCACTCGAGCAAATGCTGACGTGGGTGGACGATGCATATCTGGATGGCCGAGTCAACATTAACCAGGCACCGCGACCTGTACTGCTGGCCATTCCGGGAATGACAGAATCGATCGCTGATGCAATCATTTCTGCAAGACCACAGCTGTCTGCCGACGGAGCATCCAAAGGAATCATGTCGGGGCGAATTACTCCGGCATGGCTGCTGGCCGAAGGCATTGTCGATCTGGAAACTCTGCAGCTGCTGGGCCCATGGCTTACGACGGGCGGTGACGTTTACCGATTTCAAGCAATCGGACACTTCGATCAGGGCGGTCCGAATACGAGACTCGAGGCAATGATTGACGGCACGGAGAATCCGCCTCGCATCGTCTTCCAGCGAGATCTGACATCACTGGGACGCGGCTTTCATCCTTCGCTGCTGACGCCCGGTCAGGGTTCCGACTCCCGATAGAAATGCTCGACTGGCGACCGGCAAAATTGTATTAACCGGGAGGGCGATGCTCCCGCCGAGCTTTTCCCGGGAGGGCGAGGCTCCCGCCGAGCTTTTCTCGGGAGGGCGAGGCTCCCGCCGAGCCGAGCTCTTTCGGCTCGGCAGGAGCCTCGCCCTCCCGTGTGTGTTCGGCTCGGCAGGAGCCGCGCCCTCCCGGTGCGTTCTGCTCGGCAGGAGCCTTGCCCTCCCGGTGTGTTCGGCTCGGCAGGAGCCTTGCCCTCCCGGTGCGTTCGGCTCGGCAGGAGCCTTGCCCTCCCGGTGTGTTCGGCTCGGCAGGAGCCTCGCCCTCCCGTGTGCGTTCGGCTCGGCAGGAGCCTCGCCCTCCCGTGTGTGTTCGGCTCGGCAGGAGCCTCGCCCTCCCGTGTGCGTTCGGCTCGGCAGGAGCCTCGCCCTCCCGGTGTGTTTGGCTCGGCAGGAGCCTCGCCCTCCCGGTGCGTTCGGCTCGGCAGGAGCCTCGCCCTCCCGGTGTGTTCGGCTCGGCAGGAGCTTCGCCCTCCCGGCTGCCGCGATGAATTGGTATGTTTTTAAGGGCCGCTCGCCTAGAACCACTAATGGCTGGCCGGAAGGAACCGTTCCGGCTCCGCCATTTTGCTGAGCAGCATCTCGGGCGATTCGCCGGTATTCAGCAGCAGAGACGTTTCGGTCTGCTCAATATGAATGGCGGTCAGATTGCCAAACATACGAGGCAGATCACGACCGCGCTGGCCTGCAACAGCGCAGCCTGTCAGCCATCCGTCTTCGCCGCTTCGACTCCAGCGTACCTTTCCCCGAATCGCCGACTGATCGCGGTTACCGGCCGAACAGAATAGTGAAAATTCTGTCCCTGATTCAGCACTTCGATCTAACATCAGTCGCATTCCACCAATGGAATAACTGATGACTCGGACTGAATCCAGTCGACCACTTTTATCCCAGAGGATCCATGCTTTCCAGTCGCATTCGTATCGCAGTTGTCCCCTCATATCATCAACAACCCGTCCCGAAAGGAATTCCGGAATCGGCTGTATCAGAAATGCGCCAATTTCCCAGCCGCGGTGGGTGGCACGGCAGAAATGTACGACTGCCTTGTGGTAAGAGACACCGTTGACCAGATTGCAGAAGATGACAACCTGCAAAGTTGTGCCAAATCTCAGAGGACGATCAGTCAGTACAAGCAGGTCAAGTCTGGCCAGATCCAGTAACTGAGCGGCGACCGGCATTCCGCATTCAAGGCAAATGGAAGCACGTACGTCGGCCAGTCGATCCATGGCCTGAACCGTCTTGAATCCCAGCTGTCCTGGTTTTTCAGCAGCTTGCATGAGGCAAAATTCTTGGCGGCACAAGGTTGCTGCAGCGTGGTGAATTTCAAACTAATCTGCGATGACTCGATCTGCGCTGAGTATTCCAGGATCAGAAGTCACACCCGGACGATACACAATTCGGCAGAACTGGTTTATCGACCGTTCTTATCGAGGCGAAAATCGAAGGCCTGCCAACAATCGAATGGCAGCCTCCTTAAAAGGGCGAATTTTGGAGGAGTTTGTCGATTCTGCCGATTATTCCGTCGAATGCACCGGTACAAACAGTCGCGTTACTTTTGATTTCGTGGCTGAGAGCGGATGAATCGCAGCATGCCTCGCCCGTCCCTGCCGGAGGACGCAGTCTCCGCAGAGCCTGACTCTGCCGGCTGAACAGAAGGCTCGACATTCAGCGAATGCAACAGGTGACCTGGAATTATCCGCTGCATGCGCACGGACCACAGGTCACCTGCCCGAGGCGGTGTCTGTGTCATCGCGGCGACGGGAATTGCCATTTCAAAACGCCAGACCTGAGAATCAGTTTTGGTCGCCACATACCATTCCGGATTCCAGTTCTTCATCCGACAGCACGATTCACTGGTACGTCCGGTCTGGTCGACACACAGCTCAAAAGCCGTCGAGAAATCTCGGTCCGTATCCAAATGCACCTCAAAGCGATCACGTGCGCCGTGATTTTCGTCGTGCCGACGATTCAATGCCGTTTCCTCCGGCACCGGACCTGAGGCTGAATGTTCCATTCGCCCGGCGAGGTAAAGGAACTCATCGTCCCATGCCAGCAGGATCAGGCTGCGGGCCTCTGCGTCTGCTGATGCCATTTGGTCCGATGTCAGAAAAATCTCGGTCGCATTCTCCCAGCACAGATCAGTCAGTTCAGCATCAAGATACGGACGCCGAATCACCTTTTGAGCGCTTGCAATATGGATTGCGGGTGTGATGGAACCATGAACACTCTGTGATTCTGCGGTTGCATAAAGTGAGAACGCCTCCTTTCGACCAGCAGCTTCTGCAAGGAGTGCACTGTATTCTCCCATGCGACCTGCCAGCCGTTCATTGGCTGCCTGTCGAACCAGAACTTCAGCGGAGACACCTTCTGCGCTCGCGAGCTTCAGCAACTGCAGTGACTTTTCAGCCTGCATGTCCCATTGCTGCATCAATGACTGTGCCTGACCGGAAGTCTGACCGAATGTGACAAGTGTGGCCTGTTCGACTTTCGGAGTGACGGCTTGCGGAATACCGGGTTCAACACCCGCGGTCCCTGGATACCCTGGCGAACCAAATCCCGTTGCAGCGGCCGGTAACGGAGAATCGACGGCCTGCGGAATTCCGGGAATTCCGGGCAACCCGGCTCTTACGACGTTCCCCTTCCGATTCGTCCGTTTCTGAATCTGTTCGATACGATAGTGTCGTATCTCCTGCGACGAATAGTAGAGGAAAAGTTT
Source organism: Fuerstiella sp. (assembly GCA_022843805.1). GTDB lineage: Bacteria > Planctomycetota > Planctomycetia > Planctomycetales > Planctomycetaceae > F1-80-MAGs062. The sequence continues at coordinate 15,583 of JALHMY010000123.1, forward strand.
CTCGGCAGCCGCATAGGCTTCCGGTGCCGATGGGGTTCGGCGAATAATTTCCTGGAGCACTGCCAGAAACGCATCGATCTCGTTCGCTCGCCAGTTCTGTTCCGCCAGTTCATGCAGTTGCTCCAGAGCAAGCAGCGGAGGCAATCCTTCACCCAGCGATTCCAGTTCGGCAATCAGCGAATTCTGAGTTTGTCTGAGTCGCATATGACCGAGTAACGCGGAATTCTGCAGTTCCGCATTCTTCGCCAGCTGCTTCAGATTCTGAAGATCTTCCGAGTCGTACTTCGGTACGTTACGCCGAGCGTCACTGTTCAGTGGTCTCGACAGTCCGAACATCAGATGGGCCGGTGTTGTTGTTTCCGGACCAGTTCCGAGGAGTTCGTAGCAGGATTTTTCACGGAGTTCCACAGTCGAATCTGAACCGTAGACTTCTGAATTATACTGGAGTTGTGGCAGTAAACGCCCCAGCATCAGCCCGATGGTCGTTCGGCAGGAATCCAAAAGGTCGGTACGGCGGAATGTCAGTGGTGTTGTCCTGTCGGACATACAGCGTACAACAACCCTGTCGACCGTCCATGGCTTAAGCATCAGGGAGTCCAGACGCGAGCCACCGGCATTCTCCTCTGCTGCGATTCTCATTGCTTCCGGCAATATCTCAGCGGTGAGTTGGGCAACAGCATCTTCGTCGGAAGAAGAGTGCACAACGACGACTGAAGGTCTCCACATGCGAATAAGTCGGGCCATCCTGAGAGGAAGAATGCGTCGCAAATCACCATCAGTCTGACGATTCCATTCCTCAATCAGCAGTGACTGGGACTTGACATGATTGGGGCGATTTCTGGGAAAGAGCCATTCGGCACCAATCGTGTTTGCACCCAGTTGCGACATGACCTGCAATGCAGTCAGTTCCTTCTGAGTTTCTGAGATACCGTTGTTCCCTGATGCGTGAGCAGGATTGAGCTCGGGTGACAGCTGTGCCGTGATCGTACGAACTCCGGCGTTTCCCGATATCGCCGTGACCAGTTCCCATGGTGATTTTTCGAGTTCCGTCGCAAAGATCAGCAGGCCCGCACGATGTGATTCAGAACGCACTGAACTCCATGTCTGACCTGCATCGTCTGAACGTATGATTGTGCCAAGTGATCCGAGCGCAATCGCAGTGTTTGCATCAACAAATGCCAGACGCCGAATTTCCCCGGCACAGTCTGTCGGTATCACTTTCCAGCTCAATCCCCGGTCGGCTGATCGCAGCATGCAACTGCCGGGAGCACCCGCGATCAAAACGATGGGACCGCTTTGGGCCACTGTTCGAAAATCTGCGAGCTGATCAATGCGAGGAATGGTTTGAGTATCAACCGTTTTCCACGTTACACCGGAGTTTGTAGTAGACAGGAGGAAGCCGCCATCTCCCACGATCCAGCCTTCACCATCGGCACTGACTGAGATTCCCCGAATCCTTTTCAGGGACGGGACCGGGCGGCCAATAACAACCGCCTGCTCCGAGACAACCGCCGCGTGCGCCATCTGTTCTCCACCCACGACTCCGTCTGTTGAGCTCAAAAATGCGCCGGTCGTGAAACGAACGTCCGGCACATCCACTGAAAAAGGAGACCATGTCCGGCCTCCGTCACCCGTACGCAGCAGAGTGGCATTGTTCAAGCGGGGAGTCGGCAGCGAAATGGCGACCCCGTCTTCAAGTCCAAAAAATGAAAGCTTCAGGATACCGGTCAGTTCAGAGACAGCGACGCCCGACGTTGATACACCCTCATTAATTGATTTGCGGACCAGAGTTGGGTCCTCAACGATGTTCGACCATGTATCACCACCATCGCGTGTCTGCAGCAGCACGGCAAGATTTCGACGGTTACCCGACGCGCCGAAACGAGTTCCGGCAACCCAGCCCAGTTTATTCGTGAGAAAACAGACAGTTTGCAGACTGCATTCAAATGGCAGCAGGCCGGAAGACCATGTTCGACCGCCATCCGACGATTTGACAATAACTCCGCGTTCGCCAACGGCCCAGCAGTCCGGCCCAACACAGCAGACGTCGTTCAGCGTCACATCAGCAGAGACGTCAGAGGTTCGCTGAACGGGCAGATTACTGAACGGCTGTGCAGATTTATCTTCGGGCCGCAGGCTGACAGCGTCCAATTTCGGGGGCTCGTTTTCCTCGCTGACGTCCGGTGATCGTCGGGTTGTGAGCGATGCGGGATTCGGAGCCGGGGTCTCCTCTGAGGGCATTTGGCCGGCGGCCGCCGACAGGAACTGCAGTAAAAGCAGGAGCAAGGGCAGCAAAAACCGTGAAGTATTGTATGAATGAGCACAAACGCAGCGAAAAGTGCTGAAAGATTCTGAGTACCAGGTCATCCATGACTCCGTTGCAGAAACGTGACATCCGGAACTCGCCCGAGCAGTGCTTCTTCACCAGGTCGGTGTCTGCGCCGAGGGATGTGGACGAGCAGAATGGTGTGACCGGCAGGAAGAATCCGCCGATTTCATGAGAAAAATAGCACAGATTGCTGCTCTTCCGCGAGATCGAATTTCGCATGCGGCAGGTTTTGCCGGAACGGTATTCTCCGTCATGCCACGAATCCTGAATTTCTTCTGAAGATATTGCACTCACCTTGACCAGAGACGCCGTCTTTGCGACAAAGCACGGAAATTCGGCTGCCGCAGACCGCAAACGACCATCAGAATGGTCCTCAGGAAATGAGGCCTTCAAAAAGTTTCGGCAGTTTGTCACTGAGATTTCGCCCCACGGAAACGGGGCTTCAAACTGGCAAAGGAGTGCCCTCACCGTGAAGAAATTCGTATTGTCCCTGCTGGCAGCCTGTACGATTGCTGCTGCTTCTCCCGTCATGGCACAGAATGCACCAGCTGCTGCTGCTGCACCCAAAGCCGATATCCCTCACCGGGTCGGTTTGATTGACATGGCCGAAGTCTTCCAGGGCTACAAGAAGTTTGAAGACCTTCGCAATGCTTTGCAGGCGGAAATCGAAAAGAGCGATGCCGATGCGAAGATCATGATCGAAAAGATGCAGAAGGTTCAGGCTGAACTGAACGAACAGAAGTTTACGCCCGGCAGCCCTCAGTTTGAACAGGCAGAAAAGACTCTGCTGCAGCACAAGTCGGACTTCGAAGCGTTCCGCGCTGCAACTCAGCGGAAACTTGCTCGTCGTGAATCCGAAATGTTCAAAGTGATCTATTCTGACACGACCAAGGCTGTATCACTGTATGCAGACTATGCCAAGTACACCGTTGTTATGAGATTTGATCGCAAGGACATTGATGAAAATACTCCACCTGCAGAGGCTGTTCAGCGGATGAACAAGCAGGTTGTATTCCATCGCACCAGCGATGATATCACGGACGTGGTTCTTGGATATCTGAACAAGGAATATGCCAAGACAGGCGGTAGTGCAGCTGGTGCTGCCCAGGCAGTTCGTCCGGTCAGCAACACGGTCAACAAGTAATTTGGACTGGCTGTCCGGCTGGCAGGCCTTTGAGGTATCTGGCGTTCGGGCAGCTCACCGGAGAATCGATTCGGGCAGTGGAAACTTCTGAGTGTTTCCACTGCCGGATTCTCCCTGAACGAAGCTGTTGCTGCGGACCTGGCTGCATGACAGCGGAGTATGGTGAATTGAACCCAGTTTCCATGAGGCCGGGAGTTCTCGAAAATGCAGCAACAAAAGGTCCTTGAACAGGAAGGCAAACTGCTGCCTTTTCGCAAAGCGCCGGATGCTGTTCAATGCACGCTGGCCGGGGTTGTGAAGCTGTCTGGAGCAGGGTTGTTTCACGGTGTGAATGCGAATGTTCAGCTGCTTCCGGGTTCTGAGAACTCAGGAGTCATCTTCAGAAGAACGGATCTGTCCGGTCGACCCGAGGTACTCGCAACTGTCGAGAACGTTGCATCTGCAGCAAGGCGAACAGTATTGGCTGCAAATGGAGCCAAAGTCGAGACTGTTGAACATCTGATGGCCGCTTTGTGCGGGCTTGCGATTGACAACTGTGTAGTGGAAATTGATGGTCCTGAAGTGCCCGCAATGGACGGATCCTGCCTTCCATTCTGCGAAGCAATTCTGGAGACCGGAATTGATAAACAGTCTGCCATGCGACGCCTTTGTCGAATCCGGGAAGCTCATGCCGCTGCTGGTGACGGGGGCGAACGAATTGAGGTGACTCCGCTGCATCAGCCGGTGAGTTCCATCTGCTATCAGCTGGATTACGGCACTCATTCACCCGTTCCTGTCTGCTCGTTTACCGTTTCACTGACACCTGACGAGTTTATGCAGGAGATCGCTGGCGCGAGAACGTTTATTCAGGAAGATGAGATTGAACTGCTGCGGCGCATGGGGTTTGGTCGTCATCTGACGTCACGGGATATTGTTGTCTTCAACAATGACGGGACGATTACAGACAACGAACTGCGATGGCCGGACGAACCTGTGCGGCACAAAATACTGGACTGTATAGGCGATCTGGCTCTTTGTGGCTCACCATTTGTCGCTCAGGTGATTGCAAAGAAAACAGGGCACAGGCTGAATCATGTGATGGCTTCGATTGTGTCGATGATGTCAGGGCGGGGGATTACCGGGAACAGGGCTGCTTAGCAGGCCGAAGGGCGGAATCTGCAGGTACGCTGTAATTGGCGTGGATGCAGACTGCCGGATGAATTCGAATGTGGGTCAGCGGCACTGTCGACAATCGGGCGAAGATTTAACTGGACTGGGATGTATTTATGGAACCGCGGATTTCTCCGTTGTCTCAGGTTGATTCAGACGCTGTGATCGCCCCTGGCGTCGTGATAGGTCCGTTTTGTGTGGTTGGTCCCGGAGTATCAATCGGCGAAGGCACTGTCCTTCACAGCCATGTGGTACTGATGGGCAACACAACGATCGGCGCAGGGAATCGATTCTGGCCTGGCTGCGTGATTGGCGGGGATCCTCAGGATGTCAGTTACCAGGAATCAGACACTCTGATTCTGATTGGTGACAACAACATCTTTCGGGAAGGTGTGACCGTTAACCGTGGTGCGGAAAAAGAAGATGGTGTCACTCGAATCGGTAATCACAACATGTTTATGGCCAACAGCCATATTGCTCATAACTGCAGAATTTATAACCATGTGATTCTGGTCAACGGGGTTCTTCTGGGTGGCCATGTTCACGTACATGACAATGCCATTGTGTCCGGCAACTCGGTCGTCCACCATTTCTCCACGCTGGGCCGGCTGAGCTTTGTCAGTGGTGGTTGTCGCGTCCCTCACGATATTCCTCCATTCATGCTGGCGGCAGGAAGCGACAACCCGACTCTGAAGACAATCAATATTGTCGGAATGCGTCGTGCCGGAATCAGTGAAACATCAATTGAACTGGTTCGGGAAGCGTTTCGTCTGATTTACCGCAAAAACAGGCCTCTCGGGGAGGTTCAGGATTATTTCCATGAACAACTCCAGGGCGTGATGCCCATGGAACTTTCGATGCTGCTGAATTTCATCGAAAACCAGCGAAACGGAAAGCTCGGGCGGGCTCGTGAAGCGGTGCGTAATAAACCGGCGGCAGAATCCTCAACTCATTCAAGCGAAGAACGCAAGGCGGCATGAACAAACTACGGATGGCAGTCATTGGAGTTGGCGCTCTTGGACGGCACCATGCCCGAATTCTGGCCAGCTTTGACGATGTGGAGCTCGTCGGGGTCGTGGATGCACGCCCGGAGCAGGGGCAGCAGGTTGCCACTCAGCACGGAACTCGATGGTTTTCGGATCCCGGGCAGCTGACAGGACTTGTTGATGCGGCCGTTGTGGCCGTTCCAACAGTTTATCATCACGATGTGGCTGCTCCGCTGCTGACCGCCGGCATTCCTCTGATGATCGAGAAGCCACTTGCAGCCAGTCTGCAGGACGCCGAACGACTTCATCGGCTTGCGAGCTTTCGAAAGACAATGCTGCAGGTCGGCCATATCGAACGCTTTAACCCGGCGTTTCGAATGCTGAGAAACCGCTGTGATGGGCCAATGTATATACGCTGCCAGCGAGTGAGCCCTTACACGTTTCGCTCGACCGATATCGGTGTCGTCCATGACCTGATGATCCACGATATTGACCTCGTGCTGGCACTTACAGGTGGCCATGTGGAATCTGTCGATTCGTTCGGCGCCATCACGATTGGGCCGCACGAAGACATGGCGATGGCCCGGCTGAAAACTTCCACAGGTGTGATTGTGGATCTCACCGCCAGCCGAATGAACCCCACTGTTGAACGTACCATTCAGGTTTGGGGACGCAATGGTTATCTGCAGGCAGACCTGCAGACTCGGCGGGTTTCATCATGGAAACCACGACTCGCCTTTCAGCTGAACCCCCGGCTGATTCACGAAATCACTGCATCCGCGTCCAATCCCATGAGCCTGAAAGATCATGTGTTCGGCAGCTGGATGCTGCATCAGGAAGTTCAGGCCTCGTCTGAAGATGCCCTGACAATGGAATTGCGGGATTTCGTGGACAGCATCAGACAGCGTCGCCGCCCTGTTGTTTCGTCTGCCGATGCTGTGCAGGCAATGGAAGTGGCTGATCGAGTTCTTTCCGCAATGACATTGTGGTCGTTTCAGAATGGTAGTCAGCCTGTGAAACACCCTGTCGCTGCCTGAGCGAAAGCCTGGCGCCGAGCTCCAGGACAGTCACTGCAGGTTGTTAGGCGAGCGGCAGTTGAAAACATACCAATGATCGCGGCAGATGGGAGGGCGAAGCTCCTGCTGAGCCGAGAAGAGCAGATGGGAGGGCGAAGCTCCTGCTGAGCCGAGAAGAGCAGATGGGAGGGCGAAGCTCCTGCTGAGCCGTGAAAAGCTCGGCGGGAGCCTCGCCCTCCCGGTAAATGCAATCTTGCCGCTCGCCTCAGACAACGGCCACCGTCGACTGAACCGTGCGACTGTGCTGCTTTACTTCTGATCAGTCTGTGCCAGCAGGGCAGTCGCCATGGCGATAATGTCATCGTTTTCACGGGCCGTTTTTCGAAGCAGATCATTACAGCCAGCCCTCAGGCAGGATGCGATAAACGAAAATCCGTTTGGATCTTCCAGCCGTCCCAGGAATTCAGCGGCAGCTGGCAGCACTTCTGCAACCCGATCGATTCGCTGAGCCAGATCGACCAGTACAAAGGCGATCAGTTTCTGATCCGGAAGATCCGGTTCGCTGCGCAGCCTTTCGGTAAAGTACGCAATCGCCTGATCCTGATCCTGACCGTTCAGCGCCTTCAGGAAATGGTGACTGGCTTCATAGTATCGGTCGAACGGTACGTCGCCAGGATATTGCAGCTGTGAACTGAGTTTCCTGCCGTATTCGCAGAGTTCCACGGCCTGAGCCAGTTCCGGGTCTCCGGGGCTCAGATTTCTCGCAAACCCCGCGACAGCATGCAGGTGCGAAACATCAATGTGATAGTTGCCGTCCGCGAATAAAAAGTCCCGTCCGGCAATGAGTTCACGTATCGATTCGGGAGGGTTCGTCCCAGGTTCTCGGGATTCGACATCGCGTCTTACAGAATACTGCAGATCGGTGTACAGATGCCTGACCATGATCGCGGCCGCTCCCCGACGCTCTGCAGGTGACATCTGCTGCATCAGCTGGCTCATCGCTGTGATGGTGTTGCAGGTGCCGTGAGTTTTGAGAAGAAACTGGAGTCCGCGGACAACATGTGCGCCTTCGTACAGCGCCAGATTCATGATTTCATCAAATTCTGCACTGGATTCAGCCGGGATGGAGATTTTTTCCAGGGCTTCTCGCACCGGTTCCGGTTCGCCGATCGTGCGAAAATAGGCCCATGCATCCGGCAGACGACCAGACTTCAGAAACATGGTACCAATGTCCCTCGCCGTGCTGACATAGGCTTCACGGAACCGGGTCTCCTGATCCCGCGGTACATTTGACAGCGATGTAGGCTGAGTGACTGGAAGGTTCATCTGCTGACGAACTTTCATCAGCCGTACATCGAAGAGCCGGTGAAAGTCGCTGTTTTCCGTCAGTGTCGCTTCCAGCGCTTCGAAGACCGCTTCGGGTGATGGTGAGGATGTCGGCAGACGAGATTCAAAGGATTCGATTTGTGTCATTACTGTTCAATGGCTTTTGAAGGCAGGAGTTACAGGAGACGAAACAGAAGAAGTGGTTCCGGGAATTGACCGTTATCTGACGAATCGGCTGCGTACAAAACCGCATCGCAAATCGGTTTGATCTAGTGAGTGCTGCAGCCGCATGATGACCCACATCCGCCGCCGGACGCAGAAATGATACCTTCTGCGGAAACCGGCTGAACATGAACGATTCCCAGTCCATTGGCCGCTGTCAGCAGTGCCAGACGAGTTGTTTCCGCGCCACGGTCGTTCAGGACATACAGAATGAGCCTGTCGTCGAGCGTTCTTTCCAGGTCAATCAGCTCCAGCTCCAGCTTCCACTCGCTGACTCGGCGAGCCCAGTCAGCAAACTGCTGATTTGCTGATACTGTCAGACTCTTTGCCTGCAGAAGGTCCTGGTCCGTTGCACGGCGAACGATTGTGCCTGTGTGTGCTTCATCTCCGCGAACCGCAATCGTATCCAGAACCGTGGCGATTTCCTGCCCTCGGTCTGTTTCCGCAACAACCAGCATGCCGCGAGTCAGTGACGATTCTGGTGACACAAACCGGGCAACCTGTGGCACATTTCCGTAACGTGCAAGAACCACGCTGACAGGAGCTGCCGGAATTTCGGAACCCGATGCGCTCGCACCCGCTTCTGCGGAGTCTGACGAAGTCCGTGATTCACTGAATGACTGAGGTACCTGAGAAATCATGATCGATTTTTTTCCATTTTTCGATGCGGGAGACACGCATTGTGGGTACTCATCAGGCTTTTTTCCAGCCGGTGACGATGCCCGCAGTCTACTACTGATAGATCACAACCAGAAACACCAGAGCATCTGTCCGTGAAGAATTTGCGATTTCATGTGTCACGTCCGCCCGGTACGACGCCGAATCTCCACGGTTCAGCTCTGTGGTTTCCGTATCAGAAACGACCGTGACTTTGCCCTTTTGAACTGTGAGGAATTCACGAGTTCCCTCAAAATGTGCGGCCGAACGGAGGGATCCGCCCGGATTGATCAGCACTTCATAAAATTCCACGTCCTTTTCAAGATGCAGAGGAGACAACGTTCTGATGGAACAGTTTTCGTCCGATCGGAAAATATGAGAACGATCTTCGGCCCGTATGACTTCAATGTTGTGCACGGTCGGCGCCTGCTCCACCAGCTCGGCAACGGACAGCCCAAGCGCACTCGCGATTTTTACTGTCACTGCCAGAGTGGGATTTGCCTGATTACGTTCAATCTGACTCAGCATGGAACGGCTGACACCTGAAAGCTGCGAAAGCACGTCCAGGGACCATCCTCGCTGCCGCCTCAGGTCATGAATTCGAGTACACACATGACGACTGACATCTTCAGCCGAAGCCGTGGAACGTTCGCTGAGTTCGGTTTTCTTTTTCACTGGCATTTCCGTATGGAATTATTCTCGCGAGGATTTCCACTATAATGGAATTTGGTCTTGCAAAGTGGACTCGGCGATTCTACTATCCTGCACGCAAGATCCATCATACGCTACACAGCATCGGTTCGCCAGTCGACTCCTTTGAAGGCTGGCAAGCACGATTCGCCCCCCAGTTGCACTCGCCGTGCAATTGGCTGCACTTCAAAGTACCAGTCACTCTCCGAGTGACGAACTGCGATTCCTGATTTCAAACAACTCCTGATTTCAAACCGACGTTCCTGGCACAGTGGACTCAATGCCGACCTCAGACCCAATGGCGCGGACTTAGTGTCGCCTTTCGCTCCGCGAAAGTAGCGTTTTCGCGTTTTTTCGCAGAGCGAAAAACGACTATGGAAGCCCGCACGATGCTTAAGTCCACGCCATTGGGC
>JALHMY010000124.1 GCA_022843805.1 Fuerstiella sp.
CCAGTCTCCGTCCAGGCTCAACGAAGACTCGCCTTTTCCCCTCAAATACCGTAAACAAATCTCACCTGATCAACATCGCAACGCAACCCCAACTTTGCCGCTGTCTAGGGCGAGGCTCCTGCCGAGCCGAGCTTTTCTTTATCGGGAGGGCAAGGCTCCTGCCGAGCCTCGCTATTCTTTATCGGGAGGGCGAGGCTCCTGCCGAGCCGAGCTTTTCCCGGCTCAGCGGGAGCTTCGCCCTCCCATTTGCTATTGCCGGCTCAGCGGGAGCTTCGCCCTCCCATTTGCTATTGCCGGCTCAGCGGGAGCTTCGCCCTCCCGTCTGCTATTGCCGGCTCAGCGGGAGCTTCGCCCTCCCATTTGCTTTTCCCGGCTCAGCAGGAGCTTCGCCCTCCCATTTGCTATTCCCGGCTCAGCGGGAGCTTCGCCCTCCCGTCTGCTATTGCCGGCTCAGCAGTAGCTTCGCCCTCCCATTTGCTTTTCCCGGCTCAGCAGGAGCTTCGCCCTCCCATTTGCTATTCCCGGCTCAGCGGGAGCTTCGCCCTCCCGTCTGCTTTTCTCGGCTCAGCGGGAGCTTCGCCCTCCCGTCTGTCGTGGTGATTGGTGTTTCGGTCGCCCTTAAACGATTGATCCAAATTTTCGAATCCTGAGAAATCGGACCCAAAACAAGCCGCAAGTCTGTCCGTATCCTCGGAAATTCGTGTCATCCGCGTGACACTCGAACCGATCCGCTGGAGTCTTTGTTCATTCACTGATACGGTATGCAGCTCAGCTTCAGGCGTTAAAAAGCGTGACCGGGCACTTGTCCCGAATGCAGAGCAGAAGCGGGGACTTGCCTGGTTTCCCCGGCCTGCTGAATTATGAAAACTGATGTGTGTAGTGATATGTCTGAAAATGCAGGACCAGATTTTGCGAAAACAGCGCTCATTCCGGCGATTGCTCAGGACTCCGAAACAGGTGATGTCCTGATGATGGCCTGGATGAATCAGGAGTCTTACGAAGAGACGCTTCGAACGGGACGCGTTTGTTATTACAGCCGCAGCCGTAAAAAATTATGGCGGAAGGGCGAAGAAAGCGGGAACGTTCAGGAACTGAAGGCTCTCTACTTTGACTGCGATGCGGATACGATTCTGGTGAAAGTTCATCAAATCGGCGGGGCTGCGTGTCATGAAGGATTTCGCAGCTGTTTTTTTCGTCGAGTTGATCCGCAGACGGGTGCAGTGACGGTTGAGGGCGATCAGGTCTTTGATCCGGGAATTGTTTACAGGAAGCATTGATCCATGGCTGATCGCGTATTGAGGCTGGGAATCCCGGCAGGTAGTCTGCAGGAATCCACGGCCGCTCTTTTTAGTCGCGCCGGATATAACATTAAGTTTGCATCACGGTCCTATTTTCCCACCGTCGATGATCCGGAGATCGAGTGTATGCTGATTCGCGCCCAGGAAATGGCGCGATACGTCGAAAATGGAATTCTGGACGCTGGAATTACGGGGTATGACTGGGTACTGGAAACGAATGCGGATGTTCACGAAGTGTGTGAACTGGTGTTTTCGAAAGTCAGTCGTCGCCCCGTGCGCTGGGTCCTTTGCGTACCCGAAGATTCTCCCATTCGAACAGTTCAGGATCTGCAGGGCAAACGAATTGCAACAGAGGCAGTCGGCCTGACGACCCGCTTTCTTGCAAAGCACGGCGTCACAGCTCAGGTGGAGTTTTCATGGGGAGCGACCGAAGTGAAGCCGCCTCGACTGGCTGATGCCATTGTGGAAGTGACTGAAACCGGCAGTTCGCTCAGAGCCAACAATCTTCGGATCATGGACGAAGTGCTGCAAAGTACCACACGCTTTGTTGCCAATCGTCAGGCCTACCAGGACACCTGGCTGAAAAACAAGATCGACAACATTGCGCTGATGCTGCAGTCCTGCCTTGAGGCTGAGGGTAAAGTGGGGCTGATGATGAATGTTCATCGGGATCAGCTGGAAAGCGTTGTAAAGATTCTGCCAGCCCTGCAGACTCCCACGGTTTCTCATCTGTCCGATCCGGACTGGGTTGCCGTGAATACAATTGTGGATGAAAACGTAGTGCGCACGACCATTCCGCAGCTCAAACAGGCCGGCGCTCGGGGAATCGTGGAGTACCCGATCAGCAAGATCATCGACTGACAACGCGACAGGATGATGGAAAAACACGTTGCAGGCACCGGACGACCTCAAGTCAGCCTGGAAAGGCTGACGTACGTCCGGCTTTCCAGCCGGACTTTGCACTTACGCCATCAGAAACCGGCATGTCGCTCTTTCCCTGTTACCAATAAGCAGGGTGCAAGGCGCACGCAGGAAACCAGTTCACGGTGTGCCGCATGCAGACCTCGGTCTGTGTCGTGCCTTGCATTTTAGGCTCGAGAAAATGGAGATTGTAAAGTCTGGAGGGCAGTCAGCTTTCGCTTCATGATTTGTCGGCTCGAATGTTCGATGCTATTGAAAATCACAGAATGCAGAATCCTGCAGAGCCCTGCAGGCGCGAAAGATACCGGTACTCAACGTTCTGAGAGTCATTCCGCAGGAAGACGAGACCGTCACGGGGCCGCATCAGCCGTCCGAATGGCAGCAGGCAACAGGTTCGGTCACTTAGCGACGGTATCTTCCGAAATCGGCTTGCAGGTGAGCCTTATGGCGCCAAGCACGGTGCCTTTCTGTTTAGCCGCAGCAACGGGATGAACACCACGTTCAGTTTGATATGAAGTAATCGTTCCCGTATGTCCGCTTTCGGATTCCAGATAGATCACTTTAACCACAAGCTCACCAACGGCGATTCGCTGCTGGTCTTCGACCGAGAACTCCACCGGCAGGGCGTTATGATCCAACCACGACTGCGACAATTCGCTTCGACTGTTTGGTTCAAAGGACAACCGAAATGGAACGAGACGTTCGCCATCGGTAATGAGAATGTCCATGAACTCATCGACAGCCATGTTGAGGCGAGCGACATGACCGTCTGCCGTAAGGCTGGCGTACCTTCGGTCCGGCGATATCTGATTCTCACGAGGAGCTTTCCAGCCGACTGACCGGGATCTTCCTGCGGGATAAAAATGGGCGGCGGCAGTTCAGACAAATATTTCCAGGCGTCTTCGCTTACTTCCGCAGGCACATCCCAGTCTTCAAGTCGAGCATCGGGGCCCATCAGGGCCTACTGGCTCTTTTCAGACCCGGCAATGTACTGGGGCAACTCAATCTTCTGACCTGGCTCAAAACGAACGGCCGCAGACCTTGCGACTTTCACAGTGATATCACCAGGCCAAAGACTGCGAAGAAACCGGGGCGACGTGGAAAGCCGAAACGCGGTGGCCAGGCAGGGCATGCGCGACATCTGCGGGAAAACCTGCCGCCGGACAAAGCCACAAAAGTCTGGGCCGAACAGCTGGAGGATCGCTCGCGGAGGTTGTTTCAGGCATGGCATAGCCGCGACACCATGACGGTCGAAGGATTTCGCCGCTCTGGCCACCTGCCGAAAACAACAACGCAACTTCTTCGAATTTCTGAAATCTTCCATCGAAGCGAAGCTCAGCAATCAGCCAGCTCCATCGCTCCTGCACGGCTGATACCATGAACAGTGACTCGGAATTAAACAGGAGGAAACAGAGGAAACGGAGATCAACAAATACTCAGCGTATTCCCAGTGACTCCTCTGTTTCCTCTGTGCCCTCCTGTTAGAATCCGACGCCAGGATCAACGGTGACGAGTTCACTGGTCAGACACCGCGTTTCTTAAGAAGTCCAGCGGCGTTGAGTCGAGCACAGCAGGCCGCATTTTGACAGAAGCCCAAACGCGGGGGCGTCCTCCTCAGCGGCTGATATCGTGAACGGTTACCGGAATTCAACCCCGATGATGCAATCGCCAGCAAACTGAAGAGCGACAGAAAGTACCTGTTCATCAGAAGACTCTCAATTTACCGTGACAAGAGTCTTCCGCGGATGCCGTTCAGCGAAGGACTCTTGCGTTTTCAATTCGATAGAGGCGATAAAGCTCCGTCTCGTCCGCCTCTGGCCGGATGCGAAAGACACCTTCCACATCAAACGGCTTTCCTTCGATGTAATCCGAAGTCACACCAGCAGCCAGTTCAACAGCGATGATATCGTAAATCTTAGGCCGTCGTACAAAACAACAAATCCCATTGTCACGGGCCAGGGTTAATTCCGTCAACCCGGTCGCCTGAAATGTTGGATACATGAATCCACGAATCCGAATGGTCGTGCCATCCAGCGATTTCAGCCACGACGGAAAATGCTGCACCGCATCAATCGGAACAGGTTCCATATTCAACACTTTTAAGAGGTCAATGTCATCGTACGTGACCCGAATTGCACTCGAATTCTTCTCTCTGCGAAACGTCTTTTCCGCAATCAGAAGTTCAATTGACCGAGGCTCACCAGGCAAAGCAGAGGAAACTTCGGTAACCAACAATTCCCGATTGGCCACCACTCCCGTCACGCTGGGTGAAAGCTCCGGAGTAACGCCTGTATTTGTCGGACCAGCAGTTGAAACGGTCGCTGAATTCTCTGACGATTCATTTGAAGTTGTTTCGGTGGCGACTGCGTTTTTGGTGGCAACTGCGTTTGAAGACGGACCCTGGTTTGAGACGGAAGTCGTGGCCGGAACTTTTTCTGCTGGCAGATTGATGCGATCATGACCAATTTGTTCCTTAAGCTCGCCGATCAGGTGATGACCACTGGAAACAGGGACAGTCACTGTGATTCCTGCGGAGCTGTCCGGGTTGTTTGCTGCCGGAACGGCTCTGTCGAGGGAGGTTGCCGGATCACCTTCCTGAGCGAATGTCGGAAGAACATCTGGTGCACTGCGTTTTACTCCCACCTGCTCCCAGCTCAGCTCAGGATTCAGCAACTCCTCAACTCGTTGATCCACGATCTTCTCTGCAATTCGATCGCGTGCGTCGATCGATTGCTGCATGTGTTCCAGACGCCGAGTAAATTCAGCGAGTTCAGCTCGCTGGATTTCCTGTCGGGCAGCAAACGTCTGCTGCACCTGAGATCGAAGTTCTGATCGATGCTTCACGCTCTCCGGATGGTCTTTGCCCCTGGATTTCTCTGTCATCCGAACTTGCTCGGCCAGTTGAAGAACTGGCTCTTCCAAATCCGTGAGACGTCCGCGAAATACGGCTGAGCTGCCATTCGGTGTGTCCGAGATCGTCTTTTGCGACTCGGGCGTATTCCGACCCAGGGGCAACTTACCCCTTGCAGGCAATTCATCGAGCTTCAACAGCGTGGCTTCGATTTCCTCACTCTCAGAACTCTGTGTGGATGTCGGCAGCTTGTCACTCGGACGCATTCGAATATCAAATTTGAAGCCCCTCTGATGCTTGAGAAACACAGTAAGTTCATGAATCCTTATCCATGGCGTCTCTTCAGGTGCCCCAATCATAACCATGTTTTGATTTTCAAACGGCCCGGCAAGGCGAAAACGAGTGATCCCAAAGCCGCTCAGGTCTTCGATGAGTCTCTCCACTCGCTCAGATGACTGATCCGGCTTCAGCCTGAGTTCGACTTCGATCTCTGCCGGTTGTGTAACCCCTGTACCGGCCTCAAGACTCCGGATCCGGCTATTGTTTGCTGAGACTGCCTCTATCAGTTTACGAAGTGGCTGCACAACCGAAGGATCAGCAGGTAGTTCAACCTGAATGGGCTTAATGTCCTGCGAACACAACGTCGAAGAGCCGAACAATGTGATCAGGGCCGTTGCAATGATACGTGTTTTCGTCATGCCAAACATATCAGAAATCCTGGATCTCGCTGCCGGGAAGTGTCGTAAATAAAATGCCAAACGGTTCGACTCAACGGTTCGACTCAACGGTTCGACTCAACGGTTCGACTCAACGGTTCGACTCAACGGTTCGACTCAACGGTTCTGGGTCATCGGTGCGGAGTTATGGTGGTTTGATGTCTGATTGAATCTGCCAGAGTTTGCTGACATCAACTTCAGACACACTGAGATCGGCTTCGAACCTATCGATCTCAGCCTGCATCGCGTCCCAGCCATCCGGCGTCGCAGTATCCTGGCTGCTGTCTGCATTCGGACTGACCGTTGACTCACCGGCTCTCTGCGAAGTATCGTCGATGAAGTTTGTTTGACTGACTGCGAAGATCACTGCAACTGCAATGCAGCTGAAAGCCGCCAGTGCAACTGCACGGAGGCGGCTCTGAGGCAACCGCCACCACACGTGGCGACGGCTCGGAGTCCGGCATTCCTCCGGCAACTCAGCCATTGATGGCTGCTGCAGGTGTGACAGGCACTTTCGAAGCAGCACGGCCACGTGATCGGCATTCTGAATGCGGTCATCCAGCGACTTTGCAAGCAGCCGCTGGATGATGTGTTCCAGCCAGTCAGGAATGTTCGGATTGACATCGCGAACAGGTCGAGGCTCAGTGTCTGTGATGCGACGCAGGATTCCATAACTGGTTTCAGCTCGAAACGGAGGTCGTCCGGTACACATCGCGTACATCACACTGCCAAGACTGAAAATGTCACTGCGAGCATCGACATTGTCGCCGCGTGCCTGCTCGGGAGACATGTACTGCGGTGTGCCTGCGATGACCCCGCTGCGCGTCATGCTCGCATCATCGACGGCTCGTGCCAGGCCGAAGTCCGTCAAAGTTACGCGTTCGACCCCATCCTCCAGCAGAATATTGGCTGGCTTGATGTCGCGGTGAACAAGGCCCTGTCCGTGAGCCGCCGCAAGCCCTGACGCCACCTGCTGAGCAATCCGAACAACTTCCTCAGCAGACAATGGCCCCAGCCGATTCAGTCGTCGCTGCAGGGATTCGCCCCGCAGATAGGGCATTACGAGAAACGGCAGCGGGCCATCATTGGATACTCCATGGATCACAATCACGTTTGGATGCAACACGGTGGCGGCAGCCTTCGCTTCGCGAGCAAATCGACGGCGAGCAGCTCCACTTGACGCCAGGCGAGGTGCCAGAACTTTAATTGCAACGGTTCGATCGAGCGGACCATCGAAGGCCTTTAGGACGACTCCCATGCCACCAGACCCAACCACACCGGACACTTCGTATCCGCCGAGACGCCCTATCATTTGAGGATCGTCTGTAGGACTCAACATGGCAAGAACTTGAGCAATTTCTGCCGACGCCGCCGTTCGATTCTGATCATCTTCGTGATCACCACCAGCTTCAGACTGTCCTGATTCGGTTGACGTCTGCGTGAAAGATCGAAGAAACGCCGAATCGAATGGCTGATCACGCAGAAACTCTTCTGCATCACTCCAGGTTGATGGCTCAGCGGCTGACTTTTGGATTCGGTCACGACATACCGGGCATTGCTCCAGATGTCGAAGGAATTCAAGCTCTGCCTGAACCCCCAGAGATTCCGCGAGATATGCGTCGACACGCGCTGGATCGCATGTTTCAGGATGAGCTTTCATCTGACTCCGCCTCTAATTCTTTCACGATATCTCGCAGTCGCCGCATGATGCGGCTTCGAGCCGCGTAGACAACGGCTTCGGATCGCTCCAGCCGAATCGCTGCCTCAGCAATGGGAATACCATCGATCATTGTCATTGCAAATGCCTGCCAGGTATTTTCGTCTGTCCTCGATCGAACAACCTCTGCAGCTCGGCGATACAACTGTCGCCTGTATTCACGCTCGAGCTGCGAGTCCAGATCAATGTCCGCTTCTCGGGAGACAGCGTCTGGCAGATAAAAATTCCCGCCCACGGCTCGATCCCCTGGCTGGCGAGTGAGACAATTGATGGTCGCATTTCGAGCAATCCGACAAAGCCAGTGGCGGAATCGAGTCGTTCCATCGATTCTCTTCCAGGCGGGAATTGCACGGGATACTGCGATGAGTACCTGTTGAGCCACATCCTGTGCATCCGCGTCCTGCAGACCTCGCATCCTGGCAACGTTGTAGACTACGGGCCGATAGAGCCGTGCGAACTGCTCCCAGGCAACCTGATCACGCGCGTCGGCGACGCGAATCAGCAGGCTGTCTCGTGTTTCGGGAATCTCCTCCACCATCATTCCTCCAGCCTGAAAACACAGGTCCGGGATTATTCTGACAGGTCAGGCAGAGGATTTCTTTGCTTTTTGGCAGAATTTCAGAATGGAGCCAGCTTTGATGGTTGTTTTGGATCTTCCGGGGAGCACCTGTGGAGCACGGATGTTCTCAGCGAACTCCAGCGTTCCTGTGTCTTTCATGTGACGTACCTCTCCGGCCGACAGTGGTGATCGCGCGGGTCAACCTTCGTTCTCGTAAACCTCGTCGAGTGAACGAACGGTGCGACCGTGGCCGGGAAGAATGGCTATACTCTTTACGCCTATGGTGTTGTCCCCGCGACGCCTGATTCGCTGGACTCGTGTGAGGTTGAGTCGAGTTCCCCAGCCCCCACGAGTTCACCTCCTGGGCTTGCTGGGCCTTTGCGCCAGGGCTTGCCTGCGGAACGAGGACGTACGAAGGAAATTCGCCTGGCGCAAAGGCGCGGTGAGCCCACGAGGCAAGCTCGTGGGCGTTTGAGTGCATCGACGCCCGTCATCATCGGCCGATCCACCTTAGCGATCGCGCCCGCTGGTCCGAAAACCGGGGTCCACTTCACTCCACATCTCTGCTATTCTCTTTCACCGTTACCACAACTGACGCTGAACCAAAACATAAATATAGCGGGATTGAACCACAGTGAATGAACGGACGAAAGTGGAGATTGTAAAGCTTGGTGGCAGTCTGCTTTCGCTTCCTGATTTGTCCGCTCGACTGTTTGATGCAATTGAAAATCACAGGATGCTGAACCCCGTGATCATCGTTGGGGGAGGAACGCTTGCCGACGAGGTGCGTGGCCTTCAGCATCTGGCTGGCTTTGACGATTACCACGCTCACTGGCTGGCAATTGATGCGATGAGCGTTAATTCAACGCAGTTATGTCGGCTGAATTCACGGCTTTCACTCACCGTGACTCAGGAAGAATCATTCCGATCGCTGCAGGCGGGAAAGATACCGGTACTCAATATTCTGAAAGTCGTTCAACAGGAAGAAGCGACACTCGAATGGCTGAATCAGGAGTCGCCGTCGCAGGAAGTTGCAGGATCATTCACTTCATCGATCGTATCCCTCGAAACCGGATTGCAGACGAGCCTTTCACACTCCCGGTTGCCGAGGTCGTGGGATGTCACCAGTGACTCGATCGCCGCATGGATTTGCAGCAGATGGTCGTGCAGTCGATTGTGGATGCTGAAGTCATGCGACACGTCCACACTGGAACCATCTGCTCTTGCGCGGCGTCAGCTTGTTGACACATGGTTCCCCAATGCATTGCCTCCGGAGGTTCGGCTGCACTGGGTTAACCTTCGAAACGGTCTTTTGTTTTGCTGATCAGGTCACCGTCACTCCTGTTTCTTGTCAGTCAGTGGCGAGGCGCGAAACCTGGGAATTCCCCAGAGTTTGAGCAATGCAGGCAACAGGATCAGGTCACCCGGCAACGCAGCCAGCATGGTGATCGAAGTGAGTTCGGCAAAACGGCGAGTCGGAACGAAATCTGAAAAAATCAGAATGCTGAGTCCCGACACAATCAGTACGCTTGTCAGAATAATAGCTCGGCCGCAGTCCATGATCACTGTATGAACCGTTTCTGATGCGGGTGCCTGACGGCGAGATTCTTCACGATATCGTGCCAGAAAGTGGATCGTATCGTCGACGGCGATCCCCACGCTGATTGCAAAGACAATGACATTTCCCGCAGTGAGTTCGAATCCCCGAAATTTCATCCATGCCAGCGTAACAACCAGGGGCATCAGATTCGGAAAGACCGAAATCAGACCAAGCCGTGGTGAACGAAATATGACTGCGATCAGGAAGAAAATTATTCCGGACGCGGTAATCAGAGAAACGAACAGGTCTCGCACAAAAACATGCATACTGATCGCATGCAGGGCTGCATCTCCGGTGACATAGGGCCTGATGTCTGGTGGTAGTTCCAGCAGAGCAAGTCGATTAACATCGGCAATCAGTTCTGTGAGACCGGCGCTGCCGATATCATGGACTCGCATCATGACTCTGGCAGCGGGCTGATCAACAGCTATAAAATCCCTGGTGATGCGGGAAATGTCGACGTTTCGCGAGATCCGATTGATTCTTTGCAGGGCCGCGGTCGAAACGGAAATCTGCGGTGAGGCCGTACGCGAATCGAAGGCTTCAAGAATTTGGGTATAGTCACGGCTGAAAGTGACACGAGGATCCATAGCGAGTTGTGAACGAAGTCGTCTGACACCCGCCGCCACGTCATGTCGAAAAAAATCGTCTTTGCTTTCTGCTCGCAGCTGTATCTCCAGCGACACCATTCCGGATAACTTTTCGTCGAGCAGCTGAATCGTGCTCATCACCGGATGATCCGGATCGTAGGTCTCGAACATCAGCGAGTTAATTCGCATATCTGATGACCAGAGCAGGCAGGCGACAGCCAGCAGAAAATGCAGCGACACGATCGAAGTGGCTCTCTTTACGATCCAGTCTGCCAGAATTCGCAGTGCCCTGCTGCCTGCATCGCCAGCCGAGTGCAGCTGCCGGGATTGCTTTTTCAGCAGACGAAGCTGCATGGCCGGGGCCGTAAGAGCGAGGCCGGCCGTCAGCACAATCATTAATCCGGCATAATTGCACACCATCGCGATCACGGCCTGGAAAGCAAGAGACTGCAGCAGTTGCGACCTCGCCAGCCACAAGCTTCCGAATCCAATGGCCGTTGTTGACAGAGTCAGAAAGCAGGTCAGGGACATTTCCTGCATTACGGCTACCACCGCCTGCTGCGGACTTGCTGGCGACAACGCCAGAATATTTCTCAGGCGACTCACGATATGAACAACGTTGGCAGCCGCAATAATCAGGGCCAGGGGCGGAACGACATTACTGAGCAAATTGAATTCCTGTCCGGTCCACCCCATCAGTCCAACTGTGATACCAACGGAAGACAGAACTGCCATCAGCGATACCAGCATCACGGGGATGCTGCGAAACATAAGAAGAGAGACGACGGTAAAAAGACCCGCACAAAGCGGCACCATAATCGTCTGATCAGTCTGCAGGCTGCGGATTATGTCAACTCGGATCGGAGGAATTCCGCTCAGATGAGTTCTGGTTGCCGCCGGCAGTGGAAGACTGGCAACCAAAGATTCCACCTGCCGAACCACAGGAAGAGTTCGAGCCAATCCACGCTGGTTGGGGTCAAGTATAATGAGGGTCAGCAGGAGCTTTCGGTCACTGCTGATCAGCAAATCATTCAGAAGCGGCAGTCGGTCGAGTCTATCCTGAATTGCCGGCTCACTCCGCAGGTCAGCAGGCGCAAACAGTGGCACCCAGGTAATCGCGTCGTCGGACGATCCGGCTGATTCAAGTTTTACAATCGGACGCTGAAGTGTCAGCAGCGAGGAGACTTCAGTGACTCCTGGGATGGATCGGGACTGTTTTGCAAGATCCTGCAGCCAAAGGACGCAATCTTCACGCAGCAACTGGCGATCATCCGTCGACTCAAGAAGGACCAGACAGACGGAATCCTCAAATCGAAACATTCTTTTGTGCTGTTCACAGAATTGAACAGCAGCATCCTGGCCCGCATAGACGGACTCCGGAGAAAAATCGAATTTAAGTCCTGTAATACCGGCAGCACAGACGCCGGTAAACAGGAACCAGAACACAAGTGTCGTGCGCGGCCAGACTGCAAACAGGGAAAAGATACGCAAGCTCATAAAATGCAAATACTGCCCAACCGAATGGCCTGCATCCGATTCTGGTTCAGATCATTTTTTTTTCGAGACAAACTGAGTTCCGGCTGCTTTTAGATCACCCAGATCGATCGTACCGGTTTCCGGTATGTCCAGCGTCCAGACGCCTTTTTCAATGGGAACCGGTGCCCCATTCTGTTTCAAAGCGATCAGATTTCCCGGGATCTCCTGCCAGAATCGAAATTTCCATGTCCCGGCAGGCAGATTCCGGATCTCAAAACGACCATTCTCATCTGTAACTGCAGCATAGGGATGATCATGGATCAGAATCCACCCCTTCATCCATGCATGAATTGAGCAGTCGACTCGTACGGGCAAAAGCTCAGGTTTTGAGAATTTCTTCTGAATCGGCTCAGCCGGAATGATTTCGCTGAAGGGCTGATTTCGTCTTGTATAGACCGCTGCATTGTGAGCCACTGGATCGGAATTGGAGAATTTCAGAGGCTGTCCTGTCCGTATCGCCAGCATCCTCGGCTCAAAGCGGCAATTCCGATTGTCCAGCAATGGCAGTTCCTCCGGGAGTTTTTGCAGATCGGGATGAACGGGGACAGTTTCCCGGACATCAAGCCACACAGCAACGTAACGAATTCCCTGATTCTCCGAGTGGACCATGAGGGATTCGTCTTTGAGACTGTGCTGACCGCAGACTTCTTGATCCCGAGTGATTTCCAGCGGCCGAGTTTCCGGCACCACACCATCGAAGATGATGCGGCCTGTCAGTGTTCCCCAGCCACCTTTAACGAAACCTGAAGTTTCGGGCTGTGCGGCCGAAATCTGAATGGAGACGGTCGCCAGAATGGCAATTGTGAGGACGCCTGGCCCCGATAGCTTGATGGTCTGCAAAACACTTACCTCACTCAATCCAGTGAATTCCTTTTGCGTCGAAAACACTGATTCTACATTCGCGATAGCCCAATCCAGTGCGATTCTGTCGTACCGGAAAGTGCGGAAGGAACACAGAATGCCGAAGAAAGAAACAAACACAAAGGGACATCCTGTCCCACAGTTCGGTTGAACTGTTCGTTCCGTCTGTGGCGAAGATTACGCGAATGCCGTTCCTGAACGCAAACGAATTGCCGCCATCACACCTGATCTCAGTATCGGCTGGATCGTGCAGCGTAAGAGAACGCAGTGACATGCGCCACTTGTTTGTGGGGCTGATTTGCATTCTTACCGCTGTGGGAATTCAGATGGTGCACAGTGCCAGCCTGACTTCACGGCCCGGACAAATCGAAACGACGATCCTTGGGAAACATCTCACATGGCTGCTGCTGGCGTCGCTGAGTGGATATGTCGCATCACGAGTATCTGCTGAATGGCTGCAGCGACATTCGGGATTATTATTCAGAATTTTTGTGGTGCTGCTCGTGCTGGTGCTGATTCCGGGAGTTGGAGCACGAATCAATGGAGCTCGCCGATGGCTTCGTTTCAGCGGACTGTCGATGCAGCCAAGTGAGTTTGGCAGACTCGTTTTGCCGATCCTTGCCGCTGCGCTGCTGACCCGGCTGCGAGCGACGGGCGGCATGACTCTGCGTACTCTCCCTCGAACCCTGTTTCCCCTGATTCTAGTGTTACCTCTTGTAGCGAAGCAACCGGACCTGGGAGCAACACTGTTTCTGGCCAGCGGATATCTGCTGTGTTTGTTTCTCGGAGGCTGGCCCCTTCGATGGTTTGTTATGGTACCGCTATGCATTGCCCCCGCAGCCGCATCTCTGCTGATCCTGAAGCCCTACCAGTTGCAGCGGATCAGTGGATTCCTTGCAACCTGGCAGGATCCGGCGCAGGCACCCTGGCAAATTCGACAGTCATTGCTTTCACTGGGTTCCGGAGGTCTGCACGGCACTGGGATTGGGAGTGGATGGCAGAAACTGAGCTACCTTCCGGAAGCTAATACGGATTTCGTGTTTGCAGTCATTGGCGAAGAACTGGGACTGATCGGGACGATCACAATCTGCCTGCTGTGGATCGCCGTATTCTTTACGGGCCAATCTTTGCTGAAGCATCTTCCCCGGTTGTCCTTCGAGAAGATTCTTGGGCAGACACTATTATTTCAACTTGTCTTTCAGGCAATGGCGAATATTGCTGTCGTCACCTCCATGGTACCACCGAAAGGTGTTCCTCATCCGTTCATCAGCTATGGCGGTACGAATCTGCTGGTGAGTCTGACTGCGGTTGGCCTGATCATTGGGCTGTCTCGATCAGTTCCCGCTGATTCCATTGCCGGATCCCCAAAATGATGAGAGAACCTGCAGGATTGTGCTGCAGGCACTCGATTTTCCGGCCAACTTTCGCCAGAATGCGAGAGTGATGATCTGCGGATAGAATCGCCAGGCCGCGAAATATTTCCGGCAGCTTCACTGGCAAAGCGACAGCATGACAACGCACGGAATGAGGCTCAGGCAGGCCCGAATCGTTCAGGTCTGGTAGTTGTACGCGAGCGAAAATCCTCACTTTGTTAGCGTTCCGGAAGGACACTTTATGCCCTTCGAAGACTCGCTTGAAAGACTTTTGCAGATCTGGCAGGAGGAGCGCAGACTCGGGCGTGAACCTGCGATTTCGGAACTCTGCTGCAATTTTCCGGAGCTTGTCGACGCACTTCAGAGTCGAATCGTTCAGCTTCGCATCGAAGAGCAGGTTGGCCAGCCTCAGCATGTTGATCCTCAGTTCTCTGACCCGCAGACATCTCCAGGCGATACAACGCAAAATCTGACTGTCAGTCTTTCAGTTGCTCCGCAATCGGCAGTGACTCAGTCAATGGGCGATGGGGACAGTGCAGACCACAGAAAGAGGCCGACGAGGATTCCTGCCCACTCGATACCCGGATATGAGATTCTCGATGAACTTGGGCGCGGGGGTATGGGTGTTGTCTATCGCGCACGGCATCTGTCACTTCAGCGGATCGTTGCCCTGAAGATTGTGCTGGACGGAGACTACGCCGGAATCAATTCGGCTGCTCGATTTCAGCGTGAAGTGGAAGCAGTCGCTTCCCTCCAGCATACCGGGGTGGTGCAGATCTATGAAGTGGGACAGACGCAGGGTGTTCCGTTCTGCACGCTGGAGTATTGCAGCGGCGGCAGTCTCGCGACCATCCTTCGCAATGGGCCGATTGAACCCGCCACAGCCGCTCGTCTGACGGAAGAACTTGCTCGCACGATGCAGGTTGTCCATCAGCACGGAATTCTGCACCGGGATCTGAAACCAGCAAATATACTCCTGCAGGGACTACAGGAGAACGAGTCGTCCGACGGCCGCAGTCCTGGTCTGGTGCTGGCGGGCAGATCGACGTCACAGCCGACCGATACATCCGGATCAGGCTCGTCGTGGTGTCTTCCGGGAGGTCTGTTCCCGAAAATTTCAGACTTTGGCCTGGCGAGGCGGATGGATGGAGAACCCGGTCAGACTCGTACCGGAGAAGTGCTCGGAACTCCGATGTATATGGCTCCGGAACAGGCGTCGGACAGACGCGACCTCATTGGCGCCGGTACTGACGTCTATTCGCTCGGTGTAATTCTCTACGAATGTCTGACGGGACGTCCGCCATTCAGAGCAGCCACAGTGGTGGATACTCTGGATCTCGTGCTGCACCATGACCCAATTCCGCCCCGCCAGTTGCAGCCAAACGTGCCGCGTGATCTCGATACAATCTGTCTCAAATGTCTGCAAAAAGATCCGCAGAAGCGATACAGGGAAGCCCGGGAACTCGCTGATGACATTCGCCGATTTTTGAATCATGAGGCAATCCTTGCACGACGAGTCGGGCCGATCGAACGCTCAGCGAAATGGATTCGGCGTCACCCGATGACTGCCGTCGTTGTCCTGATGTCCTTTATTGCCGCAATCGGTATATTGGGCACAGCCTTCTGGTTCTCGGTTCACCTTGGTCAGCAGCGAGCAGAAGTTCACATGGCCAGGCTGCAGGTCCTTGCGGCTGCTGAAGTGGCAGAGGCACGCTCGTTCTTTGCTATGCTCGGCGAAATTCAGAGAAGGCGAACAGAGACAGAACCCGGATGGAAGTCGCAGACACTGAAGGATCTGAAAAAGATTCGATCCTTGTCGCCGGCGACGTCCCGACTAAACGAACTGCGAAGTGAAGCGGCAGCGTGCCTCTCGTCCGTGGATATTGGTCACAAACAGACGATCGCCACTGAATTCACAGCGGGTTGCGCTGCATGGCATCCCGAAAATGCCATTGTTGCAATCGGAGAAGCTCGAGTTACCCCTCTGCTGCAGAATCTGAATGTCCTGTTTATCGACGTGAATACAAGGACCGTAATTCGAAGACTCAGGTTCTCCCCTAAAATGATTTTCCGCGAACTCGGAGTGGTACCTGACGGCGTAAGGGCTGTTGCGTTCAGTCCGGACGGACGCTGGTTTGTTGCCGGAACACGCGGCGGGACAGTCCTGATATGGGATCTGGAGAACAGAGACAGTGAGAACGGTGACAATATTTTCTCTGAAGTCACCGATGCTCATGGAGCCGCCGTGTCTGAACTGAAATTCAGTGACGACAGCCGACATCTTTTCTCAGCCTCCAGGGATGATAAATCGCTTGCCCGATGGGAGCTGGGAAATCAGGAGGGATCCCCAACTGCCAGGCGGGAGTTCAGCGGTGAGATCGTCGGACTGACCCTGCACTCTGATCATAACTGGGTTGCAGTCAGTACCAGAGACGGAAATCTGCACCGGCTCCACTGTGAAACACTCCAGAATGTACATTCGCCTCTTGAACAACAGTGCTGGTTCTGTAGTCTGATGCCGGATGGCAAGTCACTGTTATACGAAGACGGCATGATTCGGATGACATCACTTGACAATCCCGGTCTTGCGGTGGTGTTTGAGGACATCGATAATCCGGGCGAGTCCCATACCGGCAAAATCAGTGACCTGGTCCCTGCTCCCGATGGTCGGTTTGTGGCCTCAGCATCCGAAGAGGATCAGCATGTGCGGCTGTGGGAGTCAGCAAGTCGCCGGCTGCTGGCAGATCTGTCCGTGGAAGGAGGAATGATTCGACTCGCATTTTCAGCGAACGGAAAACGGCTGATTGTGACCGGTGAAGAGGAAGTCCACTTGTATGACATCTCGGATATGACTGGCCAGACACTGTATCCGGTTTTTTTGCCGACGATCCGTACTTTTGGTATCAGTCACGATGGCGAGCATCTGTCTGCAATTGCGGAGTCAGGAAAGAAATCCGGATATCTGGTGTCCTGGCAGGGCAACATAGGAAGCGAATCGTCCGTCGGCGACGTCATTCCGCTGGAGCAGTTTTCAAGTCAGGCTAAGCATCAGGTAATCTTTGATCCATCGGGGCCTAAAATCGCATTGCTGGGTGATTCCCACATATCGCTGACGGAGCAGGATGGTGACAGCAAAACCCGGGTACTGACGATGGTCAGCAAGAACTCCGAGTGCGCCATGGATTTCGATACCGATGGCATGCTCTGGATCGCCGACGGTGATAAAGTTTCGGCCTGGAGGTCAGACCCGCCCCATTCGCCCTACCACTGGTACAATGTTACCGGGCGTCTCAGTGGTCGGCCTCAGATCTACTCTGTGACAGCAGGGACTGAGATTGCAGTCGCTGGGGGACGGAACGGGATTGCCTATATTCTTGATGCTGCCAATGCTCAGCCTCTGACTTCCGTTGCCGTCGACTCTTCCCCTTTGCGAGCTGCAGCAATCTCACGCGATGGCCGCACGGTGGCATTGGGATCAGACAAGGGTGAAATTCACTTGTTGGAGCTTCCTTCGGGAAAAAAACTTGGTCAATTGCCCCGACATCACGATCGAGTGAATTCAATTACATGGGGTAACGGCGATCTGATTGCCTCCACCGGTCGCGACAGAATGCTGCGACTCATCAGGTGGGATGGCTGGCAGGCTGAAGAATGGTTTTCGATTCGCCTTCCAGGACCAGTGCGGCACATGGAGTTTCATCCGAATGGCCGACATTTGCTGTTACTGATCGAACGGGAGACCGCAGTGCGGGTCTGGGATCTGGAAATGCTGCACAGTCAGTTCCGCGAGCTGGGATTGTCCCCCCGGAACCCCTGAGACCAGAAACGACAGCAACGAAGTACTAAGCACGGCATCAGCCGGAATCGGGATTCGATCATAAAACTCAGTGCCGCGCTGTACTGAAAAATGGGTCAGATTTGACGTGTACTCGGGTGTTTTCCCAGTCAAAACACCGCGTTTTCCATACAACCAGCAATTGTGGAGCAAACCACCTTGACCTTGACCTGCCTGCCGCATTTGCGATGTAATTCGAGCTGAGTGTGCCCGGGTGTCAGAAGAGTGCCCGGGGCGATACGAAAAGTTTGCCGAATTCACCCCGAGCAGGTCCTGATTTCAGGCTGACATTCCCATCATGACCACTTTTGATCGATACCTGCTTGGTCGGCTGCTGCATACGTTTGCTGTCTTTTTCGTATCTGCATACGGACTTTTTATCGTCATCGATTTGTTCACGAATATCGATGACTTCCAGCAGGATGCCACGTCGGCTGCAGGAATGCTGTTAAGAATTCTGCAGTACTATGGATATCGGACAACGGAATTCTTTGAAATGACCGGTCCGATGCTGATCGTGATTTCAGTAATCGCGGTGTTGGGGCTCCTGCAGAAACATCATGAGAATTATCCGATTCTGGCCGCCGGTATTCCCGCATTTCGACTGCTGAGACCACTGCTGGCAGCTGCCGTGCTGTTGAATCTTGGGCTGATTGTTAATCAGGAGTTTATCATCCCGGCGATCGCCGCCCCACTACAGACGCCACGTGGAAACTCAATGGAGAATCTGCAGGAAGTGGAGGCGGTCTACGATTATCCGAACTTTTTGATGCACATTGATGGTGAGCATGTTCAGGTGGAAAAACAACTGCTGCTCAATGCCACCTTTGGTTTGCCGGTGCCGGAAATGGCAACTCAGATCTGTACGCTTACGGCTGAATCCGCAGAATTCATCGAGCAAACAAATCGGCATCCGTCAGGATGGCTGCTGCGAAATCTGACCGGAGTATTTGATCCGGATATTTTGACGCCATTTGGGAAAATCCGGGTGCTCCCGGGAACCAACGGTAAAGACCTTTTTGTTGTTTCGACCGTCAGTTTCGATCAGCTCTACAGCAGTGGACGTAATCTCAAACTCCTTTCATCTGCACAATTGATTCAGCGCATCAGAAATCCTTCAACCGGTCCGTTGCCAGTACGAGGACAGCGACTCGCACTGCACTCGCGGATTACCCGCCCGTTTCTCTGCCTGCTCAGCATTTGCATGGCGCTACCGCTGGTAATGCGAAAAGAGTCTCGCAGCCTGATCATGAATATGGCGGTTTGTGCCGCAGTACTTGGTTTCTTCTATGCGTTCACCCACGGCTGCTTTGCCCTCGGCAGCACTGGTACCCTTCTGCGACCTGAACAGGCCGCATGGCTGCCAGTGATTGTGAGCGGCATGGCCAGCACCTGGACCGCCACGTGTGTGCAGACATAGGTCGGCAGATACTTGTAAAGTGAATGTGTATCGTCAGCAAAAAAGGCGATGACTGAGGGAATATCGATAGTCGTCAGACTCGTTGCGAACGTCCTGTCAGGGTTTCGCGCAGGGATGGACTCATCCGACGGTTCAGCGACGAGCCCAGATACCAGCGCGACGCACTCGAGCTTCCGCTTCTGCGGACCGCAGCAACGGCTCAAGATCCTGTGGCAATCCAAAGTCAGCAAGAAGTCTGGCCATGCCCGCATGCAGCATTTCGCGGTTGATGCATCGATCGTCCGAATCAAAGACCCACGCCAGAGTCCTTCCATATCGGTCCGTTTTCCGACGTTCCAGTCGCAGCCGGACGTCGCGATCGTCGATGAGCTGTGTAAGAAGCAGTGCTGACTGCCGGGAACATTTCTCAGCAGGATGGCCGGAGTGTTCCAGCTCCGGAGCATCGATTCCAAGCAGACGGATACGTTGTCCATCTGTGCATTCAAACGTATCACCATCCAGAACTCGAGCAACACTGACAACGCGGATGGTTGATTCGTCAGGAACAGCGATATTCGCCCGGGACAGGATCCGTGAACACAGCAGTGCTGAAAAGCACAGGGTCGCGATCATTGCTGGGGTGGGACGTCGGAACGAACGCACTACCTCAACCTCCCCCCCCATTCGGTTCTGGGTGCCTGCGAAGTCACATCGAAGGGCGACGGCAAACAGACAGGGAAATCCGGTGTCGACGACGCTGGATTTCCCTGCGAGCAAAACAGATGATTGCTTCTCAGGTCAGCAAATCTCTTACAGTTTCACGTTCGTCTCGAAGTTCAGCGATCGTGGCTGCAATCTGTTTCTGAGCGAACTCGTTATGAGTTTGCCCCTGAACGATGGACCATTTTTTTCCATCGCTGACGAGAGGGAAGCCACTGATGAGTCCCGCATCCACGCCATAACTGCCATCACTGCACACCGCAGCGCTAAAACATGTGCCTGCCGGCGTGGGGCGAATTACGGATTTGACGGTATCAAGTGCAGCATTCGCGGCCGAAGCAGCACTGGAGGCCCCTCGGGCTGCGATCACCGCTGCCCCTCGTTTTTGAACAGTGGAGATGAAGTCTGCCTTCAGCCATGCTTCGTCAGTAATCACCTCCGGAGCTGGTTTCCCCTTGATCTTTGCATGATAGAAGTCCGGATACTGAGTCGCTGAATGATTTCCCCAGATGGCAACATTACTGACAGCCGAAATCGGTTGCCCGGCCTTTTGGGCAAGTTGCGAAACCGCACGATTCTGGTCCAGCATTGTCATTGCAAACCATCGGTCTTTGGGGACTGATGGAGCACTGTGCATGGCAATCAGGCAATTGGTATTGCAGGGATTTCCAACGACCAGCACACGAACATCCGGTGCGGCAGCAGCCGCAATGGCACGGCCCGTGCTGGTGAAAATTGGCCCGTTGATGCGGATCAGGTCTCCGCGTTCCATGCCCGCTTTGCGAGGCACGCTGCCAACACAGAGCACCCAGCTGCAGTCGCGAAAACCGTCTTCCAGATGATCACTGTCAGCTTTCACCACTCCCGCGAGTGTCGGGAAGGCGCAGTCATCCAGTTCCATCTGCACTCCGTCCAGCGACTTCATGACGGGGGGAACTTCCACCAGATGAAGGATCACCGGCTGATCGGCACCAAATACTTCACCCGATGCCAGCCGAAACACCAGAGAATAGCCGATTTGACCGGCGGCGCCCGTCACTGCAACCCGAATCGGAGCTTTCATGAATCAAGTACCTTTCTGTAATTCCCGTCTGAAATTTCTGGACGATAAGAGGCAAAATACAAGAGCGACCGAATCGATGATCAGCCGCAGAGCCTCATCTGCCTTCTGAACAATTCTCTCGCCCTGAACCATTTACTCACAGGGACGTGCGAATTCTTCGCAACGACTTGCGATACCGCTGCCGTACAGGGTCAGCTTCCTGCCGTTCCACACCAGCGAATCCTACCCAATTCCTGCGGGGAATTTGAGCCAACCCAAGTTTTCGCCCCTCGGCAGCACTCAATCCCCAAGGTCGAGAATCGCTGAGCCGGACATTTGTCCGTACTTCACGCTTTTAAGTCGAGGATTTTCGAAAACCCCATTTTGCACCCTGGTCGGGGAACCGTCAATCCGCTGATTTTCGTATTAGCGGAGAGTTGAACATATGGCGCGGGGGTATTATAAAATACTATGCGAGTGTGATAGAGTTAATGTAGTGCCTCAGTGGTATATTCCATTCCGGCGCAGTCAGCCAGGAAATTCAGCCAGCCGTGGGTACAGACGCCTTTTTCTGGTGCATGGCATCCGGCTGAATTGATGTTCATCGTGATTTGCAGCTTTTGATCTCTGATCTGTGTTAGAAAGGTACTCCACCGTGCGACTGCATCATCGAGGATTTACGCTCATTGAATTGCTTGTGGTGATTGCAATTATTGCCATTCTGATCGCGCTGCTGCTGCCCGCCGTGCAGCAGACTCGCGAGGCGGCCCGACGGGTGCAGTGTAAAAACAACCTTAAACAGCTGGGTTTAGCCATGCACAACTATCATGACACAGCAGGTTGTTTTCCGTTTGGTTTCGATGCGCGTGAGACTCTGTGGTCGGCCATGATCCTGCCGCAGATTGAGCAGGGAAATTTGTATGGCACGCTGATCTGGCAGGAAAACGGTCCTGGCAACTGGAATCACGACGGATCACCTAACGAGGCCGCCTGCGGGACTGTGATTCAGGCTTTCACCTGTCCTTCGATGACGGTAACTCCTCGGGATAACCAGGGCATTCCTAACCGCGCGCCAGTAAGCTATCGGGGTGTGGCTGCATCAAACGCAGTTGCAAATCGGGCTGACAATGCAATCCCCGCCCAGTTTCAGGGACCGGGCTTTACTCGGCTGGAGCAGGTGCCGCTGAACGGGATGTTTTATGGGTGCAGCAGCGTCAGACTGAGAGATGTGACGGACGGTACATCCAACACGATGATGCTCGGTGAATCGTATACCGATACCTATATCAAGGACGGCCAGCAAATGGACTACTGGGCCTTCGGCTCGCCGCAGACGGGCCCATGGAATCCCGGCAGTACCAACGTGGGGACAGAGTTTTCAGAAGCGGTGGGATCGGCCGTTGTCCCAATCAATTCCAGATTAAATCCTCTGATGCATGGACAACTGATGGATGTTTCCTTTGGAAGCTATCACATCGGTGGTGCCCATTTCGCTCTGGCAGACGGATCCGTGAGGTTCCTCTCGCAAAGCATGGATCTCGCCGTCTACCAGGGGCTGGCAACAGTTCGAGGTGGTGAAGTTCCAGGCGAATTTTGATGCCGACTTCCCGTGCGAAGCAATCAAAAAATGCGATCATCCTCGTTTGCACGAAAGGCAGAAATCCCATGCATCAACGGAAATCTACAGTCTTTATCGTGTTGCTGCACGCTCTGTACTGCATAACGGGCTGCAGCACATCTCCTCAGATGGACTATCGTCAGATCGGACTGGTTGATGTGTCCGGCACAATCACCCTTGATGGTACTCCTCTGGCGGGTGCTGTTGTCACGTTTGAATCCACGGATACGGGGAATTTTTCGTTCGGACAAACGAACGCCAGCGGCGAATACAAACTGCAGTTCGACAGTCATGCTTCCGGGTGCACCCCCGGAGTTAAGAAGATCGAAATCAGCACTGTCAGGAAGATCGCTGGCTTAAATTCAGAGGAAGATGCCGGCACATCGGGTGAAACCGAGGCAGAACTGGCCCAGCGTCCCAGGTCCCGTCAGGGTGCCAGTCAACAGGACTCCGGCGAAAAAGTCCCGGCCTGCTACAACAGACAAACAAAGCTGAGTGCCGTCGTCACTTCCGAATCGGAAACCCTGAATTTCAATCTTCGGACCGACTGCACGACCACCGGCCCTGCCTCATGAACGGAGAGTCTCCAAAAATCGCTTTGATTTCGATACTATGTCATCCGTATCTCCTGACCTCAGCCAGGTGCTGATTCTGGTTCGATGGCGTATCTGGTTCGATGGCGTATCTGGTCCAGTTCAAAGCGAGTCTGTTGTGAAGAATTCGTCGATCGCTCTGGCAGTCTTAATGCTGTCCGTTTCTGCGTTTGCTGCAGCCATACTGATGACGTCCGCAAAGCCCGGTGCTGTGCCATCGCCAAAAGTCGCAGGTGCGGGAACCGTGGGAGAATTCGCATCTGACAGTCGTAAAGAAAGCTTGCGCCAGCAATCGAAGTCATTGGCTGGCACCGATGTTGCGCCTGCTTCCGATCATCCAGCGATTGCCAGTATGGTCTGGATTCCTGGTGGCACTTTTTTGATGGGTTCCAATGACGCGCTGGACGAACAACCCATTCATGAAGTCGAAATGAGTGGTTTCTGGATGGACAAATACGAAGTCACCAATGCGGAATTCCAGAAATTTGTCACGGCAACATCCTATATCACCACCGCCGAACAGCCCCCGAAGCTTCGGAGTATTGATCCTGATTCTCAACTGGCAAATGCGGCAATTCTGGAGGAATTCAATCATCCGGGGTCGATCTGCAGCCTGCAGCTGGAAAGCCGAAACGACATCGATCCGGTAAAAGGTGCCTACAGCTGGTGGCAATACGTTAAGGGAGCGGACTGGAAACATCCTGAAGGTCCTGGATCCGATATTGCCGATCGCATGGACCATCCTGTCGTGCATCTGAGCTGGCTTGACGTTCAGGCCTGGTGCAAATGGTCCGGAAAGCAGCTGCCTACAGAAGCACAGTGGGAATACGCCGCACGAGGAGGTCGTCAGGGCTGGACTTATCCATGGGGCAATTCAAGAAATCCGGACGGTCACTGGCTGCACAATATCTGGCAGGGAGAATTCCCAATTACCAACACGAAAGCCGATGGATATCTCCGAACGTCACCAGTTGGTTCGTTTCCGGCCAATGAATTCGGACTCTTTGACATGTCAGGTAACGTGTGGGAATGGTGTTCCGATTACTATCGTCCGGATTACTATTCACAAAGTCCGCGTCGAAACCCTGTTGGCCCGGATTCCAGCCTTGATCCTCAGGAGCCTGGGATTATCAAAAGAGTCCAGCGAGGAGGGTCTTTTATGTGCAGCGAGCAATACTGCGTCGGCTATCGTGTGAGTGCCCGCATGAAAGGTGAGGAGGATACCGGTGCATTTCATACCGGCTTCCGGTGTGTGATCCTGCCGGAAATGTTGCATTCCGAAAAATGACGCCCCGGGTTTGTAAGGTACCTCGTTCCGTTGACTGCTTGGGAGGGGAGCTTTTGTGAACCCACCTCTCCCAGCGAAGCTGGGGGTTTTCGAACTTCCTCCCCCAGCGAAGCTGGGGGTTCTTAACCTCCTCTCCCAGCGAAGCTGGGGGAGGTCGATCGAGCGAAGCAAGATCGGGAGGGGGCCGGTGAACAGCGGGATGCGGGTGTCATTGCAGCGGCGTTCTGTGCAACCCGCGGCGAGCCCTCCCCCGGCCTGTCGGCCGACCCCTCCCACTTCGCTTCGCTGCGCGGGAGGGGAGGTTTTTTTTAAACCTCCTCTCCCAGCGAAGCTGGGGGAGGTCGAGCGAGCGAAGCAAGCTCGGGAGGGGGCTGGTGAACCGCGGGTTGCGGGTGTTATTGGGGCGGCGTTGAGTGCCACCCGCGGCGATCCCTCCCCCGGCCTGTCGGCCGACCCCTCCCACTTCGCTTCGCTGCGCGGGAGGGGAGGTTTTTTTAAACCTCCTCTCCCAGCGAAGCTGGGGGA
>JALHMY010000125.1:0-7678 GCA_022843805.1 Fuerstiella sp.
GGTTTGGCCATTGCATGGGGGCCAGCTTCCAAACGCCAGGATCGATCCCACAGGCCATTAACGTCTCATGCGTTTCAATGAATGAACCATTGCAACCTGCCCCAACGGGGCTCAGTGTGGAAGCCTAGGGCATCGCCCCAGGAATTGCACACAACAATGACGAATGCCCTGAAAGGGCCTAATGAACCACGCATCCATTCCGCCCCGTTGGGGCTTTTGTCGTTGATGATCTACGTTCCCAGGGCGTTGCCCTGGGCTTTCACCTTCCGGACCTTCGGCCCCGAGTTCTGACGGCCGCTCATTTTTTTCACACAAAAGATGTGTGTTACGATGAGCCCTGGCGGCCACGGGTTAAACGATCTGCGCGAGTGATACGGCGGACACTGTCCAAAGAGACGCGGAAATTGATCTGGTGCTTTGTCAGCGCATGTTTTGGCGAGACGACGGACTTCAGGTTACTGATCGAGTCCCCACATGACGGCGATCAGCAAATCCCGGAGGTCAGTACGAGGCATCCCGTCCGGAAGTCCAAACGCCAGCATTGCACCCTGACACTCGTCGCGATCTCCCGAGTCAGCCGCAGCCATGAGCATTTCGAAGGAATTGTTCTCTGAGTAGATCACAACCATATTGATGTTGCGAACATCATTGAAGTAGCGAGCAATGTCTTCCGGTGTTGCTTTGGACAGCGGTATCTCGCCACTCAGCCGCATTTCCGTAAGGATCTCTTCGCGAATTCGATCGTAGAGCTGCGGGTCGGGACGACGAGGTGAACCGGGGGTACCTTCAGCGTCGCCATTTGATTCCGCCTCGGTGGCCTGCTGCTGGTTCTTTTCCGCAACGGCTTTTCCAATCAGTACACTGATCGCAGATCGGGTAATGTCATCGGGAACATCCAGGCCGAGACTTCTGGCAAAGTTACGCTGCTGCTCCGTCGCGAGCGGATCAAGCCGTCCCTCAAGAAAGTCGCCGATTTTGACGAGCCGATCGCCCAGCTGAATACCAGAGTCGGCCGGTATCTTCTGAGCATTAAACGCAAACGCGATCTGTTCTCGGGTATAGGGCTTCGAAGTATCACCGCTTGGGAGAACAATCCGAAAAAGTTCCTTTGACATCTGAGCCTCGCTTTCCCAAATGGCAGCCTGACCGACATTTTTGCTGCACGCACGAACAGGCTACTGAGAAATGGCAGTAAAGGCAATCCGAACCGGAAGCCGCGACCATTAAACCTGCAAAAAGAGCAATTCTGCTGTCGAAGAATATCGAAGGCAGCCCGGACGCTGTACGTTCACAGCCCGCTGGGCTCCACCGGAACAAATGTTGTTCGATTTCGTTCAAACGCCGCTTCCGCTGCTTCCCGGGCACGCCGCTGAAATTCCAGCTGGCTGCGCCATGGGCGAGTGGGCATTGCGTCGGGCGGCTCGCTCGACCCGTCCGGCAGAATCCGGCGAGCTCGCACATTGTCGCGAAGACAAGCTTTCAGGATATTGATCGTTCGTCGTTTACAGTTCTCATCAAGAATCGGTACAAGCAATTCGACTCGCCGATCCAGATTTCGCGGCATCCAGTCTGCACTTGAGATAAAGACTCGTTCATCTCCCCCATGATGGAAGTACAGGATTCGGGCATGCTCAAGAAATCGGTCGATCACACTTGTGACAGTGATATTTTCGCTGAGCCCGGGGATTCCAGGACGCAAACAACAAATGCCGCGAATGTTCAGCTGAATCTGCACTCCCGCCTGCGAGGCCTTGTAAAGTGCATTGATCATGTCCGGGTCGGCGAGTGAATTCAGTTTAATAATGATTCGACCCTGATCGCCATTTCGAGCGCGATCGGTTTCCACGGAGATCATTTCCAGCAGCTTCTCCCGAAGTCCGATGGGCGCGGATTCAATCTGAGCGAACTGCTGAATCTGCGAAGATCCCGTGATGGCGTTGAACCAGGCAATGGCATCATTTCCCAGTTCACGGTTACATGTCATATAACTGAGATCTGTATAAAATCGGGCTGTAATTTCATTGTAGTTTCCCGTGCCGAAGTGAATATATCTCTGGAAGCCCTGAGCCTCACGTCGAACGACAATGCAGGCTTTGGCGTGAGTTTTCAGACCCCGGACTCCGTAGATAATCTGCACTCCACTGTATTCCAGCTGTCTCGCCCACTCAATATTCCGGGCTTCATCAAACCGAGCTTTCAATTCGACAATCGCGGTAACATTTTTGCCATTCTCCGCCGCTCTCATCAAAGCACGAACCACCGGGCTGTTACGACTCGTACGATAGAGCGTTTGTTTGATCGCGACAACGTCCCGATCTTCTGCAGCCTCGGACACCAGTCTCAGGACAGGGTCAAAGGATTCATAGGGATGATGCAGCAGCAGATCCTGCGACTTCATGATTTCGAAGATCGATTCCCCGGGCGTCACTGCCGGCGACTCACACGGAGTCCATGACGGGTAAAGTAACTGATCAAATCCGCTGACGTCCGCCAGCTGTATCAGATCACTCATCCCAACAGGTCCTGGAACAACATATATGTCGCGCTCACCAAGTCTCAGCAGTGCCTTTAGAAAATCAAGCGTGGGACGTGTCGCCTGATCCGACAACTCTAGGCGGGTGCAAAAGCTGTCTTTCCGGTAATCCAGCACGTCTTCCATCTCGGCCAGTAAATCCGCACCATCATCGTCACTAACGCTCAGATCGGCGTTTCGAGTCACTCGGAATGGTACAGTGGTAATGACCTCCTCGCCGGGAAAAAACCGTTCTGCCATCATAGCAATGACATCTTCGGTCAGAATGAATTCGTATCCGCCACCCGACGGCAGCGTAATATATCGCAGGTCGAATCGCCCGAACGGAACCACTGCAAATCGAAACTGCTCTCCCGGCACTCGGCTCTTCAGTTTGACGGCAACATTGACCGTTCTGCCAAACAGCAGTGGAAACCGGGCAGGATCATGGACGGCAATCGGAGTCAGGACGGCCTGAATCTGCTCCTGGAAGACCGATTCAACGAACTCAGACTGCCTCTCATTCAGCTCAAAAGGCCGACGTCGGCGAATGCCAACTTCCGCCAGCGCTGGTTCAAGTTTGGTGAGGTAAATTCGATGCTGGTCAGCAACCATTTGCTGAGCACGGCCGGTGATTGCGGACAGCTGTTCCAGAGGTGTCAGCCCGGCAAGATCCATACTGGTATCTCCCCGCCGAATCGCCGTCAGAAGGCTGCCGACTCTGACCATAAAAAATTCGTCAAGGTTCGAGGCTGTAATTGCCAGGAACCGAAGCTGTTCCAGCAGCGGTACTGACGGATCGCAGGCTTCATCCAGTACTCGCTGATTGAATTCCAGCCAGCTGAGTTCACGATTAAAAAACTGAGGTTCACTGTCTGTCATGAATGATATCCGTTTACTTTACTGTCCGATCATTTCGTCTGAGCTTCCACGGTACCCGCTAACCTGAATATTTCGGGATCGTGCAGCCCATGCAATATCAAAGCAATGTGGTTTTGCCGGCGCTAACGGGGACCTTCCCGAAGAAGGACTGAAAGGCCAAACGTATCTTCCAGCAGAGTAGCCTGATGTCGCAGCTCCATACGTTCGAGAGAAAGATCTCCGGCCGGGTTCTTGACAGTGACCACAAGACGAGTGCCTTCCATAACGCACTGAACTTCGCGAACTCGCTGATTACATGAATGGTCAAGCGCCACTGCAACTCGCAGAATTCCAGCCAGTCGGGAAACCATCACACGACTGTCGCGATCCATCCTCGAAAATGGCTCATGCGTCGGTTTCGGGGCAGCTCGACGATGATATCGGGCAATCAGTGCCACCAGCGTATGGTCAAGCAGATTCAGCCCGAACAGCTCGCTGTGCATGATCAGATAGAATGAGTGCTTGTGATAGGACGAAGTCCCGACGAATAAACCAGTCTCGTGCAGCAATGCGGCGATATAAAGAAGCGTTTCGCATCGCTTGTCCATTCGATGTTCAGCCTGCAGTCCCCGAAACAGCTGCGTGGCCAGATCGGCAACATGCTGGGCATGGATCAGGTCGACCTGATATTTGCGTGCCAGTTCCAGGGACGAATTGATGATCTGATCACAAAAATCTGTCGACCAGACTGTGGTACGCAGCATTCCCTGAAGCAGTGCATCCCGGAGATTAAATCCGGTAACCAGCACATTGCGGCAGCCAAGCAGCTGAGCCGCACGAACATTCGCCAGCAGTGCGGGAACCAGAGTTTCTGCCTGAGACAATTCAATATGGTATTTCCGCATAATGCGGTCGACGGTGAGATTCATCAGCTGCCGGGTCAGCTTTTCCAGGTCTGCGACGCCGATACGCACCAGCTGTGAATGAATCGGGTCAAGTCCAAGAACCTTGCAGGCCAGTCGCATGTCACCGCCAAGAGCAACGAATTCGACTTCACGCCCCCGTGGGACGGCATCAAGGAGCGGCTCGAGTACGCGATCGATCTGGCCCGTCATAATGGTACCGGCGCGACTGCGAATGGTCTGATACTGTCGAAGCATCTGCAGCAGACGCAGTGATCCCAGGCGATACGGCTGAGAATGCAGGATATCCTTTCCCTGAAGAACCAGTACTTCGGTATTTCCTCCACCCACTTCGGCAACAACAGTTATCGCATCGGCCAGTCCCGGCTCATTCTGAAGCAAAGGCCGCACACCCAGATAAGTGACGCGGGCAATCTCCGCATCATCAATCAGCTCAACAGCGAACCCCGTGGCAATATAGATGCGATCGAGAAATTCAAGACGGTTCGTGGCTTCACGCACCGCACTGGTTGCCACAACACGAATCGTATTGGGATCGGTACACTGATACTCGTTCAGTTTGCGACGGTAGCTCTTGAGCACCTTGACGCACTGCTGAACCGTCTTTCGGTGAATTTCCCGGTCCGTAAACGTATCCTTCCCAAGGCTGACTCCTCTGACCAGCTGCTCCAGCACACGAACTCCGGACTGCCCGTCCGTCTCACCAATGGCCATGCGAATGGCCGAGGTGCCAAGTTCGATAACCGCAAGTGGATAGGCGTGAGTACCGCGGGAGGATTCGGATGGCTGCTCGCTCTTCGACGTTTCGCTGCCGGCATTGATGCTCGACATCGCCTGAAATCCCCATCAAATGTCACATCTGAATAAAAAATAATTACCGCATTTTGTTTCGGAGACGCTCAGGGCTGTTCCACCTGCTGACGAATGAGTGCCGCAGCTCCGGTCGCAGTTGCCAGATCACCCAATTCCGCGATCTTCAGTTTATGCTGATCCGCAAGCGACGGAAGCACGTTTCGCTTTATCCCGATTCGCACGCTATCGATATACAATTTAGGGAGCGCCTCAACGAGACCGCCACCCAGAATGACCACATCAGGTGCCAGAATATTGATCAGACATCCAATCGCCCAGCCGACCTGCTCCGCCGCACGCCGCACAATCTCTTCGACGCTTGTGTCGCCCTTCTCAATGGCTTTGGCAAGGGTGGAACTGCGAATTTTTCCCAAATCCGTCCCGGCCATCTCGTTAAGGTGCGGCGCCTGCCCGCGAAAAACGGCCTTTGCCGCTTCGGCCGAAATCGCCAGCCGACTGGCCAGTCCTTCCAGAGTACCCACCGGACCAGCACCGGCAGATCCGCCTTCTGTCGCAAGTTGCAGATACCCCACTTCCATACAGGACGAACGAGTGCCACGGAAAATGCGGCCTTCATAGACAAAGCCGCCTCCAATTCCCGTTCCTGGAAATACTCCCAGAACGGATCGCTGACCTCGCCCTGCACCTGCCGTGTATTCACCAAACACACCGCCATCCACGTCATTACAAATCGCCG
Source organism: Fuerstiella sp. (assembly GCA_022843805.1). Taxonomy (GTDB): domain Bacteria; phylum Planctomycetota; class Planctomycetia; order Planctomycetales; family Planctomycetaceae; genus F1-80-MAGs062. The sequence goes on from JALHMY010000125.1 coordinate 5,846, forward strand.
CCGGGCACTTGAATCGCCTGCTCAAAAACTCCTGGAGGTTCACATTCTCCCAGCCCAGATTCGGCGCTTCCAGAATTATGCCCTTCTGAAGATCCAGAGGCCCTGGCACCCCGGCACCAATCCCGACAATCTGATCGGCGGTTACCGCAGCGTCGACCAATGCCATCTCAATGGTTTCCGCCACTCGTTCGGGACTGACTTTTCGGTCACTGCCTCCCCGAGTCTTACGGCGTTTTCGACCAAGAATCTCAAGATCTTTATCGAAGACCACGGCCATCATCTTGGTACCGCCCAGATCAAATCCGACCCAGACGTTTTTCTTAACTTCCCCTTCGCTCATGCTCATCCTGTTAATTTCGTTGGTTTTTCAGGGATTTTATCTAAAATCCGAATGAAAATTCGAATTCCCCGCGATTCACACCACGCAGCATAGCAGGTCTCAATTCGTAATCACCAGCGATATGATACTCCGCATCTCCGGACATTCCTGCGAGTCAGCGTCCCGACTTTGCCCTTATTCATCAGGAATTTCCGCTTATGGACCGTCAGCAGCTGAAGAACCTTCAGGCCCCCCTGAAAGAACTTTATCAACAGGATCCCACTCAGGCCGTGGCAGAACTTCGAGCCGTGGGCATTGTGGATCTGGCAACTCTTACATGCAGCGTGCAGCGACCTCCCGGAGATGCAACTCATGTTATTGCCGGACTTCACCCGAAAGCAGGTGGTGACAACTCCGTCGCGTGTTCGGGGGATATGCTGATGCAGGCTCTCGCCACCTGTGCGGGCGTCACACTCGCCGCAGTGTCCGTGTCAATGGGGCTGGATCTGCAGGAAGCCACCGTTGAAGCGATCGGGACGATGGATTTCCGAGGCACTCTGGGAGTCAGTCGGGATGTGCCGTGCGGGTTAACTTCTGTCGTGCTGAACTTTCATCTGCGTGGCAATGCATCAACCGAGCAACTCGATAAACTGGTGCAGCTCGTCGAACGCTACTGCGTGGTCTTAAACACTCTGCAAAAAAGTGTTTCTGTAAGCTCACACCGAATCACGGCATAATCGCATAACGTTACTGAGAACAACTGGATTGTGGTCAAAGGATCGAGTCTCTGCATTCGAGTTCGTCAGCGTTTTCACCAAAGTCCGGCTGGAAAGCCGGACGTACGTCAGCCTTTCCAGGCTGACTTGTTATACCATCCGACCAGATCCGAAAAAAACGGAGTCGTATCTGGACGGGTTTTATGGAAACAGCAGTATTGCACTTAGCGTTCACGGGCACTGTGGAGGTTTGCCCTTGTGAAAGACGATCGGGACAGCGAAACCGGAAGCCATTACAATTACCCCAAAGGCACCTATCAACATAATCCGGAGTCGAATCGACATGTCCAGGCGACCCGGATCGACGCCAACAGTCCTGGCTTCGGCCGTCAGGTCACTGGCAATATTGGCAAGCAAACGCATTGAACGTTGAGTAGCACCGCGAGTGGCTTTCAACTCAGCAAATTGATCATTTGCTTTAAATGCAGAGGCAGAAACAATAAGGCCAGTGAGCACGAGCATGGAAGAAATCAGATATCGTTGCATCAGGGAACTCCAGCCTCAGCGTTACTGCAGTACGAATTGGGATCCATGGCCCTTTTCATGTGATCATGAATTTTTTCACAATGGACAGCTGCACTTTCTGCATGATCTTCCAGCACTCTTCTATAAAAACCCAAGTAAGCGAGTAAGCGAGTAAGCGAGTAAGCGAGTAAGCGAGTAAGCGAGTAAGCGAGTAAGCGAGTAAGCGAGTAAGCGAGTAAGCGAGTAAGCGAGTAAGCGAGTAAGCGAGTAAGC
>JALHMY010000125.1:7778-24746 GCA_022843805.1 Fuerstiella sp.
AGTAAGCGAGTAAGCGAGTAAGCGAGTAAGCGAGTAAGCGAGTAAGCGAGTAAGCGAGTAAGCGAGTAAGCGAGTAAGCGAGTAAGCGAGTAAGCGAGTAAGCGAGTAAGCGAGTAAGCAGAATATCCGTGGTGATCTGCCTGTCAATCCCGATATTGGTAACATCTGCGATCGAAACCTGAATCGACGAATTCGAGCGAGCGACTGGAAAACCTGATCCGCGATGTCATATCAGGCGTTCCGGTGCAGGGAATTCTGTTCGGCAGCGATGCGGACTTTATTCGAGTTCGTCAGCGTTTTTACCAAAGTCCGGCTGGAAAGCCGGACGTACGTCGGCCTTTCCAGACTGACTTGTTACACGGTCCGGCTGGAAAGCCGGACGTACGTCAGCCTTTCCAGGCTGACATGCTTCACGGTCCGGCTGACAGGCGGACGGAGATTGACCCGTCGTTCGGCAAAGTCGCCGCCGGGTATCGGGTAGACAGTTGCAGAGCAAAACTGCGTGCTCGAGGCGATTCTTCTTTCAGTCCACAACTCAACTCGAAGTGATAACGTCGAACGACGACCTGTCTGGACTCCATCCGTTCCAGCTCTTCGCTTCCGGTCAGGGTGATCTTAATGTCGGGCTCGCTGGCATTCATTCCTGTGAGCCATCTCTCAGACTCCAACAGTCTCTCAACCGTGTCGACACTGAACGCATATGTCAGGGGCTGGTCGACGTCGTGTACCGTTAGCTGAAGCCGATCAGGGACGTGTTTTACGTACGGTCCGATGACCGGTCGTCCGGAGAGATGAAGTACGATTTCCGCGGGCTGCTCGGGCATACGGTCCGTCCGCACGATCACAGTCGACCGCACGGTGCCGTATTTCGGAAGCTGAACCTTTAAGTTCAGTGTTCGACTTTCACCGGGCTCCAATGACCGCTGACGAACAGGTTCCACGATGGTACAGGTACAGGATGCTTCGATATCGGTGATCGTGATCGGCAGTCTGCCGGTATTCTTCATCGTCACCTGAGCATCAGCCACATGATTCCCATGCGTAGTCTGGTCAGACTTGTCGATCGCCATACGAAATACCCGGGGATAGACCGTCAATTCAGCAGTACGCCTGGAATCAACGACCGCGATTTGTATCCATCCCCATATGATACTGATGGTTCCGGCTACCATGAGGCCTGCGCCGACCCGACTGCGATACCTGGGACTCATCGGTCAACTCCTCGCCATACATGGTGCCAGTCGCTCGGTTCATAACCCCGAGTGTGAATCTCTCCGAAAAGATAACATTGCACCGATGAGCAAAAACAAGCCCCCGACAATGAACGCGGCTTCCCCCGCTGACAGCTTTGACTTCGGCACGGTCGGTAATGGTGGCTCAGCTATTACTGAGACTACCGGGAGAGGTGCAGGCCTGGCTTTCGGATTCGCCGAGTGCTCGAGCAGCAGCAACGCCATCTTCTCTTTCATGTCGTCGCGTTGCATCCATGTCTGAAAAAGCGTCAGAGAATGCAACTTATCATGATTTTCAGGGACGTCAAAGTCGAAAACGGGCACCCCGGGCGGCTGGCCTGGTGTAAATATCACCGTTTCTGGTAAAGATCCTGTTCTCACATCGTCCAGGTGCAGGATGTCTTTTCCGAACCGGTTTTTGTGAACACACACCTCTGGAAACCAGACGACGCCATCGGAGCCGTTTGGAACTTCACGGAACTGCAGTGTCACAAAGTCGAGATCAATGGAATTTTTTCCGCGTTCATCAGGGTGCCTGATTTGACGAGGAAGAAACCCATGCTGAGGATCGAACCATGCGATGACAGGATAGGTTTCAGAGTTATCGACGTTCGAGTTTGAACACTCGACCCGGTAACACTTCACACCGTCGACCAGTTCCTCCCCAATCAAACGTGCGTCACGGCGGGCGAGCAGATCTTCCAGCGAAAGACCATTTTGAGATTTACCAGTGCCAGGGAAATAGAGTCCCAGAAACGTTCCGAAACAATCAGTCGATCTCAACGTTTCGTCGGTGGCGGTTGTCAGCGATTGATAGCTGAGGGCGGCCACCTTTTCTGGCTGATCTTTCAGAAAGAAGTATTGGGTCCAGACACGATCTCCGTCACAGCTATACCATGCCCCTCGCTGGCCGGTACCGTTCGGGTCAAAACCATATGACAAAAACCACTTTGGGCCACTGATTGCCCATTCGACCGGGATTCCGGAAGATTCCCCATCTTTAAGTCTTACCTCCTGCATTGACCGTTGCAGTCTGGCACGTGTCCAGACGGTCGTGAGCTGATTCAGCGTGGCAGCGTATTCACTGCGAATCGTCTGCAGCGTGACGTCTGCCGGTTGAGTAAAGGCTGGGGCGAGCAACACCTGTGTGACGAGAGAAAGCATGAGGTTCATCGAATCACCTCCCGGCGTCACTGGCCCGGACATCAGAATCCACAAATACCTAAGCACATGGTATTGCATACCCAGGTGCCACGTCAACGGGCGGATTTTGGATTTTCGGGGACTTCTTCAGAACTGATCATTGGGATGATGAAGAAGTCCTGAATCGCTTAGGCGCTGTCAGACAATAAGTGTCGCCTTTTGCTCCGCAAAAGGATGCTCTTTCGCGGAGCGAAAGGCGACTATGGCGGAAACTTATTGCTTTCCAGGCCCTTAATCCCGACTTCCCCGGCGCCAGTGATGCCCGGCGGAAAGACCCTGTCCTGACCGACTGCCGGGCCACTGCGGTCGACTCCACTGGCCTGTCTGATCGTCTGGCCGCTCACTGTTGTAATAGAACAGATGATCGGCTGAGGACCAGATCTCGCTGACTGAGACATCTGCCGGAAGAGGTAAAATGCCCAGTGCACGTTTCACAATCTGAACCAGTTGCAGACACAAAACAAGGGCCACCGTCATGAACGCCCCAATCAGAAACACCAGCGGCCCCATGTCAAAAATTCGTTTTGCCACAGGCCACAGGCCTGACCATGTCAGCAATAACAGCAACGTTGCGAGACTAAGCCATGGACCATAGGGAATTTCACGATCTCGTTTCGTCAGCCATGCCACGATCGCAGCAAATACGGCAATCATTGGGGCAATGAAGAATACAGTCAGTACCGGCTGCCAGCCGATAACGCTGCCGACCATAGCCATCAGCGTAACGTCGCCAAACCCCATGGCCTCCTGTCGCAGAACCCAATAGCCAATCACTCGCACAAGCCAAACAACACCGCCTCCGGCAATAGCGCCAGCCACGCTGGTCAATAGCCCATGCCAGTGCGGATGTTCAGAAGCAAACGGCACAGCATCCCAGTAAAAGAACAAATTCTGAGCCCAGGCCGGCAGCTCCGGACGCAGAATTCGGGCAACACTCAGATCCTGAAACCAGACCGGGACAATATAAACCTGCCCAAAGACGAAGGCGGTGACTAAAGCGACCACCGTCACGGGCACGGTACATCCATCCGGGATAATCCGAAGTTCAAAGTCGATGAATGTTGCAACAATCAGTCCGCAGATCATCATCATGTGCAGTGCATACCGCACATGCATCCAGACTTCTTCACTCCAGAGATTCGTAATTGTCTGCGGCCCGTCGGGACTAAAAATCCCGGATGCGGACACGGGTGAAAACCGGCCCGAGGGAATCTCCGCCCAATAAACAGTGACAAACAAAACACCTGTCAGAAGCTCGACGAGCGGATACCTTTTTGAAATTGGTCTTTTGCAGTTCCGACACCGCCCCAGAAGCATCAGCCAGCCAATCAGTGGGATGTTGTCTCGCCACTGAATCGACGCGGCACACCGGGGGCACCCGGATCGATGACTGTTCAGCGATCTCAGCTGATCCAGCAATCGCTCACGGTGTGGAAATCGGTGGATACAAACATTCAGAAAACTGCCAAAGCAGCATCCCAGCACAAACAGGAAGAAGATGATGAAGGGCTGTGGCAGATCAAAAAGGTACATTCACCGGGAGTCCGAGAAGTGACAGAGGACACAACAGAGCTGAATTGCCAGAGCCGATATTTTCAAAGATCACTGCCCGCAAAAGGTTCCCGACACTTTTTTGTTACGTATCTGCTGACAAATCCATTCCGCCAGCTGCTCAGGATTGAATCGTTCCGAGTCGGCGATCATTGTGGCAGCAGCCCGGTATAACGGTTCCCGTTCCGAAAGAACACGGGCAACTTCTTCGGCCAACGGCAGATCGGTCAGACTGGGCCGTCTTTGAGCGGAACTGGCATCGGCCGCAATTCGCTGAGCCAGAGTCACGGCTGATGCCTGAAGCCACACCACAGGCCCCGCTGCACGCATCATTGTACGATTGTCTTCGGATAAAATTGCACCACCGCCGGCGGAAAGCACCAATTCACTGCCGGATAAGACCTGCTTTAACGCCTGACTTTCCCGAAGACGAAATCCGACTTCCCCCTCTGACTCAAAGATCTGCCGAATGGAACAGCCCGCCTGTTCTTCAACAATCTGATCGCTGTCGACGCAATCCCAGCCCAGCATCGCGGCAACCAGCGGCCCAACTGTCGACTTCCCACAACCTCGATAGCCTGTCAGGGTGATGATCATTCCTCAGCAATTCTGCCCGCGGCAATAATTTCCATTTCCGGACGCTTCCTCTATATGACGTTCTTCATTTCAAACTGCTGGTCGTGCCACTGGGCTCAGAAGCAGATCAGTCGTCGTCATCTTCATCGTCATCATCGTCGTCTTCATCTATGAATCCCGGGATCCGAACTGTTTCGTCGGACGGCCTTTTGAGCGCCGGGTCATCGTCCGTAATTCGAGGTGCTGATCGCGCTGCTGAAGTTGCCCGCCGCAGTGTTTCCGCCATATGGTCGATCGGCGCATCCATCGTCGTGAATAATTCAAACTGCATGGCCGCCTGCCGAATGAACATTTCGATTCCGCTGACGGTTGTACAACCTCGCTCCTTCGCACCTTTCAGCAATAACGTCTGCTCGGGATTATAAACGGTATCGAAGACCAGCGTGGATTCACTCAGCCAGTGCGGTTCGAAGGGCGTCTCATTCATCTTCGGAAACATCCCGATCGACGTGCAGTTGATCAGCACTTCGCAGGATTCAGAGCCCCGGTTTTCCCAGGAGACAAACTGGCAGCCCAGCTCCGCGGCCAGCGACTTGCCCCGTTCGCGATTTCGATTGGCAATCGTCAGAGCGGCTCCATTTTTTGCAAGGACATGAGCGACAGCGCGTCCAACACCGCCAGCTCCCAGGATCAGCACCTTTCGTCCTACCAGGTCCGGTCGGCCGGACTGAGTTTTTCGCAATCCACGCACAACGGATTCCAGAGCCGCATTGGCATCCGTATTCGTCGCCGCCCATTCGCCTTCCTGCTGAAATAACGTGTTGGCAGCACCAATTTCATCAGTCTGATCGTCCAGCAGTTCACACAGCTGCATCACGGCTTCCTTGTGAGGAATTGTCACGCTGTAGCCCGTGAAACCAAGCTTCTCGTACTCCTCAAGTGTTTCCTGCAGCAAATCCGCAGGAACCCGCAATGGCAGATAAACGGCGTCCAGTCCGCACTTTCGCAACGCCGCATTGTGGATCAGCGGACTCTTGCTCTGAGCAATCGGATCTCCCAGAACACCATACAAATGAGTTGCTTTGGTAATGTGATTGAAGCGGTAAAGATTTCTGACTTCGGCAAATGACAGCTGTCCCGGAGCAATCTCCCGCTCGCGGGTGAAACTGGCATAGGTAAACGGTGAACCAAACCGCCCGCAAAGTATCCGGCTTACGGTACCGAATTCACCCATACAGAATCCGACCGTCGGCGTTTTGGCAGTGCCCACCATCTCCAGCATACGCACATTGTCCGATGGAGCATTTGCCATCGTCACAATCTTAATCACATCCGGGTCCAGCTTTGCGAGCCGCCGATAAATATCGAACAGCTCAACCGGCGTTTCCTCAAAGTTGTGATAACTGACAATTCGTTTCGTCTTGCCGTACCGCTTGATCTTATCCGCAATATCCTCTTCCAGATCAACGTATTCCGCTCCGCCGATAATGGCTTCCCGTAACAAAGCAAGTCGCTGATCTTCCGTTCCAAACCATCGGCCTCGGTCCTCACGACGCCTGCAGGTGACAACAACCGGCGTCGGTCGATTTTTTAACAGCAGTCCCATATCCGGGCGTTTCCGCATGAAGTCGACGCGAAGTTCGACCAGTTCCGCACCCTGCTCTGCCAGATGCTGATGTTCTTCCAGGATGGAGGAATGCCGTGTTCGCCCAAGACTCACACAAATCATGTTCTGTCAAAGCCTGTTCGAATGATGACCGCCGTGTTTCGGACAAGGGGAATATGACCAGCCGCATAACATATACACACACGGAATAATGTACCACGCGCCAAACAGTCAGCCGACAATATAACACGGCAGATTGGCCGTGCCCCGGAGAATTACAGATTCACCCTTCCGGAGCCAGTCGAAAAATTCCTGCCTGGCACAAAATGAACGGTCCGTTATGGCAGCAGCCGCCTGCCTGACGATTGATGCGGGCGGATTCTATGTCAGAGTCGCCGGAAATGTGGACTCTGAAACATAGTCCTGTGAAAAAATCCTCGGCTCGGCCCCGTTTTCAGGACTTTTCGGCAACGCTGTGAAGCGTTTTTTCGAGTGAAAACAGTGGGATTTAACCCGGAACGGGTTTCACAACAAAGCCTGGGGTCGACGCGAAGCGGCGCACCCCAGGTTCGTGATGTTCGTTCGCCCCGAACCCTGAAAGGGTTCCACAAGGCAGCGATCGATCGTTCATCGTCTTGTGGAACCCCGTTGGGGTTCAATCGCATTTTCCTATGTTTTTCCTGGGGTGCGCCGTGTTCACGGCGACCCCAGGCTTTGTTGTGCAACCCCTGTCGGGGTTGGAAAACGGACATCATCTGGCCACCAGAGAGGCCGCTATATTTGCTGATAGAAATGCTTCACAGCGTTGCCTTTTCGGCCGAAAACACTGCAATTCTACCGGCAGACTCTGACGGGAACGCCACCCAGCTCACGGCTTTGTTCTGCCGCCGACAGAAAAGCAAACACTTCCACCATTTCGTCGACCGGGACAGGAGACTGCCGAACGCAGAAAAACCTTGAAATCTGCCCTACCAGCGGTTCGTAGTCATAGGTATTGGAAACATGTCGGATGTCGCTCGTCCCGAATACCGTCACGCCCCAGCCAGGTTTGCCAGTATCCTCCCTAATCCCACGAAATGTGCCAATTCGACCGCCTTCCCAGATCCCCGTAACCTGCTCAGTATACTCCGTCTGCACGGCGGTTACCGATTCGCAACCTGCTCCCATCAGAGAATACAACAGGTCTGCTGCGTGAACCCCGTACCAGAATAGATCGGGATGCCCAGGCATGACTTTGCACTGCCCGTACACATCACACCCCAGAATCCGGCCAATCCCGGAGTTGTTCCTAAGTTCCGGATATCCTCCTGTGAATCGCATGGCCGAAGCCGTAAACCAGGGGACTTCAAATCGCTTTCCCAGTGATGCAATTTCTTTCACATCCTGCAGCGATGCCGCCAGCGGTTTATCGATAAAGACCGGTTTACCCGCTTCAAAGACACGCCGGGCCTGCTGAAGATGCTGGCGACCGTCGACACTCTGCACCATCACTCCGTCAACCAGCGGCAACAGATCATCCAGCGAGTCCACAATCTGCACGCCCTGTTCGCGCACTTCTGAGGTGAAGCCGGCAACGCGATTACGACTCAGCGGGAAATCGGGGTTCCCGGCAGGAACAGCCGCCACAATCCGTGTTCGTATTCCGTTAATGGTCTCTTCGGACGAATTCATCAGTCGCACAAAGGCCGGCACATGAGACGTGTCGAGTCCAATCATGCCAATTCGAATTGTCTGTTCTGTTTTGGGCAACTCGTCATTGGTTGAGGAATCCGGATGCGATACTGGCTGCAGAGACATTCACTCACGTCCTCACTTTTGTGATCGTGGCGAACCACCCCGGGCAGCAACACCATCTTCAACCCGGGTAATCGAAATGATGGCTCGAGCCGAATCGATCTTGTAGATGAAATTGCCGAGAAACGTTTGGCCCAGCAACGGGACTGCGTTGATATTCTCCGGGCCAAGCACCGCACATTCGACGTCTTCAACGATAAATTTTCCGACGCGTACCGATTTGGCCTTCACAATTCGGCCTTCTGATTCGCGTCCATCGGCCATAACAAAAATCGCACGCGGCGCATCAGGGCCCGGCTTCAGCCCAATCCGTTCGGCGACGCTCCACGGAAGTACGACCGAACTGGCACCTGTATCCACCGCAATCTCAATGCTTTCGCTTCCGTTAAACACAGCATTGACATACAGCAGATTTCCATCTCCGATTGTTGCAACAATCTCCTCCGACAGAACAGTCTCTTCAATTTTCGTCAGCTGTCGATCAATACTGTCGATTGTCCGGGATGGTCCCAGTTCAACTTTCTTTTCCGCCGTCTTATTGATCTCAAGGATCGCCTGTTTGGTGACAGGATCGGCCGCCAGCAGATCGTATTTGTCCCGGATCGAATCGTACAGGCTTCTCATATCGATCACATGCTGAGCATAGGATTCACGCAGCTCACTGGCCCTTGCACGCGCCTGACGCAGATTATTCTCAACCGTCTGATCCTGTGTACCCAGTTCAATCTGCCCGGCAATCGCATTCAGTTCGCCGACCAGCCGATTGTTCTCTTCAATATTGCGAACATTCGCAAGCCGGGCACTGCGTTCCACATGCTGCACCCGCAGCTGTGCCAGTGTCTGTTTTTTTGCCACTGCCTGCCGCTCCGCCTGCATCAGCGACTTGCCCGCATCAATCACCTGGCGTTTGATTTTGGTGGTCTGCCCCATCATCTGGGACAATTTGGACTCATCACTCAGGACGTACATCGCCCCGGCCTTCTTCAGGCCTTTTTCCCGAAGCTGCTCTTCCGGCGCCTCCTGACCGGCGGACCCAACGGCAAACTGACCGAAACAAAACAACAGGGTCGCGAGTTTCAGGAGCGATACCTGCCGACAACTTGTTATTTGACTGCGACAAAACATCGTTATGCTCGCCTTCCGAAAAATCCACGGAAATCGGCCCATCGGGCAGTGCTCCAGCGTACCCACACCGACTCAGGCACGCAAGTGCCTGACATTCGAAAACATTAGACGTACGCTTTCCCTTTGGCTGTCAGAATTTCGGAAGGATTTTCTCAAAAGAGCCAGGGTTCAGACCCCGGTTCCCTCAGATCTTTACTCGCAATACACTGACGGTTTACCAAAATCACCGGAAAAAACTGAACCCCATGGATTATCATGCTAAGTCCTGCTGAGAAACTTGGCCTTTCCGGAGCAACTCTGGATAACAGCGTGCGACGTGCGTTAAATCACGTTTCTGATGCAACGCTGAAACGCGTCGCCGAACGGCTGCGAATCAACGCCGAAGCCAACAGCGTCGTTTACGAACGAGATGGTCAGCGGGAAGCTGTTCGAATCATGCTGCGCCCGCTTCTGGCCATGCCCGAACAGATCAACTATGTCGATCACGTCTGCCTGAAACTCGCAGAAGCCCTGAAACAGCTTCCCACACTTTACCTCGAAGATGCAGATGTCAGGCGAATTCTGGCCATCACGCCGGATGAAGAAGCCTGGGTTCGTGACACATGGACCCCTTTCCATCAGCGTTTGAACCCCATTTACGGCCGGCTTGATGCCGTTTGCGACTTTACTGCCGCCAGCTGGCAGGAATCACTTCAGTTCATGGAACCCAACCTCTCGGGAGTTGGTGGCATCCATTTCGCGCCTCTGGCCGAACAACTGGTCATGCGCGATGTCATTCCAACGCTGATGGCACATGATCCGGATCTGGATGTCACGCTTCCCCGTGATCAGCGAGATCTGTTTGTGCAGGTCCTGATTGATCACGCAAGAGCACTTGGACGTACATCCTGTCAGCTTTGTTTTGTTGATCCTCGTTATATTCATGACGGACCTGATGAACAGGAAGTTCTGAGCCAGTTTCTTGCGGAACGACACGGACTGATCATCCGGCACGCAGACCCCACAGAACTGCGGGTTGTCGGCGATGAAATCTTCTTTGAAGATCATCGAATCGATGTGGTGTACCGCGACTATGAAATTCGTGATCTGGTCGCTCGTGAAAAAGAACTGGGCAGCCCCCTCGCTGCCATGAGACTTGCTTTTCGGCAGAATCGTGTGGTGTCGTCCATCGTGGGGGACTTTGATCACAAAAGCTGCTGGGAACTGCTGACGGATGAAGCTCTTGCTGAACGATTCTTCAGTGATGAAGAACGTCGACTGTTCCGACGGCACGTGCTGTGGACTCGAGTGGTCCGAGATCGTCGGACATCCCTGCCCCACGGAAAAAATGGCGACCTGCTGGAGTACGCTCGCTCAAACCGGGAACAGCTCGTCCTGAAACCGAATCGAGGATATGGAGGAGCGGGGGTCACAATCGGAGCGGCATGTGAAGCGGGCGAATGGGATGATGCCATTCAAAAGGCGGTCCTGCTTGCCGATGATCCCGAACAATCATGGGTTATCCAGGCTGCCACACGACTGCCCGTGCATGCGTTCCCCGTTGTCAGCCCCAATGGTCAGGTTTTCGATGAACCCTTCCATGCGGTGATGGGATTCGCTCCCACGGAAAACGGGCTGGGAGTACTCTGTCGGGTTTCACAGAAACAGGTCGTGAATGTGGCACAGCATGGAGGACTGGCGGCTCTGCTGATCGCTCGGCCCCCTGAAGAACTGAAACTCAGAAAACGAACGATGGCCGCAGCAGAAGGCGTCGAGCAGGCCCTGCGAAGCCAGATTGCCGAACTCCGTCATCTGGATCAGGCGATTGGACTGATGGGCTGGGACGAGGAGACATTTCTTCCCGTAGCCGGGCGTCCTCAGCGAGGCGAACAGCTGGCAACTCTGGAAAGCCTGCGACATTCTCTGCTTGTCGCCGACCGGCTGGGTGATCTGCTGGAAGAAGTTGCTCAGCAGCGTGACGGGGATGAACGCTGGATGCGGGAAATCAATCTGCTGCGACGTCTTCGCCGACTCACTCAGGCACTTCCCGACGACCTGGTACGCGCTTTTGCCAGAGCTCGATCCCGAGCGCTCGGTGCCTGGGAAGATGCCCGCATTCGAAATGATTTCTCCACGTTCGCTTCGCCTTTCGAACGTGTCGTCGAACTGGCTCGCGAACGAGCAGATGCTCTGGGCCGCGGCGCGGAATCCATGGATGCACTCATGGATGAACATGAACCCGGTATGACCCGGGCTCGCCTGGAACCTGTTCTGACCGAGCTGCGGGAAGAGCTGATCCCGATGGCCAGACTGCTGTCCGAAAAAACTCGGCCATGGGCCACAACACTCCATGGCAGACGATTTGACGATCAGGGCCAGTGGGAACTTTGCAAAAAAATGCTGGTTGCCATCGGATTCGACTTCTCCCGCGGTCGACTTGACCGGTCTACTCATCCGTTTACTCTGCTTGCCGGAGTCCATGATGTTCGCCTGACGATCTCTGTCAGTGAAGACGACCTGACCCGAGCTGTGATGGCCACCATGCATGAAGGTGGCCACGGCCTTTATGATCAGGGATTTCAGGCTACCGACCGCGACTGGCTGATCGGTGAAGCCCCCAGCATGGGTCTGCACGAGTCACAATCCAGGCTCTGGGAGAATCATGTTGGACGCAGTGCTGCGTTCTGGGAATACTGGTTTCCGACGATGAAACAGCTGTTTCCCGCCGCTGTTTCCGGACTGACTCCGGATTGTCTGTACCGCGCCGTTAATATTGTGCAGCCGGGAACCAATCGAGTGGCCGCAGATGAAGTCACCTACCATCTGCACATCCTGCTGCGATATGAACTGGAACTGGCGCTGCTTTCAGGAGACCTTGCCATCGCCGATCTTCCCGGTGAATGGAATGCCCGCACTGCTGCAATGCTGGGAGTTGAACCGGTTTCCGACGTCGATGGAGTTCTGCAGGACGTTCACTGGGCTCTGGGTACGTTTGGCTACTTTCCAACTTATACTCTGGGCACTCTGTATGCCGCTCAGCTTGTCGAATCCTATGAACAGCAGGCTCCGCTGGAGGAAGAAATTCGACGGGGTGACTTTCGGGGCCTGCTGAAGTGGATGCGCAAACGCGTTCATCAGCCCGGATATCGGCACAATGCGGAAGACATCGTGGAACAGGTCACTGGCCGCGGTCTGGATACCAGCGCCTTCCTGAGACATCTGAAAAGACGCTACCTGGATTAGATATCGCGACAGATCCAGGGTGTCACTCGTCGTTTTTGGGCGCTGTCAGATAATAAGTGTCGCCTTTTGCTCCGCAAAAGAACGGTCTTTCACGGAGCGAAAGGCGACTATGGCGGAAACTTACTGTTTTTCCAGGTCTGTGCCGGCAGATGACATTTCACGAAGGCATTGCAGGGTTTCCGGACAAGGCCCGGTAAACGGATGCGTAACGGCGGAATCTGCATCAACAGGTGGCAACACAAGCCGCTTCGAAAGCAGCTCGAGATCCTGAATCGTGTCCACATCATACCAGCTGGACAGAGTTCGCAGTGATCGACCAGTGCGGTCCGTCGCGGCAACAAGATCGTTAAAGGTATCCTCGGAACTCCAGCGAATGCCTTCAAACAGAACCCCGGGATCATCCTTTAAGCCGACCAGAACAAATCCGCCATCCGCGGCTGGTGCGGCCACAACATCAGCTGTCAGCAGCGATTCAAATGCTTCAGCAATCAGAGACGACGGCAGGTCCGGACTGTCTGAACCAATCAGCACGATGCGTGCACCTGTCGCTGCGAATTGCCGAAAGAACCAGCTCACCCGTTCGCCGAGGTTCCCGGGTGGCTGGAATACAAGCCTGGTTCGTGCAGCAAGGCGAGCTTCAAACCACGCCCTGCACGCGGCATTCTCCGATGCGGCAGCCACCACTGTTTCGTCCGCCATTGCTGGCAATCGGGAAATCAGATCACAGGTAAAACATGCGGACAACTTTGCCGCCTGAATGTCACCGATGTCGGCGGCGAGCCGGGACTTTGTACGACCGGGTTCCGGATACTTTGCAAAAAGCCCCAGCACGCTTCCAGGTGCTCCGGACATCATTCCGCCCGATCTCTCGTTTCCGGGGACGATCGTTCGGCCTTTGCGCCGGAAGGTGCCTGCAGGCCGGAAGACGACGGCTGTCCTTCCAGATCCAGCTGCAGACGCCGACCATCAATGAGTCGACGGAGCAGTTCCTGCGGGACAGCACCGCGAAATCGCACGCGATCGTCAAACTCGACGACCGGAACGGATTCCCCAAACTGGCGCCGCAGACTGGCGTCCTGGTCAATGTCAATCACTTCCACGGCTGGAAGCCATTCCTGAAACTTCCGGATCACATCGAGAGCATCATCGCACAAATGACAACCGCCCCGGGTAAAGAAACGGACGGTTCTGAAAACCGGTCGAGGTGCCTCACGCTCGGCAATCGCGGTCCCCCTGCCCTTCAGCAGCACTGCTGCAAAGAAAAACATAATGCAGCAGAAGAGGATGTGCAGATTTCGAGTGGCGAACCACATACGTGGCATTGGGAAAAACTGCAAATCACTGCGATCGGCGAAAATCAGAATCGCCAGCAAAGACGCACATGCCAGCAATCCGGTTCCCATCCAGGCACTGATTCGATCAGCCAGTTCGCCGTCTGAGGATGTTTCAGGTTCATTCGTCATTCGGGTTCAAATTCATTGGTCTGGAATTCTCTGTTCCGGAATTCACTGTCCCGGAATTCATCATATTCGTTTTCAGATTCGCTGCGATACTACAGAAATTAACAACTTTATGCATGCTGTCCGCGGAACTGCCGTACGGCGTGATTGAATCCATTGCGGCCCCATGTCAGCATATGGCTGTAGCGGCAGAATTCAATGTGAATCCCGCATGGGTCATGCAGGCTCTATGACAATTCAGCTTTCATCTCACTCCTTTCTTCAGATTCTTGATCGCAGCCAGCTGGTTTCCAGTCAGCAGCTGGCGAAGATCAATGAACACTTTCATGGCATTTCAGATTCGTCCCTGTCTGCTGCTTCGATCGCAGAATGGCTGGTTGCACAGAATTACGTTACCGCATGGCAGGCAGAAAAGCTTCTGCAGGCCAAACACCGAGGCTTCTTTCTGGGCCCGTATCAGCTTGTCAACCGCGTGGCGCGGGGCGGAATGAGCACGATTTATGCCGGAAAACATACGGTTTCCGGCGCTATACACGCACTTAAGGTCCTTCCGCTGTCCCGAATGAATAAGGCATCTTACCTGCCACGTTTCTACCGGGAAGCCGAAATCGCCAAACGACTGCAACATCCGAATATCGTTCGTGTTTTCGATGTCTATTCCGCCTCGGATGGTCGAAACGACGTCCATTTTATGGCGATGGAGCTTCTGTCCGGCAGAGACCTGGCGACCGTAGTGAATTCCGATGGTCCCCTGCCCGCTGCGGTTGCCGTAAACTACATCCGCCAGGCTGCCGTCGGACTCGCGTATGCTCACGCTGCCGGACTGGTCCATCGCGACATCAAACCAGGCAACCTTTTCCTTTCAAACGACGGACTTCTGCGGATCCTCGATCTGGGTCTTGCCGCCGATTTCGAAAGCGAACAAAACCTGACTCGGGAATATAACGAACGTGTTCTCGGCACAGCCGATTATCTGGCTCCTGAACAGGCGGTGGACAGTCATACGGCCGACGCAAGGGCCGACATCTATAGTCTGGGCTGTACCTTCTATTTCCTGCTGGCAGGAAAACCGCCGTTCCCCGAGGGAACATTACTGCAGCGAATGCTGGCCCATCAAAAACAGACGCCGCCCCCGCTCACGGATTTTCGTTCTGATCTGCCTGACGAACTGATTCATCTTCTGAAGCAAATGCTGCAAAAGAAGAGAGAACTTCGGATTCAGTCTGCCGCAGCGGTTGCCGAATATCTCACAAAATGGCTGCAGAAACAGTCGGTTCCCGTCCAGCCCCTGCCCCGTGCGGAACCTGTCCCCACAATTGCCGCTAACCCCAGGGAAACCGTAAACCCGGCACTCACTTTGAACACGGCGTTCGCGCCGGAACTCGAAAACCGCTCCCTCGCGGATCAGCCCGCTCGCACAGTCGAAATCCCGGAAGACGCGAACCTCTCAACAGCCGTCTCCGCAAAAAAATATTATGGCAGTCTTCTGCTGATGGCTCTGCTGATGTTTCCAGCCGGTCTGATGACCGCCGTTATCTGGCCGGATGTGGCACTCACCATTCGAAGCTGGCTGCCCGCAAACCCGGTGACTGAGAAAACTCGGCAATTTGACAGTCAGAAACATGCGTCCCAAAATCCTGCGCACGAGTGACTTTGCTGTGCAGAGATGACATTGCGGCGGGCACGGTGTAACTTATTTGTCGTGGTTCGCTCCGCGAACCAAAGTTGGATCGCGGAGCGATCCACGACAATTTGCGTTACATGCGGCTGCAATTGTTGTCGGGAGTCACTGATGCAATCTTTTATCTGTCGGACGACGCTTTACCTTTCAACATTTGTCATCCTGAATGCGTGCGTTTGCGCCGGAAACCCCGCCGGGTCCGCTGGCGCTGAGTCTGCCGGAATCGAATTCCTGATCGGTGATTATCGAACGGATGAGGGCGGTTCATGGAACCCTGAATCGAGTCCGCTGAAACGCCCGTTCGGAGTAGATTTTGATTCGTCCGGCACGATGTTCATCGTCGAACTGGAAGGCGGTCGTGTCTTTAAACAATCTCCCTCCGGCGAGCTGAAGCAGATTTCCGGCGACGGCAGTTCTGCATATACAGGAGATGGCGGACCTGCATCGTCAGCAACATTCAATGGCATGCACAACTGTGCGGTGACTCCGAACGGAGATCTCTACATTTCCGACAGCTGGAATCACTGCATTCGAAAAATCGATGGCCGGACAGGCGTCATCAGCACCATCGCCGGAACCGGCAGGAAGGGATTCAGCGGAGATGGCGGCCCGGCAACGCAGGCCGAGTTTGACTATCTGATGTGCATTACGCTTAACCCTGATAACGACGCCATTCATGTCACTGATCTGACAAACCGGCGCATCCGAACGGTCAATCTCCGCACGGGCCTCGTTCAAACGATCGCAGGCAACGGCAAGAAAGGCGTTCCCAACGACAAAGCAAAAGCGATCGAAAGCCCGCTAATTGACCCTCGGGCCGCAGCAGCGGACTCTAAAGGCAATGTGTATATCCTGGAACGCGGCGGCCACGCCCTGCGCGTCGTTCGGCCGGATGGCACGATCCATACAGTTGCAGGAACCGGCGAGAAGGGATTTCGTGACGGCCAAGGTGCACATGCGCAGCTCAATTCTCCCAAGCATCTGTGCGTGGACAGTCACGACAACGTATACATCGCCGACGACGAAAACGCCGCCATTCGACTCTATGAACCAACATCCGGACAGGTTAAAACAATCCTTGGACGTGGTCATGGTGATGCTCGTATTCAGCTGTCACATCCGCATGGTGTCTGCTGGGAAAACAATTCACTGATCGTCGTCGACACCAGCCACAACCGTATCATGAGAATCAGACCGTAGCAGGTCCGGAGATACGGCAGCGGGCCGCGACCACAACGCATTGCGGGGGTTATTGGGACGGCGTTGAGTGCAACACGCGGCGAGCCCTCCCCCGGCCTTCGGCCGACCCCTCCCACTTCGCTTCGCGGGAGGGGAGGTTTTGCGCTGGAGGGGAGGTTTTGCGCTGGAGGGGAGGTTATAGAAACCTCCTCTCCCAGCGAAGCTGGGGGAGGTCGAGCGAGCGGCAGCGAGATCGGGAGGGGGTTGGGGAACGGAGGGACGAGCGTGTTGTTGGGACGGCGGTGAGTGCAACACGCGGCGGGGGCGGCCCCCCCCCCC
>JALHMY010000126.1 GCA_022843805.1 Fuerstiella sp.
CAAAGCTGGGGGAGGTCGAGCGAGCGGCAGCGAGATCGGGAGGGGGCGGGTGAACGGCGGGGTGCGGGTGTTATTGGAACGGCGTTCTGTGCAACTCGCGGCGGGCCCTCCCCCGGCCTGGCGGCCGACCCCTCCCACTCCGCTTCGCTGCGCGGGAGGGGAGGGTTTGGAAAACCTCCTCCCCCAGCGAAGCTGGGGGAGGTCGAGCGAGCGGCAGCGAGATCGGGAGGGGGCGGGTGAACGGCGGGGTGCGGGTGTTATTGGGACGGCGTTGAGTGCCACCCGCGGCGAGCCCTCCCCCGGCCTGGCGGCCGACCCCTCCCACTTCGCTTCGCTGCGCGGGAGGGGAGGTTTTATCAACCTCCTCCCCCGGCGAAGCCGGGGGAGGTCGAGCGAGCGAAGCAAGCTCGGGAGGGGGCCGGGGGAACTGCGGAACGCCGGTGTTGTTGGGACGGCATTCTGTGCAACACGCGACGGGCTCTCCCTCAGTCTGTCGGCCGCTAAGCAGAAAAAGCCGCTGAGCAACCTGTGCTCAGCGGCTTTCTGATGATCGCGGTTACATGACAAACGTC
Organism: Fuerstiella sp.; assembly: GCA_022843805.1. Taxonomy (GTDB): domain Bacteria; phylum Planctomycetota; class Planctomycetia; order Planctomycetales; family Planctomycetaceae; genus F1-80-MAGs062. The sequence continues at coordinate 573 of JALHMY010000126.1, forward strand.
TTCGGATCAGCTTCGACCTTCCGCAGGATTGTACTTCGCTGGAACGTTGCCTTTCTTGTCGCCCGTCTTCGGGTCAATCGTGATGTAATTCCATTCCGCCTTCGTATAACCCATCGTCACGTTTTCCGAAGGAAGCGGGCTGCCCGACGAATTCGCGAAGATCGAATAGCTGCTGACAATCACGTCCGACAGCTTGTAGGTCAGGTAGGGTTCCTGCTTGTTCTTCACCGTCGTGCAGAAGTGGATTTCCACGTCCTTGAAGAACGTCCCGTTCGCACAGGCTTCCTGAAGTTTGGTCGATGACTTGTCCAGCTGACGAGTCACCGAAACGTCGCCCAGAGATGTCTCGCCCTTCGTACGCTGCTGGTCCTTCGCGCCCTGTGGAACCGAGCGGAAAATCGGTGAACTCATCGATTCAATCAGAATCCACTCCTTGTGGTCCTGGTCAGTCGCTTCGCCTTTGATATCCCCAAGTTTCATGAATGCTGGCATCGTCGTTTTCCCTGTCTAAACTGTGTGTCGTGTCTCAGCGGATCTTCTGGCTGATACATCTGCCAGCACGTCTTTCCGCACCGTTACCCTGACTTTGTGGCCGGTGTAACTCACCGGCTTACAACTCTATCTTCTGCGATTCTCCCCGACGGTTGCCGATTTTCTGCAAAGAAAATGACAGCGAACCAGGGAAACAATGGGAAACTCACTTCTCCAATCCGCCGCTTGCTGCAAATTACTCCATGCGTGACCGGACCACGTGTAAACACCTGAGCACTCGATTCCCTAACGAAGCCTACCTGACGATCGCCTGATCCGGCACTCCATGGCCAAAGTCCTTCAAAAGTCTTTCCTGCCATTCGAGACGCAATACGTCGACCGAGCACAAGCAGTTCACTTTCACATCGCCGTGTGGGACTGCGGACTTAAAGCGGTATCAGGAAACGTTCAATTCTCCTCGGAAGGTACCCGGCACCCGAAATATTCGCACCGAAAATCTTCGCTTCATTCCTGACAAGCGTTACCAAACCACAGTTGCTTTTCCCAGATGATCTTCGGCCGGCGGCCTCAATGGCCGGAACCTGTACTTTGATACCACAGCGTCGTCCGCAGAAAAAGCGACGGGGAGGAATGCACTTTCTACAGAAACACGACCAAAAAAAGTCGGAAAGTGCCAGGCACCCAAAACCACCCAGCGCCCGGCGCCGTGATTTCAGCGTGACGAAAAAGGAATTCGGCAAAACCGAATACGCAGGATCAGTGGAAAATTCCTGTGAACGGATCTGGAAAATCAGGCGAACTTAGGCTTCGACCTCGCCGGAACTCGTCCGGAACTGCGGAGGTGGGGAATCGCTTTGCGGACAAATCAGGCAACAAGGACTTCGAAACAGATGGAGGCAGAGCAAAAGCCGCGAACTTGGAGGACAAGGCAAACAACAAAAGTTCTGATTTTCGCCCAAAGGTGCCTAGCACCTAAGTATCGGCGCCTGGCACCTAAGATCGGCGGCAGTCGGATTCGGCACCAGCAATCAAAATGCCGACTCGCCAAATCGAAAACCCGAACCGGATGAATTTCCCGGCTCGGTGCAATTCCGGAAATCATTCACGCTCGACGCAGCGTCAGACTTCCCTGGAAAATCATCAGCAACGAAATGTAGTGAGCAAAATCGACCTGAAATCCCGGAAAACACTGTCTGTTTTGAGGCAACTGGGGAAGTCAGTCAACTCAGGAAGAATCGACGGGCAGGAATGCCCATCCTACAAAAAGCCGAATCGCAAAATCGCAAACGAGACAGGAGTACCACGGGTCAGGTGCATGGCACCTACACTGAATTTAAAAATCCTCGCTTCACTCCTGACCAGCGTTACCAAAACACAGTTGCTTTTCCCAGTTGATCTTCGGCCGGCGGCCTCGATGGGCGGAACCTGTACTTTGATACCACAGCGCCGTCCACAGAAAAAGCGACGGGCAGGAATGCACCTCCTACAGAAACACGACTAAAAAAGTCGGAAAGTACCAGGCACCCGAAAACCAGGCACCCGAAAACCGCCCGCATCTGCTGAGCTGGAGAATCGTTTTGGGGACAAGTCAGGCAGCAAGGTTCCCGAAAAAGACGGAGACACAGCAACAGCCGCGAACCTGGAGGACAAGGCAAACAACAAAAATTCTGATTTTCGCCCAAAGCTGCCTGGCACCTAAGATCGGCGGCAGTCGGATTCGGCACCAGCAATCAAAATGCCGACTCGCCAAATCGAAAACCCGAACCGCATGAATTTCAAGGCTCGGTGCAATTCCGGAAATCATTCACGCTGAACGAAGCATCAGACTTCCCTGGAAAATCATCCGCAACGAAATGTAGTGAGGAAAATCGACCTGAAATCCCGGAAAACACTGTTTGCTTTGAGGCAACTGGGAAACTCGAGTTAGCTCTTGAAAAGGAAGACGGGGAAGAATGCAGCTTCCCATGAAACACTGCCATCGGAAAAACGGCTCAGATCCGTCACCGCCCGATGCGCCCAGCGAATTGTGGTCTTTATGGAACGGCGTTGCGGAGACAAGAGGAGAATTTGGAACTGGCGTAAAGAAAGGTTGCCGAGATCCGACGAACGCAGGGGCGTGTGGATCGATCAGGCTTCAACCTAGCATTGATGAGGCAGATTTCGGAAGGGAGAGTCGGAAGTTTAGCGCGTAAAAAAAACCGAGCTGTTCCGTTTGGAACAGCTCGGTAGTGTAAGATCCCGGCAATAACCTACTTTCACGCCGTGAGGCACTATCATTGGCCTTGCGAGCTTAACGATCGTGTTCGGAATGGGAACGTGTGTTTCCTCGCAAGTGAGTCACCGGGAAAACGCTGATGCGCCAGCAGAGCCGCATTCATCAGCGAGAAGAAAGTTTAAGTGTCAGTCTGATCGTAAATCAAAGTGGTTAGATATTCCTCCATTAGTACTGGTCAGCTCAAACGCTTGCACGCCTTACACAGCCAGCCTATCAACCTGGTAGTCTTCCAGGGGAGTTTAGAACCGAAGTTCAACGAAACCTTATCTTGGGGATGGCTTCACGCTTATATGCTTTCAGCGTTTATCACAACCGTACATAGCTACCCTGCGCTGCCACTGGCGTGACAACAGGAACACCAGAGGTACGTCCCTCCAAATCCTCTCGTACTAAAGAGAATACCCCTCAAGTTTCGTACGCCCACAGCAGATAGGGACCAACCTGTCTCACGACGGTTTAAACCCAGCTCACGTACCACTTTAATCGGCGAACAGCCGAACCCTTGGGAGCTTCTTCACCCCCAGGATGTGATGAGCCGACATCGAGGTGCCAAACCCCGCCGCCGCTATGGACGCTCGGGCGGGATCAGCCTGTTATCCCCAGAGTACCTTTTATCTGTTGAGCGACGGCCCTTCCATTCGGAACCGCCGGATCACTAAGTCCAACTTTCGTTTCTGCTCGACCTATTTGTCTCGCAGTCAAGCACCCTTCTACCTTTACGCTCTTCGCCTGATTGCCAACCAGGCTGAGGGTACCTTTGAGCTCCTCCGTTACACTTTAGGAGGAGACCGCCCCAGTCAAACTGCCCAACTGACATTGTCCGCAGCCCGGATTCACGGGACCGCGTTAGACACCTAACAGGTTCAGGGTGGTATTTCAAGGATGGCTCCATCGATACTGGCGTACCGACTTCTAAGCCTCCCACCTATCCTACACAAAACATGCCAAGTGACAGTATCAGCCTACAGTAAAGGTTCATGGGGTCTTTCCGTCTTGCTGCGGGTACGTGGTATCTTCACCACGACTGCAATTTCACCGGGTCGCTGGTTGAGACAGTGCGCCAGTCGTTACGCCATTCATGCAGGTCGGAACTTACCCGACAAGGAATTTCGCTACCTTAGGACCGTCATAGTTACGGCCGCCGTTTACTGGAGCTTCAATTGCGGGCTTTTCCCGAAAGATAACCCTCTTTATTAACTTACCAGTACCGGGCAGGCGTCAGTCTCTATACATCCTCTTACGAGTTCGCAGAGACCTGTGTTTTTAGTAAACAGTCGCTAGCGCCGCTTTGCTGTGACCATCTTGCGATGGCACCCCTTATCCCGAAGTTACGGGGCAAATTTGCAGAGTTCCTTAACCAGCGTTTTCCCGAGCGCCTGAGGCTACGCGCCTCACCTACCTGTGTCAGTTTTAGTACGGACGCTAATGTATGGGCTTTTCTTGGTTGGGTTTCATGAAGCTTCGTCAACAAATGGACTCGGCCTTGCGGCACGAGGGTGACCAACACCCCGACTTCAATTCACACAACGTCCTCCATACGCGGCGCAGGAATATTAACCTGCTTTCCATCGTCTACGCCTTTCGGCCTCGACTAAGGGACCGGCTAACCCTGGGCGGATTTACCTTCCCCAGGAAACCTTAGGTTTTCGGCGAGCAGGATTCTCACCTGCTTTATCGTTACTCATTCCGGCATAATCACTCCTGACCGCTCCACCACTCCTTACGGTATGGCTTCGATGCAATCAGGACGCTCTCCTACCGCTCAGCCTTGCGGCTGAACCCGCTGCTTCGGCACTTCGCTTACTCCCGTTCATTATTGGTGCCAGAGTACTCGACCGGTAAGCTATTACGCACTTTTTAAATGATGGCTGCTTCTAAGCCAACATCCCGGCTGTCACAGTACTCAGACATCCTTTGTGACTGAGCGAAGTTTTGGGACCTTAGCAGGCGATCTGGGTTGTTTCCCTCTTGACCACGCAGCTTCTCCCACGTGGACTGACTCCTGAGATAGTCGTCATGGTATTCGGAGTTTGGATAGGCAGGGTACCCCGGGAAGGGCCCCAAACCAAGTCAGTCGCTCTACCCCCATGACGTAGTGGCTCAAGGCTAGCCCTAAAGCTATTTCGGAGAGAACGAGCTATCTCCTGGTTTGATTAGACTTTTACTCCTCCCCACAGGTCATCCCCTAATTTTTCAATATTAGTGAGTTCGGTCCTCCACGCAGTCTTACCCGCGCTTCAACCTGCCCATGGGTAGATCACCAGATTTCGCGTCTACCGCCGCTGACATGACGCCCTATTCAGACTCGGTTTCCCTGAGGCTTCAGCCCTTAAGGCCTTAACCGGGCCAGAGACGGTAACTCGCCGGATCATTATGCAAAAGGCACGCCGTCACACAATTAATGTGCTCCGACTGCTTGTAAGCGTGTGGTTTCAGGTACTTTTGACTCCCCTAACAGGGGTGCTTTTCATCTTTCGCTCGCGCTACTTTTCACTATCGGTCGTCAGTGAGTACTTAGCCTTAGGAGATGGGCCTCCTTGATTCAAGCCGGGTTTCACGTGACCGGCTCTACTCGGGGAACCTCACGGAGTCCGATCAACTGTCGACTACGGGACTTTCACCCTCTATGGTTCCGCATTCCAGCAGATTCCTCTAGTCGTCGGATTTGTAACTCCATATGTGAGCCCCACAACCCCGCCGGCAAGCCGACGGTTTGGGCTGATTCCTTTTCGCTCGCCGCTACTGGGGAAGTCGCTTTTGCTTTCTCTTCCTGTGGGTACTTAGATGTTTCAGTTCCCCACGTTCGCCCCGTATATCTATGTATTCAATATACGGTAATTCAGGGATCCCGGGATCAACGCTTGCTTGACAGCTTCCCCGGGCTTATCGCAGCCTTCCACGCCCTTCATCGCCTACTGACGCCAAGACATCCCCCACACGCCCTTATGTATCTAACCACAGTGATTCACAACCACAACCGCAAATCTGCAATTGCCGTGAATCTGTGCGACACACTGAACTGATGATCGATTTTTAGGCTTTCGCCATCCAAATCGACATCCGCTCGGAAAACGATTACAGATGCCACTTAAACTTCTTCGAATTGTCAAAGATCATGCACAATCTTGCGACTGTGTTGCTCGCGTTTTCAGCAAAACTGTTTTTCGCGAGCGGGGAACTGTAACAAGGTTTTCATTTCTCGTCAACAGTCTGAATCTTCTTTTTTTGAAGTTTCAGTTTTAGTGGAGACGATCGGGATCGAACCGACAACCTCCGCCTTGCAAGGGCGGCGCTCTCCCAGTTGAGCTACGTCCCCGGAAAGCCGCCCTGTCTGCCTTTTATCTCTTCTGCCACTTTCAATGACAGCCACTCAACTCTAGCAGCTGCCTTTTACGGCAGTGGGCGTACGTGGACTCGAACCACGGACCTCAGCTTTATCAGAGCTGCGCTCTAACCATCTGAGCTATACGCCCGAACTTCGGACTGAATTCGGGTCGGGCATTGTGTCCATGCCCAACCGAAATGTCCAGCCCGAGAGGCCACGAAGCGAAAATTTCTGATGGTTCCTCAATTTTGGTCCAACGGACCAAACCTGAGCAAAGCGGCTAACGCTCACTTACACCATGAAAAAGTCAGCGTTTCCTGCTTCCTGCCTCTGGCGAAGTCCTACGTTCATCGGTGATTATCATTCTTCAGATGAATGTTTTCCCCAGGTTTTTTTTGACACCCTCTTAACTCCAGGGGTTCACCACACAACGTTTTCGGGCCATATCATTCTGATTCGCTCAGAAATCAAAGCACCCACAGTCACCTGAAGACACCTGATTCCCTACATAGTTGATCAAAGGAATAATGATCAAAAGTTCAGTTCAGAGTTCGCATGTAAAAGAAGCTCATCATGCGAGGCATAATGAGCTTCAATCAGCCGTGTTATCACAGGCCTCATCACTCAGATGGCATTTTGACACGCCTTTTGGCCATCACGGAAGCTTGTCATCACCAGGTTTCGGACCGTCCGGAATCGCACCCGGCGGCAACGGATCCTGCGGACCGCCGTGCTGATGTCCCTCATGACCCGGCTCCACTGGCGCGATCTTCGCACGGTACTGCGCCGCAGAAATCAGTTCGGGACGAACGTAATACAAACCATTGAGTTTTCCTTCAGATTCAGCCGCCAGGGAAGGATCAGCCTTTCCAGCCGCCGAAAACCAGAATCTGGCCTGTTCATAGCTTCCGGAATCGGCCGCGAGATCACCCAGTACCATTCTGGCTGCCCCGTCATTCTGGTTTCGAATAGTCTCCTTTAGTTTCTCCTTATATTCTGCCTGAATGGCGAGCAACGCCTGTTCGTTCTCTAAATACACCTTCGACTCTTCGTCCTGCCCTGCCAAAGCGGCCAGTTTTGCCAAAGCGGAGTAGTAGTCGGCATCACGACTAAACATGGGGACAGATTCACGAAGTTTGGCCAATAATGGGCCAGCTTTCTCTTTGTCTGCGTTGACCGCAAGTCGCAATTCCATTTTTCGAGTCATACGAGGATCGCTGTTGGACGTCTGGGAGGTGGCGGCATCAACGATTTTTCGGACTTCATCCAGCTTTCCCAGACCCACAAGTGATTCTGCTCGCAGAATGTCCTTCTCCGGACCGGGCGTCAGATCATCCAGCACCTTCAGCGAACCTTCAAAATCACCCTGTCGATAGAGGCAATTGGCGATATTCTGGATCAGAATTGACTTTGAAGCGGAGTTGGGATCTGCATCAATCGCAGCCCGAAAGGCTACAACAGCCTCCGAAAACTGCTCCATATGCATCAACATTTCGCCCCGCAGACCGTAAAAGTCAGCGGAGAGTCCATTCTCACTCTTTTCGAGACTGCTGAATTCCTCAAGCGAACGCTCGAAAGCTCCGATTTCATACAGAATTCCGGCCAAAGCTTTACGAGGAAGTGCATTTTCAGGAGCTTCTTTAACTGCCTTCTCAAGCACAACCAATGCTTCGGGTCGCCGATCGCCGCGTGCCAGCGCCTGTGCGAGATACGAGAGGGACTGAATACGAACCTCCGGATTCTCCGACGCCTTTTCCAATACGGGAACTGCTTTCAGCGGTCGAGAGTTCGCCATCAGCTCCAGACCCTTTAACATTTCGAGTTTCCCCGCATAAGCGGCATTTCCTTCAAGACGACTGATCGCCGTCCGCAAAGGCGGCAGTTTGCCGCCTTCCCACGCCTGCAACCCGTCCTGGTAATCCTTCTCAGGATTCGGTGGAACCATATTTATCACTGTGGCCAGCACCACAGCACCCGTCACGATGGCCATCAAAGCCCACAGCCACCATGGGATACCAGACTTGACGCGGACCTGAGACGGAGATTGCGACATAGGAAAAGCTTGAAATCAGTTGTAGGAATTTGATGGAAAAGGAACGTCTGAGTCGTCCGCTGCTCCAGAGAAATCGTTCTTCGTGTTTTACGCACTAAGACCACGTGATATTGGAAGAATCACGGTGTCTCAGGAATTGCCACGAGAAGATTTGTCTTGCCAAAACAATTTGTTCGCCATCCACCAGTGTACTAACCAGTGTACGACACCTGAAGTCATTGGAGTCAGGGATTACAATCCGTCTGTGAAAAAACGTGCAGTCGAGTTTGTGAATTTGGGCGGCGAATTGCAACGGTGTTTCCTGTGAAACAGAGGGCTACGACCGGCTTCGCCTCCGGTACGGCTGATTGCGCGTTAGTGTTCACCCGTGTTTTTACACAAGGATCGAGAAATGAACCCTCTCCTTTATAGAAGTCCGAGAACTCGTTTTGTAGGAAGTGCCGGTATGGTTGGTTCGCTTGGCGGGCTGGCAATCGCAGGCAAATTGATGATTTGGTGGGGCTGTTTCCAACCCGGCGTAACTCCCTCGTTTACAATTCTGGATTATTGGCCCGGGTTTCTGACTGGCGGTATACTCGGTGGCACCGCTTGCTCCTGGGGCGCACGGATGCTCTGGTCATGGTGGCAGGATTGAGGCTCGAATGAGTCAATTAACAGAAGCGGGACGACAAATCGCACGTTATTTTGCGAATGGCCGTCGGGCCTGAAAGACTTTGATGTCTCATCACCCAGAATCCGGAGCAACACTGACCCTGTCTCAATTCCTGATGGGTGCCGCCATCTTTGAAGGAATCCTGCTGTTGGTGGCGTTCGTCGCAGGGGCTGCCACATCGGTGAGTCCCACAGCGCAGTTGTGGTGGTCTGCAGAGGACTTTGGGCTGGGAGTACTGGCCACCGTTCCCATGCTCAGCCTTCTGGGGATCTGTTTTCTATCGCAGTCCAGCGGCATTCTTGGCATCCGAACGTTTCTTCGCGAGACCCTGGGGCCCTTTCTGATTCGCTGCCGAATGATTGATTTATTCTTTCTGGCTCTGCTGGCTGGGGTCTGTGAAGAAGCACTTTTCCGCGGATTTCTGTATTTTTGGGTGAGAGAATGGAATCTGATGCTGGCCGTTGTCATCAGCAACGTTCTCTTTGCTCTCGCCCACGCAATGACTCCGCTATATGCCATTCTGGCCGGCTTTCTGGGCCTTTATCTGACGGCTTTGGTTGCGATTGATTCGACTCCCAATCTGCTGATTCCCATGACCGCCCATACTTTGTACGACTTCATTGGTTTCCTGGCTGTGACGTGGGATTTCCGCAGACAACAAAAGAATTTGTCTGTTTAACCATCACTTAACCATCACGCCATGGTGAGAACAGCAGCAAACTTTAAGAGCAGCAAACTCGAAAGCTATATGTGACGGCAGCGTGCGGCGACCGCAACAAATCACACAGATGCCGCCGTTTTGCTGCTCCCGGCGGTTGTTTCACCTGAAAGTCGGACAAACAGTCGTTCAATCAGAAAGCGCGGGTCAGCACGGCTGCCCCCTTTCAATTCCTGATCGGCTTCGATCAGCCACTGCAGAATGCGGCTGGCGCGTTCAAATCCAATTCTTCGCAGATACTGTTCGTATGGACCGATCGCAAATGGCATGATACCGGCACTGCGGAGTGCTTCCGGGAGAGGAGTCCCTGTGCGGGCAGCCTCAGTTGCTTCGGCCAGTTTTCGATATGTAAAGGTCGTTCCGCCGAGTATTTTGATCGGATGTTCGCCAGCGAGGACGAGTTTCTCCAAAGCGGCGATTGCTTTTCCTGGCTGATTATCCCGAACGGCGTCCAGCATGACCCAGGTGGTTTCCAGCCGCCATCCTCCAACGACCTTTGCGACGTCTGCCTGAGTAATCACAGGGACATCGCCGACCAGAGAGGCCAGTTTGGCGACTTCCTGCTGCAAAAGTCCGAGACTGTCTCCGGCCATATGAATAATCAGAGCGGCTGAGTCGCGGTCGAGTGTCTTCTGAAATTCTTCCTGAGCGATTCGCTGCACCCATTTCACGAGTGCGACGCCCTTTAATTCGTTGCAGTCGAGCGCCAGCCCGATGGATTCCGTAACCTTAAAGAGCCGGGTGGCTTTTGACCAGGATTTGACATCGAGGATCAGAAGGGACGATCGGGATGGATGCGACAGATACTTTTCCAGAGCCGCGCGATTCTCTGATACGAAGTCATCCGCATCTTCAATCAGCAGAATTCTCTGGTCACCAAACATGGAGACCGTCATCAATTCGGACATCACGTTGCGAAATTCGGCGTCCTTTCCATTGATACGGCTCAGCGACATGTCATCGCTGTCCGCCTCACATCCTGGAATCTGTTTGAGCACCTGCAGCTTCAGGAATCGCTCCGATCCGAACAGTACCAGAATCGGAATATGCCGAAACGGTTCTTTTGATGTGAGAAATTCGGTGGCATGCATGATGATGTGATCAATCAGACGGAGTTGAGCGGCGGGTGGATCCGCAGTTCATGGCAAAGAGCAGGCAGCCGGGATTCAGAAATGCTACAGCTACAGAAAGGCACGGTTAGCGATTGGATTTTGGAGTTTTCTTTTTCGCGGCCAGTTTCTTCGGGGCATTCGTGGCCGTCTTCTTCTTCACAGCCTTCTGAGATTTCCCTGGGGACTTCTTTGAAGAGGCCGGTTTCACAGAACCCTTCGCGGATGTCTTTTTCTTTGGCGCTGATTGTGATCCTTTTGCGGAGGAGGATTGTCGGGAATTTTCGTAGAACTCGACGTATGTTTCCAGGGAAACTCGGCGAATGGCTTCTCCGATGACATCCAGAGCGGCATCTTCCAGCTTTCGAAAACGGACACAGGATTTTCCCATGTCAAGTTTTTTCCCCGTTTTCTCCCATGCCGCGCGAAACCACTGCTCTTCACCCGGCCTGCCATAAACCGTCGTCAGGTAAACGGAAATATGGTTTTTCTGTGACGCAAGCGCCGCGAAGGTCAGCGGCTGTGTCGGGTCGCAGTGATACCCTGCCGGATACAGGCGATGCGGAACATAGAAGCCGATCATTCCATACTGCATGCCTTCCTCGAAACCATCTGAGAGGTTTTTTAAAATGACCTGCCGGACGGCTGAAACGGCTTCCCGGCGATCAGAAGGCAGCTCGGCGATATACTGTTCCACCGTCGCAGCTTTGCTTTGCATGATAACGCCCCATAGATTTCAGAAGTTCTGTATATCGTGCGAGCCTGACTTGCCCTGGCAGGCATCATTCTGTGACAGATTTACTCGTTTCGCAGCGTTACGGCAACGCAAAAGCGCAACCGGCCTTCAACTTTCGATGCTACGGAGCCTCGGACGGTCCATGTCAGAAGAATTACGTCAATTGCTGCAGACGAGCCATCTCTCAGCCGAACGGCAGCAGCACAACTTTCAGACAATTCATACAACGGTCCTCACAAGCTCACCGTATATGAAGTCGGCCAATTTTCGCACATTCCATGCGGATGATCTCAAATTCATGTTTCAGCAATATGATCAGCTGGTATTGAATGGAGCATGCGGACGAGCACTGAACGGTCGACCTCTGACGTTTCATTTGTCCAAACGGATGACTCGGGCGGGAGGAAAAACATCCTGGAAATCGATACGCGACCGTCGTACGGGAAGCGTGCGTGAAGAATTTGAGATTTCCGTTTCGTCGCATCTGTTGTTTCAAACATTCCGGAATGAAACTCGCTCAGTGACGGTCACAGGATTAGAATGCACAGATCGTCTGCAGGCGATGCAGCGAATTGTGGAACACGAAATTGTTCACCTGTCAGAACAGCTGGCATGGAGATCGTCCAGCTGCCGTGCAGCGAGATTTCAATCGATTGCCGTTCGTCTTTTTGGTCATCAGGCTCATACGCACGACCTTGTCACGACTGCGGAGGTCGCGCACCAGCACGGAGTGCGACGGGGCTCAAGAGTCGCGTTTGAGTTTGAAGGGCGACGATACCAGGGTATAGTTAACAGAATTACCACCAGAGTAACGGTTCTTGTCGCCAGCCCTCAGGGTGAGCGGTATTCTGACGGAAATCGTTATATGAAGTTTTACATTCCGCTCAATATGCTGCAAAATCCTGATTAGATGCCGGTGCTCCGTGCGGCATAAAGACTGCCGTTCGCCACATCCTCTGATCGGCGAATCTGACGGCCTCTGATTCTCCCAAATCTGACTGCATATCGTTCCATGGACAACACTGAATCGACTCCAATTGACTCGGCGAGTTCCGGATTCTCTTCGGAGATCCTGCTTTCGCCATTACTGCAGTACTGGGGATACCGAGATTTTCGACCGCTGCAGCGCGAAGCCATGACACTTGTAATGCACGATCAGGACTCACTGGTTGTGCTTCCGACGGGAGGAGGAAAATCGCTGTGTTACCAGGTTCCGGCGATGTGCAGAAACGGCCTGGCACTCGTCGTTTCACCGCTGATCTCGCTGATGAAGGACCAGGTTGACTCACTGCGATCCGTGGGAATCCCGGCCGCCTGCATTAACAGCATGCAGACGAATCGAGACAAACTGGAGGTTGCTCGTCAGATTCGACAGCATGAACTGAAACTGCTGTACATTGCTCCGGAGCGACTCGTTCAGGACAAGACCATTGATTTTTTACGTGACGCCGGCGTGTCGTTCGTTGCCATTGATGAAGCACACTGCATCAGTCAGTGGGGACATGATTTTCGTCCCGAGTATCGACAACTCAGTCGACTAAGAGACGCCTTCCCCGGAATTTCGGTTCACGGATACACGGCGACCGCGACAGAGATGGTCCGTCAGGACATAGCCGCACAATTGCAGCTGAGAAATCCGCAGATCCTTGTTGGCTCTTTCGACCGCCCCAACCTGAGTTATCGGGTTGAACGGCGAAGTGATGCGATCGGACAGATCCAGCGCATACTCAATCGCCACAAGGACGAATCGGGGGTCATTTACTGCATCAGTCGCCGCAATGTCGAAACAACCAGCACAGCTCTGAATCGCCTTGGGTTTCGGACTCTGCCGTATCATGCCGGGATGGCGGATGGAGATCGAAAACGAAGTCAGGAATCGTTTATTGATGAAACTGTACAAATCATAGTGGCAACCGTCGCCTTCGGCATGGGTATCGATAAAAGCAACGTGCGTTTCGTAATTCATGCTGAGATGCCGCGGTCGCTTGAGAATTATCAGCAGGAGAGTGGTCGAGCGGGCCGTGATGGTCTGGAAGCCGAATGCACACTGCTTTACTCGGCCGGAGATGTGGATACCTGGGAATATCTGATGAAGGACATCGAAGACCCGGCGGTCTACGCAGTTTCGCGGGAATCCCTCCTTTCCATGCAGGGTTATTGTATTAATACGGTCTGTCGCCATCAGCAGCTGGTCCGGCATTTTGGACAGACACTCGAACACACCAATTGTGGCGCATGTGATATTTGCCTCCAGGAAATGCAGCCTGTCACGGATTCGCTGATCATGGGACAGAAAATTCTGTCCTGTGTTGTGCGGCAGGGGCAGCGATTTGGCGCATCTTATACGGCTCAGGTGTTGCGGGGATCAAAGGGCAAAAGAATCGTCGAAAACGGACACGATCGACTCAGTACATGGGGTCTGCTGAAGGATGAGCCGGAACCACAGATTCGAAACTGGATTGACCAGCTGCTGTCGCAGGGTTTTCTCAGGCAAACTGGTGAATACAACTGTCTGGAAGTAACCGACACCGGACGCCGACTGTTAAAGGGCGAACTGATCCCCGCGCTTCTTCGAGCTCGGGACGGTGTGGCAGCCCAGACAACGGATGACCTGTGGTCGGGCGTTGATCGGCCTCTGTTTGAGGAACTTCGAGGACTTCGAACGCGACTTTCCGTACAGAAACAGGTGCCTCCTTATATTATCTTCAGTGATGCGACGCTGCGAGATCTGGCCCGCCAGCGCCCTACCCGGCCTGATGGACTGAATCAGGTCTACGGAATTGGTCGGCAAAAGGTTGATGAATATGGCACCGTTCTGCTGTTTACGATTCGGCAGTGGTGTGAACAGCATAATCTGCCGGGCGATGTTTCGGCAGAGGCTTTTATGCCGCAGACCATTCGTCGTAAACCTTCGGCTCGTCCCACAGACAATCTCGCCGCAGCCACTCCGTACTTTGATCTGTTTGAGCAGGGCCTGACCATTGAGGAGGTTTGTCTTCAGCTGGATCGCTCAGCAGGCACCGTGTCACAGTATCTGGAAAAATACATCCGGGTGCATCAGATCGACAATATTGATCGCTGGGTCAAACCGGCGATCCGCGAGAGAATTCTGCAGGCCATTGGTCAGATTGGGAACGAGCGACTAAAACCTCTGTTTGAATTCCTGAACAGCGAAGTCAGTTACGATGATCTGCGTATCGTTTCCGCCCTCTGGGACATAAAGCATTCCCAATAACCGGCCTCCAACCTGCAGTTTTTTGGCATCATTGCTGCCTATCCCAGTTGCGAGGCATAGCCGGGCCTGACAGTTTGCCGCAGCCCTGTTCAGCAATTCTGTTCAGCGGTATGCTTCAGACATTCTGCCAGTTGGTTGTGAAACATTCTTGAAACCGGATTACTCATGCAGCCTTCGGGAAATCGCGTTCATCTGGAAACGACACTCAGAAACTGTGTGTCGCGCGGTCGGGTGCTGACGTCCCCTGCTCAGCTGGCTGGCTATGACACCGACGGACTCGGCTACAAGGAATACCGTCCGGACGCTGTTGTGATTCCAGCGGATACCGACGAACTGATTCGTGTGCTGCAGAGTGCCAGACAGCTGGGCGTGCCATTGTGCTTTCGGGGCGCTGGAACATCACTTTCCGGCGGACCGGTTGCCGCACAGGGCGGTATTATCGTCCATACATCCGCACTCAGAGCCATTCGAAAGATCAGCCCGGAAGGGTTCTGGTGCGAAGTGGAATGTGGCGTCACACTCAATCAGCTGGATGAAGCGTTAAAACAGCATTCTGTATTTTATCCACCCGATCCATCCAGCGGTCCGGTCTGCACCATTGGCGGCAATGTGGCGACCAATGCGGGTGGTGCGCACTGTTTTCGTTATGGCGTCACCAGCAACTATGTGCTGGGTCTGGAAGTCATACTTCTGGATGGCAGTGTTCATCGCTTTGGAGGACCTGCGGGCGGACGCGGACGCTGGCGAGAAGACTGGAAACGTTTCATGATTGGATCTGAAGGCACTCTTGGAGCCTTCACAAGATTCTGGCTGCGAGTGCTGCCCCGTCCGGAAAAGGTTTGGACATTTCGCGCCACGTTCCCGGACCTGATTACAGCAGAAAAGGCAATACACGGCCTTGTTGCCGACGCCTCCTATCCGGTTGCCATCGAACTGATGGATCCTCGCTGCGTGGCAATGGTGGAAAACAGCCCGATGGCAGTGGGGCTGCCGGTGGATTCGTTTATGCTGCTGACAGAAATTGAAGGTCCCGCCGCACTTGTGGATGCCAGGGTTGAATCGGTCGCCGAAATTTTGCGGAATGCGGGATCTCGCGATGTCGTTTACAGTGACGAAGCCATACTGCGGGGCAAACTGTGGAAGGCGCGAAAGGTGGCGGGCGGGCTCATGGGACAGCTGAGCGCCGACTTCGTGGTTCAGGATGCGGTCATTCCCAAAAGAGCGCTCGCTGAGCTGCTGCAGCTTGTCTATGACGAAGCGGACGCCGCCGGAATTCGCGCAGTGAATGTGTTCCATGCGGGCGATGGCAACCTGCATCCCAACTTTCTTTTTGATTCCCGCAAGCCGGGTGAGCTGGAAAAGGTTGAGCTGATTGGCAAACGACTGATGCAGAGGGTTGTCGAAGTGGGTGGGACGTTGTCAGGGGAACACGGCATCGGAAATGACAAGGCCGCCTACATGCCCCTGGTCTTTGGTCCGGATACAACTCGGCTGCAGCTGGCAATCCCGGCCGTTTTCAATCCCAGACATCAGCTGAATCCTCTGAAGGTCTTCACAGAGAGGCGATTTACTCCATGATAACCGGTGTGTGTTCGGGTGTCCCTGAGACCGACCCGGTCTCCCGCTGCTTTCGCCATTTTATTGACCCGATTGATGGGGTACTGTGCGTCTCAGCAGATGCCGTGGCTGATGAAATCGCGACGCTCGCCCACGATCACAATCTGCGGTTTCCATTGATTCTGGATTCGTCTGCAACGTTGTCGCAGCAGGTGAATTCATCAGAATATGCACCTGCTTCATCTCGATTTGGCGCCTTCTGTGACAACATTCTGGGCATGAACTGGAAAATGCCGGATGGTCGAATCGTGCGGATCGGGGAACGTGTGGTTAAGACAACCACCGGTTACGACGTTTTTCGTTTTCTGCTGCATTCGTGCGGACGCTTTGGGTACGCCACGGACTACGTTGTGCGACTGCGGCCGGATTGTCGGCACACCGTGCAGTATTCTCTGTCGGGAAAGACGTCCGACGTCTGCCAGTCGATTCCGGTACTCCTTAAAGGCAGCTGGATGCACTGGTTCGATTCAATCGATTTGCTGTCTGAGGGACAGAATTGCCGACTTCGACTGCATGTCAACTGCCCGCCGAATGAATCGCGCCTGTTCACAGAGTACGTTTCATCGTTTGCCGGTTCACAGCACCTGCAGATGTCTGCAGAATATGATCGGGCGGCACCAGTCGACGGATGCCCCGATTTCACATTCAAGACAACTCCTGACCGCGTCCCTTCACTCACAACCCAACTGGCACAGGAACAGGGTATCCGTGCGACAGGACTCTGCTACAGCGGAGTCGTTCTGGGATACCTTTCAAAACCCGGACAACCGGTTTCGGATGGCAGCGGCCCTGAAGCGTCAGACTGTGTCCAGCCATCAGTCGGTATTCAAACAGAAGGCCAGGACTTCGAACGCATTGCTGAACGAATACAGACCATTGTCCGGCAGCATGCAAACGAGCTTTATTCGCTGGGAGGGGACTGGCATTCCCGATATGTGCCACCGCCCTCCCCTGTTTCGCCGGAATCTGAATGGATCTCAATACTGCAGAAGGAAGCAGGACTGCTGTGAATACAACAAGTTCGAAACCTGGTCAGCACGAAAAGTCCGCCAGCCCTGCTGATTCAGACCTGCTGACCAGCTGTGTGCATTGCGGTTTTTGTCTTGAGGTTTGTCCCACCTACAAACTGACGGGCGATGAAAACAATTCGCCCAGAGGCCGGCTGCGCCTGTGGCGTGAAGAGGCGGAAGGACGGCTCGAACAGGATCCATGGACCGACTTTTATACGTCCGAGTGTGTGGGATGTCTGGCGTGTGAATCGGCGTGTCCGGCGAATGTGCCGTACGGAAAAATCTTTGAAAACATACGGCATCAGCATGTTGCCAGCGGCCGTTACAGTCCCAGTCTGATGCTGCGAATGGCGGCAAAGGCAGCGACTTACCCCTTGCTGATGAATCTGGCGATGCTGCCAGTTCGGATGTTGCGACGACGTGGCTGGCTGCGAGGCACGATGAGCGTACCGGGTCGACCAGCCAGCATTCAGTCCACCGCCAGCCTGGCCAGGCAGCTCATGCAGAGGCATCGGCCATCAGGTCCGCGAGTCGCACTGCTGACCGGCTGCCTGATGGAATCAGTCTTCAGAGAAATCAATGCGGCGACCGTTCGCGTACTGATCGAAAACAACGTTCAGGTCATCGTCCCGGACGACCAAACCTGTTGCGGCGCATTTCAGGAACATTGCGGTCTTGAAGGGGCCGAGCAACTTCAGGAAGCAAATCGAAAGGCATTCGGGAAACTGCAGGTTGACGCTGTGCTCAGCAATTCCTCGGGATGTGGATATGCACTTGGCAGGGCGTTAAGCGGCTCACAGACCGTTCGGGATGTGCTGACATTTCTCGGAGAACATGGCATCATTCCTCGTAAACGCGACAGCAACAAGGCTCAGGTGTACGTGGACCTGCCCTGCCATCTGGTACATGGACAGAAGGCGGCTGGCATCCCCACAAACGTGCTGGACGCCACCGGCTATCGCTGGCAGCTTGCACCGGCAGCCCGGGACTGCTGCGGATCCGGCGGTACGTATCAGATGGAGAAGCCGGAAAACGCCAGAGAGATTCTTGCTCGCAAGTCGGCCTTTCTGAATGACGCCGAGGGTGATCCGGTGATTCTGGCGACGTCCAATCATGTGTGTATGATGCAATGGCATTCCGCTCTCACCCATTCGCTTGTGCGTCGCCCGTTTCAGGTAAAGCACGTTATTCAGCTGCTGGATCCCGGCGAAGATTTCTGATTGCTGCCTGAGTCTCCGACAGCAGATGTTCCTCCTCTTCGGGCAGCCATGCAGCCTGAAGCCGTTTCGTACCGATGGATTTGAAAAGCAGATCACCATTCCCCAGCAGCCGTTCAGCTCCGGATTCTTCCAGAGCAATACGGGATTCGCGGGCATCAGACACTCGCAGTGCGACTTTTGCCGGCAGCATCGCCCGAATCGCCGGTGTCACAACCGTGGCTCTGGGCTGCTGAGTCGCCAGTATCAGGTGAATGCCGGCCGCGCGGCCCTTTGCCGAAATTCGCCTGAGCTGTTTTTCGATCGCCTGTCTCTCGGACTTCTCACAGGCTTCCAGCAGGTCGGCGTATTCATCGCAAACGCAAATGATGCGTGGCACTGAATCGCGAGTCTTTCGAATATGATCGGTCAGCGACTGTGACTGCGTTTCTGCCAGCATTGTGTATCGCCCATCCATTTCTACTGTCAGTTCTTCAAGAATCTCACTGACATCCTGCCCGGAACCCGGCACCACAATGGGTTGTCGGAGAAATGGCGAATTCGAAGCAAATGTAAATGCATTCTGCTTGGGATCAATCAGAAGCAGTTGCAGCGTTGCCGGTGTATTCGTCTTCATCAGTGAAGCAACAGCCGATCGCAGCCACTGACTCTTGCCACTTCCCGGAGTACCAATGACAAGCATATGAGGACTTTCCGATCCGGCCAGATCGCACCAGACCCAGTGGCGATTCAGGTCCAGACCGACCGGAACTTTCGAGCACCCAAACAAATCATCCACGGTCGGCAGGTGGGACAACAATTCAGAAAAAGCAACCGATTCCCGATTGGGATTTGGCAGATCAATGGCAATCGAACCATCGACCACTGTCATGACAGGTTCTGCCGGCAATCCCAGATGCAAATGCAGCTCGGGAGCACCGTTCAGCACTTTTTTCTGCCTGATACCGCCTTCAGGAAACAGCGAGAACCGAACAAAGGCGGGTCCAGTCACCGGCGGCTTGCTTTCCCGACATGGTACTCCGAATTTCCGAAGTACCCGCAGCATCCTGTCACGCATTTCACGCAGCCATTCCTCGGAAGGCCCGCTATCCTTCCCTGATGTTGCTGCCGCACGGTCCGAGTGTGCCGCACGATCCAAAGTTGTGCCGACCTTCTTATTGCCTGCTGTCACGACCGATGCGGGAGGCGAAACGACTGCTTTCGCGGATACAACCGGGGCAACAGCTGCTGCTGCATTCGCAGGCGGAAGTACTCCGGTCGCAGGCGGAAGTACTCCGGCGATACGACCAATCAAGTCCATCAAAGCGGACTGGGCCGCAACAATCTCAGGACTGGAAAACAGTGACTCATGCCTCTGCGGATGGAAGCTCACCACCGCCAGAGCGGAACTGTTTCGCGACGGGTTGTTTCCTGTCAGCATCAGATGATAAAGACAGGCCTGACCATGATCCAGCAGCGGCGAAGTCTGGCCGAGTTTCCATTCCAGCACGCACCAGCGGTCTTCGCCCGGTATCCGCAGCACGGCGTCTGTTTGTCCGAGCAGAACGACGGGTTCCGTCCAGTGCGGCTGATGCAGATCGAGCACCACCGGACGCTCAACCCGGAACCACTCGCTCTGGTTAACAACCCGGGTCCCTTTGTCAGTGATCTGCCACCACACTTCGGCCAGCCATCGGACAGCATCCTGGACTGCAGTCCACAGATCCATCACCTGGGTGCCGTAGTCTCGCAGTGCTCCCGACTGATTTGTCAGAAGTGGTCCAAGCAGGTGGTCGTACGTGTGCTCGACGAGCACTCGCTGCCATTCGGCGAGGTCAGGTTCCAGATCCCGAACTGTGGATTCCAGGTTGTTTCCGGAGTCCTCACGCAGTAAATCGCTGATCACCCGGTGAAACATTGTTCCGAGCAGAGCGGTTGATGGAGCGCCATCGCCGGTGGGCTGACGTCCGGCCGCCTGCTGCAGAGCCTGTCGTACTTCTGATACGGTCAAACTGATGGACATGACTTGCTCTCTTTTCATGATGCGGAAACGGCTCTGCGGAACCCCATTTTCTGCGAAATTCCGGCAGAAATATGGCTGCCCGGCTACTACGCCATGTCACTGACCGGAGACATGCTGTTGCGGACCGAGTACACAACCACTTCGCCGCCGTCCAGAATTCGAAACAAATCGGTTCGCTCCGATGCTGCTGCCATCAGTTCGTCGGAGCTCGCGCCGAGTGTGCCGGCGACATCGGCCATTCGGGAGATGCGATGCTCGTTCAGATACTCCTGAAGTCGCTCAATCAGATTCGACTGATCGAATCCGGCTCCGGCCGAAGGCAATGTCAGGACTTCGGCGAGATCCGCAAGTACTGGTGGAAGATGCACACGAAGCCAGTCGGTTACAGAACGAACGCTGACATTCTGACCGTTCAGATCCAGGTCTCCGGACTTCACATCTGCAAGCAGCTGACGCAAAGCATCCAGAGCAGCAAACGCCTCCGGTGCGACCTGATGAAACACTGCCCCATCGACCTGTAAGGTTGTCAGGTGTCCCTGCGTTGCAGTCGCATTTCTACTAACAGGACTCCGTTCATCTTTCAGCAGAATCAGCTTCTGAATCTTCAATGACTTCGGGAAAAGCTGTGCCAGTTTACGTACCTGACTGGCCAGTCGCACAGGGGAGTCATCGCAAACCTTAACTCCCACCCTCGCTTCATTCTGCGGAGCCACGAAGATGAAATCCAGGACACCCGTCGGATCAGTTTCAGTTTTCCAGTCAGAGTTTGCGATATGCACCAGATGCTGCAGGCCGGACCTCAGAATTCCGACCGACTGTGATCGTTCATTTTCTCTGGTCGACTTCTCCAGACGTCGTTCCCATTCGTCACTGATGGGCTCGCCGGCGCGAGGCACGGGAATTCTTTCCGCTCGCCCTGTGAGTTCGTCGAACCGTCGGGCCGCCTGATCGAGCAACCGACGCGGAGTGACACCAAAGTCTCCCACAAAGCTGTCAATATCGCTGGCTGAAAAAGGCCAGAGACCTCCGGCGTCCGACGGCCGGATCTTCGCGATCCCCGATGCCTCCAGCCGATGAGATATCAGCAAACCGGCCAGATCCGCCGGCAGCGGATTCAGTGTTTCCGTTTTAAAGTTCCAGAGACGGTCCAGCATGTACTGAGGAAGGACCGTCCGAATCTGTTCATACATTGAAGACTGCATACATGAAATCATGACCAGATTCCTGTCAGAATCATGAAGCTGGCTAACCAGCTGGCCAAACCGGAACATCGACTGAACGTCATCCGGAGCAGTCTGCAATGCTTCCACCTGATCAAAACAAATCACAAGCGGCATTTTTGAGCCCGCCAGCTTCATGATATCCGACAGGCACCGTTCGGCGATTTGTTCAGGATGATCTTCGGAGTCTTCCTGCGCAATACCCAGGCGATCCAGCGCAGCGGGTGTCAGCGGATCACCGCGCAGCCAGGACGCGACATCCAGTCGATGTCGGCGAGCAATCAGATGGGTTAACACCTCCACAAATGCGGATGACAGTCCCTCCTGATAACAGAGTTCCGTCAGCATTTCACGCGCTTCATGCAGACGCTCATCACGAAAATGTTCCCACCAGGGCGCCAGATGGCCCGCACCATCCGTCAGTTCCATCAGCCGCGTGATCACCATGCGTTCAAACTGATTGGGCCCCCCCACTTTTCTCAGCAGGTCATCCGCCACTTTGCGTCGCACATGCCGGGCGAGCGAACAGGCACTGGTATCGAGACGAACATACGCGAAAGCCTGACGAGACCGATCCAGCGTGGGATGGGCCAGATCATCCGTCAATCGCCTGCGGAGCCGCCCGATGAGATGAGTTTTTCCACTGCCGGGCTCTCCATTGATAATAATCCCGGCACTTCCCTGATCTGATCGAGCAGACTCAACAGCCGCACAGCATGTCTGAAAAACACGCTGATGGATACGATCAACATCCGCCTGATCATTGGTAGTCTGCCACGGATCTCCAACGATCGAACCGCGAAACGGATTGGCGAAGTCGCTGAGTTCGCCGAAATCACTGAAAACGTCAGAGCCGCCAGAATCACCCGGAGTCACGGCCTTGAGCATGCTCAGTTCCTCCACAGAGAAATCGTATTATAGAAATTGCCGTCATCATCCCGAATCATGCGAGCTCGCTCTTCTTCGGAAATCATGTTCGGCCGATCATAGCGATGAATGGCAAATCGACGGCGACGCACAGAATCAAGCACCGCGCTGTCGAAATCGGATCCCGGCATATGCACATCCAGTTCTTTGCGTAAACTGGCAATCAGCACCATATCACCCTCATCGACCTGCGGATTAATGGTTCTCATCGCTTCCAGCAAACGCTCATCCTGCGATGTGGCGTCGCCGGTCAATGGCTGTTCGGCCCTGTGCTCTGTAGGCGAGGGTTGGTGATACGCAGCAGCATCGCTGAGCTCTGATGCAATGTAAGTCTGAGCATACTTCAAAATCTCGGACTCAGAAAGGTTCAGTGTTTTCGACAACTTTGCAAAGGCATCGCGAAGCCAGACGCTCGGATCGGGCCGATACCCGGCAATGCGAGGGCTCTTTGGTTTCCTTTCACCCACCAGCGGCGGAACTTCAAACGCCTTCTGGCTTTCGATCATTTCGTCGAGCAGCTGTTCTCGAACAGCTTTTGTGAGACCGGAGAATGTTTTACCTTCGATCGCTTTCAGAATCACAGAACGCGTCTCGGGACTTCCCTGCAATCTCACCGCCAGACAGGCTCTGGCATACTCCACCGGAGACTGATGCCAGTACTGTTTCTGTCCCCTCATTAATGGAAATTCCCACAGTCGCCCTTCCCGCACTTCATCCTGAAGGGCCGCTTCTGCATCTTCAGGACGGATCCGCACCACGCCTTTGAGCTGTTTGAGGATCGCGGAAGCGGAGGAAGGCTTGTCGATTTCTCTGAGAGCCCGCTGCAACAAATCAGGAATTTCTGCGGCTGCAGTGAAATCGGAGATGACGGCTGATCGGGACATGATTGCTTCTCCGGAGGAACTCGGCAACAGGTCTGAACCAACGGCCTGCGGTCAACACTGTGTAATGGTCAACGCTGTGGAACAGTGTACCTACCGGGGATGGGTATTCAACTCACGCTCCTGCTTTCTGCCAATTTGAAAATCTGGCGAAGTTACGGAAATTCGGCAGAAAGGAGAAGTGATATTGAAGCTCAGGAACCGAATGCGATCGCACTGAAACCGACGAAGAACGTCCGATGGCGGGGCACGATGCACGATGAGGTCTTCCGGAACGAAGGTTTACCCACCCGATCGCCACCACGCAGGCGAGTCACTCCGAGACTCGCGAATCTCGACGTCTCAGAGAGACGCCGCTACGTGGCTGAGGTACGTCGCCTGCGAAGCACCGGGAGGCCGAGGCTGGGATGGTGAAAAGACGGGCAAGTGCGTGATTTGGGTAGTTTTAGGCTTGAAATACTGTTACGCGCCAACGTATTCGTTTTGTGTCAAACCCACGAAACGAAGGAGCGTAAC
>JALHMY010000127.1 GCA_022843805.1 Fuerstiella sp.
CCACTGTTACGCTCCTTCGTTTCGTGGGTTTGACACAAAACGAATACGTTGGCGCGTAACAGTATTTCAAGCCTAAAACTACCCAAATCACGCACTTAACCGTCTTTTCACCATCCCAGGGCGAGGCTCCTGCCGAGCTTTTTACAGGGAGGGCGAGGCTCCTGCCGAGCCGAGCTTTTCTCGGCTCAGCAGGAGCTTCGCCCTCCCATCTCTTTTGTCGGCTCGGCAGGAGCTTCGCCCTCCCGTGTGCTTTTTCGGCTCAGCAGGAGCTTCGCCCTCCCGTGTGCTTTTTTCGGCTCAGCCGGAGCTTCGCCCTCCTGTGTGCTTTTTTCGGCTCAGCAGGAGCTTCGCCCTCCCGTGTGCTTTTTTCGGCTCAGCAGGAGCTTCGCCCTCCCGTGTGCTTTTTTCGGCTCAGCAGGAGCTTCGCCCTCCCGTGTGCTTTTTTCGGCTCAGCAGGAGCTTCGCCCTCCCGTCTGCCGCGGTGACTGATATGTTTTCAACTGACGGGTGCCTGACACGATTCATTTGGACCCGATTCCAGGCTCCGATGAATCCGTTTCACCGTTCCGAGCGGGCGGAGAAGTCGGAGCGTAGCAGGATAACATGGCGGGAAGGATGATCAAATCGCCGAACAGAGCGGCGGCGATTGTGAGTGTTCCCATGGTCGCAAAAATATGGTGATCCCGTGAATCGCTGAAGGCGACGGTTGAGAACCCAGCGACCAGCACGACGGTAGTCATCACCATGGCCACTCCGGTGCTGCCGAAAGCGCGGCGAATCGCAGTGTCGCGATCGTAGTTCTTCTGTCGTTCCTCTTCAAAGCGTGTGAGAAAGTGTATCGTGTCATCGACGGCAATACCCAGACAGACTGTGAACGCACAGACGCTGACAAGTTCCAGCGAGTGACCTGACCACACCAGCCAGACACCCGCCAGGGACAGCGGAAATACGTTGGGAACGATCGAAATCAGACCAATTCTGAGTGATCGATAGGCCAGCCCCAGCACGACAAAAATAACGATGGCTGCCGAACCCAGACTGGCGGCGAGATCCACGACGATCTGATACAGATTTCTCCATCTCCACACGGCGTTACCGTCCAGCTCCAGAGTGAATGCCGGGTGTTTGTCGTGAATTGTTCTAAGGCCCGATTCGATGCGTTCAAAGACCGGACCAAATCGAGCGATACCAATATCCTGTACTCGAAAGGTGACTTTGGCACTACGCCGCTCGGGCGTAAAGAATGCCCGCTTCAGCTGAGGAGGCAGCAGCTCCAGCATTGGCATACGTTCGTCAGGGCTGCCTTCGCCGGGCAGAGCATCCACAAGATTTCTTACTGATAGAGGATAACCAATCAGAGGTTCGGTGTGCAGCAGGTCATCGACTTCAGTGGTTACCTGAAGGATCTCAGGAGAGTATTCATCAACTGATGCTGACCACGATATTCGGACTTCAGAAAATTCCAGTCCTCCAAGAACCTGATCCATATGGTGCAGAGCCTGATAGGCTTCACTGTGTTCCGGCAGTGAATTTGATCGCCGTTCATCTGGCCTCAGAGTCAGTGTGACGGCCGTCATAACGATTGTGGCTGCAATTCCCAGATTGCTCACCATTTTTGGTCGTTTCAGTACCAGCTCGACGAGGTCTCCGATATGAGTGAGATTTCGGTCAATGAGACTTTTGTCAAGACCCAGATGGATGTTTCGACCAAATCTGGTGGAGCACACAAGAGGCACGATCCAGATCACCGCAAGAAAAGTCAGAATGACTCCGATGACACTGCACCAGCCAAAATCCTGAACCCATTTGTTATGGGCCAGAACCAGCGATCCCAGGCCAATCGCAGTGGTGAGTGATGTCAGCATGCAGGCAAATCCGACTTCCTGCAGTGCCGTTCGAGCGGCCATTCGTTCAGACAAACCGCTCGCTCGCAGTTTTCGAATCTGAACCATCAGGTGTACTCCATCTGTGAGTCCAACCAGACTGATCAGTACGGGAAGTATGACGTCGTTAAACGGGTTGTCCTGCAGATTGAAGAACCTCAGGAATCCGAGAGTCCACAGTACTCCTGTGATTGGTGCCAGCGAAACGATCAGAACCGCCCGGAATCCTCGAAAAAGTACGACTGCCATCACAGCAATAACGCCGTAACCAATCACCTGATATTTCAGCTGATTTGCTTCATGAGCCCGCATGGCTGTGATATAGGCCGGCATCCGTCCGGTCACCTGGAACTTCATCGCGATTTCCGGAAAGTCGGCTGCTGCTTTTTCCGCAGCCTGGCGCAGTCCTTCCGTGCACTGCTCATCAGAGCGAATAAAGTCCTGGTCAAAAGACACCATCAGCAGCAGCGTTCCGCCATCCTCGGAAAGCAGCTGGCCTCCCACCAGCGGATGCTCCATGGCCCTCTTCCGAGCGGCTGCAAATCGTTCGGGTGACGCTTCCGAACGCGGAAACAACGGGTCTCGAAGACCGAAGATATTCAGTACAGGAATTCGATCCATCCAGAGGATCGAGCGGATGTAGTCGAGCTCTTCCAGTCGGTCGACGACATGCCGCATGGCCTTCGCGCCGACAGGGGTAAAGAACTGTGACGACTGTACGACCAGAATGGCATCAGAATCTGACAGGCTGAACGAACCGCCAACATCAGGTATTGCCTTTTGCGGTTCGGAGCCCTGATCGTCCGCCTCCGTTTCTGCTGTGACAGGTTCACTGATAAACAGCGAGCGTACGATGTCCGGCCGAATGTGACCAATTGTCGCCACGATCGTCGTCAGTAAAACCAATGTGGCCGTGATGCTTCGATGATCAACGGTCAGAACCATCAACCGGTCAAATGCAGATTTCATTCAGGTTGTTTTTGCAGAGAAGACTGGGAAGGACAACAAAGATGCCACGGGTTCTGCTCGCCGGATGACTACTTCCGACAAATCGCACCTGCCGACAAATCGCACCTGGCGGCAGAACTTCATCAGGAGTGTCACCGGGGAAAACGTTCTTCTGCAACGGTGCGAACTTCTTCACGAGTCGCCTTTTTGTCGCCATTCTGGTCGAATCGCCCGAAGCGACTTCGCACAGCAACTGGCGCCTCTGACTGCAACACGATATTGTCCCCATTGGTATCCAGCCGGGCAAAGAAGTCCGCAACGAACTGCTCAATCTTCTTTTCTCTCGCCGCTTCGACGTCGGCCGCCTGATCGCCAGTCGCCACCGTGCCTGACGCATTTGTTGAACCGGTCTCGGATGGACGGGCAGGTGCTGAACTGGCAGCTGAGTTCTTCTTTCGGGGTTCGGCGACTTCAAAAAAGGCAACCGCCATTTCTTCCCAGGTCTGATCGCCCCAGGTAACCCACTGAGATGGATCCGGGTTGAATGGGTTCTCACTGGAATTATCGAACGTTACTGTAAATCGAAGCCGATCGATCGTTGACAAATCAGGAGCAACAGAGAATTCGTAGGCATGCTGCCAGTTGAAGTCGTAGCGAGGAACATTCAGCAGCATTTCAGACGCGCCATCACGTTCGGCCGACAGGCGAAATTGCTTTCCCCGCAGATGCATATGGGGAGCCACGGCCAGCAGACGGCCTTCCCGTGGAAACCAGCGGACATCTCCGCTCACTTCATGAGCAGGAGTATTGGGCGGAATCTCAAACTCCTGATCAATCCCCACCACGGTGATGACTTCATGCGTCATCTGGTCTTCCTGACCAAACAGCAGTCCTACCTGAGTCATATCCTGCTGCGGGCTGCCGTTCGTTGTGTAATGCATTTGAAATACAAGCTTTGAGCCCGCCGGGATTCTGCGGCCGTGACCGGAGGGCATTTCGACGGTTCGTTGCCCGGGGACATAAGCTGTCAGCCAGCCGACTCCACGGAATGGAGTTCCATCTGGTGGTCGAATAAAGACAATGGCATGATGCACTACAGTTCGATTTCCGGGTATCACCTGTGCAGCCGTCATCCAGCGATCTTCTGTAAAGCCAGGATCGACAACAAAATACTGATACTCAACAGTGCCTTCTGCCGGTATCGAATAAGGCTTGTTACGCATTGGAACCACCAGGTCAGGTTCTCGCGAAAGCTGCCATCCCTGTGGAAATTCCGCTTTTGGCGGAAGATCGGCTTCATTGCCCTTTGGCTTTCCGGCTGCGACCCAGTCACGCAGGATTTTTTTGTCGGCCTCGGGCATCAGACGAGCATTCTTGAAATGGCCGTACTGTGGGTCTGCATGCCATGGAGGCATTCGACCATCGTCAATTGTTTCAAGCATTGTTTCAGCCCACCCGGCGACGTCGTCCAGAGTCTCCATGGAAAACGGTCCGATTTCCCCAGGCCGATGACATTCAAGACAATGCTTCTGCAGAACTCGAGTCACCTGATTGCACCAGGTGACCGCCATGTCGGATGTTGCCTGCGATCTGTCCCGGCTGCGTCGTTTTCCAATGATGCAGCCGACTGCCGTTGTTTTGGGAACACTCACTGTCTTTCCGGCGAGTAGTTCATCAATGGCTGCCCGCAGATCCGGCCGTGACGCACTGGGACGAGCCACACCGGGGGCATACTGATCATCGATCCGTCCCTGATACTGCAATTTCAGATGACGGTCCAGCACAAAGACTTCAGGAGTTCGCACTGCTCCATACTGATCGGCCACGGCATGGTCATCATCTCGAACCAGTGGAAAAGACAGCTCGTGCTTTTGCAGAAAGGCACGAATGTCTTCGGGAGTGTCCTGAATATTACTGTTCACTCCAATGAATCGAACACCTTTCGACCGGTATTCGTTCGCCATGACAGTCAGGCGATGACTGTACAGCTGAATCAGAGGGCATTCTGTGCCAAGAAAGCAGACCACCGTGACCGCGTTGCTGTTATCGGGATCCACGATGATCAGTTCATCGGTGATCGTCCGAAGCTGGAAGGCATAGGTTGCCGGAGCCCGTGTTTGTTCCAGCGCGGCGTCGGTTTCCTGCGCCTCGGCAGCGTCAGCGGACAGCGTACCAGTCGCCATCAAAAAGGCGGACAGCAGAAATCGGCTGAGCGAAAGCAGACCTGTAAAGCCAGTACTCCTGGATTCGCTGCATCGGCAGCATGCAGATTGTCTGACAGATATCGTCATAGATATAGTTGTTCCTGGGAGGAATTGAGCCAACGGTCGACAGCACAGGCGGCTGTGTCCCGTCCCGGTTTTGTTCGCCACTCTTAACTGTTTCTACGGCTCGCGGGGTGATACTTACAAAAAAATGCCTGAAAAACAGCATCTGAGCAACGGATTCTCGTCAGTGTCAGCCAAAAGAGAAGTCTGAATTCTTTTGCATTGTGAGAGTGTCGTCCTGCAGATACCAATCGCTGAGGGCAACGCCTCCTTTGAGTTCGTCGTCCGGGCACGGTTTTTGTGATCCCTCGGTTGCGTCAGAGTCAGAAATTCCACATGCTGTGAACCTGTTCAGATAGTCGTTGACTTTCCACCCTGAAGAAAGCCGCGCCGTGAATTTCCAGAAATCCTGTGCTGCGTATTTGTTATCTTTGATGTTACTGCCCTGCCAGTCGGTGATTGATGCTGCAGAGCCACTGATTCTTCAGCCAGGCGATCATATTTGTCTGGTTGGAAATGCACTCGGGGAGAGGCTGCAGCATGAAAATTCGTGGGAAACGCTTCTGCATCAGAGATTCCCCAAACATGAGCTTGTTGTGCGGAATCTTTGCTTCCCGGGTGATGAACCCCAGGAACGTATTCGTTCACAGAACTTCGGTGATCCGGATAAACATCTGGCGCACAGCAGAGCCACGGTAATCCTGTACTTTTTCGGATTCAATGAATCTTTCAAAGGCGAGGCGGGTCTCAGGCCGTTTGCTGAGCAGATGACTCAGCTCGTCAATGAGACCAAAAACAAGGACTACAGCGGAAAAGGGGCTCCCAGAATCGCGCTGATTTCGCCAATTGCATTAGAAAATACGGGTGACCCGAATTTGCCTGACGGTATCGAGCATAATGCTCGCCTTCGAATGTACACCGAAGTGCTGAAAGAGGTTGCGGAGAAGACGCAGGTTTCCTTTGCCGATGTTTTCGAACCATCTTTGCGATTGTTTGACGCAGAGCCGCAGCGGCTGACCCTGAACGGAGCTCATCTGAGTGACGCCGGGAATCAGGCGTTTGCCCCTTTGTTCCTTAACGCGCTGGTTGGTGCGGACGAGACTGCTGATGCAAAGATCAGCGAGCCGCTTCGCTCAGCAGTTACCGATAAGAATTTTCACTGGTGGCATCGTTATCGGGCAGTCAACGGGTTTTCAATATATGGTGCGCGTGGTGAAGCCGGTTCTGATGGAACTTATCGCAATCGCGAAGTGATGGAACGCGAGCGGGAGATTCTTGATCAGATGACAGCACTGAGGGATCAGCGCATCTGGAGAGTTGCACAGGGACAATCCGTTCCGCCAACAGTCGACGACAGTTCGACTCTGCCGTTCTTCGACGTGAAGTCCAATGTGGGGGGCGAAGATGACAAGAACCGCAAAGCCGGTAAGCTTGGTTCGCTGGAATATCTGAAGGCTGCCGAACAACAGAAACTGTTCAAAATGGCGCCCGGTTTTGAGGTCAGTCTGGTTGCTTCAGAAGAACAGTTTCCTGAACTGGCAAATCCGGTAGCACTGAATTTTGACAGTCGCGGCCGTTTGTGGGTATCGACAATGCCTTCGTACCCGCACTGGCAGCCGAAGACAAAGCTCGATGACAAGCTACTGATCCTTGAAGATGACAACGGCGATGGACTCATGGATCGCTGCAAAGTGTTTGCCGGAGGACTTCATCAGCCAACCGGCTTTGAACTGGGACGCGGTGGTGTCTACGTTGCTCAGCAACCCGATGTTCTATTCCTGAAGGATACGGACGGCGACGATCGGGAAGACGTGCGGATTCGTCAGCTGATCGGCTTCGATACGGCCGATACTCATCATGGCCTGTCCGCATTTGAATGGGGGCCTGATGGTGGTCTGTATTTTCAGGAAGGCACCTTCAAGTATTCGCAGGTGGAAGGTCCCAGAGGGCTGACACGAATGCATGAAGCCGGTGTCTGGAGATATGATCCGCGAACAGAAGAGTTTGGCTCCTATATTTCAATGCCGTTCGCTAATCCCTGGGGTCACTCATTTGATCGATGGGGGCAGGGATTTATTTCCGACGCGTCACCCGGAGAGAATTACTGGGCGACACCGATCAGCGGAAAGGTAACCTATCCGGCCAAGCATGCGGGTGCGGCTTTTAATGATGGAGTGAATAATTTTAAGGACACCGCACTGCGAGGCAACGGCGTATATCCTTCCTTCTTTAAGAAGCGGACTCGGCCGAGCGCAGGCAGCGAAATCATCTCCAGTCGTCATTTTCCGGACGATATGCAGGGTGATTTCCTTCTGGCCAACGTCATTGGCGATCGCATGATACTGCAGCACAGTATGACTGAAGAAGGATCGGGCTTCTCCGGAAAGGAAAAAACGCCGCTCGTTTATTGCGACGATGGCAATTTTCGTCCGATTGAAATTCAGCTGGGACCTGACGGAGCGTTATACATCGTTGACTGGCACAACGCGCTGATCGGGCATTTGCAGCACAATCTTCGCGAGCCTTATCGCGATCATACCCATGGTCGCATCTGGCGCGTGACCTGCAAAGATCGTCCTCTGCTGACGCCACCTGCAATTGCCGGCGAACCAGTTGCCACGCTGCTGGATCTGTTGAAGGAACCGGAATACCGAACTCGTTATCGTGTGCGGCGAGAACTGGCCGAACGTGATTCTCAGGAAGTGGCAGCTGCAGTTCGTACATGGCTGAAGCAACTCGATCAAAAGGATCAGGACTACGAACTATACCGCATGGAAGCGCTGTGGATGCTGCAGACGCACAATATTATCGATGCCGAGCTGCTGGCTCAGCTTCTGAATTCAGAGGATTATCATGCCCGGGCGGCAGCAACGAAAGTCCTCTGTGCCTGGAGAAACCGCATTCCTGATTCGCTTCAGCTGGTAAAGCAGCGGATCAACGACCCGCATCCCCGCGTCAGAGTGGAAGCCGTTCGTGCCTGCAGTTTCTACGATTCGCAGGAGGCCATGGAAGTGGCTTTGGAAGTTCTGAATTACGATATCGATCGGTATCTGCAGTACACGCTGGATGAGACAATGCGACATCTGGAGAGTCAGCTGCAGAATTGATCAGGGATTACATGAATCGGCCTGACGAAACAACAGCTGTATTGCATGCGGCACAAAAAGCCATTGATAGTGCACTGTTGACGGTTCGTCGTCGGCAGCGAATTGCGGCTGCTTTCCGCGGGCTGAGTATCGGACTGCTGACATCCGGGTTGATTTGTGTTTCTGGGGCCATGCTCAGATTTTTGGCTGCTGCTCATCCTCCCGCATGGTGGATACTGGCGGTGGTATGGAGTCTTCCAGTCGCTGCAGCTGCATCCGCAGTGATCTGGTATGGCAGTTCCTGGAAGACAGCTGCACGGGCAGTGGATTGCCACTTTGGGTTGCAGGACAGAATTGTTACGGCAATCGAGTTTCTGGCGAATGCAAAGCACCAGCCTGAGATGTCGGCCGGATTGCATCGGCTTCAGATTCATGATGCGCTACTGCACCTGTCAGCTGTTGATGCCCGGCAATGCATTCCGTTGAAGCTCTCCCGCCATGCCGGCTGGTATCTCGCTCTGATGATGCTCGGCAGCCTGTTGTGGCTGAAGCCGCTGCCGGTTGCCGCGCCGCCTGAAAAGCCTGAGATGTCTCCTGGTATTGCTGAGGCAGCGCGTCGCATCGAGTCTGATCTGATGCAGCTGGAACAGCTGGCGGAGAACACGTCGCTGCATAGACTGCGGCCCATGCTGAAGGATCTCCGGAAGCAGCTGGAGAATCTGAGGCATGCCGAAGTGCAGACGAGTACTGCGCTCGCGTCCATTTCGGAAATGCAGCAAAAACTGCATGAGCAGCAGGCTCAGCTGAATCTGTCACTGATCAATTCAAAGCTGAGTGCGATGAGTGAGGCGATGTCTGATGTTTCGGCACTTCATGCTGCGTCCGAGGCAATTCAGAATCACGAGTTCTCAAAGGCAGCCCGGGCAATGGAGAAAGTGCGGCCCCGCCGTATTGATCCCACGGAAGCTGCTCAGGCCGCGGCCCGACTTCAGGAAGTGG
Source organism: Fuerstiella sp. (assembly GCA_022843805.1). GTDB lineage: Bacteria > Planctomycetota > Planctomycetia > Planctomycetales > Planctomycetaceae > F1-80-MAGs062. Next base: position 9,184 of record JALHMY010000127.1, read on the forward strand.
CTGAAGCGATGAAGGACGCCGGATTGTCCGAACTTTCTGAAGAAGTTGCCGGGCTGTCAGAAGGCCTGCGGGAGAAGGATGACGAGAGAATTGTGGAGAACAGTCGAAGACTGGCTGAATCGCTGGATCAGCACGAGTATGCCACACAGATTGCCAGTTTGCTGCAGGAACAGACACAGCGGCTTGCTGAGTACAAAACACTGGCCCGAAAAACCAGCGTTGCCGCAAATCGGCCGGACGATCTGCCGGAAGAGGGTATTGCTCAGGACAGCGGGACGGAACCCGGCGGTGACAGTCAGTCGGCAGATACCGGATCGTCGTCAGCAGCTGGTGGCTCAGGAAAGAGCGCGGGTGCATCGAGCGTGGGTAACATCCACGGTCCCAAAACTTCGCTCGAGAGTAGTCGGCAGCTGGCCCGCCTGACGGGACAACTGACAGGGCAGGGGAACAACGATAAAGAGCTGGTCCGCAGTGCCGAGTCACAGCAGGAACCTCGTCGTCAGGTCTCTGAAGTTCTTGCGGAATATGAGCGACGATCCGAACAGGCTGTCCTGACCGAGAATATCCCTTTCGGTCATCGTGAAACCATTCGTCGATACTTTCAACTGCTGCGGACATCTGCAAACAGTGCACCGGAAAACAGTGCAGCTGCGAATCCCTCAGAGACGGATATCAGGATGCCATGAGCGATTCGGTCGGTCGTTCACTGAAGGGTCCTGCCGGAACGGCGTGGCCTTAAAGTCGTCTTTCGCTCCGCGAAAGAAACGCTGCTTCGGCCAGGCAAATGTCATGGCATCAATGAAAAAAACTCACCTGCAAAATCACTGCCATTGGGCGAGCACCTTGCCGTTCACAAGAACCTCCTGTCGAAAAAAAACTTAAGTCGCTGTCAACCAATAAGTGTCGCCTTTCGCTCCGCAAAAGGATGCTCTTTCGCGGAGCGAAAGGCGACTATGGCGGTAACTTATTGTTTATCAGGTCCTAAGACCACGCCATTGGGGTTCTGCCCCGCAGTTTGTTACATCTGGATTCAGGTCAGATAATCGCTCAGCTGGTGCAGAATTTCCTGCAGGATCAGGAGATCACTTTCGGGCCGAGTGGCACTCTGCGGATGCGTGTTATTCGACTGAATCCAGCCGCGCAGCTGCAAAAACATGGCGGCGGAATGTTTGTATGCGGGAACGGGATTACGGAACGCAAAGAATCCCAGATACTGCAGGATGTCATTAAGAGCAAAAAAATCTGCATCTCCTCTGGCCCAGAGTGCGTCGCGTCGGGCGAACAGGTCAGGTGCAAAACTGCTGAGTCCCAGAAGGTAGTCGCTGCCGTACATGATCATATCGATGGCCAGATCATTTCCGGTCAGTACAAGGAAATCGGGGCGGATCTGATTTCGCAGACGCAGACGTTCCCATTCCAGATCTCTCCTTAGCGAAGAATGTTTGGCCCCCAGACACTGCCTGACTTTCAATAATCCCCGGAATACATCCGTGTTGTAGATCTTTCCGAAAGGAGCAAACACGGGGCTGAGTTCAAAGCCGATGAACTGATCGCAGTTTTCGCCCAGTTGTGCATACGACGCCACAATTTCATCGTCGGCCTGATCGGTCAGCCCATAGGACTGAAAGATAACAGGGGTCCCGCCAGCCTGAAGGATATCATCCATTCGCCGCTGGTATTCCTGCAGGTCAAATCTGCTCCCTTTGCTGTCACGAACAAATGCACCTGCGATGAACATTCTGCCGCTGGTCACTCGATTTGTTCGTTCAAGTACCTCCTGCTTTGTTTCTTCATCCAGCAGATTGATATACCCGGTGTCCATGTTAACGGCCGGAACGAGTCCTGCTTCGCACGTCCTCGCGACATGGTGTTCGAAGGAAGACCAGTCGACAGACCGACCATCCGAAAGGAACGGTAAAAGGACAGCCGACATACCAGTGACAGCGCGACAAGGGCGGATCAGCTGCGAAACATCATCAACCGAGGCACACATTGTGGGTTCCTTTTGTATTCCATAAATGGCTCTGCAGGATTCGCACGATTTTCAGGTGTCCTGGAAGTTCTCAGGTGCCCTGGAAGTAGACCTCTTCAAATGGCTGCACAACCACAAAGCCTTCGCCTTTGAACAGCATTTGAATTGATTCGCCGCTGCCTCGGCCAAAGAAAGTTTTCAGCGAAATATCGGTTTTGAATTCCGGACTCAGGTTTCCGGACCAGGCAATTGTGGCATTCGGATCGGTGACGACTGGTCTTCCCGGTGTTACACGCAGAGTCATGGGCTGGAAGTGCGAGGTGATGGCAATCAGTCCCGATCCCGACAGTTTGACATTGAACAGGCCACCAGCCAGCAGGCCGGTAATTTTTCGCATCATTTTGATGTCCCATTCAATGGATTCTTCCAGCGCCAGCAGGTCATTGCCGTTCACGAAGATCGATTCATCATTCAGATTCAGGACGCTGATTCGCTTTCCGGAGTCGGCCAGATAAAGACGACCGGATCCTTCCGCTTTGGTCAGTTTTGTCCCTTCACCACTGACCGCCTTCTTCAGCAGTTTTCCAAGACCTTTCTCGAAGATACCTTCGCGAGTAAACTTAATGTTGCCGACATAGGCGATCATCGATCCCATCTTTGTCCAGACCATGCCATCCAGATTGATTTCCAGCATGTATGGACTTTCGAGCTCAAAGAATCCCTGGCCATGATCTTTTTGCTCGGTTCTTTCCACAAAGTCATCAATCGAATATCGGGAAACTTCGTCACCTGACGGACTTTTGAAGTTCGTTGATTTCGCATTGCCCTGACGTGCGGGAAATGCGTCGAATGGCTGACTGATACGGGCAGACATCGAACGGGGCGGAACTTCTTCCACCTCGACTTCATATTCTTCTTCCTCCGGCTCCGGTGCCGGAAGAAGGCCCGGGATCTGCATCAATTGGCCGCAGGCAGGACAAGGCACCTGTTTTCCGGCATACTTCTCTGGTGCTCGTATCTTCTTGCCGCACTGACATCGCACTTCGATTGGCATAACTGGTTTTCCCCGCAAAGAAGCTTATACCGGCAGGCTGGTTCGGCCAGAATGTTAAACAGCAGCCAACTGGTTGTCATTTCACCAGTAAGTTTCATCACACTTCCGTTTGAAGGACTGACGCAATGAAGGGTTTTTGGATTCTGGTCACAATCAGTCTGGCGCAAGTCGTCGTCAGTTATCTGATCCCCGCAACTCTGCAGGCTCAGACACGACCTTACACAATACCATTCATTGATCTGGATGATCAGTCGTTTCGCCAGAACGTGGTGGACTACGAACCGGGGCAGTATCTGGGACATCCGACGACTGTGCTGCTGGAGGACAATACAACGATGCTGTGCGTGTATCCGAAAGGTCATGGTCGCGGCGGTATCGTCTTCCAGAGATCTGATGATGGTGGAAAATCATGGAGCGGCCGGCTTCCCACTCCGGATAACTGGGCGACGTCAAAGGAGGTGCCCACACTGCATCGAGTGATCGGTCCGGATGGGAAAAAGAGAATCATCATGTTCTCCGGTCTCTATCCATGCCGCATGGCGGTAACTGAAGACGACGGGAAGTCCTGGTCAGAGCTGAAAGCGGTGGGTGAATGGGGTGGAATTGTGACGATGGGAAGTGTGGAAGCCCTCAGGACAGCGCCCGGTCATTACATGGCCCTGTTTCATGACGACGGACGATTTCTGACCAGTTCATCTGAGCAGGAAAAGCCCATCGTATTTACTCTTCTGAAATCGCTGTCGACGGACGGGGGGCTGACATGGTCGGCACCGGACGCCATTCGTCGATCGAGTGACTATCACCTGTGTGAACCAGGACTGGTGAGATCACCAGATGGCAGTCAGATGGCTGTATTGCTGCGTGAAAACAGTCGTCGACATGCTTCGCAGATCATTTTCAGCAGCGATGAGGGTCAGACATGGACAGAACCTCGCAGTCTGCCGGCTTCTCTGAACGGTGATCGGCACACTGCCCGGTACTCGCCGGACGGTCGACTTCTGATCTCCTTTCGCAGTGTACAACCGAAAGGGACGATGCCGACGGGTCATGACGGCGACTGGGTTGCCTGGGTCGGGACATTCGACAACCTGCTGTCAGGCAGTGAAGGGCAGTATGTCGTGCGTCTGAAGGACAACAAAAAAGGCGCAGATTGTGCCTATCCGGGTGTCGAAGTTCTGCAGGACGGGACTTTTGTTCTGATCACTTATGGGCACTGGTCGGCTGGGCTGCCACCCTATATCCTGAGTGTTCGACTGAAACTGAATGAGCTGGATGCGATTGCGAAAGCGCATCGCTGACGTTCAGGACTCGTCTGTCGGAAGAGATCTCATCCCCAGCATTCCTGCCACAATATCCTCCCGGATCAGATTGAGGGCCGGAACAATGATCAGTGTGAGCGCGGTTGCAAACAGCAGTCCAAATGTCAGAGTCACTGCCATTGGGATCAGGAAGCGGGCCTGAAGGCTGGTCTCAAACATCAGTGGGATCAGGCCGGCTGCCGTTGTCAGCGTTGTCAGCAGAATGGCCCTCAGGCGAACTCGAGCTCCGTCAAGGCTGGCTTCGTAGTGAGTGAGCCCGTCACGGACTCGCTGATTGATAAAGTCGATCAGCACCAGTGAATCGTTGACCAGAATGCCTGACAGCGCCACCATACCAATGGCACTCAGAATCGTAAACGACTCGCCGGTAAACCAGTGTCCCAGAACGGCTCCAATAAATCCAAACGGAATGGCGGCCATCACCACCAGCGGCTGGGTGTAGGAACGGAACAGGGCAGCCAGCATGCCATAGATGATCAGGAAAGCGACCGGGAAGGCAAGTGCCAGGGAGGAAAACGATTTTCGGGTTTCTTCGGCCTGACCGAGGAACTGCACATCAATGCCTGGATACTTTGGTGCGATTTCCGCCTGAATGCCTTTTTGAATGTTTTCCAGTACGCTCGACGTACTCGGCACTTTGGCATCATCAACCGATCCGACAATTTTAGCCGAACGTGTCTGTTCAAACCGGTTGATGGTGGAATAGCCAATCGCAGGCACCAGCTCGGCAACCTCGTCGATGGGGATCCAGTTTCGCTGACCAGGAAGGCCGTTACCCGGGATCCACATCGCTTCGATATTGAAGGCATCCTCGCGAAATGCCTTTGGATATCGCACCATGATCCGAACATCTTCCCGATTGCGGGTGATGCGGCGAGCTTCCTGGCCAAACAGAGCTCCGCGCACATGCGTTCCCAGAGCACCCACTGTCAGGCCGGTCGGTATTGCCGAATCCCTCAGCTTCAGCTGCAGTTCCTTCTTGCCAAGGTCCAGGCTGTCATCAAGGTCGTACACGCCGTCGATGCCTGCAATCATTGTTTTGACATCTTCAACGGCCCTCGGCAATACCTCGTCCGAAAGTCCGGCAATGTTGACTTCAATGTCGTTCCCGCCTGGCCCGCCGCTCATCGCCATCCAGCGGACGGAATTCATCCCGGTCAGCTGTTCCTGTGAAAATCTTCGCAACTCCATAATCAGTTCGTTGCTTGATCGGGTTCGCTGGTCGGCCGGACAGATTTCAATAACAACCTGTCCAAGATGGCTCTGATCCTCAAAGCCCACGGAGCCGGCTCCTGTAACGTCATACTGTCTGCCTGCAATCGACTGCACGTTGATCACTTCAGGAAACTCTGCGGGGTCGACCAGATGAGCCGTCAGCTTCTCCAGTTGCTGCCGAAGCCGGTCTGAGGTTGTTCCGATCGGCATTTCGAGCGCACCGATCAGCGTTTCGCTGTCCAGTTCCTGGATAAACTGCCATCGCACAATTCCGCCTGCCAGCATCCCGGCCGCCACCAGGAAAGCCGCCACAACCGTTCCCATTGCCACATATCTCCACTTAAGGCAGAGTCTCAGCAGGTGTTCATAGGGCACAATCAGTACTCTGTGAAGCACTCCGTCGGTCAGCGCATGTCCCATGCGAACAACGGATCGGAACCTTCCTGAGGCTGCTTCGCTTTCTTTCCGTTTTCGAGGAGCGGGAAGGTGACGCAGATGGGCCGGCAGTATCAACAGCGCTTCCAGCAGCGATATGGACAGGGCGGAGATTACGACCAGCGGCAGCTGGCCCATAAAGTCTCCAATCTGTCCCTGAATAAAAAACAGCGGAATAAACGCGCCAATCGTGGTGGTGACTGACACAATCACGGGCCACATGACCTCCTGCGAGCCGTGGATTGCCGCCTGCATTGCCGGCATACCGTCTTCCACATGTCGATAGACGTTCTCACCAATGACGATGGCGTCATCGACAATAATTCCAAGAACGATGATCAGTCCGAACATCGACAACAGATTCAGACTGGCCCCCAGTGCCCACATCATGATAAATGTGCCAAGGAAAGCCACGACCATACCTGAAGCCACCCATAATGCCACTCGCCAGTTCAGGAATAACAGAAGTGAACCCAGAACCAGAAGCAGACCCGACTTGCCGTTTCGAACCATCAGGTCCAGGCGGCTCTCAACGAATCGGGCAATATCCGTGTGCAGTCTGTAGGTGAAGACCTCCGGAAACGGAGTTGCACGATGTTGTTCGTAGATTTGAAACAAATCCGGTCGGCCCAGCATTGACTGAGCGGAGGACAGCCCGGCGGATGGTCCCGTATAGGGCTGACCGCTTCGAGCAGCCACATACGTCTTCACGACTGCTGAAATCTGCACAGCATCCTCAGCGTCCGCCTTAAACACCACACAGTTAACAAACGGCTTGCCATTGAACAGTCCATCCAGGTCACGATCCACAAACCCGTCGAAAATCTCTGCCACGTCCGTCAGCAGAATCCGGCGACCACTGGCATCTGATCTGACAACAATATTTTCCAGCTGGACTGCCTGTTGCTCTTCTCCCATTGTTCGCACGGCAATCGTGCTGCGTTCGCCTTTCAGCTGGCCACCGCTGATATCAACGTTTGAGGCGCGAATTGCTGCTGCGACCTCTTCGAACGTAATATCATACTGCAGCAGGCGGGCAGGTCGCACGTCAATATAAATCTCATCATCCCGGGTGCCGTCAATCTGCACCCGACTCACACCGGGTAGTCGCAGAAGATCATCTCGCAGTTTCCGTGCAGCCTCCTTCAGTGCGCTCTCAGATGCGTCTCCGTAAATGGCGATACTGATGACAGGCAAACGAGGCTCAACCTTGCGAAGGCTGACTTTTTCCACGTCGGCCGGGAGGTCAGGGATCGCGTCGACCTCATTTCGAACTTCCTGCATCAGGGCGTCAATGTCGTCGACTGACTGGCTGACGGTCAGAGATGTCAGAGTAATGCCTTCGCCAACCTGAGATTCAACGCGTTCAATGCCTTCAATGCCGCGGACTGATTCTTCGATCTTGATGGTAACCGCTTTTTCCACATCCGCTGGCTGGATACCGGGATAGACGGCGGAAAGCAGCAGCTTGCCTGGCCGTGACTCCGGAAACATTTCCCTCTGCAGCGTGAATGCGAAAATCATGCCTGCAACAATAATGACCACCATCAGCATATTGACCATCACGGGGTTACGAACGCTGAAGGATGGCAGAGACATAATGGGAGCAATCTGAAATTCAAACGGCCGAAGAGGAATGATGGGCCAATTGTAGACACCCTTGCTGCGCTTGCCAGTCCGGCCCGGATGGTACTACTGAATGCCGTATTTCTTGCACTTGCTGTAAAAAGTGCTGCGGGGAAGATTGAGTCGACGGGCGGCCCTCGCTTTGTTACCGGCAGCTTCCCGCAGCACATTTCGCAGCAGAAGTTCCTCTTTGGCGGCATCCATGTCGTCGGTGATCAGTATGGTTTGTCGCGAACCAGGAGTATCACCGAATTCGCCGGATCGGTTGTTCGAGTCGGAAGACTTTGGAACGGGCTTCGCGGCTCCCGTCACCTGTGAGGAGTGTCCGACCGCCTTTTGAAACTCGGCGGGTAAATCGGTCAGCATAATCACATCACCTTCGGTCATGACGACAGCACGTTCAATCACATTCTCCAGCTCACGGATGTTTCCCGGCCAGGAATGCTGTTCAAGTGCAGCCAGAGCCGTCGGATCGATCTGACGAATCTGTTTCTTTGCCTTCTGAGATGTGCGACTCAGGAAAAAGAAGACCAGCTCAATCAGGTCATCGCGGCGCGACCGCAGCGGGGGCAGGGTCACGGCGACAACGTTAAGGCGATAAAACAAATCCTCCCGAAAGGAACCGCTGGCGATCATTTCCTCAAGATTACGGTTGGTGGCCGCAATCAGACGAACGTCGACGTGCACCGTCTTGTCGCTGCCAACAGGTTCGAAGCAGCGTTCCTGCAGTACCCGCAAAAGCTTGACCTGTGTTTCGGCCGGGATATCACCAATTTCGTCGAGGAATAGTGTGCCGGTGTGCGCTGCCTGAAAACGTCCCGTCTTGTCCGCATAGGCACCCGTGAACGCTCCCCGCACATGGCCGAAAAGTTCGCTCTCCAGCAATGATGCCGACAGGGCCGCACAATTCACGCAAACGAGAGGTGCGGCGGAACGTTCACTGTTGCGATGAATCACCCGGGCCAGCAGTTCCTTGCCTGTGCCGCTCTCTCCACGAATCAGCACTGTGGAAGTGCTGCGAGAAACCTTTCGCACCTGCGACAAAACACTCAGCAATTCCGGACTGTTGCCGCGAACTCCCTCCCGGTCAAAATTACTGTCATCCGCCACCACCATGGTTTGCCCGGCATCCTGCTGCAGACTTGTCAGCTCGGCCCGCAGCATCGTCAGCTGTCGCTGCTGATCGGCAATACGATCCATCTTGACCTTTAACTCGGCGTCCAGTCTCGCCATTGTCTGATTGGCTCGAGAACTGTGAAGTGCAAGGACGCTCATCTGCCCAACGGCATGCAGAAAGGCGATGTCTTCTGCCGTATATGCGATTCCGCCTCGCCGCCGACCCACGACAATCAGTCCGTGCAATCCTCCCTCGTCCACAAGAAAACACAGGAGTTCGGCTTTGAGTTCATACAGAAGCCGCTGAATTGGACTCATGGTCTGACGATTTGTCGACGGAACTCGCTGTACCACCATTTCCGTCGGATCGGAAAATGGTACCTGTTCAGGTCGCAGCGAAGCGAGTGCCGCTGAGGCTGAACGTGACCCAATAAGACGAAAGACTCCGGAACTATCCCGTGCATACATACTGGCTGAAGACGCATCAATCACGTCCTGACATGTTCGCAGTGTAATCTCCGACATCACAGACGGATCGGCGAGATATCCGGCAGCCCTGTTCAGCTGCTGGAGCGTGCGATCCAGCTGATACTTTTCACTGAAGAAGTCTCGATCCACCGCGGACTGAAGTCGATCTCGTACCCAAAGGCCGAGCGATGTGGCCAGCACCAGAATTAAAAACAGCGAAATACGCTGTGCGGTGGAGGAATTCAGCGGAAGGCTGTAAGAATGTGCGGCCACGCCTCCAATAGCGAGGCATGTGGCAAATCCGCCCGACACGAGCAGCGACATCAGGATGTATCGCCGACTCTTCTCTGAAATGTCATCGGCCAGCATCAGTCGGTGACGCAGCATTCCATGAGCATATGCTGCCATGAAAAGCATGCTGGCCACAAACATGGGTATCTGGGCGCGGCCCAGTGCAAAATCGACTTTTTGGAAAAATGCGAGGTATAAAGTATAACCAATCGGCACCGTTGAAATCAGCGCGGCGACCAGAATCGTTATCGCCTGCCGCCTTTCCCTTGGTGAATGAATCCGGAACAGTGTTGTGGCGAGTAATGTTACTGTCGCCACGAAATAAATTGAGCCGATCGCAATTGCAATGTGCACCAGAGTTCGCAGAACTGTTAACAGACCGGTCGACAGGGCCACCAGATCCAGTGATGCCTTACTGCCCGTAAGCACCATGTGAAACAGGACCGCAATTCGCTGAAAGAGATTCAGCTGACCGCCGTCGTCTGATCGCCCATTCAGACACCACGCTGACCAGTAAACGACGACCAGCATCACTGTCATGATGACAGGGGGTGCAAACAGGAAGCCCTGAATCAGCGGACGCCGGGACTTCACAAAGTCCAGTTCGCCCGGGAATACCAGAAAGAAATTCAGCACCAGCGCCGGCAACATCATGGCGCAAACAATGAACGGTATATTCAGCAGTGGAATACCCGTCAAAACCCACCAGTGGAAGCCTCCGACAAAGGCCCCCATCGATGCGCAACACATCAGACAAAAATTCTGAGCAATCCGGTCAAACGGCCGATGCCAGTATGCGGCAATCGCAACACCCAGGATCGATAACTGACAAACAAACCAGATCAGCGTCAATGACACATCCAGAATGCTGATCGGCTGCACCGGCAGCCATGCAGAAACAGGCAGCGTCGGTTCAGAGGAACCAACGCTCCGAAAACGAATCTCCACCTGCCTCTGTGAATCTCCTCGCCCATCACCCCCGTAAATCTCTGTAAGGCCAGGGACATTGTCCAGTTCCAGGGGGTCGGAACCTGGCGGCAACTGACCACCTGGCGCTATCTTCGCTGATCTCAGTGCCACCAGCTGATCGATAAAGTCCAAAAATGTGTGAACAGGCTGCCGGTTAATCTCCAGAAGACGATCCCCCAGCTGAGGTGCGGGGGAAATCTGCGTGTTCAGAAACTGACGGATCTCAACTCCGCCCCGATGATGCTCATTGAAACTGTCGGGTAGCAGACAGCGAACGGAAATGTCTGGAAATGTTGCCACGTACCACAACACCACCACACTATATCCGACCACCAGTCCCATAAACCCGGCTACGAAAGCCCGGAGGTCGACAGGCGCAGAACTATTTCTGGAATAGGACCGAAACACCAGTTGCCGTTCCCGCAAATCCTCTGAAAAACACCGCTCGGCGCTCGGCGCCGAACGACTTTGAGGCCAACGATATGCTTTCGGCGCCGACAATTCAACTTTCGAGATGATTCGGCGCTGATAAAATTGACGAATGAACGGTTTGAGTTTTTCGCCTTCAGCGCCGTCTTTCTAAGTGTTTTTTCGGGATTCAGAGGAAATCGAGCGAAAAGACGACCGGATTGGCTGGGATATCAGAGTATTGGCACGTCAATTGCATAAAGGGAATCATCCCAGCGAGCCCTTCGAGCTAACTGAGTAAGTGTTGAACGTAGAATACACCTGTTAACACGGTTGACCCATCCGTCGTTGACTTCCCCAGTTTTCTTCGACGTTCAGTCCCCGCACCATACTCAGCCCGAAGGGCTTTTTTTATGCGCTGATTTGTTTGCCGATGCGGGTTGACGAGCGCAGCAGATCGTTCATGATACGGCCTGCGAATCGTTGCTCAAGTTTGCCCATTTTCGTGATCTGTCATCAGACCATGATCTACTGGCCATTTGTCATATTATGCCTGGTGGCCATTCTGGCGATCATCATCGCCCGGTCGATCAGGGTCAGCGGTCAGGGTTGGGGCGTTTGGCTCTGCTACCAGGTGGCGAAAGCACATGCCTTCATCTTTGCTCGATGGATGGCGCGCAATCCCTGTACGATTCCGGAGCACGGTGCGGCGATCATTGTATCGAATCACACCAGCCCGGTTGATCCTTCTCTGCTGTGGATCCGTCACTTCTCCGGATTTCGAAAAAAGCAGCTGCGAGTCATCGGGTTCATGATGGCGCGCGAATATTACGACCGTCGCGACATTGTTGGATGGGCATGTCGAACCATGCAGGCAATCCCCGTGGAACGTGCTGGAAGGGATATGGGGCCGGTAAAGAATGCGCTCGTACGGCTTGAAGAGGGAAAACTGCTGGGGCTGTTTCCGGAAGGTCGGATTAACGACCAGACTCCTGATGAACGTCTGCTGGCCGGAGGCACAGGCGTGGCATGGCTGGCGCTGAAATCGCGAGTGCCGGTGCTCCCGGTGTTCATTCATAATGCACCCAGAGGTCGTACGATGGTCTCCTCATTCTTCGTTTGCAGCCGCACATCGCTGACATATGGCAAGCCCGTCGACTTGTCGGAATGGTATGACCGGAAACTGACTCGCAACACACTCGCCGAGGCGACCGATCGTATTATGGAGTCGCTGGCTGCTCTGGGCCAGCTGGCACACACTCCTGTGGCTGCAGCTGTAAATTCAGAAAACGGGTAGACTCCGGGCACCAGCACCCGTTGCAGCAGGGATTCCGTTCATCCGCAGCCAGTCAGGACCACGATGATGCGGGAGAAAGACGGAGATTCGGGGAAAGGACTCGCCATCGCTGCGCTGCATGGGAGGGTTTTAAAAAACCTCCTCTCCCGGCGAAGCCGGGGGAGGTCGAGCGAGCGGCAGCGAGATCGGGAGGGGGCTGGTGAACAGCGGTTCGCGGGTGTTGTTGGGACGGCGTTGAGTGCAACGCGCGGCGAGCCCTCCCCCGGCCTGACGGCCGACCCCTCCCACTCCGCTTCGCTGCGCGGGAGGGGAGGTTTTTGCGGGGACGGGAGGGATTGAAAACCTCCTCTCCCAACGAAGTTGGGGGAGGTCGAGCGAGCGGCAGCAAGATCGGGAGGGGGCCGGGTGAACAGCGGTTCGCGGGTGTTGTTGGGACGGCGTTGAGTGCAAGCCGCGGCGAGCCCTCCCCCGGCCTGACGGCCGACCCCTCCCACTTCGCTTCGCTGCGCGGGCGGGGAGGGTTATAAAAACCTCCTCTCCCAACGAAGTTGGGGGAGGTCGAGCGAGCGATAGCGAGATCGGGAGGGGGCTGGTGAACAGCGGTTCGCGGGTGTTGTTGGGACGGCGTTGAGTGCAAGCCGCGGCGGGCCCGCCCCCCGC
>JALHMY010000128.1 GCA_022843805.1 Fuerstiella sp.
AGCCCGGGTAGGTTTCGGCTGCCCTTTCGGGCAGCCTCACCGTTTTATGCCGCACGTTTGGGGACGTGAGGCGACTTAGTTCGTGAGCCCTGCGGCTCACGCCGAGTACGAGTACCGTTTCACTGAGTACGAGTACGATGAAGACAGGAATGCCTTAATGCCAGATCATTCATTATCAGAATCAGACACAATGTGTGCCGGAAACGGAATACAACTCTGAACCTGGTGACTTGACCGTGGACCGGGATTCGTTCACTCTTTGTGTGGGAAACACGGTAACATATCAGGAAAAGGCGGACGGATATGGCGGGCGCGGATATGACGAGCGGAGTGTTCAGGCTGTTGAAGGGCTCAGTGCAGGCAGCATCAGAATTGCGAAAGACCGCTGCCACAATCAGGCAGCGCGGCTTCGCTCTGTGTGTGCCGCTTTTTATGACGGCTTTAACTCTGCTGTCTTCCGCTTTAATGGCCGACGGCCCGGCCGACAACAACATCAAAACAGTGCGCCGCATCCCTAAACCGGGGATTGCTGTCCCACCGGAACGCGAAGCCGCGATTCGAAAGCAGCTTCAGGCTCTCCAGGAAAAACTCAACGGCCTGCAGACTTCAAAAGACTTGAACGTTCAGGCACTGCTCCCGGATGTCATGATCTTTGAAAGAGCCGTTCGGTGTGCACTGGATTACAACGAGTTCTTTGATGCCAAAGACCTCGACAAAGCCGATGAGTTGCTGGCAGAAGGCCTGAAGCGTGCTCGACAGCTGGAGGCTGGTCAGCCCGAATGGCCCTCGCAGAAAGGGCTTGTTGTTCGAGGATACTTCAGCCGCATTGATCATTCGGTCCAGCCATATGGGCTGATCGTGCCGGAGACTTATGATATGGATCACAGTGTGCCGGTTCGCTGTGATATCTGGTTTCACGGTCGCGGCGAAACGCTCAGCGAGGTGAATTTCATTTTTGACAGGATGAAATCGATGGGCCAGTTTGCACCAGCTCACACGATTGTGCTTCATCCCTACGGCAGATATTGCAATGCGTTTAAGTTTGCCGGAGAGATCGATGTTCTTGAAGGACTTGACGACACGCAGAGGCGATATCGCATCGATGAGGATCGTATCAGTGTGCGTGGTTTCAGTATGGGCGGTGCAGCCTGCTGGCAGTTTGCCGTGCATTATCCGGATCGCTGGTTTGCTGCCACTCCGGGAGCCGGCTTTTCTGAGACACCTGAATTCCTGAAAGTGTTTCAGAAGGAAACGCTCAACCCCACGCCCTGGGAAAAGGCACTCTGGAACCTGTATGACTGTGACAAATATGCAGTGAACCTTGCGCACTGCCCCACGATTGCTTACAGCGGAGAACAGGATCAGCAGAAACAGGCGGCCGATGTGATGGAAGCTGCTTTGCTTAAGGAAGGCATTCGACTGCGTCACATCATCGGCCCGAAGATGGGTCACAAATACGACGATGAATCAAAGAGGATCATTGAAGAGGGGATGGCGTCGCTGGCTGCCAGCGCCCATCGAAGGGCTCCTGATCGGCTTCAGTTTACGACCCACACATTACGTTACAATCGTATGCACTGGGTGACGGTGGACGGAATGGATCAGCACTGGACACCCGCCCGAGTTGAAGCAGAAATTGAACGACATGAACAAAAATCTTCGAACGCATCCGGAACATCCGTCATCTCGCTGAAGTTGCAGGGTGTGTCGGCCATCACTCTGGATTTCCCATCGGGTACCTGGCCCGTGACTCAGTTCGCGAAGTTTCCGCCATCCTCGGTGACGGTGAAAGTGAAGTCCGGTGATGGGGCTGCAGGGGCGGATGAAATTGTGGCGGAAGGACCACTGTCGGATGGTTCGCTGACCATTCATGCGCATCGGGATTCATCGGGGCACTGGGTTTCGGGTCGAGCTCCGAACGGACTTCGAAAGAGACATGGCCTGCAGGGGCCAGTTGATGATGCATTTATGGACTCATTCGTTTTTGTACGCCCCTCTGGAAAAAGCAGCAGTGCAAAAGTGCAGGCGTGGGTTGAGTCTGAAATGGCACGGGCTGTTGAACAATGGCGCAGACATTTCCGGGGTGATGTTCGCATCGTCAGCGAATCAGAGGTGAGTGAGCAACTAATCCAGTCGGCCAGTCTTGTGCTGTGGGGCGACGCCGAGTCCAGCGCCCTGATTGCAAAGATCGCCGACCAGATTCCGGTGAAATGGATGGAAGGCTCCATTCGCGCTGAAGGAAAGTCGTTCGACTCAGCGAGCCATGTGCCTGTGATGATCTATCCGAATCCTTTGAATCCGAATCGATATGTGGTATTGAACAGTGGCTTCACCTTCCGGGAATTTGCTTCGCTGAATAATGCCCGACAGGTGCCGATGCTTCCGGACTGGGCGATCATCAGTCTGGATACTCCCCCCGATTCGGTCTGGCCAGGAAAAGTGGTGGCGGCCGATTTCTTTGACGAACAGTGGCAGTTCAAAAAGCTGTCGCCGTGAGTCAGTTGACCGATTGCATTTCCCCGGATTTTGCTCGGTGTCGTTAAAACTGCAATTGTTGATTCACGCACAGGAGTTGTCGCTGAATCGCATTTTTTTACCACAGATAACACAGATGGGCACAGATAAAACACACACGTGGTCGCATCTGTTATCTCTGTCATCCGTGATATCTGTGTCCTCTGTGGTCTAAAAGCAGATTCAACGACAACGGAAGTTTACGGGACCAGGTGAAGTGTTGGTCATTGGGAATGGGACAACGGCGACATTTTGTTCCATGAGAAATGTCCAGTGTCCCTGTTTCGCATCTCAGTGTGGGCCTCACCCCAGAGACGCTGCTTTTCCATCCGCGTTATCCGCGAAATCCGTTGTTGAACCGTTACCGCTACAGCGTGTTTCAAAGCTGTCCCAGGTTTCTTAAGCACTGCGAGCCAGAGATTCGCTGTCCTGGCGAGCAGACTTTTTTGGGCAGAAAAATTATCGGGCAGAAAAATTTGGACGTAACTGAAGAGGTGTGTAGTGGCGCCTTATCAACACTTTGGCCGATGGAAGCTGCCGGACGTCCGCCAGTGCCTTGCGATTCATTTTTCTGCCCGAAAATTTTTCTGCCCAATGGTTCCTCTGGTCTGCACCGTCATGGATGCGGCCGGTGCGTGCGTGTCTGATCGGTTTGGGTCATTCCGCGGTCCGGCATTTTCTGACCCGGCGGGAGGTGAATGCACTTCCGCGCATTTGCTCGGTGTGGATAGAACTTCCACTGCTTATCCACGCACAGGATTTGTCACTGAGTCGCATTTTTTAACCACAGATGACACAGATGGGCACAGATAAAACCCGAACGCCGTCGCCCCTGTTATCTGTGTCATCTGTGATTTAAAAGCAGGTTCAACGACAACTGAAGTGCACGGGTTTGGAAACGACACGCGTCCCCGTGATCAGTTGGCCGTGCCTGCCTGTTTTGCTCGACCGTCCAGCCAGAATCGCATCTCGGGAGTCGTCTGAGGAAAACTGTTCAGCATCAGTCGTGTCAGCGACCGGTCATCTTCGTGGATCAGTGAGCCAAGGCCATCGCGGTCCGGAAAACTGTGTCGGATGCCGGCGAGGATCAGTACCCACGCCTGACTGTTCTGAGGAAACGCATGAGCTTCCGTTCGATCCCGAAGAAACTCGGTTGCACGCTCGCGATCGAATGCATACTGCCACAGGTTGAACTCGTTCATCAGTTCACAGCACAGCATATCGGTCCAGCGTTCTGTGGATGTCCGCAATTTGTCAACTGCCAGCATATCGCGAGGCGTCATGCGATCATCCGTGAGGCAGACGCTGAGTGCCTTATGACGAATGGACACATGTCCCAGAAACACGTTGTGAGCCAGTGGACGTACGCGGTCTTCTCCATGCAGCTGATCTCGGGCAATCAAAAGAATGGTCCAGATTCTGGCGACCATTTCATTGATCATGATCTGTTCGGTGAGTGAACGGGTTGCCGGTCGACTCGAAACAATGCCGGTCAGATGCATAGGGTCTCGAACAGAAAGACCGTTCTCCAGATCATTCAGATCTCGCATCCATCGATTAAAACGGTTGCGGCTGATGATGTAAAAGTCACCAATGATCTGGTTGGGAAGTTCCCTCGGCTGTTCAATAAACAGTCGATGGTGAGCGGCCATCAGCGCAGCAACTTCGGTCAGATATGCGAGTTTCACTTTGCGGTTCCGATCAGCGTGACTGAGACAGCATGAACAGAGAATTGTCCGTGGATGCTGACTTCGTTCCGCAAAATCGATGCCCAATCGAATCTGCCGCAAAATCTGTGATGTCTGCCACCATTCCGCCGCAGAAGGTTGTTCTTCGGCATCACATGATGCCGGAAAATCACCTACTGCGCAAATTGAATTCGAATTTCATCCAGCATCACGTAACCCTCAGGCAACCGACTGCGCCACACAGGATAGTCCTTCTCCGGCCGCTGCCGATGCAGGTCGACGGTACCTGGTCCCATGGGGGCAATATCAAGAGGAAAAAGCACCAGCAGGATATCTGCGTTCACATCGCTCAGGACAGTCCGCAGAGGTGTTCGCCCATAAAAGTCGGATCGGTCATGCCGGCTCCCCAGACAGGTCCACTGCGATTCGTCCGCCGTTGCAGTGATCTTCTGTTCGGACCAGTCCGGCGTGACAGTGACTGGCTGTCCTGTCAGCAGCCAGCCAGTGCAGATCCCCTGATGAACCCCCTGAATCAGAAGCAGCATCTGAGTATTACGGCTGAGCAGTTCGCCGCGCAGCTTCATTGTTAATTCGGCATTCGTAAAGTCCGTCCCAAATCCGCCTTTAATAAAGCGATTCTCGCCGCTGACCTCCCGCTGATTCTCCCCGGGACTGCCGCTTGTCAGAAGCATAAACAACAAATGCATGTATCCTGCACCCGGAGGTGCATGATTGTAGTCGATCCACCAGGGACTTCTGGAGATTACGCAGCTGTCCGCACGCTCAAGAGATTTGGGCCCACGAGCATTGTCAATCCACCCAAACCAGCCTCCCGGGCCATCGTCAAACTGCTCTGTATAACATTTCACGCTGTTTCTCCGCTTCGAAGAATGGTGCGATCGAAATTCGGAACTTCGCATCCGCCCTGAGATCCGGGCGGCAGAGCATATCGGAATGTTCAACCATTCGCATGCCTGCAGGCCATTACTAGTCATTTGACCACTCATTCGCGTGTTGAAATTGTTGAGAATTCCGGACTTAACCATTCAATCGGATGCAACGCCTGTGTAACGTAGGCAAATTAGGTTGTCAGATATGCGACGATTGACGAGTCGGCAGGTTTTTTCAGGCGGGCGTGAGATTTGTCTTCACAGGCCATGCCTACACCGACTGTCTGGGATTCGTCTCAAATAAAGGTGAATCAGGTTCCGTATGTTTAAGATGCTTCGACTACTGCCGGTGTTACTCCTGACACCGTGCCTGCTTCATTCATCCGCTTCGGCCGACATCATTGGCAGTCAGGCCTTTAGTATTTCGGTGACTTCAGGGACGGGAAATATCGCACTTCCACTTACTCTGACGTCGTTGTTGTCGAACAGCACACAGAACGGCGCATTTGTTGGCCTGGGAGCAACCAGCTGGGGCAATATTGCCGTTCCGGCATTCGATGCCAGCAGCCCTTCTCAGACTCTGACAGTTTCGAACACAGACTTTGGCACGTTCACAGGGCAGGTCGACATTGACAGTGTTGTCGGTGGGTTGTTTCGAAACATTCGTGCAGTAGGCACATGGACTCCGGGCACGAATGCATTTTTTGGAGGCGCCACGAATCCTCAGCCATCGCACCTCGGAATCACTCTCGGCAAGTCCACGAGCAGCAATTTGATTTCGGGTGCTGTGGTTCTGGACACGAATGTTTCCGCGGTGCCTGAACCATCATTTGTGGTTCTGACCGGATTGTTTGGCCTTGGTCTTCTGTGGCGTCATCGCCGATCCGAGCGGTCCCGAAGTTCGGTTGTTGCTTCGTAGTATCCGGCCGAGTCTGATCTGATCAGCCGTTTTCCAGGTCCGCTGGCCTTGGCTATGGAAACGGCTGGCCCGTTGGGCTGGAATCGCATGGGCTGGAATCGCATGGGCTGGAATCGCATGGGCTGGAATCGCAGTCCTTCGGACTCAAGTCCTGACCTGCCGCTCATATGTTATCACACAAAAGATGTGGTACGATGAGGGCTTACGCCCAACGCTGTGAAGCATTTCTGTAAGCAAATATGGCGGTCTCTCTGGTGGCCAGACGATGTCCGTTTTTCCAACCCCAACCGGGGTTGCACAACAAAGCCTGGGGTCGCCGTGAACACGGCGCACCCCAGGAAAACACAGGAAAATGCGATGGAACCCCAACGGGGTTCCACAACACGATGAACGATCGATCGCTGCCTTGTGGAACCCTTTCAGGGTTCGGACCGAACGAACATCACGAACCTGGGGTGCGCCGCTTCGCGTCGACCCCAGGCTTTGTTGTGAAACCCGTTCCGGGTTGAATCGCACGATTTTCACTCGAAAAAAACGCTTCACAGCGTTGGCTTATGCCCTGGGCTACTTGCTGCCACCGCTTCGCGGTTAGAAAGTACGCAACTTCAAAACTCGTGGGCTGGCTTCCACCTGTTGTCCGACAGCCCGTTACTCCAGTGATTCTTCGATCGCTGCCTCTCGTCCCCGAATCTCGCGGAACTGAGGACTCAGAACGATTTGTTCCACAGCGATTGAAATTCGGTAATCGTTCCGCGCGAGCTCCTTCTGCATTTCACTCAGCAGCGGTTCGTCTGACAATTTGACGGCCCGGCCGAGGGAGTATCCAAGCAGTTTGCGGCAGAACTGTCTGAGCACCGCATCGCGTCTTGTTTCGGTCAGATAACGCTGCAATCCGGTCAGTCCGTCGATCGCGGTACCATCCATCAGAACGGTATTCGTATCGATCTGACGTCCTGCAGAGTCCATGGTTCTGGCCCGGCCGATTGCGTCGAAGCCTTCCAGGGCAAATCCCAGCGGGTCGATCCGCTGATGGCAGCTGGCACATTTCGGATCTGTCGAATGTCTTTCCACCTGCTGACGCACGGTGAGGGATTCTCCGGTCTCGTCTTCGGGCAGCGGAGGTACGCCTTTGGGAGGCTTCGGCAGCTTTTCACCCAGGATCACTTCTGACAGCCAGTTGCCTCGCAGAATCGGGCTGGTTCTTGATGCCCCGGATTGTTTTGCCAGCGTGGCGCCCATCGTCAGTATTCCGCCTCGGGAGTATCGCGACGCATTGTCGATTCTGCGCCACTCACCGCCAGTGACATCGGAAATTCCGTAGTGCGGGGCAAGCTGATCGTTTACGAACGTATGGTCAGCCGAAAACACTTCCATAACCGATCCATCGCGTCGGAAGATGTCAGTAAAGAACTGAATGACCTCTTCATACATTGGTTCGCGCACGGAAAGGAATGTCGGAAAATGACGTTCGCTCTTTTCATCCAGCTGGTCAAAGTCATAGACATGCAGCCACTGACACGCAAACTCAATTGAGAGTCGCCGGATCTTCTCATCATCCATCATACGGCGAGTTTGCTGTCGGAGGACATCGGGATCTCGAAGCTTTCCTGCAGCGGCCAGTTCCCGAAGCTGTTCATCCGGCTGCGATGACCAGAGGAAGTAGCTTAGTCGGCTGGCCAGTTCCCAGTCTGAAACCGGAGCTGCCTGAGTTCCTTCTCCTGGCGTTTCCACTCGATACAAAAATGCGGGAGATACAAGCACACGGGCAAGTAATGTGCGAATGGCATCAGAGTGAGGCAATTCCAGTCGTCGCAATTCGCTGTACAAAGATCGAAGCTGATCTGCCTCCGCAATGCTCAATGGCCGTCGAAATGCCTGCTCAGCAAATTCCACAACGGAGTTCACGTGGGATGGTTCCGAATCCACAAGCAAGCGTCTGAATGCATCTGCTCGATCATTGATCGGTTTCCGCAGCGGTTCGAACACTGACGGATCCGCATCCTGGGTGGCATATTCCATCAGTTGAGCATAGGCATCAACAAGAGTCAGGGCATCCTGACTGATAAAGTGAAGTTCATCCCATAACTGGTTTAGTTTCTGTATCTGTTCATCATTCAGCATAAGTCGCTGCAAATGATCGTCTTCACGATAGAACAGAGTGAGGGTCACAACTTCGTCCACCGGAACGATTTTTGTATAACACAGTGCCGCTGGAAACAGCTGGCGAAATTCCTCAAATGCGTTTTCAAATCTTCGGCGAGCATCGCTGTCATCCGCCACAATTACCGGAGACGCAAACGCGATTCCCCGCGTATTTGACGTCCATGGACCGGTACCAGCCGTTGGAGTCGCCGTTGTCGGCTGTAACCCCTCAAACGATTTGGGCTTCGTCGTCAGCACCTGCATCTGCACGCTTCCATCGGAGCCTGAGTCCGTGTGCAGCGTTGCGGTGGTTACAAACTCTGAGCCCGCAACAAGATCAGCGGGCAGACGAATCTCTGTCACAGTGGGAGCCTGAACGCAAAGACTGGAAGGCTCCACGTTTCCACTGACGGGATGTTTTCCAAAAATGCCGGCATCCAGGCCCCAGCTATCTTCAGACTTCACATTCTGCCCGACGGCCTGCTTCGAGTTTTGTGGTGCCGCGGAGGATGAACCAGATTCCGGCGCCTTCCCGGACTGAGCGGAAACGGAACTGAGTGCTGCGGACAAAAGTGGGCCGCTGAAGGATGTCAGCTGCCGGTACAGGACCGCATCAGGCGCATCCACCGGGATGTTCGTCACACCATTCTGCAGAAGCGTCTGAAGTTCGGCTGCCAGCTGTTTTCGTGTCTCAGCGTCACCTGCGGCCTGCCACTTTGCCAGCAAACTGCCGGCAGGGACAACATGTCCGGTAGTCCCCGATGTGGGCTCCGAAAAGAAATGCCATACATCCGGCGTGCCATAAGAATCTGCATGAGGATTGCCAGCCAGAATATCGGGCGACACATCGCCCGCCAGATTCCACTGCCGGTCGTCGGATCGCAGAATCAGATCAACGGCCGTCAGATCACATGAATGATTACCATCCCGCGGGCTGATCACGAGGCAGATTACGTCTTCCTTCTGTACGGCGGTTTTCGAATGGATTTGAATCGGAACTACGGCGGCACCCTGGCTGATGCCGGTCGCCAGTCGCTGTCGAGTATTTCCACGGCGCAGCTCTACGGCCCATGCAACTCCGTTTCCACATTCCGGATGAGCATGCTGAACGCTGCCTTCAATCTGCACGGAAGCCGTTACGGGGCTGCGCCAGCCGATGGCAACCGACAATGTCGGAGCCGGATGCACGGCGATGCTGTGTGGCTTCATGTTTCCAGGAATGCGGACATGCTGATCTGATGAATTTGCAACCACACTGAGCGCGTCATTGCTCATCCATCCGCGGATGAATTCGTAGCCCGCACCACTCTCCATGCGTCCGGAAATGGACGGCCCGAGCTTCACGGCCCCACTTGTTCCAATTCCCAGATAGTCGAACCATGCAACAAGGGATTCTGGTTCCACCTTGTATTTTGTGGCCAGTTGCTGAAGATCGGCTGATTCCTGAAGTGCACTGATTTCCGCGGCAGCCTCAAGGCAGAGTGCGGCGGTGGAGAAAATCTGGTGACGTTTTGCGGCCAGCTGACCAGTAACTTCTCGAACATCACGCAGCAGCAGATCCGGACGGCCGGGAGCAACCAGTCGAGGGTGTTCCCAGACGGCAAAATCACTGGTTCGTCCATCGCCCGCATCGCCGGCAGCCAGATACAGCGTCACTTCTTCACCGGGCGACGCCGTCGTCGGCATTGCCACACGAATTTCCTGACGGGCAGCCAGCGGACTGACTGGCTCCATCCATGCTTTCGGTCCATTAAGCTTTCCAATATGTCCAACGGTTGTGAATCTCCACAGAGACTGCTGCCACACGGCGATCCCCGCTGCAAGAGAATCAGCGTCCCCGGGTTTGGCAGATTGCCACTGACTACGCAGAGTGCGCAGCAGAATTGAGTCTGCCGGATCGTCGGCTGCATGTGTCGCATTCAGTGTTTCCCACAGCAACCTCAGATACTTTGGGCTTAGCCGGTATCGTGCAGCAATTTCGTCAGTTGTTGATTCTCCCTGAAGCAGCCTTTCTCTTTCGGCAAGCAGAGCTTTCAGGCAGGCCGTCAGAGGCAGCCGACCGTCCGCATTGGTATCGAAAACAATGCCCTGCAGATTCACCTGATCTCCGCCACCACCATCAGTAAACACTCTGTAGAATTCGCGAATCCGATCCAGCGAATCATTAGTCCAGTCGTTACGTGTGTTGTGCGGAGAAAATCGAAATCCATCCGGCAGCAGAACGGCATGACCTGCAACAACCTTTGCCGCATCCAGATACTTTGTGACCAGAGCAGGGGACATCACCAGTGAATTGCCCGTGTTGGTGAAACCTTCTCCCGCCGCCCCATCCGCGGGAAACTCGCGAGCCGGCATGAGTTTCGTTCTGGTCAGGTCCTGAATCGTGCAGGTGTACTCGGCATTGCTGAGCCTGCGCAGAACGACGGGCCCGGGATCGCCAGCACCGGCAATCGCTTCCGCATTCAGATAGTTCGCTACCCAGCTGCGCAGGTGTTTCCGTTCGGCGTCCCCTGGCTGTGGAGAATCCTTTGGAGGCATTTCACCACTATCCAGCATTTCAGCGACTTTCTGCCACACTGTCGGATATCGACGTACCTCAGCCAGATCGCCAAACCTCTGCAGGTCCAGCTCTCCTTCCCGAAGTTCTGTCGAATGACAATCCAGACAATACTGCTTTAGCATCGGCTGAATAACAGCATCGAACTGACTCTGAAGTGCCGGGAACGCCGAATCCCGGGCCATGTCGTCCACGAGCCATGCATAGATCGTGGATGCAATCTGATGATAACCGCGTGAGTTCGGATGGACTCCGTTGTTGTCCGGATACCCGTCCGCAGGATCAATATTCAGCTGCGTGGGAATAAACAGAATCTTGTCAGCTTCGCGACCGGAAAAGTGCTTCAGCTGACGCTCCACAAGACGATGCTGAATTC
Source organism: Fuerstiella sp. (assembly GCA_022843805.1). GTDB lineage: Bacteria > Planctomycetota > Planctomycetia > Planctomycetales > Planctomycetaceae > F1-80-MAGs062. Next base: position 11,087 of record JALHMY010000128.1, read on the forward strand.
GCTTCCAGCCCCAGCGACGATAACGGCCCTGATAGTTCGCCTCGAATCCGGATTCACGAGCATTGGCAGGCGGAGTCACACAGATTACCAGCCGGGATTCCGGAGCAGCCTTCCGAAATGCAGTCAGAAGCGTTTCTGCATGCTGCAGCATGGCCGAGATTGTGCTGTCGATGGCGTCCGGATCATCCGGATTGGCACCAAAACAGTCGTTGATGCCAAGAAAAAAAATGACGTAGTCCGGTGACTGACCTTCACAGGCTTCCCGCAAATACCGACCCACATTCAGCTCAGGAGTTCCATCAGAATTCGCAAAAACGAATGGACTGCTGCGTTTGCGATAAGTTCCATCAGGCGATGGTTCGTAGTGGCTGTTGAATAATCGCCATGTCCAGCCGCCATAGCCCTCATGTGCAACTCCCGGGGCCGCAGTATCCGGCCGATGTGTTCCATACATTTTCCAACCGGGATTGCCAGGTTCCGACAGCAGCCGTGCCAGTTCATTGGGATACACGGTTGCATGAGTCAGGCTGTCGCCGACAAACAGCAATCGCAGTGCTTTTTCCGAATTCGATACTGACAGAGGGGCAGAAACATGCAGCCGTGTTTCCGCCTTTCCAAGTACTTTTTCGCCAGCCGCATCCATCACGGTAACAGACAAAGAGTGAATTCCGACATCATCGGTCTGTGGAGTCAGCACCCAGTGCTTCTGGTCAGTAATGCCACGATCACATTTCACCTGAAATCGGAGTGCCTCGGGATGCTCAGTCAGCACGATGTTGTCAAACCAGATCCCGGTTTCCTGACCGACGACCGCGTAGACGTCGGGGGGCAGGGTGAGCTGAATGTCGGCTGGTATCTGGCTGTCTGCTGACTGGCCGGAAGATACGGCACCCAGAAGCACAGCATTCAGCAACAATGAGAAAAACACCATGGATCTGTCCTGCCGCAACTGACAAGTCGTCTGAAACAGGGCATCTGAAACAAACACCCCATCGATCGTTACCCAGTCAGAACAGGGTAACACCAGTTCCATTGAGGGGCCGAATGCCAGAGCAACCCGTCATCTTCACTGCGTTTCAGCGACGACCAGATTTCAGCGACGATCAGGGTTCAGCGACGACCACTTTCCGGAATGGTCAGTTTATCGTCATACAGGCGGCGTTCCCAGCGGATCACGTCGCCCTGATCGTCCATGACCGGGAAAATGTGCACCGGCAGGAATTCGGCATACCAGTTTCCCTGTTTATCCTGATCGACGCTGACCTCAAGGTGACCATAATGCTTTCCTCCTGAAACCAGTTTACGGCCGTCCCATTTCTCAGGAGCATTTTCATGTACCAGGAATTGTCGATACGGATTATCAAATCCCTGAGAAGGTCCTCGCAGGCCGTCGCCACCAATGCCGACATCGTAAAAGGAAATGACATGCGGTCGTCTGGATCCATCCGGCAATACTTCCGACCCTTCTGCCATGCTGCGTTCCATCAGTTCATCATGTCCCGAAAAGACGGCATCCACTCCATACCGGAAAAAGACTGGAGCGAGAACTCGCATCGCGATTCCTGACTGTCCGGAGAATCCGGAACTGCCAAACGGAATACTGTGCGGACCTGAACCGTACATCGTGTGGTGAAACTGCACGAACGTAAAACGACTTTTCTTCTGCGCATCTGCAAGCTGAGTTTCAAGCCACTGATACTGTTCTGAGCCGGGATTAAAATCGGGCGCATGGCTGCCCTGCAGATTATGGTTGGTATCCGATGCCGTCATGTGCGGCAGGCCGTCGCTGGAATCAAGTGAAATGATGGTGATCGGGCCATAGTCGAGACGATAATATCGCCCTTTGTGATGCGGGCTGGAGGATCCATTGTCGGGCGTCTCAAAGTACGTCAGGAATTTGCTCATCGCAAAATTGGCTCCTTCGGCGGTATAGCCGCCCCCCGGTCCCCCATAGTTCTCATGGTTTCCGGGGGCCGTCACCAGAGGCACACTGCTGGCAACCTGACCGAAATCTCCTGCATTGTGCCGCCAGAATTCATCCCAGTCACGCTGTTCGCCACCGGACTCAACAAGATCACCAACGACCAGAATCAGATTCGGCTGCCGCTCGGCGATGACTCGACAGTTCTCCCGATAACCGGTCGTCTGACTGACAACATAGCGAGTAATCCCGTCGGGTCGATTGCTGCCTGTATTGGCTGTCCAGTCGACCGGCGGCGTGGTGGAGGATTCAGGTTCCGTCTCCGAATCGGAATAGATAATGAGCCGAACGGGGTGATTTTCCGAAGGCGCAGTCTGAAACGATGCTGAATGTTCGGACTTGCCCTGCTTCACGCTGTACTCATAACGCGACCCGGCAATCAGCCCTGTGACCCTGACAGAATGAAGCCATGCGGTCGTACCGTGCCGATCCTCAGGTTCTGGTTTGAAGGGGTTATAAGCCAGAGTGGCGGGTTGCAGGGGGCTGGACGCCAGTGTCACAACCCGATCTGATGTTTTCACAATCAGCTGCCCGGGATCATCTGTTTCCGAGAGCCAGCGGACCGTGATGGCGTCCTTTGCAGGATTCTGAAGATAGGGCAGAACACGAAAATCAGCAGCTTCAGAGAAATTTGCTGGTCCGTCGAGGAACACCAGCACCACAGTGACGACAGACACCAATGTCTGAACAGTGAATCGAGAGACGGGCGGGCAGCCGTTCAGCATGGCGAGTGATGATCCTTCGCAAATCTGCGATCAGGAGTATTGTTTAGTTCTGACAAAGTCCAGGGCAGCAACGGATACCCAATCCGAACGTTTTCTTCGGCTGTTTACTTCGACTTCATTTCGAAATTCAACTCGTTATTACCGGGTTTCACATCCACCTTGAACATCTCGGTTGAGTTATATTTTGCCGGTATGGACGGCACATTGGCTGCTTCCGGAGGCCATTCGAAGGCAATCGAGTTTGGGCCGAGCTTACAGCCACTTACACCTGCGAGATACTCCAGTTCGTAATTACCTTCTTCATCCGTCTGATCCGCCGCCGGTCGGCCGGTTTCCGGTCGAAAGATAATATTGACACCTGGAAGGGGCTTACCATCAAGTGTGACAGTTCCGGAAACATATCCCAGCTCGGGCTGGTCGCCGGGCGATCCGCACCCCACAGCGATCATCGCTGCAAAAACCGGAATCAGACATCTCAGGCAAGGTGAGTCCTGACGCATGGCAAATAGTCTTTCCTGAAAACAAAATTCCATTTTACGGCAGCGGTTTGCAGCCGCTGATCGATCAAACAAACCGCGCACAAAAAAGCCTCACCGGAAGACAGAACTTCAGGTGAGGCCGGTTGAATCAGAACTCGCCGACAACCTGTCCGTCATTGCGAATCAACAGACGAGCAAAAGTAGACGTCACATGAAGTGCCATATCGACGCTTGGTGAGGTGGACTTGTAGTCGATGTTCTCGCTGATAAATCGAACGGATCCGTCACACAGCACGAACTGTGCACCTCCAACGTGATTACTGCTGAAGCCACGAGGCTGATGAGCCGCATTCGTTGCACTCCAGTTGATTCCGTCATAACCGATGCCGATCACCGCAAGTGCTCCGGTCTTGATGTTGGCATTTCCTGACTGATCATTAACCCGAGCACTGAAACCGATCACATTTCCCGCACCGGCCATAATTGGACCATACTTCCACGCACGTTCCCCGGCCAGCAGAGTATTGCTTGTTCCATCGGTAATATCGCGGAATCCAATTTTGGAGTTCTTGAACGCGACACCACCAGGAGGCATCGGAGAATTCACTCGATTGTTCGGGTTTGCCGGAGGTGTTGTACTGGAGCCGGTTCCTGCAACCATCACATAATTCGCGGTGGCGATGGGAATCAGCGTGGTTCCATCCGGAGTGACGTTCAGATTGTACCAGTTCACGGCACCAGCCAGTGAGCTGATAAAGTTATTGACGCCCGGGCCGGTATCCGACGGGCAACGGAAGCCTGGCTGCGGTACCTGCAGAGTGGCCACTCCCTGAGGCGTGCTGAGGTTCTGATGCAGCGGAACGTTTCCAACGTTCAGTGAAGTGTAAAGATTAGACTGTTCGACATACGGAAGGATGAATGCTCCCCAGCCATAAAGACCAATCTCTGACGACGTGTTGCTGTCCGGCGTGGTTGGCGATATATAACCAGGAGGAAACGTGTTGTACACATCATGGTAGTTATGCATCGCAAGACCAATTTGCTTCAAATTGTTCTTGCACTGCGTACGCCGAGCCGCCTCGCGTGCCTGCTGGACGGCAGGAAGCAGCAAAGCGATCAAAATGGCGATGATCGCAATGACCACCAGCAGTTCAATCAGTGTAAAACCTCGAAGCTTCGAGGTTGACCGAATCCTGATCATGAAATGAGTCCTTTGAGGTATCTGAAAATAAAAACCTGTTCTGATGTTATTACGCTGATTCTGGTAGTAGTCAATCCGCATCTTCAGGGATTGTCAATTAAACCGTTCAAGACAACGGACCAAAGAATCGCGTTACTATCTTTAGTAAAACATCAGGGGACAACAGGCAGTCCACCCTCCGCAGCCGATTTGGAAGCCGCGTCAAGGACTCGTTGTGTCTTCAGAGCGATTTCAGGCCAGTAAGGGTCCACAGATCCTGAGAGCACTAATTTAGCAAACGTTCGAAACAGCGTGGCTTCCTGAGAATTGACGGCGTTGTTGCTATATTCCTGGACCGCATGCCGAGTCGCTCGCCGTTCCATGTTGAACAGACACCGGTCCACCGCAAAATGATGACGGGCCACCTCAAAAGTCACTTCATTTCCGTAATAGGGAAGAACAAAGTCGTTCACATGGAGATAACCATTCGTTCCGCTGACGTTGACCCATTGCTGATGGTTGGCACGGAATGAATTGAAAAAACTGGCCGAAACTCCTCCGTCAAAATGCAACTCGCCCTGAAACTCCATGGGAACCTGTTCCGCGCTGTCCGCACGCTGTACCCCATGAAGGATGCGGCCTCTGACCTCGACGGGCATCTGAAAATTCATCGCCCACAGGGCAAATCGAATGGTGTACCAGCCGAGATCGCCGAGACAGCCAGCCGGTTCCAGACTGCTGTTCGCCCGAATGTTGCTGGCGACCCACTCATCGGGTGCATAAAAACTGAACTGGCTGGCGATTCGGCGGATCTGACCAATGCTGACCCCATCATCCAGCACCCTGCGAATTTCGGCCATCCTCGCACTGTGCATAAACATCACACCATCCATGAACTGCACTTGTGCCGAATGACACGCATCGATCATTGCCTGAACGTCGGCAGCCGTCACTCCGCATGGTTTCTCCACCATGACATGCTTGCCCGCGTTTGCCGCCCTTATCACCCACTCAGTGCGAAGCCCCGTCGGGAGCGGCACATACACCGCGTCGATATCCTTCCGATTCAACAATTCTTCATAACTTCCGAGTGCATCAACCGGATGCGGGACCGGAACCGAACTTTGACACTCGGCAATAAAATCGCGTGATTTTTGAATCGACCGACTGGCAACCGCCACTACCTGGCCATTTCCGGAACTGGCAATCGAGTGCCAGTTCTTGCGGGCAATTCCGGCCGTGCTCAAAATTCCCCAGCGACAAATTTCCCTGCTCATTCTTTCGAGGCCCCAATAGTTCGTCTGAGATACTGAAACGACGGCTTAATCAGGAGGTCATCAAGCTTAAACCGAAGGTCGCCAGTGTTAAGGTCGCCAATATAGTCCACAGCGGCGAAGATTGCTCAAAACTCAATTAAGTTTTCTCAAGGCAGGAACCTGTGCGAGAGAAAACAGGGTCCGTCAGAAACGACAGCCCCGCAACAGACTGCTATGATCCAGCCGCGAATTCGGTAAACACACGTGCTGACGAAGATGAATTGCTGAATCAGTTGAATTGTTGACGCAGATGAATCTATGGCGACCGAAAAACCGATCAGACTGCCGCATATCCTTTACTTTTCCACGCTGAGTAACTGGCTGCGCGTCCTGTTTCGCTACCGTGCACAGTTTGTCGGCTGGCATCGACTGCAGGCAGTTGCCATCACACTGTTTGTGATCATGACCCTGCCCATCCGCCTGTTTGAGTCATTCTGGTTCGGCGCTCGAATCCGCAAACATCGACTCGCACAGCCACCGGTGTTCATCGTGGGGCACTGGCGCAGCGGAACGACCAACATGCACAATCATTTTCTGCAGGATCCGCAGTTTGCCAGTGTGACACTCCTGCACTGCGCGATTCCCAGTGGCTTTCTGACATGGGAATGGCTGGCCCGCAGAATTCTGAACCGTCGCCTTCCGGCGAGTCGCCCCATGGATGCTGTCCCTCTGGGGATCGATGAACCGATGTCAGAGGATTTTGCCCTGGCAGGCCTCACGCACATGTCACATTATCTGAATTACTTTTTTCCTCAGATTGCAGAGCAGACGTTTCGCGAGACGGTACTCTTTGAAGGTGTGAGCGACCAGGATGTTCTTCACTGGGGCAATCATTACGATTTTCTTCTGAAGAAAGTCTCGTTTGCATCCAAAGGAAGACGCCTTCTGCTGAAAAATCCTCCGAATGTCGGCCGCATTCGCGAAGTATTGAAACGTTATCCGGACGCAAAATTCATTCATGTCTTTCGAAATCCGTGGCTGGTTCATGCGTCCTCAATGAAGCTCATGGATCGCTTTGTGGAACAAATGTCGTTCCAGCCCTGCACACACCGTCAGATTGAGGAATTCACCTCGGTCCGTTATCAGCTGATTATGGATCGCTGGCTGCAGGATCGAAGCCTGATACCGTCAGCCAATCTTGTCGAGGTCCGACATGAGGACATGACCGGCAATCCCATGCCCGTCATGGAGAACATCTATCGACAGTTCGAGCTGCCCGGCTGGGAGAATGTCAGACCGGCACTTCAGCGCTACGTCGACAGTCTTGTCGGGTACCAGAACAACGAATACCGTTTCGATCAGGACTATCTGGAACGTGTCGGTCCGTGGCTGAATCCGATTGCCGAAAAACTGGGCTACTCAGCCCCCGAACCAGCGGTCAGCTCATCATCAGCCATCCGCAACTCCGGTGCATGACGCAGGATCGCCAGACGCCGGGCCGCGTGAGGCACGCCGCATGAATGCCCGTCACAGTCCGTTCAGATTCGGCAGGCTTCCAGACGGTTTGGTTTGGCTGTCAGTTTTTCTGCAACGCTCTGCACGATCGCAAGTGAATAGCGTCCGGGAACAAGATCCACTCGAGTTGCATGAATTGCATGATTCTGCTCATCGTAGAACTCGCCGGTGTTCTTCAGTGACTGCCGGATTTCCGGCCATTCCGACAAAAAGTCGGTCATTGCCCGACCTTCAGACTGACGGTTACGTCCGCTGGCCCGCGACAAATGCAGAATCACTGAACAATCATTGTCCAGCACAAGCAGTTCCGTGGTGGATCTCAGTCGATCCCGCATTTCTGATTCAATGAGCCGATCCAGTGATGCCTCAATTCGCACAAACCCAAACAGTTCCTCCGTCTTCTGGTCAAAGACGGGTACACCCGCTGAGAGGATGCTTGCGTTCTGTTTATTGCGAGCCGCTTCGCGTGATCCTGCACATTCCGCAGACAGCGCGACATGCACTTCTTCGGGGTTCAGATCCAAAGCCGTTTTCATACATGAAGTTAACGGGCCTGAAGCGAGACGGCTGGTCGGGATCGCTCGCACGCTGGCATAATCGCTGCTGTGCCGCTCCACTCGCACCAGTTCTCGCCAGCGTTCGTCGGCCACCTGGCAGAACGACACCGACATAAAATCGCAGTTTGCCCTCAGCAGGCCCTTAAAGATCAGAGAAAGTCGCTCCCGGCATGCCTGCAGGGCTACTTCCGGAGTTTCCCGCATAGCATCAATCAATTCCTGAATGGGAGGAATATTTGCCATGAATCGAACGTTGCGGTCCAGATCACGCACCGACGACTGCAGGCTGGTCCGCAGTTCGCGACCCTCACTGCGGGCATTTCCATATTGTTCACGACGCTCATTTCTTCCCGCCATCCATCGCTGAACTGCCTCCGACAGTTCCATTGCGGACTGATAACGGGAATGGGGATTTCGTTCCATCGCGTGCTGACAGATCGCCTCAAGGCCGGCAGGAACACCCGATCGATAAGTGCGAGGCGAAGGCGATGGATTCTCGGCAATCGACTTCAGTAGCTCCTGAATCTGTACGGGCTGACCGTTACGGCTGCTGCTTTTCTGATGGGGTGCTGCCCCGGTCAGCATTGCAAACAGAATGGCTCCAAGACCGTAAACATCGGTTCGTTCGTCAATACTGTCGAGGTCACCGGCGGCCTGTTCCGGGGCCATATAGAGCGGCGTTCCAATCACTTCACCCGCCATCGTACGTCCGAATCCGGAATCGGCAGGCGATGATACCCCCTGCAGGCCAAACACTCCACTTTCAAACTCGGAGGAAATTTTCGCCAGACCCCAGTCGAGCACGATGACCTGACCAAAGTTGTCAAGAGCCACGTTCTCCGGCTTCAGGTCACGATGAATAACTCCGCGCGAATGTGCATAAGCAATCGCCTGACAGACAGAAATGAAGGCGGTGAGCAGATAGTGCTGATCCATCGAAACGTCTTTGCCTTCCTCCATCCTTTCATGATATTCCTCAATGGCATTGACCAGCGTTCGCTTTCCGACAAATCGCATGGCATAAAAAGGCTGGCCGGTGCGAGTGTCCGTTCCAAACTGATACAGTGGAACGACACTGGGGTGTTCGAGATGACCGGTAATCTGAGCTTCCCGGTGAAAACGCTTCCACGCACGCGGACTTTCCGCAGCTTCGGAATTCATTTCCTTCACGGCCACCATTCGCTTCAGCTTTTCATCACGCGCAAGCCAGACGGTTCCCAAACCGCCCTCACCAAGCTTTCGCACAAACGAAAACTCCGACGACATTGTTCGACTGGAATCAATATCTGCCGCACTGCCGCTGATGGTGGTTCCGTCGAGTCCTAAGGTCTGAGCAAGACCGGAACCCGATCGACTGCGTCGCAGATACTCGCTGGACACTGACTTTTTAAGCCGTGCCTTTGCCTCATCAGAAAGTCCTGGTGCCAGAGCTTCATCGCCGGCAACCGAACGTCTGGCGATATCACTAATGGATTCCTGAATCATTCCCGACAATTTTGCAAAGTTACGCAGCTGATCATTCTGCTCAACAGCGGCTTCGACTTCCACAGACTGTCGGGCATTCAGACGTCCCGAAAGTGACTTTGAAATCAGCTCTGATACATCACGATCGGTCTTCATGTGCAACCTTAACCTCTGTGCCTTCAACCTGTTCAAACCAGCGTGCACCCACGCATCGAGCCAGAGCGAGCCGAGCGCGATGCAAACGCACCCACAAATTCGAAGGAGTGATGTCAAGCTCCCGACAGATCTGGTCTGAGTCCATATTCTCCATAACACTCAGCACAAACACATCCGCCTGCCCTGTCGGCAAATGGCTCAGACATCCCCGAACAACATCCCAGAGCTCCCTTGATTCAATCGCCTGATCGGGTAACTCAAATCGCAGCGCACCCTTCTTCCAGTTGCCCTGCATATCAAACAACTGCAGAGACGGGTCCTGATTTTCCTGACTAATCCCGTCGCGGTCAAAGCGAGCTCGCATACGCACATAATCCACCAGCTTTCTTTTCAGAATGCCAAGAAGCCACGCACGCTCCGCTCCCCTGCCATTGTACCGGTCCTGAAATCGAATACCCGCAAGAAAAGTTTCCTGCACAACTTCCTCGGCTGCATTTGAATCACGCAGGCGGGAAAACGCATAACGAAACAGGTAGTCGCCATGCTGGTCAACCCAGGTTGAAGGGTCAACCGACAAACGCTCTGCCGAACTGGTATCAGAGTCGACGGAATCTTGCACCGAACTTCTCCAAAACTGCAGCCCACTGTCGCGTCCGGGCAGATTCGCCCAAACATCTGCGAAATCAGCAATGCCTGCAGCTTTTTCGTGTGGAGCAGATTCTATCTTCAATCCGCTCGTTTCGCCACATGACGATTTCAATCTTCCTGTCCTTACAGGTTGTTCGTAAATTGTTCAAGGGCAAAATTGTCTGCTTTGGAAAGAGTTGAGGGTAAGGATCCGGCAGGGTTCCACGAATTCCTCCCACAGCACAAACAAACCCTTGCGAAACAGGTTCACACCGTCTATGGTTTGTGTGCACGCGTTGTTTCAACAGTGCATGACCTCTGCCAGAACTGCTGATTGCAAACCAAGTTGACCCTACAGATTTTACCCAACAGGGAACCCGGTCTGATTCCGGCCGACTGTCACGCCGACCATGTTTCGGATCACATGACCCGGGCGTCGGGTGCCCACCTTTGAACTCTATGGGTGTCAACAGTTGTGTTGCTTCGGCTTTCCGGGAGAGGTCTTTTTTTGCGCTCGTAACGACATGCGCGCACAACCACAGATGATCATCTGTTCCTTGCCTCAGTCAGGTAAACACCCAATTGGTCGTTCTGGCCGACGAATCTCTTTCAGCTTCGTCCCGCCTGACCTGCCTGTCATCCCGGCACGCATAAGGACCCGGAAAACAATAAGTTACCGCCATAGTCGCCTTTCGCTCCGCGAAAGAGCACCCTTTTGCGGAGCAAAAGGCGACACTTATTGTTTGACAGCGCATAAGTCTCCGTTCGTCAGGGCAGTCGTACTCGTACTCAGTGTAACGGTACTCGTACTCGTACCCGGCGTGAGCCGCAGGGCTCACGAACTAAGTCGCCTCACGTCCCCAAACGTGCGGCATAAAACGGTGAGGCTGCCCGAAAGGGCAGCCGAAACCTACCCGGGCTGGTCCGTACTGGTCC
>JALHMY010000129.1:0-16188 GCA_022843805.1 Fuerstiella sp.
CCAACTAGACGATCGCGGTCAAGTCTCTTCCGGAAATGTCTTTCACCCTCGATTACGTGCGCACGTATCGCCACGCATTGTCAGCGCAGCAAACAATGCAATTCCATCGCATCGGCCCCGCAAGCCAGAGTGACATTGAATGCCTCCAGCCTACTCCGGTCCGACAGACCGACGCCTCCAAGGTGGTTTTCCGAACCGCTTCAGTGAGACCGACTGGAGCGAAAAACCGAATCGGGTCACATGCAGGAGCTGACCGGTGCCGATCGATATCGTTTTCTGTCAATGCCGCTGCCCAAATTGCCGGTTACAAGGAGTGCGACAGCGGCCAATCCTGGCAATTTCAGTTCGCAGTGGCAAAACCAGCACCCCGGAAGGGACGGGGCTGTTAACTCGAAACCCGGCCTCGGAGCAGAGAGTCGGAGAGTTTTGCCAGGAATCGTGGCTGGAGGGCGCGTTTTCGTCCGCAGGCGAGTAACCGTGGCGGCGGGCAGAGAGCTCTCGCGTACGACCCGAGAACGCGGAAACCGCACAAAAGACTGGGGAAAATGAAAAGACGCCGAGAGGAAACCTCTCGGCGTCTTTCGATAACCCGGTTGTCTGCGGCAGTCCGCTGCTTCCAGAAAAGCTCCTCCGGTAGGACTCGAACCTACGACCCGGCGGTTAACAGCCGCCTGCTCTACCAACTGAGCTACAGAGGAAAATTACAGCACCACTATATCATGAACAGTTTCACTTGTGGCAAAAAACGGTCGAATTTGTCCGAAGACTGGTTCAAACATATCCGCTGGCCAAATCTCACAAAATGAAAGTGCGAAATGCCAAACGGAACAAGTTTCGTATCACCCAATTCTGTCGCCATGCTGGCACTTCATTGAATGACCCGCTTTTTTGCAAGAGGTTCTCTCATCTCAGGGACCGGCAAAAAAAAACCGGACCTTTAGGGAGTTTCCCTCTGAAAATTCACAACTCATCTGCTGTCAGGCCGAACCCCGGGGAGGCTCGGTTGAGCGGGGAAAAGTAACGTCCGGGTTAATTCTTTGCAAGCCTGTTTGATCACCTTTTCTTGTCACAGGCTGCTCCTGAAGACCACCGTCGTGGATCGCTCCTGGGATCCGGCGGTGGATTCTGGAGCGATTCACGACGTTTAGACACCCTGGCTTCGACATGCGAACAAAAATTGCAGGTTTTCTGACGATGAGTCCACTCGGTGGTCTGATGCTAAGCTGATCTAACGCAGGCTGTTCGAAGCTGAGAACCGTGAATTTGCGATTCTTACCTTTTTTTGTGGGCAATCGCGGTTGTGTTCTACTTTCGACATCCCTTAAATCGTTTGAGTGGTTTCCGTTTTTATGTGGTCGCAATTTGCAGAAAAATCTTCATACGATGCCCCTGTTTTCCGCATCTGTTACCCTTGCATGTCCGGCTCGCACTCTGCGAGATTTTCTCGGTCGTCCCATCAATCTGCCACGGATCAGCGATCCCGACATGCGTCTGGAGATTATTTCCGCTCCGGAGGTGGTGACAGTTGCTGAACGAATCGAATTCCGGATCACGTCGTTCGGTTTTAAGCAGCGGGCCATTCACGTTTATACGTCAGCCAGCGAAACAGAAATCGCAGAAGAACAGGTCGAAGGGCCGCTGCGTGCATGGCGACACAGGCAGCTGATTCGGTCGGTTCATGATCTGGAAACCATGCTGACCGACGAAATTGAATTTGAACCGCCCGGTGGAATGCTGGGCTATATGCTGACTGAGGATCGCATTCGCGAAACACTGTCTGAAGGTATTGCGATTCGGTACGAGTCACTTCAGGATCTTGTTGCAAAGGGACTGTTGCTGTGAAAAAATCGCCCGATCAGGCTCCGGTTCCCACAGTGGCGATCGCGCTTATGGCTGCTCTGATGATGGGCGGTGGCTTCTTTTCGATCGTGATTGTGGTGATCCCTGGTGCGGCTCAAATGTTGTTTGCCGGTTTGTTTCTCGTCGGATTTTTTGTGGCCCAATACTTTGTCTGGGGCCGCTGGCTTTATGCTTATGTCATGCGGCAGGAAGAAATCCGGATTGCGGCAGAGGCGAAAGCGGCGGCGCTTACGGAGAAGCCTTCGGGTGCGGGTGCGGGATTCGGGCAACAGATCGCGCCGTGATCTGAGTAGCGCATTCGTCGTGCGGAAACTGTCACGGTTCACGCCGCAGCTGAATCCACATCTTTGTCACCTGTACTGCGGGAAGGCTCCGCATTTCCGAATCTGGGTGCAACCCGGCTTTACGCAAAGTGACGAGGGGTTTGGAAACGCGCGAAGCCAGTGTATCAAGCCCTGGCACTGTTGTCGTGAAGCCGACGGGGCCGATTGCTTAATCGGCTTACGGATCGTTTCCAGGCTCTGACTTTCCACGCCCTGGGCCAGCAGGCGCCAGGGCGCAGGCCCATGCGATTACGGCCCCTGATGATCATTCAGGCCCAACGGGCCGGCCGTTTTGCACGCGACACGAACGCATCGAACGGTCGGCCCGCTGGGCCTTTGGCACATGTGTGGTTTCCTGGTCCTGGCCCGATGGGCTCATCGTACCACACATCTTTGTGTGTGATAAAAAATGAGCGGCACGTCAGAACTCGGGGCCGAAGGTCCGGAAGGTGAAAGCCCAGGGCAACGCCCTGGGAACGTAGATCATCAACGACAAAAGCCCCAACGGGGCGGAATGGACGCTTGGTTCATTAGGCCCTTTCAGGGCATTCGTCATTGTTGTGTGCAATTCCTGGGGCGATGCCCCAGGCTTTCACACTGAGCCCCGTTGGGGCAGGTTAAAATGGTGCATTCATTGAAACGCATGAGACGTTAATGGCCTGTGGGATCGATCCTGGCGTTTGGAAGCTGGCCCCCATGCAATGGCCAAACCAACATCCAATCCCTCCTCTGTCCGACTCACGACACGTCTGTGTTATTCTCGTGCACCGATTTCACAAGTTACGCTGAACCAATACACCCGATGATTTACGTCCGGAATCCCATTGTCGAGCAGTGTTTCAAATTCGTTTCGCCAAAACCTCGCGGCGGTACCCGTCCCGGTGGTAATGTCCGGCAACTGTTGCCGGTCAAAAAGATGTGTGGTACGATGAGGCCCGATGGGCCAGGCTATCAAAACGGATGGCCCGTTGGGCCGAAAACACAAATGCGATTGCGGCCCATGCGATTGCGGCCCATGCAATTGCGGCCCATGCAATTGCGGCCCGTGCGATTCCGACCCAAAGGGCCAGCCGTATCCATAGCCAGGGCCAGCGGCCTTGAAAACGGCCCCCTGATGATTATTCAGACACGAACACGAGCACGAACACGGGCAAAAAAAATCGGTGTTATCAGAATTGATAGAGGGCGGGATGCGGCGGATTGCGTGGAAATTTGCTGACATTTGCGAGGGTGGCAGGGACTCATGTTCACTTACTGGCCCCGACGTGACAGGGCCCCGTGCCTTGACAATTTTATCCGGGCTGGGATCTTCCATCCCGAGTTGAAAGCAAAGTAATGGACTTATGATCAGTGGTCGGCAACAGCCGTGAGGGGTGGCAAATGAGAGTTTGTCGCCTGCAGTCAGTGGTCACATGGAATTTGTGGACTGATGAACTGCGACGGAGCACAGGAGGTGTTCTGTTGGCTGGTTCGGCCTTCTCTCACATGGTTGCAATGTCACGATGGCATTCACCATGTACACCAGATTTGAAAGGATGCGCCTGATGAGTTCGCTGCTACTTACTGCGGCAGTCTTTGTGAGTTCGATGGGTTTCATTTTCCCTGATATGGGGACGGAAAAAAAATCGGCTGGCCAGGGAGACATGACACTGGATGTGCAGTCGCAGATGCCAGCAACAGAACTGCCCGGACGGTGGCTTTCGTCATTTGAAGAGGCCAGAGAACTTGCAAAGAAGCAGCAGGTTCCTTTGGTTGTCCATTTTGAAGCGTCGTGGTGTGGACCGTGTCGGCAGATGGACGCGAGCGTGCTGAATCAGCCAGCCGTTCTTCAGCAGTTGTCTCGTGCTTTTGTTGGGGTGCGGATTGACGCCGACCGACAGTCGGCGCTGATTTCAAAGTTTTCCATCGCTTCACTCCCGACGGAAATCATTCTCATGCCCGACGACCGTGAGGCGGCTCGGTTTGTTGGGATTGCGTCCCTTGATTCCTATGTCAGTCGATTGCAGGCGACTGCCAGCAATGCAGCTGCCTCGTCGGGAGCACGCTCGTCGGCAGTTGCCAGTAACGGCACTGAAAAACCATCTGAGTCCACAGCAACGAAAGGTTCAGACGAAACAGACAGTGGCACCGACAACGGTGATGAGAAACTGCGATCCTGTCTGCTGGTCCAGCATGACGGGAAGACCGTTGGTCTTGGAGGATTCTCGCCGGTCGCCCTGGTCACGGGGAAGGTCTGGCAGAAAGGCAATGAGGAATTTGTCGCTTCGTTCGAAGGTGTTGACTATTTCTTTCAGACCGCGGACGAGCGAGATCAGTTCAACCATTCACCTCAGCACTTTATCCCGCGGCTTCACGGTTGTGATCCCGTTGAGCTCTACCGGGCAAATCGGGCTGAAGCGGGCGCCATCGAGTATGGTGCGTTTTACAAAGGTCAGCTTTACTTCTTTTCAAGTCTTGAAAACCGTCGCCACTTTCAGAGCCATCCGGACTGGTATGCCGATGGAATCTCAACGGAATATGTTCAGAATACCGAACAGTTTCCATTCCTGAAGAGTTCGCTTCTGGAATAGAAGTTTTCAAAAGAGTTGCTTCAGTTGACAGGCCACCTCGCGGCTGTGGGTTTTACTCACTCCCCAAACAAACTGAATCACATGATTCCCATACCTCCCATCACTCCCATGAAATAAAAAAGCCCGGCTCCTCACAGAGCCGGGCTTTCCGTTTTTCAGTGTGTTGCGGTCTTTGGGTTATCGGTCGCTTTTCGATCTATCGGACTGGAAGGAATGACGGAGAAGATGGATCGATGTTTGCAGCTGTCAGATTATTATGGTTCAGGCAGGTTGGGCAGGCGTAGTCCGGAAAGCATGTGTAGTTGCTGATGCTGCGGGCCAGCCAGGGTTTTGTGAAGTATTCCGGCCAGAGGTGAGCGTGCCCGATCTGGCTTGAGACATCGAGATCTGCAACTTTATGTGACCAGCTTTGAAGTTCTCGCCGATCTTTACTGGTAAATCCGGAGAACCCCAGTGCTCGGCTGGAGAACGGTCTTCGCAGGGGGTAGACCTTAAGAGCCGGATCGTGGTTGTTTTTCAGATTGAGAATACATTCCGCGCTGCAGAGTGCTCGTCCGAATCGTTCATCGGGATTCAGCCAGTCATGGTCGATGGCGGATGCAGCGAAGACAGCGCGAATTCGACGGCTGCCGGGGGCTGCCCACGGATACGCAAGGTCTTCAACGGTACCTCCACCCATCAGATGCAGGCCGGAAGCGATAACTCGTGTTCCGTGGCTGTGACCGACAAGAGACACGGGGGATTCGACTGGCAGGTGACGAATGAGATCGGCGAGGTAAAACCCGTTCCGTGATGCTCGTCGACCGAGCACTGCGATATCCAGCTGAATCAGTGGTCCGGCGATTCGATCGCTGGGCCATGTGAAACAGATGACCTGAAGAGGTCGGTCGGGGCAGCCACTTTGCAGCCACTGCCATGCGCACCGCGATTCTGTGCACACGCTTTCCCAGTCAACGAAGCTGCCGTGAACGGTAATGCAGACCGGGATGCCGGGTTGCAGGGACTGACAGAGTTCCGCAAGACTGCTTTGTCGATATCCGACGCACTGATCAAAACGTGTTACGCCCGGGCAGAACTTCGGGCATGCGTGATCGAAAGACTGAGGTGACTGATGAGTGCTGACAATCCAGAACCCTGGCGGCTGCATTGGTACAGCGGGGTACTGTGAAGGAATATCAGACTGCTGCAGTTCCGGCAGCACCAGCGGCGGGGAATCCGAATGATGTTCCGACTGGTATGAAGTCGCCTCCGGTGGAATGGGAGGAGGCACGATGGTTTGTCCGCAGCAGAGCTGCAGGGATCCGGCCATCCACAAAACAAGAACGCAGCTTCGTATTGGCTGCATTTTCCGGAGGAGGCAGAAATTTGCCAGCATTGGATTCACCCGAAGAACCGCTGACAACGCTCATCCTGGCGATCAGGGTGCAAAGTAGTTCAGACAGTCTGCTCCGGTCAGACTGCACGAAATAACAACAGAACTGGGTTTAAGAGAACTCATTTTCGCTCGCGGAGATTGCGGGCGATGATGCTTCAGTTTTTAACCGGATTCGGAGCGACCGGTAATTCCGGACAATATCGGACAAAGAACCCCGCGGAGGCGTCAACTTGAGCCTGTTTAGGGGGACTCCGAAAAATTAAGAAAATCAGGATGCTCAATCAGGCAGGAATTGCTGAAGGCGGTCAGCAACGGGCGCGGATTGCCGGCCTGCTGCTGACCGTGTTTCGGCAATAAATGCCGATCCACGGTTTTCAGACTCTGAGAACATCGGCGAAACAGGAGGGAAAATTTTGAGGTTCTTTCAATTATCTGCAGAACGGCCATCTTCCGGTTGGTTCAACTCGTCAATTCAGAACCCTGTTGTTCGGTGGCTATACTGTGATCAGCTGCTTCATTTCCCGTACGGCTCGTTCGAAACCGACAAGGATCGAGTGGGAAACGATGGAATGGCCGATATTCAATTCGTTGATGCCGTGGATTTCTGCCACACGTCGAACATTGCGATATGTCAGTCCGTGGCCCATATTCAGGATTAGGCCCTGAGTGAGAGCAAACTGACCGGCTTCGACGATTTTATCAAATTCCTCGTCTGCCACTGCATTTGTACGAGCTTCTGCATAGGCGCCGGTGTGCAATTCGATGGCAGATACTTTCATTTGTGCTGCCAGTTCCACCTGAGTCACGTCCGGATCGATAAAGAGGCTGACCTGAATGCCCTGATCCTGAAGTTGTTGAACGCAGCGTTCCACTCGAGCTCGGTGAGTGCGAATGTCGAGGCCGCCTTCGGTCGTGATTTCTTCTCGCTTTTCAGGAACCAGAGTTGCCTGTTCAGGGCGGATAGAAAGAGCAAAGGCAGTGATTTCGTCTGACACCGCCATTTCCAGATTCAGTTTCACTCGAAGCATCTCTCGCAGCAGACGGACATCGCGATCCTGAATATGCCGTCGGTCTTCTCGCAGATGAACGGTGATGCTGTCGGCACCACCAAGTTCCGCCAGTACAGCCGCATGGACGGGATCAGGTTCATTTGTGCGGCGAGCCTGTCGGACGGTGGCGACGTGATCGATGTTGACACCAAGTAGCGGCATGATTCAGGAAGCTTTCTTCGTCTGTATCTGTATAAGGCGGGGCTCAGCAACAAGTTCGGGCGTATCGGCGGTACGACACTGGCGGATGTCCTTAGTTTCGGGGAAAACCGGGGAGTCTGCAAGTTGACGATTGAAAACCGGTACACCCGGGACAAATGGAACATGTTTTGCTAAAATGGGTGCTTCATGAGACATGATCTGCCTATGTGGCAGGTTTTGAGCGGTGGCGTGTTGTTTGGAAGCAGCTCGTCCGTCCTGGTCAGTCAGATGTCTGTCATTGAGACAGTCTGACTCGTCAATTCAATTCATTTTTTTCGAATGCGTCGAGAACGACACGATGAATCCGTCTTCAAATACGCAGGGTTCCAGTGGTTCTGGCGGGGTGATGATTGAAGCCCGCAGTTTGAGCAAGTTCTATGGGGAATTTGCTGCCACCCGGGATGTCAGTTTTACGGTGCCGGCTGGTCAGGTATGTGCATTTCTGGGACCGAATGGTGCCGGAAAAAGTACAACCATGAAAATGCTGACAGGATTTCTGGCGCCCAGTCAGGGGGAAGCGTTTATCGCGGGGCGTGCGATTTCCACGGATCGAATCGCCGCCAGTGAGCGTTTGGGTTATCTGCCTGAGAACGGCCCGTTGTATGTCGAAATGACACCGGAAGGCCTGTTGAATTATATTGGTGAAGTGCGTGGTCTGACCGGCAGTTTGCTGGCGAATCGTCTGTCGTGGGTGGCGGATAAGTGTTCGCTTGGGGAAGTCTGGAGGAAGCCCATTTCCAAGCTTTCCCGCGGTTTTCGTCAGCGGGTGGGCATGGCGCACGCGATGCTGCACGATCCTGATGTGCTGATTCTGGATGAGCCCACGAGTGGGCTCGATCCCAATCAGGTTCATGGTGTGAGAGAGCTGATCAGGGATCTGTCGAAGACCAAGACGATTCTGCTTTCGACGCACATTCTTCAGGAAGTCCGCGCTGTGTGTGATCGGGTCATTCTGATCAGTAATGGGCGAATTGTCTTTGACGGACCGACGGACAATCTGGGTGATAACGAGGTGGAGATGGAAAAGGCATTCCGCAAACTGACGACGGCTGCCTGATTCATTGCTCCCGAGTGTTGTTGATTTCCTGTTTTTCAGTTCACCACATACAAGTTGAAGGGTAACCATGATTCGCGGCAACGTGATTCTGGCGGTCGCCAAGCGCAACTTTCGCAGCTATTTCTCGAGTATTCTTGGCTACCTGTTCATCATTGTTTTCTGTGTGGCCGCCTCGGTATTTGCATTTAATGCGAGATTTTTCGCGGCAAATCAGGCGAATCTTGATCAGCTGAGTCAGCAGTTTCCGTTGCTGCTGCTGTTCCTGATCCCGGCCATTACGATGACGACGTGGTCGGACGAGCGCAAGCTGGGAACGGACGAACTGCTGTTTACTCTTCCAGCGGCTGAGTTTGAGATTCTGCTGGGCAAGTATCTTGCGGTGTTGGGTGTCTATACCGTGGCGATTCTTTTCTCGCTGATTAACGCGATGATTTTGAGTCAACTTGGCAATCCGGACTGGGGATTGCTGACAACGAGTTATTTTGGTTACTGGCTATCGGGCCTGTCACTGCTGAGCATTGGCATGCTGGCGTCCGCTCTGACAAACAGTGCCACCGTCGGGTTTGTGCTTGGTGTTGTCTTCTGCTGCATACCAGTGTTTGTTGGAAGCCTGGCCGATGTGGTCGAATGGGTCTTGCGACTGTTTGGGTATTCCGGCAGTCTGTACGAGCTGCGAACCGCTCTGGAGGGGCTGAGCCTTCAGAATCAGATGCGAGACTTTAGTCTGGGAGTGTTGCCTCTTTCCAGCGTTTTGTATTTCGTAATGCTCACATCGCTGATGCTGTATTTGAATCTGGTCGTGATTTCCCGACGACGCTGGGCGACGTCTCAAAAGGTTGGGATGGGCCTTCAGTTTGCGATTCGAAGTTTGTGCCTTGCGGTCACATTTGTCAGCGTGCTGGTGATTTTCAGTCTGTTTCCCCGCCGAGCGGATCTGACATCAGAGCGGTTGTTTACACTGGCAGATGCTACCAAAACAACATTGAACAAAATCCCGGAAGGCCAGCAGATCACGATTCAGGCCTTCGTGAGTCCGGAAGTGCCAAGGGAATATAGTGAAACTCGGCGACAGCTGCTTGGGCTGCTCAGAGAGTTTGACCTTGCCGGTGGTGGCGTGCTGGATGTTCGACTGGTGAATGTGGAACCATTTAGTGAAGAGGCAGAAGAAGCGCGGGCACTGGGCGTTAACCCGGTTCGAATTTCTTATGAGCAGGATGGAAAGTTTGAAGAGGCGGAAGTTTTCCTCGGAGCCATCGTACAAAGTCTGACGGATAATGTTGAAATTCCGTTCTTTGGAAAGGGTCTTCCCATCGAGTATGAGCTGACTCGGTCTGTCCGCACCGTTGCCCAGGAAAAGCGACTGACGGTTGGTGTTCTGCAGACGGATGCGAATGTCGTATCGGAAGCGGGCAGCGAGGATCGCGAATGGGAAATTGTTCGTGAGCTGAAGAAGCAGTATAAGGTCGTCGCGGTTAATCCTTCCAGGAAGATCCTTGCAGACAATTCTGCGGACAAAGCGTCAAAGGAGGATGGCGATTCGAAGGATGATGAGGCGGAGGGAGAGACGGAAAAAACAGAGGATTTTGACGTCCTGCTGGCCATCATGCCGTCATCTCTGACGAGTCTGCAGATGGAGAATTTTCTGGAGTATGTGCGAGCTGGAAAGCCAGCATTGATTTTCGACGACCCATGTCCGATCAATTTCCAGTCACAGGCAGGTCTGTCGATGGCACCAAAACTGCCAAAGCCAAATCCGGGCGGTGGTGGAATGTTTGGTGGTGGGCAGCAGCCTGAGCCAAAAGCTGACAATGGTGAAGCTCGCGAGCTGATGAATCTGCTGGATGTGGCCTGGGACAATGGTCAGGTTGTCTATGACCGCATGAATCCCCACAGTCAGTTTGCTTCGCTGCCACCGGAGTATGTCTTTGTTTCGCGGTCTGGTAATCCAAAGGCGGCGTTCAATTCTGACAATGAAGTGACTCGGGACCTGCACGATATCGTCGCGCTGTATTCCGGCACAATTCAGCAGCGGAGTCGAAAGAAGGAAGTGGAGTTCGTTCCGTTGCTGCAGACCAGCGGCGAGTCGGGATTGTTGCCCTGGGAACGTTACACGTCTCAGTCCTTCAATCCGTTCACGATGTCTCCGGCTGTCTCGTTGAAACAGAACCCACCGCGTGCTGACGATGACTACTCGCATGTGATCGCTGCTAAGATCAGCAGTGACTCCAAAGAATCGCCGCTGAATGTAGTCCTGTGTTCGGATATTGACATGATCAGTGACTGGTTTTTCTTTGAGCGAAACCGGGGCAATCTTGATATCGCGTTTGATAACGTGACATTTGTTCTGAATGCCGTTGATGCACTGGCAGGCGATGATACGTTCATTGCTCTGCGGTCACGTCGGGCAACTCTGCGCACTCTTCAGTATGTTGAGAATCAGACGCGTGAACTTCGACAGAAGCTTGGCAAGGAAGAAAAAGAAGCCGAGACGATGATGGAGACAAAGCTGAAGGACGCGAGAGAAGAACTGCAGGCGGCTGTTGATGCAATTGACAAACGTGAAGACATTGATGCTCGAACAAAGCAGATGCAGAAGCGTCAGAAACAGGAAGAGCTGGAACGAAAACTGGAACTTGACGAACAGGAACTGGAACGGGAAAAGAATGCTCGAATTCGCAAAGCAGGTCTGGAAATGAAGCGGCAGATTCGAAGTGTGGAAAACCGGGTGCGGTCGTTCGCTTATACTCTGCCTGCATTGCTGCCGGCTTGTCTGGGCATGTTGTTTCTGGGACTGCGAACGATGGCCGAACAGAATTCGATCAGTCCCAGTCGTCGAAGGACATGAGTCAGCTGGCGGAGGATCGAGCGGAGCACAGCTATGACTGGCATGCTCCCGCTGGCTGAGGTTTTGGCTGCCTGTGCTTTTTATTCAGTCGGTTTTGTATAATTTCATTTTTTCGTGATACAAGATTCAGGTCATCCCATGAATGCGACATCCCGCACATTGGTTTTTGCCGCGGTCGCAGCGATTTCTGCGCTGGCGGCTGTGTCGGCATGGTTTGGGTCGCGTCCCGCTGTGGTCGAAGGTTACGCGGACGTCGGGACAGAATTTTTTGCTGACTTTACGGATCCGCTGAAAGCAACTTCGCTCAGCGTTACCGAATTCAATGACAAGACGAAAGAAGCTCAGTCATTCGCCGTGCGTCAGAACGATAAGGGCGAATGGGTGATCCCATCTCATCATGACTACCCTGCCGAAGCTCAGGAAAGACTGGCTCGCACGGCTGCATCGTTGCTGGGCGTCAGCAAAACAGCCGTTCAAAGCCGCAATAAGGACGACTGGAAACTTTATGCAGTTGTCGATCCTTCAGCGGAAGGTGCTGCGACAAAGACAGAGCGGGGCACACGTGTCAGCCTTCGCGATGCCAGCGGAAATGCACTGGTGGATCTGATTGTCGGGCGAAAAGTGGATGGTCGCGAGAACCATTACTACGTCCGTGAACCGGAAAAGAATACCACCTATATCGCTCAGATGAAGCCCGACTTGTCTGCGAAGTTCAGCGACTGGATTGAACCGGATCTGCTGAAAGTCAATCAGGCGGATATCGTCAGCATCACTGTCGATAACTATTCGATTGACGAACAGCAGGGAGCAATCCTGAAGGGTGAAACTCTTGAATTTACGAAAGAGGAGCTGAAGTCGACGGGTAAATGGAAACTGCAGGGTGTTGATGAAGCGACCGAAAAGATCGATGAATCCCCCATTCGAACAATTGCGACGAATCTCGATAATTTGAAAATTGTTGGGGTACGGCCAAAGCCAGAAGGGTTGAATGCAGACCTGACCGTTTCTCCGGAAGTTGCTCGCAACCCTCTGCTTCGTGAAGTGCTTCAGGCAGATATGCAGCGACAGGGATTTTATGTGGCCAACGGTCCCAATGGCGGAGTTCGTCTCGTTTCCAATGAAGGCGAATTGCTCGCAGGTGCGGCAAATGGCGTGCAGTATACCCTTTACTTTGGGGAAGTTGCTCGGGGATCAGACAAGGATATCGAAGTCGGCTTTGCAGATAAGGCCGCTGCGGATAAGAGTGCTGAAGGAGAGGCTTCGAAGTCTGGTGAGTCAGCAAAAGGTGACGATTCGCCAACTGAGGCCGCGACAGACGAAGCCGCGAAGAAATCGGAAGAGGAATCCGGTGACGCTGCTTTGCGGCGTTATTTGCTGGTCAAGGTGAATTTTGACGAAGCGTTGCTCGGGGCACCGCCGACGGAGCCGGTACCGCCAGTCAAGCCGGAACTGCTGAGTGATCCGCCCGCTGCGTCTGAGCAGCCAGCACCTGCGGAACCTGCAGCAGCGGAACCCGCACCCGCCTCCGAGCCGAAGCCCGCTGCTGAAACGCCGAAAGCGGAAGAGCCGAAGGCAGAAGAGCCCAAAGCGGAAGAACCGAAAACCGACGCTCCCAAAGCCGACGAGCCTAAAGAATCGACTAAGACCGAGGATGAATCTTCGAGCGCTGATGGTTCCTGCGATCCACAGGAAGAGCCAAAAGCAGACGAGCCAAAGGCCGAGGACACGAAAGAAGAGCAGCCCGCTGCTGCGGAACCCGCAGCAGCTCAGGAGCCGGCTCAGACGGAGGAACCGAAGAGTGCTCCTGCGGCTGAAACTCCTGCCACAGAAACGCCTGCGACAGAAGCCCCGGCAACAGTTACGCCTGCGGCTGAAACGTCGGCACCTGCTGCCCCGGCAACTGAAGCGCCTGCAGCTGCGGCGCAGACCGAGCAGCCTGCTGCCGCACCTCCCGTTGATCCTCAGAAGGCTGCTGACGAGCAGTACAACAAGGCGATGGGTGAGTATGAAGCGAAGAAGGCGGCATGGGAGCGTGATATCAAGGCACGTGAAGAGAAGATTAAAGAAGGCCGGAAAGTGGCTGAGGAACTGTCAGCTCGGTTTTCAGGCTGGTATTACGTGATCTCTGCAGACAGTTTTGAAAAGTTCCGCATTCAGCGGAAGGATGTGGTCAGCCTGAAGACGGCGGACGATGCAAAGACTGAGGGTGCGGAAGGCGGACCGGGTGGTGGTTTCAATCTTCCACCGGGGCTGAACTTTCCACCGGGGCTGAACCCTGGCAATCAGTAATCATTCCGGGCAAACTGACCATGGAGTTCCGGTGGTCCTGTGATTTGGTTTCAGCCGAACGAACGATTGACAGAACCCGTGAAGGCTGTGTGATTCGTTCGCATTCGCCTTCCCGGGGGGTAGTCCGGGACTGGAATGTGATGTGATTGCTGCATATTTACTGATCGCAGTTCTGCTGATTATCCTGAATGGTTTTTTTGTCCTTGCCGAGTTTGCGGCGGTAAAGATGAGACCGTCGCGGGTGCGGGAACTTCAGGATGGTGGTGTGAGGGGAGCGGATGCCGCGGCGCACGTTCAGGATCATCTGGACGAGTTTCTTTCGGTCTGCCAGGTCGGCATTACATTCACTTCCATTGGTTTGGGATTCGTTGCTGAGCCGGCGGTTGTGCGACTGTTTGAGCCGCTGCTGAGATTGACCGGGCTGTTTCCGGAAAAACACTCACTGGCATTTCTGACGACTCATGGTGTGGCGTTTGGGATTAGTTATCTGCTTGTCAGTTATCTGCACATTCTTGTCGGGGAACTGATTCCAAAGTCGATGGCCATTCGACGGACCGATCAGGCTGCTTTACTGACAGCCCCACCGCTCAGGGTCTGTCGGACACTTTTTATGCTGCCATTATGGGTGCTGAACGGGTCCGCTGTTTACGTTCTGCAATTGATGGGGATGGGTCATTCTGAAGGGCATGACAGGCACAGCGAAGACGAATTGCGAATCCTTCTGAATCAGCTTCAATCCCAGTCTCAGGGCACCATGTCGTTTCGTCGGCTGCTGTTTCTGGAGAACATTTTCGATTTGGGTGAGCTGATGGTTAAGGATGCTATGCGTCCCAGATCTCAGGTACGGTGCATGAAGGCTACCGACACCTGGGACGAAAGTGTTGAAATCGCCCGTCGCTATCGATTCAGCCGATACCCGTTCATTCCGGATAAGGGAACCGACCCGGTTGGTGTCGT
The DNA here is from genome assembly GCA_022843805.1 of Fuerstiella sp. Taxonomy (GTDB): domain Bacteria; phylum Planctomycetota; class Planctomycetia; order Planctomycetales; family Planctomycetaceae; genus F1-80-MAGs062. The sequence goes on from JALHMY010000129.1 coordinate 14,527, forward strand.
TCATTTGAAGGATCTGTTCCTTACAAAGAACGATCCTGCCGAGATTGTGTCGTTGATCCGACCAGTAATTTATGTGGACGAGAACGCACTTCTGGAATCTGTCCTGGCGGAAATGCAGAAGAAGCGAATTCACGCGGCCATTGTTCGAGATAGCTCGGGCAGATGGACAGGGTTTCTGACACTGGAAGATGTCATTGAGGAGATCGTTGGGACGATTCGCGATGAGTTTGAAGACGAAGAGCCTGTGCATTTGTCTGAAACGCTTCAGGAAGATCGGATTCATCTGGATGTTGAAGCGGACGGCACCATTGGTGCTGTTCGTACCGCACTTCTCCGAATGTCACCGGATTCGCTGCCGCTGCCACCCGCCGAAATCATCCGAGCCGTGGAAGAACGCGAACGCTTAATCGAAACATATCTGGGCCGGAATGTGGGCATGCCTCACGCTCGGCTATCCGGACTTAGTAAAGCGCTTGTTCTGGTGATCAGGTCGGAGAAAGGTATTCCTTATCGGGGAACGACGGAGCGAGCCCATTTGCTGTTTGTGATTCTGACACCGACCGGGCTGCCACGTGTGCATCAGCGGCTTCAGGCTGTCATTGCCACGTTACTGGATGAAAGCGGGTTTATTCCTGATCGACTGCGAACCGCCGCTACTGCCGCCGAGATGCTGGACATCCTGCGAACCGGCGAACAGGCAACTCTCGATTAACGCCCCCATTCCCCCGTTTGCGATTCAAGTAGCCGTCACTCTCCGAGTGACGAACTGCGATTCGTACGGGCGGATTTGAATCTTACAGGGATTTTGTAACGGTCAATTTCCGTTGTTTAATGCCCGGAGGGTAGGCACAACCATTGCCAGGGGCGTCAGGGCTTGGAATCGCGCCGCGAAGCGTTTTTCCGAGTGAAAACAGTGCGATTCAACCCGGAACGGGTTTCACGACAAGGCCTGGGGTCGACGCGATGCGGCGCACCCCAGGTTCTTTCAGGCCTTTGGGTGTTGAAGTCCAGGCAAACCGGGGCCTGACGGCCCCGGCAAAGGATTTGTCTGCCCTCCGGGCTTGAATCGCAATCCGTCGAATGGCTGCGAATTGCCGTGCCAAAACACATTTCGACAGACCAGCAATTCCTGAATCCGCCCGGTTAAAAACGGCCGTTGCATGAACCGCGGATGAATCGCACGATCGCTCTGTCGATTTGCCTGCGACCACATCATTCGCTGATGAACTGTTACAGCGAATTTCACAGGTACGGTGAGTTACTGTTCCGCTGTTTGAGTAGTCGGACGGAAGTTGGCAGAAAAATTACTGGGCAGAAAAATTGGACAGGAAGATCGGTCTGGCCTCCCGTGTGGGAGTTCGTGCCAGTTAACTCACCGACCATCCCGTGATCGCCTGCGATTCATTTTTCTGCCCTGAAATCTTTCTGGCAAATCCTACTTCCGGAACTCGGTATCACCGGCTCAACGCCTATCGAAATGCCCTGCGCCGCACATCAAAAATCCTGCGATTCATCTGTGTTCTCTGTGCTATCTGTGGTTAAAAACGACCGTTGCATGAACCGCGGATTACGCGGATGAATCGCACGATCGCTCTGTCGGTTTGCCTGCGACCACATCATTCGCTGATGAACTGTCACAGCGAATTTCACAGGCATGGCGAG
>JALHMY010000129.1:16198-21900 GCA_022843805.1 Fuerstiella sp.
AACGACCGTTGCATGAACCGCGGATTACGCGGATGAATCGCACGATCGCTCTGTCGGTTTGCCTGCGACCACATCATTCGCTGATGAACTGTCACAGCGAATTTCACAGGCATGGCGAGTTATACTGTTCCGCTGTTTGAGCAGTCGGATGAAAGTTGGCAGAAAAATTACTGGGCAGAAAAATCGAAACGGATGGCTCCACGGGCATGAAATTCAGGGCGTTTCCGTCCACATCGCATGAGTCGTGTCGATAAGTCTTGCCAGAACGACACTGTTAAAGCGGACTTCCGCGATCAGTTTCGCTCCTTCAGGGATGTGCTGCAGCGATGTTCTGAGATCCGCAAGGCGATGCAGCAGCAGGAGAAGTCCCTTTTGGCTCTGTGGATCATATTCAAACGCCTCAAGCTGAATTCGTCGGGCTCGTATGATCGGGACAAGGCTTTCAATCTCGGGCAGCTGAAACTGATGAGAAACAGGTGCGACAAGGACCACGGAGTCTTCCGGAACCTGCATCCAGAAATCACCATTCAGACCGTCGGCCCAGAAGCTGGCCTCCATACCCAGCCGTTCTGCTCCTCGCGAACCACCAATCAGATCACTGTATTCACTGATTGCAAATGGGCTCAGTATGGCCCCGTCAGCCAGAGTTTTTCCCAGCAGCACTGCGACTGCCAGCAGCGCAGCCATTATCAGACCGTCGGCGCGAAGAACGTGCCGAACCGTTGCCGAAGCTCTGTTTTTCCATGCTGTGCGGCAACGTTCCGCAGCGAGTGCCACTCCCCGCCCGGCCAGAATGGCCGCCGGCGGCATGATGCAAAGAAAAAGTCGGCTCCCGTCATAGACTGGAACTCCGGGCACAGCAAACACGATCAGAGGCCACAGCAATGCTGCCAGAAGAAGCTGTTCAGCTTCATCCAGTTTTCGCTGAACCAGTCGCAGAACAAGACCGGCCAGAACGACGGCTGGAACAGTAATGAGTGCTGTTACGAACGGATAATGCCACGGCACGTCGGTATCAGCAAAGCGTTTTCCGAAGTACCAAACGTAAAGAGCCTGCCGCTCTGAAGCGCGGCTCAGGTAATTTTCGACATTGGTTAGCGGATCGAGCCATAGCCAGGGCCACGCGACGAAAAAAACAAGGGAACCGCAGATGCCGAAGATTAGAAGGGGCCGAATAGCCTTCAATCGCAATCGGTACACCGCCCACATCAGAACAAGCGGGGGAAAAAGAATTCCCTGCATTTTGGTGAGCATCAGCAATCCCCACATGGTGCCACTGACGACCGCTGACCAGTTTGAAGGGGATTTTTCACTCCTCCACCATGTAAGTAATGGTAATAATGCCCCGAACCACATCAGCACAGTGACCGTTTCCAGTGTTGCGAGCCTTGCGTGCCCAATCATCTGCGGCATCACAAGCAGGCCAGTTGCTGAATACAGAGCGGTCGCCGTGCCATAGTGACGTTTTGTAAATTCAGTGAGCAGGCACAGCAGCATCGAAAGTGCAAAACAGGCGCCGAGCCGGGCGGCTGGCACGTTGTACGGCGACAATTCTGCGCCGGGAATCAGCAGATCTGTGCTTTCATGAGAAAAGCCAAGCAGCAGTCTGCCCAGTGGAGGATGGTCGGTCAGATAAATTGGTGCGCCAAAGACCTGTCTGGCAACTGTGGGTGTAAAAAACAGAGGGCCGTGTTGCTGCAGCGCGTCGACAAGAAACACACCCTGCTGGATATTAAATGACTCATCCAGAGTCAGGCCCGGCCCGGCAGGCAACGTCGAATTCACCAGTCCGTGGTTGATTCGGCAGGCCGCCAGAAGAAAAGCAGCGGCACCGACGGCGAATGAAAGGTAACTGATTCTGAACCCAAACAATTGCTGAACTTTCACTGACGAACGTGTGGCGACAGAGATTCTGCAGTCTTCCAGAGCACCCCGGTATCTACGTCGATTTTCGGTGTACTGCGAGCAAACACCTGGCACGGTAAATGGAAAATACTGAGAATCACAGGATTTGATCTGCGAAGATCGGTTTTTTCCGGCTCACTGGCGAAAAAACGACCTGCCATTATTCCCCGGAATACTGATATATTGCCTTAGAACCCGTAACAAAATCGACGGTGTGAATGCTCAGGACGCGGACTGAAAACCGGAACGCGCCGCCGCAGGAATCTGGTGCCACAGGAATCTGGTGAAGAAGGGATACTCATGAGGACAGCATTGCCTGCCCTGATTTCGACGAAATTCCTTGTGTGGACACAAGTGCGCTGCCCTGCCCTGCGGGCGGCCTTCCTTCTGATTTTTGGACTGCTGGTCGGGATGGAGATCAGCCATGCCGCCGAGGAGCCTGGAATTCAGGTACCCGAGGGATTTCAGGTCGAATCTTTCGCGGACGATGATCTGGCTCACGACATTCACAGTTTGAGCATCGATTCGCTCGGCCGAATTTGCGTTTCTGGACCAGGTTATGTTCGCATATTGATTGACTCTGACAACGACGGCAAAGCTGACGCAGTCCGTCAGTTTGCCGATCTGCCGAAGACGGGATCCCAGGGCATGTTCTGGCTGGGGCGCAATCTGATGTGTGCGGGGGACGATGGGCTGCTGCTTTTTCGCGATGAGAATCGTGACGACCGAGCAGACGGGCCGCCACAGGTGTTTCTGAAGATTGCAGCCGGTGGCGAACATCATGTGCATTCCGTTCAGAAGGGGCCTGACGGCTGGTATTACGTGATTGCCGGTAACTTCGCCGGTGTCACATCCGCATACGCCACCCTTCCCGGCTCTCCGCTGAAAAAGCCGGTCAATGGTGTATTGTTTCGCCTGAAGCCTGATCTGTCCGGAGGAGAGATTCTGTGTGATGGCATGCGGAATGCCTATGACTTTGCATTCAACTCGCAGGGAGATGTTTTTACGTACGACAGCGATGACGAACGAGATGTTTCGCTGCCCTGGTATCTGCCGACGCGAGCGATCCATTTACTGCCGATGTCAAATTCAGGATGGGTGTCAGCCGGTTGGAAGCGGCCCGGACGTTTTGCTGATATGCCGCCGGTGATGGGAGAATTTGGGCGAGGTTCTCCGACGGGTGTGGTCTGTTATCAGCACACACAGTTTCCCGAAAAGTACCGCGGCGGCCTGTTTGTTCTGGACTGGACTCTCGGTCGGATCCACACATTGCCTCTGAATGCGGACGGAGCCCGCTGGACATCGCAGCCGGAGCAGTTTGCTGCAGGGAAAGATCAGTTTGGTTTTGCACCGACAGATCTTGAGGTCGGTCCCGATGGCAGTTTGTATGTGAGTGTGGGAGGTCGTGGAACTCGGGGAAGCGTTTATCGAATTTCCAGCATTAATGGGAAAGCGGCCACATTGAAGCCAGTTCAGGCCCTGGCTGGCGAATCGGATTCCGATCGGCTGAATCGCGTGCTGAAGGCTGATCAGCCGCTGAGCAGCTGGTCGCGAGCTGTCTGGACTCCGATCGCAAAGCGACTGGGGGCAGATGCCTTTCGAGTCGCTGCTTTGGACGAAGGCAGAGCGGTGCCGCAGCGAATCAGGGCAATCGAAATCCTCACGGAAATGTTCAATGGACCGGATACCGCGACATCGGCGCGTCTCATTCTCGCCGGACATCCGGCAGTGCGTGCTCGTACGGCATGGGCACTCGGACGTGCTCAGCCGGAGTCACCCGATGTTGTGATGTTGCAAAAGCTGATGTCCGATGGTGAGCCCATCGTGCAGCGTTTCGCTCTTGAGGCGATCATGTCAGCAACGGGAGCCGGAGTATTCGAGAAGTGTTTGCCCCAGATCGCAAAGGCTCTGAATTCGGACGATCGCATTGTCCGTTTAACGGCCGCTCACCTGACGAGAAAACTAAGCACATCAGCCCATGCCAGTCTGGCGGCTCTTCTTGCGGGAGATACTCGTGCGCTCATCTGGCTGAATCTGGGAGTACAGATGCAGGAAGCGACAATCAATATCCCTGCGGCTCGTCTTGCGACCAGTGTGATTACCGGTAAAGACTTTCCGCCGGAGTTGAAACGAGATGCCGTTCGGATGCTGCAACTGGCACTGGGAGATGTTGGGCCGGCGGAGGGACGAGCTCCGATGTTTGACAGTTATGCACCTCAGGTTTCACTGGCATCCGCCGATTTACAGCTGAATCCTCTTCGTGCAGAGCTGGCAGAGGCGTTTCCATCCGGGGATGCTGAACTTGATCACGAACTGATTCGTGTGATCGCCATGATGACTCCATTGAACCGGGAACTGCTGACTCGGCTGTTGCAGGGCATTACTGAGGAATCGTCGCCGTCAGATGATGTTCACCGTCTGGCTGCTCTGGCACAGTTTGAGCTGGAGAGATCGTTTGATGAAAGCACTGCAACGGCAAAGGCTCTGGTGAACATTGATATCAAGATTCGACAGAGGAAGATGCGTCAGGACACCAGCTGGGACGATCGGTTTGGCGAGCTGTTCAAGGCTCTTTGTACTGTCGATCCGGCGATGCCACAGCTGATTGCCGACCAGCCCGGATTTGGTGAACCCGGTCACACTCTGTTTATGAGTCAGGTACCGCAGACGTCCGTTCAGGGCGCGATCGATCGATTCGTCGCTCGGATCAGTTCCGGCGAAGACTTTCAGTGGACCAACGATGTTGTGTTTATTCTGGGCGAGTCATCCAAACCGGAGCATCGGGAATTACTCAGAGAGCAGCTCGAAAACCTTTCAGTGCGTGATGCTGTTCTGATGGTAATTTCGGAGAAGCCCGTGAAGGAAGATCGGCAACTTTTTCTCAGCGGTCTCGATTCACCTCAGCTGAATGCAGTTGAAGCCTGTGTCACGGCCCTCACAAAACTTCCTCGAACCAACGATCCGGCAGAACAGTATCAGCTGCTCAGTACGGCTCGACGTCTGGTTGCCGACGAACGAGAATTTCGAATTCGTGAAACCGTTGTTCGGCTGTTACAGAATAACAACGGACGTGCCACAAAATTCATTTTTGGACCGCTGGGATACCGATTGCAGCCGGATGCACTGCAGGACTGGCAGCTTGTTCTGCAGGAAAAGTATCCGCAGTACCAGCCCGTTTCCCAGGGTGATCAGATGAAGAGGGTTTATGATCTCCTGAGCAGTGTCAACTGGTCGGCGGGAGATGCCGGTCGAGGTGAGAAGCTGTTTGAGCGGCTGTCGTGTGCTCGTTGTCATGGCGGTCGGCGTGCGCTCGGGCCGGACCTGACCGGTGTGACCAGACGATTTTCACGAAACGATCTGTTCGCCTCGATCATTGAACCGAATCGGGATATTTCTCCCCGATATCAGACCACAACCGTTGCAGCCCGCAATGGTAAAGTCTTTACCGGATTGATTGTCTATGAGTCGGTCGATGGAATGCTGCTGCGTGACGCCGAACATAAAACATATCGAATTGAGGGCCATGACATTGAATCACGTCACGTCCAGCGAGTCTCGCTGATGCCAGCCGGCCTGCTGAAGGATGTGGACGCTGCCGGCCTCGCGGATCTCTACAAGTATCTTGAGAGTCTCTGATTGGGACGTCAGCGTCTGTTTAGGCGAGCGAAAAAATTGCGTTTACCGGGAGGGCGAGGCTGGGATGGTGAAACGGTGTTAAACCTTGAAAAATCTTGTTTTTCATGATCCTGGTGGCCTGGCTCTCATTCTTCGTGCCTGGGTCGAGTCGGACAGTCCGG
>JALHMY010000130.1 GCA_022843805.1 Fuerstiella sp.
ACAGAAACAGCGACCAATGCATATCAAACAACTCGATTACAACGTCGCGCTAATACGCGAATGACGCCCTACGCGCGGAGATAATTAACTAAACCGCTAAAATGTTCGCTTGTTTGAGGACTAGTGCTCCGGCAAGCCAAAGAGTTCGGGTTGAATGTAGTGGATCTTGCCAAAGATCCCATCGCTACAGGACCTTTAGCAAGGTCCACTACCCGAAATTCAAAGCTTGACAGAGCACTAGGCTCCGGCCGCATCGAACCTCAGGCCGCATCGAACATTGTCTTAACGTCGCTGCGAACCTTCAGATCCTCAACGACTTTCCGGCGAGCTTCGTCGGCTTTCTGCTTCAGGAGCAGCTCTTCGATTTCCTTTTGCACGTCCTCGAATCGAACGGCAATCGCGTTCGTGTGACTGATCACTTTGTAAAGCTCGAATCGATCGGGCCTTACATACACTTTCGTCATACTGCCCGGAGCCAGTTCAAAAAGCTGGGTTTCGAGCTCAGTGTCAGCCAGTGTTCCTCGCTGCATCACGCCGATGTCGCCTTTTTTCTCCGCACTCAGGGCGTCAGAGAATGCCACAGCAATGTCGCCAAAATCCCGATTGCTCTCGATCTGACTGACAACATTGGCCATGACCTTTTCAGCACCTGGACGACCGCCATGCTGATCAAAGCGAACGACAATTTCCGACACCCTGATCTGCTCGGCCGGAGTGTACTCACCAATATGGGACTGGTAATAGTTCACAAGATCCTGCCGGTCGATGGATTTTGGACTGGATGCAAGTGTCGCCACGTATCCATTGACCATCTGAGCACGGATAAAGGTCTCTCGCAACTGCTTTACCGACGAACCTTCTTTTGAGAGCAGTTCTTCAACCTGGTCGTCCGTCTGCAGACCTTTGTCCTGTTTAATACTGTCAATCATCTTCTGAAACGTGGGTTCAAGAGATTCGCTGATGGTCTTTTGCTTGTCCTCAGGAATTTTTGCCTTGAGCGCCTGAAGTACAATTTCCTGATCCACATAATTCCCAAGCCGCCGCCGCAGCTGCTCTGTCATAATCATCTGACGCTGCTCGGGCTTCAGCTCCGGTCGCGAATCCAGCATTGTGCGAAATCCGCCGAGGACATCGTCCAGAAATACGGGCTTGCCATTGACCATCGCCACGACACTGGTACCCGTCAGAGGTTCTGTTCGGTCGGGACTGAATCCAACTTTCGAAATGGCAGCAGGCACATTCGCCTGAGCCAGCCGTGATTCTTCCATATCGGCCGACTGATTGACGAGCGATCGCCTTGGCGGAGCCGCTGCAAAGACCGGATTGTCCACCTTGATCGTTCGTCCGTTGCAACCACACAATGTCATCAGCGGCAACAGCGTCATCAGCAGCAACAGCATTCCCATTCGTCGCCGGAACGCATGCGTTCGCTGCACCATCTGCAGCATGTTGAACCAGCCTTGAGCGTTGCGATTCGATGGAGACACTGGACGACACCAGACGAAAGGACCACATGGAATCAGAAACACACGGAACCATGCATGCGAAACTGCATAGTGATGCTTCGTCCGTGCCTGCTGATCCACTCGATTTATTCGCAGCCGACACACTATAGGGGCGAACCACGATTTGCATCAATAGCGATTCTTTTGACGTAAAGACTTGCCACAAATGGACTTCTGTCGGCAATAATTGCCGGAATCGGCGTCAATTCCCGCACTGTCGGCAACGAATCATTCGCTCCGGTGTTAAACCGCGTCCAGCGCCCCGCTAATCAGCCGGCCCTCAGCAATCGTCGCGGCACACTGAAACCGCAAAAAACCAGGCCCGGCAGGCGCCACATCCTGCTCGATCCCGGTTTCTCCCGGTCTCAGATGAAATAGCGTCAGAGTCGCCTCCTGACCTGGCTGCAGCCAGCACTCCGGCTCAGAAAACATCACCGCCGGTCGCACTGAAGCCAGTTCCCATGCCTCTTCAAGCGACAACTCACAGGAGGTCATCAGATGGGCCACACAGTCACCGGTTGTTGCACCTGAACCTGCCAGATACTGGTTCTGACCGGCCACTGCAATTCGCCCATCCGGCAGTACATCAACACTCACATCTCCACTGCTGTAACGCCCCGGCGCGCAGCCCCCAAACCCGGAAACGTCACACGTCAGTATCAGTCGCTTCAATGTCTTGCATCGCAGGAAACTTCTCAGCACCGGTGACGGAAGATGCCAGCCATCGGCAATCACGCTGGCCGTCAGCCGATCGTCAGCGAGCTGATTCCAGAGTATGGCGGAGTGTCGAGGCAACATGGCCGAACACCCGTTACCCAGATGGGTACTCAGGCAGGCCCCCGCATCCACCGCCTGAGCAATCTGTTCAGCAGTTGCAGCGGTATGCCCAATCGCGACAAGCACTCCTGATGAAGTCGCCTGGCGTATAAAAGGTATCACGCCTTCGGCTTCAGGAGCGACTGTCACCAGCCGAACCCGATGATCGCAGGCGGACTGCCATTTCTGGAATTCATTAAAATCGGCTTTGCGAACATGCTGCCGAGGATGAGCACCCCTCGGCCCGTCTTCAGGGGAAATGTAAGGACCTTCCAGATGAAATCCGCGAACCACACGTCGTACCACATCACTCTGTTCCACCGCCTTTTTCAACGTCTGAAGTCCATGCTGCATGGCTTCAAATGACGAAGTAATGATGGTGGGAAAACAGCGAGCAATTCCGCAGTCGGCCAGTGCCTGAACAATCTGCACAGTTTCATCAACAGTCAGTTGTTCGCTTCCAAACCAAAGTCCGGAATAACCGTTGACCTGAATGTCAAACAGTCCAGGCCCGACGAACGGCAGCACACCCGGATCGGAATCGGAAATCGATACCGAATTCAGCGACGCAATCTTCCCTTCGTCGATTGTAATCTGAACGGGGAGTCCGGAACGATAGTCACGGGCAACAAACGATGTCATGATCTGGGCTTCGAATAGAGGGTTCGACAATCTTCAAGACGAGTACCGCTGGCATCGGTCACTGCAAATTTCGCTGGCCCCCACATACTGACCCCGGCGTGCCGCCCGTCCTTTGCAAGCAGATAAAAGCTCAGCCCAAAATCAGGCCGCCCTTCTGTGTCACGCAGTCGCTTTTCGGTGGTTTTTGCGACACGACTCAGCACCTCCATTCCCGCTTCTTCGGGAGAGGCACCATGACGCATCAGCTCGACAGCGGCGAACGAACAAAGATTTTGTAAATTCGCTTCACCCCGGCCAGTACTGCCACAGGAGCCGACTTCGTTATCGCAGTAAAGTCCCGCACCAATGATCGGCGAATCACCTACGCGTCCCGGAATCTTAAACGCCATTCCACTCGTCGTCGTTGTACACGAAATATCGCCCGAGGCACTAATGCCCGAACAGTGAATGGTTCCGGTGGGACGTCGGAATCGACGACGAACCCCTCCTGCAGCCAGTTCGGCCTCTGTCACATCGCCACGCAGCGGCACTGCCATTGTATGCTTCCTGAAGAACTGCGCGACCTTCTCATCAGCATCGTCCATCTCCTCCGGCAGCCAGTCGTCTTCACGGCTCAGATTCTCCTTCCACTTCAGCCAGATCCGTCGTGACGTATCGGTCAGCAAATTTTCTTCTGGAAAACCGTGGGCTCTGGCAAAATCCAGCGCCCCGGATCCAACCAGCAAAACGTGATCAGTGCGACGCAGAACCTGCAGTGCCACCTGAGCCGGGTGCCTGATGTTCTGCAGCGAGGCCACAGCACCGGCCTTGTGGGAAGGACCATGCATGACGGCCGCATCCAGCTCCACAACTCCCCGTTCATTGGGAAGTCCGCCGAATCCAACGCTGGTGTCGTCAGGATCCGCCTCGACCAGCGCCACACCTGCCACGACAGCATCCAGCGGATCCGAGCCCGCATTGATCAGGTCCCAGGCTTTGCGAGTTGCGGACTGCCCGTTTTCGGAAGAAATGACCTTAATTCCTGGCAGACCTGCCGTTTCACGTGCCCCCGCCGAAGAAGGAGCCACGGCATTCACAGCAGCCGCCGCCACTCCGGCAGCCTGCATAAATAATCGTCGTGATACGTCCGTCATTCGGCATACCCTCGTTCATTTCAGAAGATTGTTTTCCGCCCGGCAGCAGAATAACAATTTCGTTGCATGCTGCGAGTCAATGCCCCCTTCTTAACTCGACACTCGTTTCCATGGTCTTTGAACCCATCCGCAACGACCACAGTGAAATGTCAGAAAGTCAGCGGATCCAATGAAAAGCGGCCGTGATTTCCGGAGGAAATCACGGCCGCTTATTTGTCTTCGCTAATTATCGGCCAAAAGGCCGAACAACTAGTTCAGAATCTTCTTTGTGTCAGCAACAACCTTGGCGATGTTTTCAGCAGTCAGCTCTCCAGCTGCAAATGCATGGTTGACTTTCACGTCAGCATCAACCCACATCATGACAGTAACTTCTGCCTTCTCGTCAATTTTATACTTCGCAGGACCAGCATTGTTTTCGAATACTGTCAGCGGAGTTCTCTTCAGCTGCTGAGTATCAGCAATCTTCTTCAATTCACCTTCAGCAGCGTCCGGATTGTTGGTCAGAACGGTTACGAAAGCGGCCATTTTCTTGTCATCTGAGTTCTTAACAACAACGTTGTCCAGCTCCTTCACAAGCTTCACAACGCTCTCGTCCATCTTGCGAGCGAAAATGCTGACAACCGGACGATCCGAGTACTGACAACGGTAGCACAGCTTCTGACCGGCTGAAGGGCCAGTGATGTCGAGTACCGTAAATGCCGGAGGACCATCACCAACCTGCAGACCTGACTTAATATCAGCCGCATTCACAACACCCGTGACGGCAACAGCCACCGCCATTGCAGCAACAGCAACAAACTTCCTCATTCTCAGTTACTCCCTCTCGATCGACCATCGGAAACATGCGCCTGGCCAGAAGGTTCTGGAGGCACCAGAAAGACAAACCGACTACTGCCATTCAAACCGACTACTGCCATTCAAACCGACTACTGCCACTCAAACGGACTACTGCCACTCAAACGGACTACTGCCACTCAAACGGACTACTGTCTTACGAACAGCTAACGTCATTCGGACAGATCATTGTCCTGTGGAAGACTCAGCATCACAAATTGACCAACAGTCCAAACTGACCAGGGTCTCAAAGGATGTACATCCCAGGGACAATCCCGTCACGACAACTTCTACGTCGCGACAATCCACAACTGACAGAAGAACTTTTGCATTACTTCAGGATTTTACCCCAGCCGTATGCTGTTTAACAGCCTCAAGAACATTTTTGCTGTCTGCCGCAGCATCGACCACGGTATTTTTGTGAATCACTTTGCCATCAAGACCAATGACAAACGTCCAGCGTGAGGCCGTCACCCCGCGAGTCAAAACCTTATCAACACCATCCACCTGACGCGTGATTGTATCCCCATCTCGAAGAGGAACTCCAAAAGCTCTCGCAAGCTTTCCATCTTCGTCAGCCAGTAATGTAAAGTTGAGCGAATGGACTTTCCGGAACAACTGATGATTCTCCGGAGTATCCCCACTGACCCCAACAACTTCGATGCCAGCCTTTGTCAAAGCCTCATGGTCATCTCTGAAGGCACATGCCTGCTTCGTACATCCGCCCGTCAGGTCGGCCGGGTAAAAATAAACCACCAGCACTTTGCGACCTATGTGTTCAGCAGACTTCCAAACCTTGCCCTGATCGTCCATGGCCTCAAACATCGGCGCTTTATCACCGACGTTGACAACAACGCCTGGTTTCTCTTCCGCCATCCCAACACACGCCAACAACGCGAAGCCAAGGCATAACAGAATACGCATCAAACAACTCCGAAAACACAGGAGTCGAATCATTCCGACAACTCGCGTCACTCCGTCAACGCAGAAAAAATTGGCAAGATTTAACGACATAACTTCAGAAAGACCAAAACAACTGAGTAAATCAAATCCGTTTACTGCACCTGCTTTATTAACAGGTCCCCCCCACGAAATGACTTCCACAGAATTGCAGGACTCCATCGCCAGAAAGGAATTCAGCCACATGGCCGTTTCGAAAGAACGACCACACGCACAGTGACCACACACCCAGTGACTAGCCAATGTGGAAGCAGCTGGAAAACCATCAGAGCAAACAGAAAATCTCATCATGGCAGGGGTTCGAAGCCGCCGGCATCATCTCTGACGATACAGGCGACTTTGGGCAGGCAGCCACATCAAATGTGGCTGGGAAGCGGACAGCTGAAAAAGCATAGGCATCTCAAAACCTCGCGTCAAATGCTCAGTTCCCCTGCAGTTCAATTTTTTTAAGCCTTGACCCGCTCCTCCGTCATGCGATTTCAGCCCAAATCTCCCGAATTCGCCAGATACACCGCTCGCTGCACTCTCAACATTTTCGCAACAAAGCAAACAAATACTGTGGCGATGCCCCGACTCGAACCAGATTTTCTGCCAGCTTACTCAGATTCGGGGGCTTTCGTGCGATCGACATCGTATTTCAGCCAGAGCCGATTCACCCATTCGTTCACTGCCGGTCCTTCCACCTGCTCTCTCAGCATAGAAAAGACCGGGGACTGACGAACTCCACGACCAAACTCTGTCATAAATCTCTGCCGCAGCGCGTCCTCTCCAACCTCGGGTGTCGGAGTTCTGTCAATGACATGAACCACGTAATACTTGCTGAGATCAGCATTCGGCACGGCCGCTGTCTCATTGTTTTTCAGGTCTTCGAAGACGGCCTTCATAAAATCCTGAAACGCGAGCTCCAGACGATCGTCGCTGCCAGCAAACGTGATCGATGATAACACGACTCGTGGACGCTGCTGATTGAAGTTCATCTGAGGCATGTTTTGCTGCTGCATCCACGAAAATCGCTCAGTCTGACGCACGGCGAGCACCGGGGAATCGTCTTTTCCGGTTGCCGTCACATTCTCCAGAGTTGTGGACATTTGCTGAGGAGCTTCCGGTTTAGCCATACCCTCACGCACAAGTTTAGCCAGCTCTTCCGCTCGCTTCTTCGCAAGTTCCCGCGCACGGATTCGCTTCCAGGTAAGAACAACTTCCTCACGAATCCCCGGCTCATCGATCGTTGGAACATGGGCAGGAGAATCATCAATGATCCACCACGCATAATGAGATTCACCTTTATCCATATCGTCAGAAGCCCTGACCGCTCGCCTTGGCCGGAAGAACTGCAGCTCGTCTCCCGGTGCTTCGAAAACCAGCGACACAACTGGCGGACCACTCTGATTAAACATGTTTCCGCCCGGCGGAACGGCTAATCCGATCGGATAGGCCTCTCCATCCACAAGCTGCTGATCAGAAACAAATGGAGTCTCCACATATGCAACGCCTGATTTTTCCGCCAGTTTTTTGGCTTCCGCATTGATTGTCGGTGAGTACTCACCGATTTTTTTTGCAAATTCCTCGTCACTCAGGCTGGCAAACTCAGACTTCATTTCGAGCCGCACGCTGCGACGCTCAAGCTCCATCCGCTGCATCTCCTTCATGATCGCCACCATTTTGGCTTCAATGGCTTCAGCGACTCGCTGCTTCAGCAACAAATCCCGAATTTCTTCCTTCAAGGTGTCGTCCAGCGCGCGAATCTCGTACTTCTGCTCAGGAAACTCGGGAGGCTTTTCACCACCCGCAGCAGGAATCGTCAGCACATCAGGAGTCTGTGCTGCCGCGGCCGCAGGCTCTGCAGTCGATTCAGCGGGAACTTCAGCCGCAGGTGACTCAGCCGCTGCTTCTTCCTTTTTCTCAGGAGCAGGGCTCTGTACAGGTGCCGCTTCCGCAGCCGGTGTTTCCGCAGCCGGTGTTTCCGCAGCCGGTGTTTCTGCAGGTGCCGCCGCCGGAGCGTCCTGTGGAACCTGTGCGGTCGGAGCTTCACTGGCCCCGGATTCCTGGTTCTCTGAAGACTCCGACAACCCCGGTCCACATTCACTGTCCGCCTTCGGCTCAGCTGGCTCTTCCGCCTTTGGCTCTTCCGCCTTTGGCTCTTCCGCCTTTGGTTCTTCTGGCTTAGGTTCTTCCGCTTTTGGCTCTTCCGCTTTTGGCTCCGGCTTCACTTCCGGCGCAGGGCTTGCATCGGGTGCCGGGGCCGCCGGAGCAGGGGTGGCCGCATCGGGAGTTGCCGGAGCCGCAGGCGTTTCCGGAGTTGCAGGTGTCGCCGACTCAGGGGTTTCCGGAACAGCAGGGGAATCCGGAGGAGTCTGTGCCTTTTCCGGGACTGCCGGAGCTACCGGCCGCCGATAAAGCGTATCCTTATTGGAGTTGTAATGTGCTTCCACGTCGGCATCGCTGATTGCTGGAACCGATGCTTCAACCTTCTGATAATCCAACTCAAGGTAGGCAAGCTTTGTTTTTCGTGGCTGTCGAAATCCGGGAGACCCGGCTTCGTCCTGGTTTGGATATTTTTGACGGTTGGCGGTGAATAATTCGGACACTTCCTTGTCAGAAGGTTCCGGAACCTGAGAAAGAAAGGCGTCGACATCGACCATCGCCGTATTCAGTTTCTGGCTGACATGCAACTGGCGAAAACGAGCATATTCAGCGCCCGGGGCCTGATACAGGACACTTTGCTGAGGGTGCAGGGTCTGAAATGCCAGTTGAGCCTTAATTTCTTCGCGGAGCACATCAAAAAGCTCCTCGTCTGTCATACGTCGACCGTCGGCAACCAGCTCGCTGCGGCATTTGGCAAAGCCCTGGCTGGTCAGTTTGTTGTCTGTGGCCGTTTTGATGAACTGACTCACCATGTCATTGGTGACAACGATTCCCAGTTCATCGGCTTCTGCCCGCATCAGCTCCCCGAACACCACATCTTCTTCTTCGGTCGAATTTCCGAAGCCAAAATTGTAGGC
The DNA here is from genome assembly GCA_022843805.1 of Fuerstiella sp. GTDB lineage: Bacteria > Planctomycetota > Planctomycetia > Planctomycetales > Planctomycetaceae > F1-80-MAGs062. Next base: position 8,893 of record JALHMY010000130.1, read on the forward strand.
AAAGGCGGCCAGCTGGCTGCCCAGAGCGGCGGCCGTTTCTTCACCGAGCGAAGCAGCTGTCGCCCGGTACATAAACTGGTTGGCGATCCCTCGCTGTCTGGCCAGCTCGAAGATTCGTTTGTCATCAAATTTACCAAGAGCACTGTTCACAGCCGAGCCGCTGCCATCGGCTGTTGACAGCCATGGAGGGAGAATCCACCCGCACAATGCCCCCAGAATGGCTCCCGCAGCCCCATATTGCATCCAGCGCCCCTGACGGATTCCTGAAAACGCAAAAATGGTGCCGCCAAGCAGCAATCCGAGCACAACGAACTGGCTGTCTCGCGAACTGAATACGGAATCCAGTGTGAAAACAAGCATTGCCAGAATGACCAGTACCACCATCATGGATTGCTGGTTTTTACGAAAGAACGTGAACGGTGATGCCATGGACCAAGCTCTTGGGATTTGCAGTTTGCTGATTGGACACAACGTCATTTGCAGCAACAAACGCTGAGATTTCTGGATTCGCTCTCTCTGAATGACAACCATGTCAGTCGTTTGAACGATTCAAAGTCTGAGACATTTGTGCCGGGTTCCGAATGACATTCAGAACCCGCAGAATCTGCGGATTCTAGCTGCCACCCCCCGTCAAGCAAGGTCAACTGCGATTTGACTTTAGGACGCCGCGTAGTGGCGGTCCGGAACGGCAGTGATTATAAGGCACCCATTCCTGGACGGAAACAGGATTGTGCAACTGGAGTCATTCGCAGAGTTGAACCGCCGGGTACGTAAGCATTTTGGTCGGAAAGGCGTCACGCAGCCGTATCAGAATTTTCCGGGATTTCCGCGTCCGATTGCCGTGACGCGGGCTTTCACGGATGCCAGACTGCCCGCCACAGTTCCCGGCCCTCGGCCTGTCCTGTGCAAAGTTCCCTCGACGACGTTGTTCTTGTTTATATCAATGTATTTGTCCGAAATTACGGTTGAGTAGTTGTTCCATGGCAGCAAGGAAGAAAGCTCTGGTGATTGTTGAATCACCGGCAAAAGCAAAAAAAATCGCAGGCTTTCTGGGTGACGATTACATCGTACGGGCCAGCATGGGCCATGTACGTGATCTGCCCAAAAAAGCAGCCGAAATTCCCGCCAGCGTAAAAAAGGAGTCGTGGGCCAACCTGGGTGTTAATGTCGAAAACGAATTCGACCCACTCTATATCGTGCCCGCAGAAAAGAAGAAGCTCGTGATTGAGCTGAAGGATTCGCTCAAACAGGTCAGTGAGCTGATTCTGGCGACCGACGAAGACCGCGAAGGCGAAAGTATCGGCTGGCATCTGGTGCAGCTGCTGAAACCGACAGTTCCCGTCAGCCGAATGACATTTTCAGAAATCACGCGGCCAGCGATTCTGGAAGCGATCCGAAATACTCGACCGATCGACGAAAATCTGGTCAAAGCCCAGGAAACCCGCAGGGTGCTCGATCGACTCTTCGGTTACACCCTCAGTCCTCTGCTGTGGAAAAAGATTGCTCGCGGTCTGTCAGCGGGCCGAGTACAGAGCGTGGCCGTGCGCGTTCTGGTCAGGCGTGAAATTGAACGCATGAAGTTCCGAAGTGGTACGTTCTGGGACCTGAAGGCAGTTCTCAGCACAACCGGCGGCGGATCCTTCGAGGCTCAGCTGCAGTCGGTCGAAGGTCGGCGCATTGCCACCGGCAGAGACTTTGACGAACACACCGGTCGCCTGAAGGAAGGCGCCGATGTCCTGCTCCTCGCCGAACCAGCCGCCCGGACGCTTAAGGAAACACTGATCTCCGGAAAGTGGACCGTTGCGGGTGTCGAACAGAAAACTCAAACCCGAAAACCTTATCCGCCGTTTACAACAAGTACTCTGCAACAGGAAGCAAACCGTAAGCTCAGCATGACATCCAAACAGGCCATGCAGGTTGCTCAGCGGCTTTACGAAGATGGCTATATCACTTACATGCGTACCGACAGCGTAAACCTCAGCGGTGAAGCGATTTCTGCCGCCCGAGGTCGCGTTGAGGAACTGTATGGAAAGGATTTTCTGAGTCCTTCACCACGCCAGTTCACAACAAAGTCCAAGGGTGCGCAGGAAGCTCACGAAGCCATCCGCCCGGCAGGCACAGAAATGCGCACCGCCGAAGAACTGGGACTCAGCGGACAGGAATTTCGCCTGTATCAGATGATCTGGAAACGTACCATGGCCACTCAGATGGCCGAAGCTCTGCTGCGCTTTGATACGGTGACCATCAGTGCCGGAACCGCCGAATTTCGGGCATCCGGCAGAACTGTTCAGTTTGCCGGCTTCCTGCGTGCCTATGTCGAAGGATCCGATGATCCGGACGCCGCAATTGAAGATCAGGACTCACCTCTTCCGCCAATGAAGGAACGTGACACTCTGGGATGCCAGCAGCTGGATGCGCTTCCGCACGAAACAAAACCTCCCGCACGTTACACAGAAGCGACTCTGGTACGCACCCTGGAATCTGAAGGGATCGGCCGCCCAAGTACTTATGCAAGCATCATCGATAACATTCAGGATAAGGGCTACGTCCGGAAAAACGGAAGTCAGCTGATTCCCACGTTCACCGCAATGGCGGTTACCAAATTGCTGGAAAATCATTTCCCGAATCTTGTTGACCTGGGCTTCACTGCCGGCATGGAGCAAACGCTGGACAATATCGCCACCGGCACTGCCGACCGGCTGCCGTATCTGCGTGAATTCTACAGCGGTCGTAACGGGCTGGACGAACAGGTCCGTGAAAAGGACGACAACATCGATCCCCGAGTCGCCTGTACTCTGGAAATTGAGGGACTGGATGCGTCGGTTCGAGTGGGCCGGTATGGGCCATACTTCGAGAAGATCAGCGGTGAGGAAAAGCTGACCGCCTCGATCCCTGACAGCTTCGCCCCGGCTGATATCAATAATGCAGTCGCAGATAAGCTCATTGAAGAGAAGATGCGCGGCCCCCAGGCTCTTGGCATGCATCCCGAAGAAGGTAAAGCGATTTATCTATTGAACGGTCCGTTCGGCCGTTATCTGCAGCTGGGTGAAGTCACCGAAGAGGTTCCCAAACCCAAACGATGCAGCGTTCCCAACTGTTTTCCTTCTGAAGAACTTGACCTGCAAAAGGCCATCGCGCTGCTCTCATTGCCCCGTCGCATTGGAAAACATCCGCTGACAGACAAGGTCGTCAATGCCGGTGTTGGACGCTTTGGGCCGTATGTAACTCACGACAAAGTCTTTGCGAGTTTCGACAAGAAGACTCACACCTACGACTTCAACGGAGACATTTACTCGGTTCTCGACATTCCCATGGATGCCGCCGTGGAAATGCTCCGAAACACTCGGAAACGTGCTGCCCCTTCGGCACTGCGGGAACTGGGAGAACATCCGGAAGACAAATCGCCGATTGGAATCTATGAGGGCAAATATGGGCCCTATGTCAAGCATGGCAAGGTCTACGCGACAGTACCTAAAGACACTGATATCACCACCGTAACCCTTGAACAGGCGCTGGATTGGCTCGCCGCCAAGGCTGGCAAAGCCCCCGGCAAAACCAAAGGCAAGGGCAGGGCAGTGACAAAGAATGCGGCAGCCCGCAAAACTCCGGAAAAAAAGACGGCCCCAAAATCTGTAAAAAAGAAGGCGACAAAAGCTGCGAAAAAGAAAGCGGCATCGGAAGAAACCGAGTAGTCATCGTTATCTGTCACGGTCGTTATCTGTCACGGTCTCAGATCGCTGCTTCGGGCAGCACTCCTAAGGCGATGCCAGACAATAAGTGTCGCCTTTTGCTCCCCAAAAGGATGCTCTTGCGCGGAGCGAAAGGCGACTATGGCGGTCACTTATTGTTTTCCAGGTCCTCAATACCGTGACCCCTTCCAATGACGCTGCCGGAACAATTTGCGTCTCAGCTTCCAAGCAGAAATGAACGCAGTTCGCGAATCATGTTGCCACATCGAGCCTGAAACGAAGGCATATCCGCAACCTTGCCCAGTGAAATGGCAAAGACCGATATGCGACGAACCGTCCTGGGCTTGCCATCCAGCTTGCTTGTGGTCCGCACGGATTCAAATTTCAGTTCCACTTCCAGAGGCTGACGTTCAGCCACAGGCCCCCATCGCCGAGTCAGCCCCAGCGATCCAATCCGAAACCGGATCTGTCCAACTTCCTGAGACAGAATACGGACGTCAAACTCCCGCAGAAATGCCTGAAGTTTCATCGCCGTCAGTTCAAGCGATGTCGACACATCCACCATATCGTGGTATTCGTACTGGCCTTCGCGGCACAGGTACTGGGGCCGGGTGTCATCCAGAACAGCTTCTTCCCGGATATCTTCCGGTTCCTGTCCTTCCCAGCACGTTTTATTTCTTCCCGATTCCTTTGCCCGGTACAAGCAGTTGTCGGCACGCTCAAGCAACGTCTGCACAGAATCGCCGAGACGAGCGGTGGACACTCCGAACGAAGATGTCACGTTCAGGCTGCTGACACCGCCAATCGAGCTCTTCATGATCGCCGTCCGCAATCGCTCGGCCCGTCTTACTGCTGCTTCAACATCTGTATCGGGACACAGAACGATGAACTCCTCACCACCGTAACGTCCAATGATTTCTCCACTGTATGTTTCATGCTGCAACAGCCGAGTCAGGTCAACGAGAACTTCGTCGCCTGTCTTGTGTCCATACGTGTCGTTGATTCGCTTGAATTTGTCAACATCCAGAAAGATGGCGCTAAGCGGACGAGTGCCCTCATTGCAGTGAAAATCATCCAGCAAATGCCGCAACTGAGTTTCAAGCTGTCCGCGGTTCGCAACTCCCGTCAGCGGATCGCGGGTCGCCGCAAGCTTCAGTTCCACATACTCACGACTCTGACGACGCACGCCACTCTTGTTGCGAAGCAGCTGCACCGCCCCCAGCGGCCGGCCTGAAGTTCCCAGCACAGGCATCGTGTAAACGTCAACTTTAAAGTGTCGGCCCTCGCTGCTGCGACACAGTCGACTTGTAAACTGAGCTCGCCCACTTTTCAAAACCTGTGAAACAGCCGATTCATCCCGTGCTTCCGGATTCGTTTTATCTGCTGTCATGGAAGTCAGCTGAACGTCGGCCGGATGCCATGTTCTGCCACTCACCGATTGAATGGTCAGCCCCGTCATGCCGGGCATGCCATCACTCCAGATGCAGTAGTTCTCGAGGGCATCCAGTATCAGATATCCATCGTAAAGCTCCTGGAACTGGTACAGCACATTCAGAATCTGTGTGAGCACAACAATCGCATTTTGTTCTTCAGGATCCAGTTCCGACGGCAATTCATTGGCGTGGAAAACATCGGAATGTCGAAAAAGAATGTCACCTTCGGTTTCACACCATCGAGCGAGCGTGCAGACAACATTTCCGTCGTATCGACTGCCCGACTTCTCCTCCAGAACTGCCATGACTTCTTCATGAGTCATCCCGCGGCGGTAAGGCTTGGCCGAATTCAGCGAATCATAGGCATCAGCAACCGCCAGTATTCGAGCGCCCAGCGGCAGATCCTGCGGCACTGAATCTGTTTCCGCCGCCAGGCTTCCGCCATCAAAACTGTGGTAAAGCATGGACAGCATGGAAACAACAGATGCGTCTGTATGAAATGCCTGCAACAGGTTGACAGCCGCATGATGATGCAGCAGTACAAAATCGTACTCTTCGCTGCTGAGCTTCCCGGGCTTTCGAAGAATGTGATCAGGAATTCCAACCTTTCCCAGATCATGCAGCAATGCAGCAATCTCCAGCTGCCGCCGCTGCTCATCGTCCCAGCCCAGCAGTCTCGCAACCCCACTCGAAATGGCGGCAATCCGCTGACTGTGAACAAGAATCTGCGGATCCCGGAGCCTCAGAGCCCTGAGCAGCAGTGTCATTGTGCTGCGAGGAATGATGGATTTCTGTGTATCCTCAGCAACCTGTCGTCGGGCTTCTTCCGAAAGTACCAGCAGGCGCGACAAAACACCGCATGTGTCCGTTGGCACAGCGGGCGTCATCGCCTCGTGCATACTGATTTGAGCGATGGATTTTGCGGTTAGTGCTGTCACCGGAGTTCCAGTCGGTATAAAGATTTCTGCAGACGTTGCAGGCTAAAAACCGCAAAGATCCGCAGAGCATGTCCTCGTAGTGCATGTGTTGCTACAAAACAACAACCATGACGCATTCCCGAAACTGTAGGCCACACGCCTCAAAAATGTGGCGGTAACACCGCAAACGGGATCGATAAGCGATCGCTGCATTCGCGCAAAGCGGATTTGCCGTCAACTCTGGCACAATGAGTCCCAGCGAGATCGCTGGTCTCATCTCGCAAAGTCGTCAGACTCTGACCAGCTGCGGGAGACTCTCGAAGGCTCCGGAGAACTCCAGCCGGAAACCACTACTCATTTGCCCAGTTCAATGGAACGAAGCGTAGCCGCCTCAACCGCATTCATCAGTGATGCCCGCAGACCTCCACGCTCCAGAGCATGCAGTCCGGCAATCGTTGTTCCACCCGGACTGGTGACCCCATCCTTCAGTTCTCCTGGATGCTGGCGAGTCTGCAGAACCATTTCTGCCGCACCGAGAACCGTTTGAGCCGCAAGGCGAGTGGATGTGGCTCGGGGAAGCCCCATCCGAACTCCTCCATCGCTGAGTGCCTCAATGACCTGAAAAATGTACGCAGGACCACTGCCCGACAATCCGGTCACCGCGTCCAGAAGGCTTTCCGGAACCACTTCCACGATACCGGTTGTTTCGAGTAATGCGGTCACCAGTGCCGTATCTTCCGGCCTGACAGAAGCAGAGATACTCATGCCGCTCGCACCTCGCCCAACAAGGCATGGCGTGTTCGGCATCACGCGAATGAGCCGAGTCCCCTCGGGCAGCGCTTTCAGCATTCGCTCCAGCGTATATCCGGCTGCTACCGATACAACCAGCTGTGAGCCATTGAGCAGAGGAGCAAGCTGAGTCAGCGCACTGCTCATCACCTGTGGTTTGACGGCGAGGAACACAATCGCAGCGTCCGGGACAATCTCTGAAGCGTCCCGCCGAACGGTCACTCCCGCTCCCACCCGCTCAGCAAATCGCTTTCTCGCTTCTTCCGAAGGATCACAGCCGCTAATGTTCGACGCCCTGATCAGCTGCCTCGAAAACCCACTGGCCAGCGCCGTTGCCATCTGTCCTGTGCCGATAAACGCAATTCGCTGATCTTCTGGTAACATGGGCGAGAATTCAGAATCCGAAGTTTGAAAGAGTAAGTTTTCAATCCTGGTGACAAATGTAGCGGAATTCACAGGAAATCAAAGATACTGCCCTGAACTCTATCGCGGGGATTGGTCTCAGTCGAAATCCTGCTCTACCTGTGAGATTATTCCCTGCCGCCAATCCTCTCCCACTCCGTAACCCCATTTTGAATCGATTTCATGACGCGCTATGCTGAAGAGGCAGTTTCCGAACTGCAGAGCCATTGGGAGCTTGACGCTTCAACCATCTATCTGAATCACGGCTCGTTTGGCCCTTCGCCCCGACCGGTAATGCAGGCACGGGAACAATGGTCGCTTCGGCTTGAACGCCAGCCTATGAAATTCTTCTGTCGGGATATGGAACAACTCCTGGAAGAGACTGCTGAGATACTGGCCGCGTTTCTGCAGACGAAGGCCGATCGACTTGCTTTGATTGATAACGCAACGCTCGCCATGAACATCGTTGCTGCCAGCACGGATCTGACACCCGGTGACGAAATCCTGCTGACGGATCATGAATACGGTGCCGTCCGAAACATCTGGAACGCCCGATGTCAGCAGTCAGGCGCAAAAGTAGTCTCTGCGGCCCTGCCATTTCCGCCTCAGGATGAATCCGTCGTGGCGGCGATTGAAGCCCGCCTGACTCCGCGTACAAGAATGATCGTGATCAGCCACGTCACTTCCCCAACTGCCTGCATCCTTCCGGTGAAAGCCGTCTGCGCAATGGCTCGCAGGCACGGTGTACCGGTCTGCATTGATGGCCCGCACGCAATCGCCATGCTTGACGTGCACCCTGAAGACATCGGATGTGACTACTACTGCGCAAGCTGTCATAAGTGGCTGTGTGCACCCTTTGGCAGTGGTTTTCTGTGGATCCACCCGCGACAACATTCCGGCATTCGATGCCCCATCGTTAGCTGGGGCGGCAGCATCGCTGGCCGGCCAGCATCATGGAAAGATCGGATCAACTGGCTGGGAACCAGAGATCCTGCCCCTCTCCTCGCCATTTCTGCGGCGATCGAATTCTTCTCAGCCGAGCGTCTGCAGACGTTTCGACATTATTCCCATTCACTGATCTGCAGTGCTCGCCGAAAACTGCTCGAACTGCCTTCGGTTTCGACGTTCTGTACTCCGGACGAATCCGATTTCGTCAGTATGTGCGGAGTTGAACTGCCTCAGCCAAAAGGATGGAAACCCGGTTATCACGGTCACCCCGATCCTCTGCAGCTGGAATTGCGAGACCAACACGGAATTGAAGTGCCCGTCGGCTCCTGGAACGGCCGTCGTTTCCTTCGCCTCTCAGCCCACCTTTATAATCGCCCTCAGGATTTCGATACGCTCATCAGCGCCATCCACAAGTCAGAACTTCTGACTTAAAATAAATTGCAGGACAAAGAATCGAGTAAGAGACTGACCGAAGCCAGATCGCCTACGGCATTTCAGGATCCACGCTGACGTCGACGGCTTCTCACATGGCAGATCAACCACGCCAGCCAGCTGATCCTGGTCGTTCGTCCTGACTCCAAAGGAAGTCACATGGCTGATAAAGAAGCACTTCTTTCAACCCTGAAGAACTTCAATTGGCACGTGGTGCGGCGGCAGTTGGATGATTTTCTGCCGGATGTGGTGAGAAAAAGATATCCTCTCCTGCCTGCGGACATTGAATCATTCCTCGGATCGCTGGAAGCATGCACCAATAAGAATGAGACGGTTTGGTTTCTGACTCATCGAGATTACGGTGGAAATCGAGACGGAATGTTTCGGTGGAACGAACACGAACTCATGTGCCTTGACGCTGCTGGCGGCGATAACGAGGAAATGGAACGGATTCGTGACTTCTGGGATCATCACTTTCCATTCATGTTTGCCGTTCATTCAGATTACGACTACCTTGCCGTTGACCTGAATCCGGAAGCCTATGGTCAAATCGTGCACGGATACATGCCGGAGCCAGAAGAGGCAAGCCCCGTCGCTCGTTCGTTCCCAGAGTTCTTATTGCTGTTCGTGGAAACATTCCGCGGCGATGCGAAATACCCCTTATCGCTCTTCATTTAAGCAACAGGCCCCGAGCTCGCGGGGGCTGGGGATTGCGTAAGCTCGCCCACGAGCTTGCCTCGTGGGTTTACCTCGCCTCTGCGCCAGGCAAAGTTCCCGTCGAACGCCCGCGTTCCGCAGGATGGTGCCTGGCGCAAAGGCCCGGCGAGCCCACGAGGTGAACTCGTGGGGGCTGGAAAACGTGACTGCTCGCCCACGAGCTTGCCTCGTGGGTTCACCTCGCCTATGCGCCAGGCGAAGTGCTTTCGAACGTCCGCGTTCCGCAGGCTCGTTCCTGGGTGCTGATCAGCCGAGTCGAACGGTTACCGTTTTCAGTTCGGTATAGTTCGCGAGGCCTGCTTCTCCCAGTTCCCGTCCAATGCCGCTCATCTTGAATCCGCCAAAAGGAGCTGCCGCATCAAACACATCATAACAATTGACCCAGACCGTTCCCGCTCGCACACTGGCCGCAACCTTATGAGCCTTCTGAATATCTTTTGTCCAGACGGCAGCAGCCAGACCATAACAGGTATTGTTCGCCCGCTGAATGACTTCGTTCGTATCCTTAAACTTCAGGATATTCATCACCGGACCAAAGATTTCTTCACGAGCAATGTCCATTTCGTCAGTCACACCTGAGAACACGGTGGGCTGAACGAAGAATCCGCGCTGCCCATACCTCTGCCCGCCCGTCAGACATTTCGCACCCTGAGCATTTCCTCGCTCAATGTAATGCAGAATCTTGTCAAACTGAGCCTTATCAACCTGAGGCCCCTGCTGCGTCTCTGTATCAAAGGGATTGCCCAGAACTCGCTGACTGGCGCGGCTCACGACACGTTCCACAAACTCGTCGTGAATCGACTCTTCAACGAACAGACGACTGCCCGCACAACAGCACTGCCCCTGATTGAAGAATAATCCAAACTCCGCTCCGGCAATTGCCGCATCAAGGTCCGCATCCGCAAAGATCACGTTCGGACTCTTTCCGCCAAGCTCAAAGGTGATACGCTTCAGAGTATCAGCCGCGTTCTTCATTATGATCTTCGCGGTTGTTCCTTCACCTGTAAATGCGATCTTATCCACCTGCGGATGCTGAACCAGAGCGGCACCAGCCGTCGGACCAAATCCAGGCACCACATTGATTACGCCCGGCGGGAATCCTGCTTCGAGTGCAAGCTCCGCCAGCCGCAGACATGTGAGCGGTGTCTGTTCGGCGGGTTTCATGACAATTGTGTTACCTGTGGCCAGCGCCGGACCCCACTTCCACGCCGTCATCAGCAGCGGAAAATTCCACGGGATAATCTGTCCGCAAACGCCAACCGGTTCGCGCCGGGTATAACAGAAAAAGTCGCCTCGGATCGGAATCGTGTCGCCATGAATCTTGTCGGCCCAGCCAGCATAGTAGCGAAGACAGTCGATCACCAGAGGCAAATCGGCAGCACGAGAATCATTGATCGGCTTGCCGTTATCCAGCGTTTCCAGCGCAGCCAGCTCGTCGAGATGCTGCTCGGCCAGATCGGCCAGTTTATTCAGCAGCCGTCCCCGATCCCGGGCATCCATGCGAGACCACGGCCCGGTCTCGAACGCCGAACGAGCCGCATGAACTGCCAGATCAATGTCTTCGACGTCACCCTCTGCAACTTCGCAGATCACCTCTTCTGTTGCCGGATTGATCGTTTCAAAAGTCTTCCCACTGACAGACGGACGAAACTCGTCTCCGATCAAAATCCCGGTTTGCCGTATTGGCGGCGCGGCAAATGCATTTGGAGTCATTGGGGAAATTGCAGACATGTGAAAATCCTCCTGTCCCTGCGAGGCAAAGCAATGAATCTGAAGTACACAGCCGCAATGTTTGCGACCGGGTGAATTCATCAGTCAATAGGCAGATGTACAATATGCCAATTGTACACGTCAGACCAGTTCAAGACGCGACTTCCCTTTTGAAAGGTTAAAGCAGACAAAAATTTCAGCATCCTGACGGCACCATGTTCCGGCCTTCAGATTCAGCGGTGAACTCACCAGTTCCATCGGAGTGACTGCTTCCTGCTGAATGAACCGAGGTGCCTGATTGGGCTGGGCGGCCAGCCGAACTGTGAATTCCGGGCAATGAAATGGCGCATCCATTGCAAAGCCATTAGCGGAGACCGAAATCTCTGTCAGTTCCTTTGCCGCCCAGTAACGCGAGATTTCACTCAGCTTCATCCATTTCAAATGATCAAATCGACGGTGGATTCGGTCCACAACGGTCTTGAAGACATTAAACCCATGCTCCGTTCCGTTAAAATAGATTCCGGGCCAGTGGCATACCATAATGGCGGGTTCACTGCGTTCAATCACCTCCACCATGCGGCCGGTCGTCAGATCCTCGGTAATAAACTGATCCGGACTTCCCGCTTCATCGCCGTCCCACCCACCAAACCAGTCGCCCGTACAGCCGATGACTGAGACAACGCATTCCGGTGAAGCCGACTTCAGTCCGCGAGCATACTCCACTCGGGGAACAACACTTTCCTTGCCTGTGTAGAGAAACTTAAAGTAGTGCGGAATCTCTGCGTTAAAAACATCTCGGACCGAACGCAGAGTTGCCTGAGCCAGCTCCGGAACAACTCGCCCGGCAAATCCCCCCGGAGTAGTGATGCCCTCGCAGGGAAGTCCCGCGTTCTTCAGAATTGTCAGTGAATACATCAGATAGTCAGTGAGCTGATCAACCGATTTGCCGGTCGTCCAGCTCCAGTTTTCCATCCAGTCCGGCCCCCGGTCAGGGTAGGGGCGACCTGTTTTCGTGTCGATCACCCGCGTATGAGTCGCCATTTCCGGATGAATATCCCAGTTCGGCATTAGCAGCTCTCGAACCAGCTTCAGGCTGGCGTCGAGCTGCCGAAAGGACCAGCCCGGCAGTTCCCGATCGACCCAGCCGACACACGCTGGCTGAGGAACAATACTGTACTTGCCGCGTATATCACGCTCGGCACACCATTCGCCAAATTTCCGCACAAAGGAATCAGGAATCTCACGTGGCCACGTCCACCATGGCTTCTGATAGTCCAGTCGCTGCGGCCATGTTTCTGAAAACTGCGGCATCGCATAATGCGCGAGATTCACCAGACACGTGGAATCGTCGATTATAAACGACACAGGCACACGACTGCACGGATTGATCACCTCAATGCCGGCAACCTGCTCAGGACGCTCCCCCGCAATTTGAGCCGCGGCGAGTCCCGTCCCAGGAAACGCCGTTCCAGCGGAACACAATCCTGCATGTGAAACGGCCGTAAGAAACTGGCGTCGCGAATGATTCATTGGACGAGATCTCCGGTGCGCGTATGGACCTGCATTCGAATGTCTGAATATACGTTCGAAGATTCTCGCAACCGTTTCGTTTTTTGGCCATCACCAGGCCAGATGAATTTTTTAAACGATCTGTACCCGCGCACCTCCCCTCCCGCGCAGCGAAGCGAAGTGGGAGGGGTCGGCCGACAGGCCGGGGGAGGGCCCGCCGCTGGTTGCACTCAACGCCGTACCAATAACACCCGCAACCCGCTGTTCACCAGCCCCCTCCCGATCTTGCTTCGCTCGATCGACCTCCCCCAGCTTTGCTGGGGGAGGAGGTTTTCAAAACCCTCCCCTCCCGCGCAGCGAAG
>JALHMY010000131.1 GCA_022843805.1 Fuerstiella sp.
CTAAAGATCCCGTGGCTGCAGGACCTTTAGCAAGGTCCACTACCCGAAATTCATAGCGTGACAGAGCACTACTTTCAACAGAAGCGCCCATACCCCCACAAAGCGGTTAAGTTCAACAATGTAATTATCAGGGGGAAATTCCCTGATAAGATCCTTACCACGGGTTTTATCACGGTGAGGTGGAATTTTATTCCGACCTGTGGAAGCTGGCAAGGTTCTACTGAGGGACGCCGAGACAAAAGGTAAAATCCTGATGAAGACTCCTGATTCTCCCCAGGATGGCAAGATGTGCGTTTTCCACAGCTTCGGGCGTTCTTGAATTCTGCGGACTTTGGGAAGCTTGATCAATGTGATTCCTGGGTTGCCTGGTTCGCTCCGATCTCCGAACCCTGAAAGGGTTCCACAAGGCAGCAGCGATCGATCCTTAATCATGTTGTGGAACCCCGATGGGCAACGCCGTTAAGGATTCCTGCACCGAAAAACTGAGACGTTTAACCCGTGGCCGAGAGGCCAGGCCACAGCGAGTCTGAACAACCTGGCCTCTCGGCCACGGGTTAAACGATTCAAAATCCTTAACGGCGTTGCCCGATGGGGTTCAATCGCATTGTGGTGTTTTTTTCCTGGGGTGCGCAGTGTTCACGGCGACCCCAGGCTTCGTTGTGCAACCCCTGTCGCGGTTGGAGAATCGGACATCGACTGGCCAACAGAGATGCCGCTTTGATTGCTGATAGAAATGCTTCACGGCGTTGCCCTTTGGGCCTGTGGCAGATCTGCGGTTCCCGGTCCTGGTCCGATGCCGTGGACTTAAGCTTTTTCCGATGAGGGTGGTGTCTTGTGAACGGCAAGGTGCCAGCCCAATCGCAGACATTTTGCAGGTGATTTTGCTTCTTTGTTGCCTTTACCTTTGCCTCGTCAAAGCAGCATTTCTTTCGCGGAGAGAAAGACGAAACTATGTCCACGCCTTTGGGTCCTGGCCCGCTGGGCCGTAGACAGCACTGCGATTCATTTTTCTGCCCTGAAATTTTCTGCCTGATTTTTCCCTGCTGCAGCGATGGTAACAACTCTCGGTCAAGGCTGTTCTGAATCGTGAATGATGAAAGGAATGTGTTGCCCCGCAGAACAATCATCTCATCACAAACACGAACAATCGTGTCGCCTTTTTGCTCCGCAAAAATTGCATGGCGGTTGCGAAGAATGCCAGCTTGCGCGACAGGTGCCAGGCATTTTATCGCGTCGGAATTGCATAGCCGCTGGAATCCGCTAGTGTTGTGAGGATGAACAGGTACTGCAAAACAATTCCTGGGGCGGCCACCGTGACTCGTGTGCAATGGGTCTCCGCTGCCGTGATTGCAACTGGCGTGGCGCTGGCGATCTGGAGAACGCTGGTGACGGGCGGAGGACTCGTCGGCGGCGATACGTATCCCTATTTCTTCCCGCAAAAACAGGTCATGGCAGAAGCTCTGCGCAATAACCAGATTCCTCTCTGGCATGACCGAACGGGACTCGGATATCCACTTCTGGCGGAAAGCCAGGCGGGCGTATTCTACCCGCTCAATCCTTTCCTGTATCGATTTCTTGATATCAATTCGGCTTACAGCACAACCATAGTGCTGCACTACATTCTGGCGTTTCTGCTGACGTGGCGATTTGTTCGCACTCAGAATGTCTCGCATGGATCAGCGTTGCTGGCGGCCGTGATTTTTGTCTACGGCTGGTTTCCCGCTCGAGTGTCGCTTGAATGGAGCATCATTGGCGGAGTCTGGTTTCCTGCGTCGCTTTGGATGACGGATCGACTGCTTCGCCAACCCAGTCTTCGGCGGTTTGCCTGTTTGTCCTGTGTCTTTGCCGCACATTTGCTTGCCGGACACTTTACGCTCGCATTTATTACGCAGCTGTGTTGCTGCGGCTATGCGGTGATTCGAGGCTGGCAGAACAGCAGAGAAGAATCGGCAACCGGAATACAGACGACACGATCGATCAGAAAATCGGGAGTCGCCGTACTGCCGGTTGTTGGAGCCATTCTGGTATCTCTGGCGCTCGCATCCGTTCAGCTGATTCCAACACTGGAACTAAAGCGGCTGAGTCAGCGAGAAGGTGTCAGCACTGCGTTTGATCCGGGATATGGACATCTGCCACCAGTGTATATCACTCAGCTTTTCGCCTCGTGGTGGTTTTGGCACACTCCGGAGGCCGTGGCGACGCGGGAACTCAGCATGTATCCGCTGCTGAGTATTTCGTCGGCGACGAATCAGGTTGAGGCACATATGTACTTTGGTCTGTTGCCTCTGGCCCTGCTCATCCTGTCCGCTGGTGCGAGGCTTCGAATGCGCCTTGATCAACAGGTTTGGCGCTGCTGGGCACTGCTGGGAATTCTGTCGTTAATCTATGCGACGGGCTGGCTGATCCCCATCAGTCGACATTTGCCCGGCTTTGGATTCTTTATGGGCCCTGGTCGTTACACGATCATCACAACGGTGGCGGCGGGAATTATCGCCGGCCAGACGCTCGACGCACTGCTCATTCGAAGAAAACCAGTAACTCGATATCTCGTTTCACTGATGATTGGAGTGCTGACACTGTTCGACGTAACTGCATCTTCGCAGTACCCTGTGCGAGATGCGGTTGCGGTTGAAGATGCACCGGTTCACGGGCTGAAGGATAGCTGGGTCAGAGCTGAATTGTCGAAGCTGGGAGAAGGAAACGTGCGATTACTCGCTCCTGGCCCGAATGTGACGAACCTTTACGGCGTCAGCAGTGTTCCTCAGTATCTGGGGCTTGGACCTGCGGAATATTATGTCGATGAGAAGACTTATCGGACCGGTCCGGACAAGGCCGATGCATCACCGTTTCCTTCGCCGCCGGAGGTTGAAAAACTGATGAAGCGAGGTGTGACTCATCTGCTGACGACGGACCGCATTCCCATGCTGGCTCCGGAGATCGAACTGATGGGTGAGGGTCCAGACAGTTTTCTCAATAATGTCTGGAACCGGGGAATGTCACCCTGTTTTCTCTATCGTTTTAAGGATCCGCCGTCGCGGGTGTTCATTCGAGATTCTGAGATTCGTCCTGCCTGGTCATGGGTGGGCCGAAGCCCTTCCGACATCACTTTTCAGATCACTTTAGCTGAGGATTCCGTGGTTGGATTGCGAGAACTGATGCTGCCAGGCTGGCAGGTGACGGTTGACGGGCAGCCGAATTCGCCCGAAGCGGAGGGCGGATTCGCCCGTTTTGTTCGTGTAACCGCCGGATCTCACCAGATTCAGTGGACTTACCGACCGACAAGTTTTCTTGCAGGAAGTATGGTAAGCCTGGGATCTTTCATTGGGCTGGTATTTTGCTGCATGATGCGCACATCTGGAAAACCTGATGGGCGGGGCGGGGCCGTTTAAAGTTGAACGGAAAATGTTGGGGACGAAATACTTGAACCGATTCGTGGTTCGAGGAAGAATGATGGACAGGCAAAAGCTGAAATCGTGAAAATTCAGGGATAAACCTGCGAGTAATCACGCTGGCTGAATCTGGTGAATGGCTGAAGTGTTACGCTCAGCGTTTTTCCGCGTATCGGGGAATGCTGTGAATCGACCATGAGGAGCTGAATCGGTGACCGAGCTTGTCAGGAACCTGCCCTCTGTTTTGGTGTCGCTGGCATTGCACGGCGTGATTGTGCTGATTTTGCTGATGATTCCTGTCGTCGTTCCGACGCTGATGCCCGAGGTCATTCTGGAGTCCATCTTTACTGAGGAGCTCGCTCAGGAGGACCTGACTCGGGAGGTCGATATTGAGACGACCCCGTCAGAGACACTCAATGTGCTTGCTGGCGGAACTCCGTCCACGGCGGTCGGCGCCAATACTCAGCCAGCAGCGGCACCCGTCAATATCCAGGAAGCGAATGTCATGCGCGAAGCCGACATTCGACCAGTGCTTACCGATCTGGCTCTGCCTGCAGAAGATACAATTGGGGCAGAGCTGGGGGAGGGTGAAATCACAGGCGAAGTTGGTTCGATGGTCGAAGGATATGGAGCCGCGCTGGGGATCATCACCCAGGAAATCATTCGCATGATGCGTCAGCAGAAAGTCACGGTTGTCTGGCTGTTCGACGAATCCGAAAGTCTCAATGATGATCGGAAAGAGATCCGTGAAAACTATCTGCGAGTTTACAAAGAGCTGGGAATTGCAGCGGAACAGGACGCCGACCTGCGGCGGGGAAGTGAATTACTGCTCACTGTCGTCGCCAGCTACGGTTCGACGATTCATGAACTGACGCCTAAACCCACTGCGGATGCTGAACAGATCAGCAAGGCATTTGACAATATGCCGTTTGATGCATCCGGTCAGGAAAATATGAATCAGGCGATTGCCGCGATTATTGGCAAGTACCGTCAGATGGCAATCCGGGGAAAACGCAAGCTGGCAATCATCGTTGTTTCTGATGAATCGGGAGATGACGGCGACTACGTTGAAGAGGCGATCACGGCTGCTCGGTCGGCAAAAGCTCCTGTGTATTTCCTTGGTCGTGAAAGCATGTTTGGCTATCCATACGCACAGCAGTTGTGGACTCACAAGGAAAGTGGCGAGAGTTTCTGGATTCGAATTCGTCGAGGTCCCGAAACCGAATACCCCGAGTGTCTGCAGTGGAATGGTCTGCATCCTCGCTGGGACGTTCAGTCGGCAGGCTTTGGACCGTATGAACAGGTGCGAACTGCACGGGAAACGGGCGGTATCTTCTTTGTTCTGCCAGGTAAAGAAGAGAACCTTGCGGGAGAAGGAGCAAACGACAAGCGTCGCTATGAGTTCCATGCGATGAGAGAATATCAGCCGCTGCTTCTGAGTCGCCCGGCGTACGTGAAAGAGAGAGTCTCCAGTCCGTTCCGTGAGACTCTGTGGCAGGTCATCGTTCGCCTGAACCCTTCTGACGACAGACTGTTGTTTCCGTCGCACGACCCAGGGCTCAACATCACAAGAGAATATCTGATTGGACTGAATGATTTTCGTCAGACGGCTGCTTCGGAGGCAGTGAAAGCTGCGAAAGCGATGCTGCTCACGGAAGAGACCATCGAATTGCTCACTAAGATCCAGCCACTTCGAGCCGGCGAAACGTCCAGTCGCTGGCGAGCCGGGTATGATCTGGCACTGGCACAGTTGTATGTGTTCCGATTACGGCTTTATCAGTTTCTTCTGGCACTGGACAAACATGCCAATGAGATGCCAAAGCCAGCAAATGAGAAGTCAAACCGATGGGTATTCTCCTGGAATCCTCAGCAGATCGTGCCGGATGAAAATCAGTATGCTCGGCTGAAACAGACATTCAATATGAAAATGACTCGGGAAGAATATCTTGCCATGGTCGTTTCAGAAGAAAAAGCGGCCGTAGAACGGCTGCGCGAAGTGATCAACAATCACCCGGGAACACCGTGGGCTCGACGAGCAGAGCGGGAAATTAATGACGGGTTTGGATTCACGGTCAGCGACTATCTGTACGACCCAAAAGGCGTTCGCAGCAGCATCACGCTTCCAAACCTGTAAACAGAATTGTGTGATCCGGCCGACCGTTCGTTGCGTATCTGCGGTTATTGCGTATCTGCGGTTCAGGTCATTGAAATCAGCTTAGGACCTGGAAAACAATAAGTTACCGCCATAGTCGCCTTTCGCTCTGCGAAAGAGCAGCCTTTTGCGGAGCAAAAGGCGACACTTATTTTGTCTGAAAGCGCCTTAGGTCGGTGGCTCACGAACGTTTGCGGCTGGCCACCGTCACGAAACGACTGGGCAGAAGCTGCGATTCGCCATCAAACCTGTAAGCACAGAGGTACCCATCTTTTGCAACGCTATAATCAAGGCAGGCAATATTGCCAGTCAGAGGATGAGGCACTGTATCATTCATCCAGTAATGACCGATAAAAACGGGCGGGCCGTCGGCCGGGTAAGGAACGGGGCGAAAATTCCCTTCCAGCGGTCGCAGCGCCAGTTCATCATGAACAGCGGTCGGCAATGCATAGGTGCTGAAACTGTGATTCGCAGGTTCTTCGAACCAGCGAATACGAATCTGTTTTCGCTCACTGCCTTCCTTGTCTCTGACGAAGAATCCGGATGGAAGGCTGAGTTCGGGGCCTTTCAGAACGCGTTCAACAGCTTCATATAATTCATGATCTTTGCAGGTGGATCGATCAAGAAAGTCCGTTGAGAACGGTCCAAACTCCTTCAGTGCCCGAAGAATCAGCTGAATGCCGGAAGGATCCCAGCAGGCATGAACAACCCGGAGTTTCCCAAGATCAAGGGCAATCGGCAGGGAACGAAACCATGCGAGCGCATCCAGCATTTCACCGGATGAAAGCTGGTTCATCGTCTCCAAATGCTGCCGTACATTCTGAGCAGAATGACGTCGATAAAATTCACCGCGAACGTCCGTACGCTCTGTGTGATACGCGATGGCATTGTATTCGTGGTTACCCATCACTGCCTGAGCAGATCCGTTCTCGACCATGTTTCGTACAATGGTCAGAACGTCGCGAATCTGTGGACCGCGATCAATAAAGTCGCCACAAAAGATGACGGTTCGCGTTGGGTGACGAAAAACTCCGCTGCGTTCGGAGTAACCGAGAATTGTCAGCAATTCAACAAGTTCATCGGCATGCCCGTGCAGATCACCGATCAAATCAAATGCGAATAATTCCTGTCCGGAGGATTTCAACGAAACGGCCCCTGAGCACTGTATGGGTAACGATCAGCGTGGGTAACGATCAGCGTGACGAAGTTGAGAACAAGCGACTGGTTAGAAGCGATGTCCTTCCTGCGGTCCATTTTCTGTGAGTGTCAGAATCTCCGGACCAACTTCCGTCATCAGAATTGTATGTTCAAACTGAGCAGACAGTGACCCATCCAGCGTGCGTACGGTCCAGCCGTCTTTTTTGTCCAGTCGGGTTTTCCAGCCGCCGATGTTGAGCATGGGCTCAATGGTGAAGCAGGTTCCCGGTCGCAGAATATCACGGCTGGATGTCAGAGAAGGGAAATGGGGGACGCCGGGTTCCTGATGGAATTCTCGCCCAATTCCGTGCCCCTGATATTCACGGACAACGGAATATCCCGCTTTTTGAGCAAAGAACTGTATGGCACGCCCAATGTCCATGACAGTACCGCCGGGACGACACGCTCGAATGCCGACGTAAAGCGAATCGAAGGTTGTCTGTATCAGTCGCCGGGCTGCAGCACTGACCTCACCCACCATAAATGTTTCCGACTGATCACCGTACCAGCCATTCACGATGGTCGTGATATCGACGTTGACAATGTCACCATTTTTCAGTTCAACCTGATTGGGAATCCCGTGGCAGACCACTTCGTTGACGCTGGTGCAGATTGTTTTGGGGTAGCCATGATAACCTATGCAGGCGGGCTGATGGCCATGCTCGATGGTATATTCATAGGCGAGTCGATCCAGCTGATCCGTGGTGACTCCTGCACGCACATGCTCCCGAAGCATATCCATCAGCTGGGCGTTGAATTTCCCCGCAAGACGCAGCCCGGTACGCTGCTCTTCAGTGAGATACAGTGGGATCGGTTTTTTCAGAGGAGACAACAATCAGCCCCTTCCGGTCCGATAAAAGACCGGCCAAAAAAAACAGTGTACGAAGTGGTGGACAACTCCGCGATGCAGCAATTCAAATCCAGCCGCCATTTTGCCAATTCGTGCCGGAAACATTAAATCTTTACAGGGCAGTCGGCGGAATACCGCAAAAACTCAAACGGAAACAGCATCAGAGTGTCTGAAAGCGACGATTATTATGGCTTCCCACAGCCTGTCAATTGGTGTGCAACAAAACGGCTGGATACATTCTGGAAAGCCATAAGTGGTTCATTACCAGAATCTTATATTCAATATTTTTGTCCGGAAGCATTCACAGAATGGGCAGATACGTGCCGTTCTGATTGCCTTTCATCCATGGCGGGATATCCTTTGGCCGAATTACAGGAATGGAATCTGTGTGATTTCTCCCACGTTGCTTCTCGAAATTTGATTTTTCCGACCTCATGATCAATCTCACTGGTCTAAATGCTCCGCAGCGAGAAGCGGTCAGCGTCCTTTCCGGACCGCTTCTGGTTCTGGCAGGTGCCGGAACCGGTAAGACGCGAGTGATCACGTATCGCATGGCCAACCTGATTGGACATGGGATTCGACCGGATCGAATCCTGTCGGTCACGTTTACCAATAAAGCGGCTCGGGAAATGCGGGAACGTGCTCAAAAGCTGCTTGGAAAGCAGCTGAAACAGCGACCCGTCGTTTCCACATTTCATGCGTACTGCGTTCGAGTGCTCCGCGACGATATTGATTCGCTGGGATACCCGAAAGAGTTCGTGATTTATGATCGCGGCGACCAGGAATCGACAGCGAGGACAGCCCTTCGAGATATCCGGGTGGGCGACTCCGCCATGCGTCCTTCTGATTTACTGAATCGGATCAGTCGATGGAAGATGCACGGAATTACAGAAAATGAAGCCAGCAATCATATTGAGGCGGACTTTGACTTTCTTGCCGCGATGGCTTACCGACGATATCAAAAACAGCTGCGTGCCAGTGGAGCCGTAGACTTTGATGACCTGCTGCTGCTGACGGCACGGCTGTTCAGAGAGTATCCGGAAGTGCTGCGAAAGCATCAGTCCCGCTTTGATCATGTTCAAATCGACGAGTATCAGGACACCAATGGCGTGCAGTTCCAGCTGGTCGAAAAGCTGGTGGCCGGCCATAACAATATCTGCGTCGTAGGTGACGACGATCAGTCAATTTATGGCTGGCGAGGTGCGGAAGTTGAACACATCATCAATTTTGCCGGGCATTTTCCTGGGGCTCGCACGGTTTGTCTGGAAAACAATTATCGCTGCACCGACCAGATCCTTGGCTGTGCCAACCGCCTGGTAAAGCACAACAGGCATCGTCACGATAAGACTCTGATTCCGCACAAAAAGTCGGGTGCTCCGGTTCGCATTATGGCGTTTGATGATGAGACGGCGGAAGCGGAGAATGTTGTCCGCGAAATCGCCTACCTGACAACAGAACTGGGTGTGAAGCCAAAACATGTGGCGATTCTGTTCCGAACCAACGAGCAGCCCCGAATTTTCGAGCAGGAGCTTCGTCGGCTGAAGGTTCCCTACATGCTTGTGGGGGGGCAGTCATTCTTCGATCGCCGGGAAATCAGAGATCTTCTGGCTTATCTCAAGGCAATGGCCTTCCCCAAAGACGAAGTTTCACTTCTGCGCATCATTAATACCCCTTCGCGCGGGATTGGGGCAACAACCGTTGAAAAACTGATTCAGATTGCTGTCAAAAAAGGCAGCAGTCTGTGGGAAATTCTGCCTGAAGCGCAGGCGGCCGGAGTTGTGCCTGCAAAGACCATGACCGCTCTGCAGGCGTTCCGTTCACTTTTGCAGCGCTATCGCGAGCAGATGATCATGGCGCCTCTGCAGATGGCAGATACGCTCAGGCGAATGCTGAAGGAAATCAATTACGAGGCAGAAATTGCCAAACAATATAAGGAAGAAGCTCAGCAGGAATCTCGAAAAAACATCCTGGAAGAATTCGTCAATTCCATCGGTCAGTATGCTGAAAAGGAACGCGAACCGACGCTGATGGGTTTCCTCGAAACAACCGCACTGATGGATCGGGATGACCAGACAGGCAAGGATGACGAGATGGCCGACAATTCAGTACGGCTGATGACTCTGCATTCTGCCAAGGGGCTGGAGTTTCCTCGAGTGTATCTGGTTGGAATGGAAGAAGGCCTGCTGCCTCACAAGCGCAGCATTGATAGTGATCTGGAGAAGGATATTGCCGAAGAGCGGCGTCTGGCATATGTCGGTGTCACCCGAGCGATGGATCACCTGACATTGACGCGGGCCAGCACACGCATGAAATGGGGGAAACGCCGGGAATCCGTTTGTTCGCGTTTCCTGTTTGAAATGCAAAGCGATCCCGGGGCAGAACTGAAAGAGGAACGTATTACGTCGGATACCGAACAATCCGTGCCTCCGTCCAGGCTGGCCCCTCCGGCGTCTTCCGCCGCCATTCCTTCGCCACGCCCTCTGATGCCTCGGGTAACAAACGAATTCGAAGCACCTCCGTTTTGAACCCATGCCGGTCATCATCAGTGGTCAAAATTCAGAACGCATTGAACTTTTCCGCAATCCTCCCCTGGACTGCGGCAGCCTGCTGCCGCTTTCCCGTCCACAGCCTGCTGTGGACAACTCCTTTCAACTTGAACATCACGGGCACAAGGCCAGCAGGATTTCCGACTCCAACCGACCTCGTACTCGATCGAACCCTCCGATACGGCCTCGGTTCGTTGAATCAATCGCGTGAGCTTCGAGACGATTCGTTTCAAGTCAGATTTGCCACGACGATTCGATTCCACGTAGTAGATCGAAAGGCGATAAACGTCGAGTCTCTCATGATCGACAATTGGTTCGTTCATCAAAGTCCCTTCGAGTACGAGACGAGTACGCGTACCGTTTCACTGAGTACGAGTACGATGAAGACGGGAATGCCTTAATGCCAGAACCGCGGCCGTAACAGGGCACGAACGGAAGATGGTGATTTCAGTTGCCGCGTAAATGAGTGCGCACGTTCACGGCATTATTCTGCCACCTATTGGGCTTAACCGTGGAAGCTTCGCTTGTTTCCGCATTCGCAGCAGTTCCGACAGCAGACGCGTTCCTGAAAGGTGCTTGTATGTCTTCTCGTTGAATTTCTCTACGAGTTGTTGAAGTTCTCGAGGCGACTGGCTGAGGCGATCTGCCGGTACACCAAGGTCACTGTAGGTTTCCACCAGCACTTGACGCTCATCGTCTGAAATTGGTTCGACGTTTCGGCGGATCTGGGTCAGGACCTCGTCGATACGATTGCGAGGATAGACCTGGTAAGTGGCAAGAGCTTCGGGCACGCGAGTTGATGCTGGACCATTCAATAAGACAAAGATTGGTTTATTCCATGCCATCGCGGCCCCCAATTCGATCATTCCCATTGCGTCGGGTACCGAATCCGGAGACACAATGACGATGAACGCATGGCATTCTGCAAGGGCGTCCCAAATTGCCTTGCTAATCTCTTGCCCGATTGGGATGCTTGCGTCGTGAAATGGCTGTAGGCCTTCCGCCTTCAGTCTCTCTGCGACATCTGCCGCAAACTCGCGATCGCGAGAATTGTGAGAAAGGAACACGTCGAAAGTTGGAGTTGCTGTAGCCGTCATTTTCTCACCCGACGCTTCAATTCGTCCAGGTACTTGTCAAAGTCATTAATGTGAAACGCCTTCTTGCCTTCGATTATATCAGGGATCGCATCAAATGTGACATGGCAAAGTACCGGAACAATCCGATAATCCTCTCGTCGACCCCACGCGGCCCCAACTTCGAGCAAGACCCAAGGTCGCTCGATCGAGTCTGGCGTCAGCAGGACCACCAATTCTCGCGATACCTGGATTTCGGTGCGTATCGACTGCGGAATGCTATCACCGCCATCGATGTCGCGATCGTCGCGAAACGATGTCGCGCCAGTTGCGTCAATCTTCTCACAAAAAGTAGTTGCGATCCACTTGTCCGCTGTCGCATGGCTAACGAAGACCTGATACTTCGGCTTAGGTCGCGACTTCCTGGTCGCCGTCTTCTTCGTCTTCGTCGATTTTCGTTTTGCCATCGTTCAATGTCTCAAGTAACGACGAGTTTTCATCTGTTGCAGAAAGACCGCCATCAGCGGATGGCGGGAAAAGAGTATCGAATCTATTTCAGCACGCTGCCTACCGCCATTCCGCTGCATGGCCTTGTTCCGGCATTTCTTCGTACGCGTACTCAGCAGCGCGGTACTCGTACTCGTACTCGATTGAACCCTCAGAAACGCTCGAAGTTCTTTGAATCAGCCGAGTGAGCATAGACACGATGCGTTTGAGATTCGATTTGCCATTGCCTTCGGCGATATTCAATGGAATAGATTGAGCTGCGCGCAGCCATTGGTCACGCGCCGGACGATTCATGCCGCCGAGTGTCCCTGCCATCCGGTACGAGAACGCGACGTAATCGATGGACAGACGATACACATCAAGTCGTTCGTGATCGAAGATCGGTTCGTTTATCACAACCCTTTCGAGTACGAGTACGAGTACCGTTTCACTGAGTACGAGTACGAAAAATGGACCCTGACTTTGATTGCCATAAAACGAATTGCGCTCGATGCGTCTGGCGATTAGCCGCCGCATCGAGCGTGCGTTGAACTTTTCCGCTTTGTGTACTGGGTGCAAAGGGGCTGGTCATGGTGATCGGCCCTATGCGGAATCAATCACTAGCACTCGGCGGTGCCTGGCAGTTTACTGGCGGCGGCTGGAGTTGTCACCCCGAAACTGACACCGATGGGAGATTCGGTCGTGACGAAAATGCTGTCTGTCCAGTCGCCACAGTATTTCTCCTGGACTGCGGCAGCCTGCTGCCGCTTTCGAGTCCACAGCCTGCTGTGGACAACTCCTTTCAACCTGAACATCACGGGCACAAGGCCAGCAGGATTTCCGACTCCAACCGACCTCGTACTCGATCGAACCCTCCGATACGGCCCCGGTTCGTTGAATCAATCGCGTGAGCATCGAGACGATTTGTTTCAAGTCAGATTTGTCACAACGATTCGATTCCAGGTCAATTGCGCCGCAAACAGCAAGTACGTCGTGCATCGAAGCACATTCCAGCGCCGAGCCGCGTGCAATTTCAAAGAAGCGATTCTTGTCTTTCAGACTTTGTTCTGCCTCATATTTTCAGGAGAGCCATGAGAGCAAAAGGATTCACAGCAAACGATCCGTTTTCATTCACAACGGCAGTAACGCCAGTTTTTCCCTTTTCTCCTACGCTTAGCCATCTCCATCGAGCCGCATTGCACAAGGCTGCTCCCCATATCCAGAATTGTTCCCTCTTTTCCCATGAAACGAACTATTGCGCCAAAGCGTTTCGAGTTGTAAACGTGGATAACGTCTCTTGCGGATCGAGCAAAAGCAGAGTGTTCCCACACCTATCCCGATCATTGTTCGGCCTTCGTTGTTTCATTTTGTGCCCGACACTCGCTCGGCACGGATTGCTGGTTCCGGTTGAAGCTGGCGTCGAACATTGAAATCCGATCAACAGGCTTGCCATCGGCTGAATGCGTTTCGAGGGGCACTACGGAGCCTGTGACGTCCAGGTGGGAAAATTGGTTCTTGCCGCGTTTGGCAAGGACTCCCTGAGACTTCAGGCCACCGCCCCAGTCGATGGAGACGTCGAGTTTATCGCTGTCGGATTCGGTGATGGAGATTGTGAGAGTTCGGCCATTGGGGATCTTGCCGCTGAATGTACCAGCCAGAGTTTTACGCTCTTCGGCAGTGAATTGCTGATCTTGCGGGGTGCGCAGAAGCTGGCGTTCGAGAATCGTGACCAGTGCCTGTTCGACCTCGATGAACGATCGTTTGTTGTCGCTGTTGGCCATGATGATCAGCGAACTGTCCTCTCCCGGATACCATGTCACCGAGGTGAGAAATCCGCGAACAGCTCCAGAATGGAAGACTCGCTGCTGGGCGTCGCCGACGTATTTGACTTTCCAGCCGATGGCGTAATCAGTCGGTCCGGTGGTCAGAAGTTTCTCCCGACGGGCTTCGTCCAGAAATTGAGCGCTGCGAATCGTCTGAATAAACTTGTGAAGATCGCGAACATTGGCGACGACTCCGCCCATTCCTCGATATTGAAGCCCATAGAAATCGCCATACGGCGGTTCCAGTGCACTGCGGTCTTTGCCGGTTTCAGACTGACCGATCGCAACATGTTTAGCGTCCGCAATCGTGTCGCCCGTGAAACAGGCCGTGGTCATTCCCGCGGGCTGAAAGACCAGTTCGCGAACCGTGTCGGTGTAAGTCTTGCCGCTCGACTTCTCAATCACCGCGCTGAGCAGTGCGTAGCCCTGATTCCAATATTCAAATTTCGTACCCGGCGGAGACGTCGGACCACCTTTGAGAAAGATCGGCGTCAGTAGTTCAATGTCGTTTGAGTATGGGCCGTAGTTGGTTCCGGGAATCCCTGACGTGTGCCGCAGTAGATGCTGAACTTCGATCGGACGACAGCTTTCGGGAACGCCGGGCAAATGAAGGCTAATGGAATCGTCGATGGTCAGCTTGCCTTGCTGCTCCAGAACGAGGCAAGTGGCCGCAGTGAACGACTTGGTCACGGAGCCCAACTCAAACAGCGTGTCTTCTGTGATCGGATGCTCGGCATTGCCATCGCGAGATCCGACCGCGATCACCGCGAGAATTTCACCCCTGTATTCTGCCAGGACGATTCCGGAAAATCCGAATACCTGCTCGGCTTTCCTGAGCGTCGAAGCAACGGCCGATGCGACGAACTCTGCTTGCTTGTTCTCAGGACCGGCGATGCAGGGCAATGTGAAGTGGAAAAGTAACAAGGGCGACAGCAGTCCTGCAGCAAACCGTCGTACGCTTGATTGAATCATCGGTCCTCCCTTTGCGATCTCAGAGCCCGCCCGAACGCCAGCGTTGCCCGGGCCGCGGCAAGTGATGTTTCAATTTCAAAACCGCACGATACGCCGCTCCGTGTCCAACGCTTTGTTCGGCATTGGTGAAGTAGTAACGGCGATACCGGTGCCACCGCAATACCTGTCATTTTATGAATTTGCGGAGGATGATGTTCGTGAGAGCTGCTATTGGACCTGCCATCCCAATAGCCACTCCAATGTTGCTCGTTGCGACCCATATGAGCCACCCAATGCCGGAACCGGCGCTGGCGCCCAAAAGAGCAGCGATGGCTTCAGAGCGTAACGATGGTTTCCCGTTTGGTTTTTGTTCCATATTTTTTCCTTTTAATGTGTTGAGACACCGAACGAGCCACGCTCTGCAATCCAGCCCGCGCGGGGCTTGAACAGCATCCGAGACGTGCTGGTCAGGTTCGTTGCAGCACATCGTTCAAGTAAGCCGCTGTCGCGCCGGGGGTTACTGTGAGCGAATTCTAAAGGGAACCTCTGGCGTTTGCTATAGGGAACTGTTCTTCTGACTGTTGTTGGAGCGTCAGTGCGGCGCTCTGCTTTTCAGATCCTTCCGCACGCTCCGGCATCCGCACCCAGCCTGTCGAATGGGCGGATTCGCAAGTTCGGCCATCATCCCCGCTTCTCATGGTCATCTCATTGGCCCATTCCAACCGTCAGCGCGGATTGCTTTACCCTATCCGCACTCGCGAGCTGCGATCCATCGACCGCCCTGATTTCACCGGGCTTCCTGAACAAAGCCTTTCTCGAAAACCTTCGGCTTGACGCCTTCCCGTCCGCCGCCGCCAACCACGATCACTGCCCCTCGATCACAATCCGCCAACGCGAAGTCAAAGGCTTATTGGTTCTGCCCCTTTGTGCGGGTTCGGTGGTTCCAATCCTTCTGCACGTGCCTTCCAGTATTCTGCCGTCAGGCGGTTTTCTTCGACCACATTATAGAGTATCTCGCAGTCGCAAAATCCTCCTTGAAGCATCAAGACGTGAAGTACGTCGAACAGTTCATCCTCGGTGATCCCGCATTTATGGAGAAGTGGTTTTGCGTTTCGAAAATCGCCCCAGCATTGCGCCCGAGTTAAACCGGCGTCGGCCGGACACATTACGTCGTCAAGACGATTGAAGAATCCTGTACCCTGCAGAATGTGCATGACATCAGGCGTGATGTCTGCGATCAGTTGTTCATCCGGATATCGAAGGTCTTCTGGTGACTCGCCTGGCGCCAATTCAAACCACACCGACGTGGACAGTTGCTGTTCTTGATAGTCGGCGGGAATCAGGTGCGTTAGGTAGTGCCACCGTTGATACGAATAGATGAGTGAGAATTTCTCGTGGGTGAAGCAGACTGCGAGCCGGTTTGGATCTTGATCCCACGGCTCGGCACGGATGTCGATGCCGGGATACGACGACTTGATGAAACACCGTAGGTCGTCAGCAATCTCAGCAGGGCAACGGCTCATCAGGGCTCTCGGGGCATAACCACAGCCATCAGCGGATGGCGGGAGACAGATTTCCATATCAACTCGCGAACCACCGCCATTCCGCTGCATGGCTTTGTTCGCATTTTCACTTCAATTCGATTTGCGACTCTGCCGCTGAATCATCTCCATCTGAATCGCAGCACAGCCGTCAGGTTACGAAGGTACCTGTCACATGGCAACGTCATCGTGATCTGAATTAGCCGTCACCGATGGAAATCATTGATTGATGGACGTTCCCTGATCTCAACCATTCGATGTCGCGTCCCGCGTTCCAATCCTGTTCTGCCAGGCGGAACTCGGCAGCCCGGTTTCAATGTCGCTTGCTGATTGCGATGAACAAGGCATCCATCATCCAGACTCGCGCGAAACAAAAACTTAGTCTTTAACACAGAGGCACAGAGGATCACAGAGAAATTCAACGCACAGTCATCGTTGCGACGCCTCTGTGCTCTCCGTGTCCTTTGTGGTTCCTGCCTTCCCTCGATCCGTCGTTTACGGCTTGAGTGGCAGAACGACAACGCTAACCCGGTTGTCGCGAGTGAGCTTCCATTTCAAGAACCCGTGATCGGCAACTCGGGTTCAGCGTTTTGTTCGCCATTTTTCAGTCATTCGGGAGATTCAATTGCCAGGAAACACCGAACCGGTCCTGTAACCAGCCAAATTTCTTACTGAAGCCGTAACTGCCGAGTGGCATCAGTGCAGAGCCATTTTCGGACAGCTTGCTGTACAGATCGTTGATTTGGGATTCTGTTGTGCAGTCGACAAATAGTGATACAGAGGGAGTAAAGGTAAAGGCGTGTTTCGCGGGGCTGTCAATACAGAGCAATCGCTGGCCGGCAACTTCAAAAACTGCCAGTTGGATTGTGCCTTCCTGCCCTGGTCATTCCTTTCCATAGTGGTTCGCGGACAGAATATGGGAATCCGGGAAAAGGCCAATATAGAAGTTCATCGCTTCTTCGGCCTTGCCTTCAAACATCAGCAAAAGAGAAATCCTGGTTTTCATGGTTAGACTATTCGAGTATGAGTGGTTTTGCCAATGGACCGATTTGAATGAGGCGAACGCCCCCATTCACCGGGCCGCGGCGATCGAGTTTCCATTTCAAAACCGCGTGGCCCGCGGCTCCGGGTGAGTTGAGCTATTCTCTTGTGTTTAGGATTCGTTTTGTTTTCCCTGTTTGCCCCCGTCTCCTCTGGTGGTGTCACGATATTTGATCCCTGCACGATAGAGGTCGCCCCCTCGCAGATCCGGACGTGCGCAGTTAACGCATCCGGCTCCCTGAACGTCATTTGCGGTCCTTGCTGATTAGGCGTTTCATGGCACGAACAAGAACCACAGGGTCTCACTGGTTGCTTTGATGACATGATGTATAGCGCGAGCAAACGAGCGACTCCGGGTATTCTCATTCACCGCCGAGAGGCCACTCCCCGGCGATTCACCCTCAATACCTTTCCGGGCACGCTTCAACCAACCACTTCGAACGCATCGCCAGCATTACGGCTTCACGCACTCTTATAGTTTCGCTGCAACCCTCGATACTGGGCCTCTGGCAGAAGCTCACTGCGAGGAAATGAACCGCCCGGTGCGGACCCGCACGCCGGGTGGTGTGGGAGGGGCTCAGCCGCAAGGCTGACCCCTATCCCGGTCTTGTTCGGCGAACTCATTCAATAAACCTCGTCGTGCGTTCCGATGTTTTGCAGCAGGATGGCCTCGGCTCCCTCGTGTTGGACGAATTCGAAGATGAGCCGCAGGTCGTGACCGGCACTACAGGCCCAGGAACCCGCCAGTTCACCTTTCAGTTTGTGTGTTTTCAGCGCAGCTTGAAAGGCATCCTCCATGAGCGCTACAAATGTGGCTTCGAGAGTTGGGCCAGCTTCGGGATGTTTCTTCATCAGCCGACGCGCAGCCCTCACGAACGCCGACGATTGCAAAAGGACGCGCATCATTTCATGATCTCGCGCATCAATTCTTCCGGCGTCGTCGGCAAGCAACGGCCTTCTGCAAACTCCTGGCGAGTTTCTTTGATCTCAGCCGCGAGGCGCTGGCGAGAAGCCTGAGCCAATCGGCGGTGCAAGATGTCAATCAACTCCACTTGCTCATCATGTGACAAATGATCCGCCGCTTCTAAAACCTCGCCAAATTGCAACACACGCGCCATTAGACCATCTCCGAATTCAAAAGGAACCTGATGTTGATCATACGGGAGATCGACAATCGAGAGAAGGAAGGCTGGGATACGCCCGCTCCGTCAAGGTCAATGAAGTATCCACTTCACCCTTTGTCAACTCGTGCCAGATGGGCCAGTTTGGTCGCTTTAAGGCAGAAACTTTGCTGATCTGGACGGTCCAGTTGCCGTCTGGTTTGGCGTCAGGTCGCGTATCAAACACGAGCCACAATTCGTTTCCCTGGCCAAACTCGAATCCCGAAGTCGATTTGAGTAACCAGCTTCGGCTTCCTGACCGTCTTTGCTGCCACCACATGCTCTGCGACACGCCCGTGAATGTAGTCGAGGAAGTCTGGAACGTCCTTTCTGATGTCGATGATCATGGTTTCAGCCCTCGCGTTCTGATTTCATTTGTCGCCGAACGCCCCGCATCACGGGGCGGCGGGAGTCAACATTGTTTTCAAAATCGACTGGCCACCGCCAGCTCCGTTGCATTCGATGGTTCAAGTAAGCCGCTGCGCGGCGGGTGAACTTCGGTATTCGGATCGAGCGAAAGAAATGACCATCCGAAAGTGCCCATTAGTGTGGACACGACTTTTCCGAATGACTATCGTAATTCCAACGCGATCCGCTCCGCAACATCATCGCGACCTGGACAATCCGACCGACACCGCTCACTGTACCTTTCGAGTTCCCCAGAGCCAATGGTCGGCACTCGGAACCGGACACCACCTTCGGGCACCGTTGCGGATGCTTGCCCGATACCAGGAAGACAATCTGTTCGCCGATGGTCCAGCGCCACGACGGTCCAGCGCCACGGCATCGGCTCTCCAGAGGCCGCTGAAAAAAACAGCAGGCTCCTCCCGTGGAAACTGCGTCCAGATGTGACACCTGCTGGTCCACAACGTTGAAAAACACTGGAAAACTTAGGATCCCGAATCTGTTCACCGCTTCCATCGCTCACCGGAAATTGCACCACCCTATTTGCACGTGCCGTGCCAGTCATGCCGGGCTTCCTGAACAAAGGCCTTGAGCTTCGGCTCCACGCGGCTCTTCCACAACGCCCCGCCGCACGCTCCACCACCAGACAAAACTCCACGCTCTCACTCCGCCCGCCGCGAAGTCAAAGCTTTATTTGTTCGTCCGGTGTTTTCCTGGCAGTCCAGTGTCTATTAAGGTTTATTAAGGTTGCACTGACAGCGTGTCGGGTTCATATGACGTTTCTGGACCAAGCTGAATGTTGACATCGTTCTTGCCAAACGTCGGCTTGAACCTACCCAAATACCAGAATCGCATTCCGTCAGGATTTGGCTTGTAGAGCTTGATCCAGTCGGTACCCACGGGGAATTCGAGTGTGAAGGAACCATCGTCGGAAGTGCTGGTCTTGGGCGAATTTCCATCGTTAGCAGAAACAAGGATTCCTGATGCACCTTTGCCTTTGGCGAGTGTTACGCGACCAGTAAGCACTTGCACGCCGTTTCGTTCAGTATTCCGATTCCCAGATTCGATGGAGATTATTGGCAGCACAAGATCGCCAATCGATTGATCGATAAGACGCTTAATTGACTTCTCAGTCCACAATAGCGTGTCAATTTTGTCTGCGTCCAATGCAAATGTTTTTGACGCAAGGTTCATTTCATAAACCTCAGATGGAAGACCATCGATTTGAAACGAACCGTCGCGCGCAACTGGCACCTCGATCAGGTCCCAGGCTGTATCAGGCATGAGCAAAAGGCTCAAGTCTTCAAAAGTATCAATATGGCTGGAAACAAGTCGGCCGCTAAGCGACACAGGGGCAACAGTCGGCAAAGAGCCCATGTGTAAAGTCTTGCCATTTGGCGGCGTAACGAACTTTTGTGTACGGATTACGTCAGCAGAATCGGATCGGTCTGCTTCGCCGACAACCGTATAGACGCAGTACTCTTGATCTGAAAACAAATTCTTGAATTCGAATCTTCCTTGAGCGTCAGTGGTGACCGGAATTGCTTTCTGAAAAAACTTTTCACCTCTGTTAGACCGGTCAGTCTGCGCAACGGAAACCGTCATTCCCTGAACCGGCCGACCGTTGCTTTTGATGTGTCCAGTGATATGGGCACCCTCCAGAAGTTCGAAAACCTGCCGATCGGCATTCGGATGCAGTCCAATAAACTTCCTGCTGGACAACCCCTCAGCCGATACCACCACGTCGACGCCAAACACACCATCGACGAGGTCAATCACGAAGGACCCCGTCGCGTCAGTAATGGCCGGAGCAACTCCTCTTGAATAAAACCATCGCCTCCCATCTTTGCCAATCGTGCTATCACAATCCACGAGAGCTCCCTGGATCGGTATTCCGCTGTCAGTCTTGACCACTCCCGCAACAATTCGCAGTGGATCGACGGTGTCGGGGCGTTCTCGCAGAATCAACTCGGGATTTCCTTCTCCGGGTGCGATGAGTTCCGTTTGCGCTGTCTTATAGCCGGGTGCTGAAACAACGAGCCGAAACTTAAGACGCGAATCCAAACCGGCGATCTCGAAGTTTCCCGCGATGCCGGTCGTCGTCCACTTCTGGCAATCCAGATAGCAGCTTGGGCAAAAGATTGCGGGACCCGATACGGGCGCAGCCGTGGAGATGTCGACTCGGGCGTTAGGGACCGGCTCTCCTTTTTCGTTCGACACGTTGCCTTGAATCAGATTCAGGGCATTTCCCTGGCCAAACGCGGTGCATGTGCATAATGCAGTCATCAGGCATGCTAAGGCCAAATTGGGCGGCCAGACTGTCGACAAGGCTTGGTTAAGCATTGTACTGAACCTTTGAATTCCAGGCGGCACGGGCGCATGCGAGCGACGTTAAACATCTACGGACGAACGAATTGCGCTCGATGCGTCTGGCGATTAGCCGCCGCATAGATCGTGCGCTGAACTTTTCCGCTTTGTGGACTGGGTGCAAAGGGGCTGGTAATGGTCATCGGCCCTATGCGGAATCAATCACGAGCACTCGGCGGTGGCTGCCAGTTTACTGGCGGCAACTGGGGTTGTCACCCGGAAACTGGCACCGATGGGAGATTCGGTCGTGACGAAAATGCTGTCTGTCCAGTCGCCGCAGTCTTCTCCTGGACTGCGGCAGCCTGCTGCCGCTTTCCAGTCCACAGCCTGCTGTGGACAACCACTTGCAATTTGAACATCACGGGCACAAGGCCAGCGGGATTTCCGGCCCCAAAAGACCTTGTGTCGTTTGAGCCACGGTTTGAAAACTACTGGCGACATCAACACGCAGTGCCCTCGGCCCCAACTTTTGAAGTTGCGCACTTTCTAACCGCGAAGCGGTGGCAGCAAGTAGCCCAGGGCGTAAGCCCTCATCGTACCCCACATCTTTTTGACCGGCAAAAGTTGCCGGTCATTACCACCGGGACGGGTACCGCCGCGAGGTTTTGGCGAAACGAATTTGAAACACTGCTCGACAATGGGATTCCGGACGTGAATCATCGGGTGTATTGGTTCAGCGTAACTTGTGAAATCGGTGCACGAGAATAACACAGACGTGTCGTGAGGCGGACAGAGGAGGGATTGGATGTTGGTTTGGCCATTGCATGGGGGCCAGCTTCCAAACGGCAGGATCGATCCCACAGGCCATTAACGTCT